>JAVBXK010000130.1 GCA_030824555.1 bacterium
GATATGCCTGGCACCCGTTCAAACCGCCCCATTCGTTCGACCTGAAGCCAGAAATCCCAGTCCTCATACAAGTCAAATGCCGGGTCAAACTGTGCGCCGCCGTCCACCACGCGCCGATCGAACAGCACCGAATGAATGGGCAGAAAGTTGCCGTACACCAACTCGTCGGGTGAATACGGTTGTGCAAACACCGTCCCCGTTTTGTCTCCGTTTGCGTCCAGGCACTCCACGTCGCTGTAATAACCCACCACCCCATCTTTTTTCCATTGGGCGCGGACCAGTTTGGCAATGTGGTCAGGGTAAAGCCAGTCGTCATCGTCCAGGAACATCAACCATGCACCCCTGGCTGCATGCAGACCTGCGTTTGCTGCATCTGAACGGCCCAACTGGACACCCGCAGACACCACGCGCACCGCATCAATGGCCGTCACGTCGGCTGGCAACTCGACGTGGCCTGAGGCGTTCACCACCACCACCTCTATATAAGAATACGTTTGCGCCAGCACGGAAGCCACAGCACGCACCAGCGAAGTGCGCCCCATGGTTCGAACGATCACCGACACCAAAGGCAAGTCAGCTGGCACCGCTGGCACACCGTGGCGCCGCATCGCTTGCGCCGGCGCGTCAATGGCCAATGCAGCCAACCCATCGGCGGGGTAACGCTCGAACGCCTCCACATGCCCTTGTGGCAACACCGTCAAAGCCCGGTACCGGTTCAATGCACCGATGTAGTCGCTATAAGGCAGCACGGCTTCCTGGCTCGCAAAACAGGTCATCGCCCGTTCCTTGAGCGCCCAGACACCCGACACATCCACCAGCGCGTTGGCACGCAATGGTGCGCTCACCTCGTAAAACCACAACTCCCGCACGCCACCTGAGCGCCGCACTGCCTCGGCAACAGTCAATGCACAACCCCGGTGATCGGGGTGGGCCTCCCACAAAGACGGTGCGTACACCACTGCCGTCGGCGTATCCGCCAGGCAAGCCATCACCCGCTCAACCAGCTGCTCAGAAAACGCCACGCCACGGTCCGGCAAATGCCAGCACAACACAGTGGCATACCCCAGCACACCCGCAGCAGCCTCGCTTTCAGCCAACCGAACCCCAGTGGATTCGCCCGACTGCTGTTCACCCGCCGTCATCAACACCACATGCACCCTGGCACCACGTTGAACGTGCAATGCCAAAGCCCCACCACACCCGAAAACTTCGTCATCAGGGTGCGGGGCAAACACCCACACATCGGGTGCAGTGGATACCGGACTCAATGAATACGGTACGGCATCGGTTTCTTTGAAAATCATGCATGCAAGCGCAAACAACCCTGCCCGCCCATCGAAGCCTGCTCGGCAGATGGGAAAGGCGGGCCGTTGATCTGCGCCCTATTTTTTCTGTTGTTGAAAAAGCGCTTCGAACGGGTTGACACCCGGCGCTGAAGTGGCAGGTGCCGACCCATCGGCTGCAGCCTTCTGTGCAGCCTGCGCGGCAAAAATGGCAGCTGCCAGACTACCCGGCTGAACTGCGGGTGGCGATGTGGCCTCTTGAGCGGCTTGCGCCCCACCCACTGGTGCAATAGGTACCCCGCCCGGTGCCCCCCCCGTGCTAACAGCTCCGCTGGCACCGCTGGTCAGGCCAAAAGGTGCTCCTGCGGGCGGTGGCATGCCTGCGCCGCCAAATGTGGGCACCTGCGCTGGCGGTTGAAAAGTAGCAGCCGGTTGGGCAGCCGCCGTCTGGTTTGCAACCGGTCCACCGCTGCGGTCTTTTTTGACGCTGAAACGGATCCACTGCTCCCCCCCTGGGGCCTTGAGCAAAATCTGGTCCGGCTTGAGTTGCGACAACACAAACTCCCCCAACCGCGCGCCCACAGGCACCACAGATATACCGTTGGAACCAGCAGGCACTCCTTCAAACCGCTTACCCAGTTTCAACAGCGCTTTCTGCGCACCACCGGCCATCACAACGCCATACACCTCCAGGTCGGCATCCGTGACCGGTGCGGGTACGGGTGGCGGTGGCGGTGGCGGCGTGCGGTCCGGCCACAACTTGCGTTCGGCGTCAAACGGATTCGTTTGCGACAGTTGGCCCAATGCAGGCGTCAACGGCGTATTCGCCTGAGCACACGCCTGCAGATGCAGCGCCCACAGCAAAACACCCACCAAACCGGTGCCGACGGCGTTCAGCTGACAAGATCGTTTGGACATGGTTAACTCCTGTTTCCGAAACAACCTTTGATTATCCCAGTTGTGTTCCGCGCGCCCGGTCCCATTACCGAAATAGCAACTCAACCCAGCATGGTTGCCATCAACGGCTCGTGTTGAATGGGCTCAATCGGCGTCAACCGGGCATACAACTGTGCCCCACCTACAGCCTGAGCCACGCTGGCAGGCCATTGAACCACCGGGCCCGCCCCCAAACGCCCGACAGAAGGCAAAAAAACCAACAACGGGCTCAACTCCAGCATCCAGCCCGACTGCCATGCCGCTGGCACGCTCAAAGACTCACCAGTCCGCCATTCAACGTGCGACTGAACGGGCACAGGCGTCGCCTGAATGTGCCTGAACTTCTTCAGCCAGACGCTGTTTGCATGGTGCCTGTCAAAAAAAATCGGGGCTGCCGACGCCATCAAGTCGTTCTTGTGTCCACCCATTTGCCACAGGTGCAACGCTTTTGCCCCCGGCGAAACGGCCAACTGCCACCCCCGCCGACGCAAACGGACACACAAGTCTGAGTCCTCGAAATACATGAAATAGCGCGGGTCAAACAACCCAAAATCGGGGTCTAGGCATGCATGCCTGACCAGCACTGCGGCCCCCGACAACGCACGTTGCCGCAGTGGCAAAGCAGCCTCACCCGCAGCCCACAGCCTGAAAGACTCTGACCGCACCGCGCGGGCCATTCTGGCCTGGACCGCCCCACTGCGTACAGCCAGCTCCCTTGCCCAAACCCCCACCGCACTGGGCAACCAGGCAGGTGAAAATTGCCATGTTTGCGCAGCATCGAGAAATTGAACGGGCGCAATCGCCCCGATGTGGGGGTTGCAAGTCATGGCACTGACCAACCGATCGACACACCCCGGCAGCACCCGCACGTCAGGGTTCACCAGAAAGTACCCGTCGGCGGGGCAGTGGGCCGCCCCCCAGTTGCAAGCCGCGCCGAACCCCAGGTTGGTGGGTGCCACCAGCAACTCCACGCCAACCGGCAAATGTGTACGCAAATGGGTGGCCTGTGCATCACATTCGCTGTTGTCAACCACCACGATGCTGACGGCTGGCGCATCTGCCCTGACCGACTGCGCCGCCAACACGATGTCAGCCGCCCCCCGATAGTTCACCAGAATGGCCGTGACCGTCTTCATCAACCCTCCGATGCCACCGCACGCACACCAAAGGCGTACACATTCAGCGCATTCACATCTACCGCCAGATCCGGGCTTTGGCGCCAATGCGCCAGCCATTCAGCCTGGCCCGGCACCACCACAGGCAACCAGGCCTCAGCTCTCAGGCCAACCCGGGTCAACATGTCTTCAATCGATTTGCGTGTGAAAAACCGCACATGGGTGTAACAGTGAATGCCCGATGGCGCCCAGTCCCACCGCCCCTCCAGCAAATCAGCCACCACCGACCAATGCCCCACGTTCGGGATGGACATCACCACACAACCCTTGTCTGACAGCAAACTGCGCGCGTGGCGCAAAGCCTGCTCAGGGTCCACCATGTGCTCGATCACATCCAGAAAACTGATGCAGTCGAACTGTTCATCGGGTGCCCAGGCCTGGAAGTCGCCCACCCACACCGCGTCCACACCCGCCCGGCCCCGTGCCTTGGCGGCGGCACCTTCGGTCAGCTCGACCAACTGCGTCCGCACCTGGGGCTGCTGCGCCTTCAAGGCAGACAGAAACCCCCCCTCGCCACCACCCACATCGACAGCGGAGCGCACACCGGCAGGCACAAGCGGCAGCATTTCCTCCCGTGCCGACGAAAAAAACCCGCTTGAATCGTGCACCCAGGCACCACTCACCCGCACCACCTGGGCCGTGCCAGCCTGCCGCTTGCGCCACCCAGCCACCGTGCCCAATTCAAACTTGGCAGTGGCCGTGGCCGCCTCGACCGGGTACACCGCCACCGGGTGCAGGTTGACAAAACGCGCCATGCCACCCAACGTGGCATAGGCCACAGGCTGCATGGGCGCAGGCTGGGCTGAATCGCAGGCCTGCGCCACGTCGGCCCCCTGGCTCAGTGCCCAGCCCAGGCGCTCAAGGCATCGGCTGTCCACCGACAGCCAGGCACCGTCCAATACCAGCATCTGGCCGTGGGCCTCGGCAGGCAGCAGCGCCAAGGCTTGCGCCCAATCCATGCCCACCAGCACACGCGTCTGAGCCGTCCACAGTGTTTGCAACGCACGCAAGCCAAACTGGGCATCACCCGCATCCGCCGGGTTGCTTGCCCTGATCACCACCCAGTCCAACGTCATGGCCCATGCCCCTTCGTGTCGCCACCACTGCCATCGCAGCGAGGGGCGTCTTGCAGCAAATGTGCTGCCCACCAACGGCCGGGGTTGCCCCTGATGGCCGCACCCAATGTCTCATATGCCGCGCCCACAGCCGCGTCCGTGCCATCGGGCACGTCAGGCTGTGGCAACAGCGGCTCGCTCAGTGAGCACTGCCACGCACCGTTTGCCGGGCATGTCACCACCATGGCCGCCATGGCGCAGCCCGTTTGCCTGGCCAGGCGCACGGCGCCTGCCGCCATCACCCGATGCTGCCCCAGCCAGGGCACACACACACCCTCCTGGCCCGGTGCGGCAGGCAGGTCGGCCATCACCACCACCAGGTCACCGGCTTTCAGCGCCCGGTACAACCGGCGCAACCCCACCGGGCTCTCGGTTTCCTGAAACCCGCCGCCATTCAAACTGGCTTGTGCCTGGGCGTACTTGCGCTTGAAGTGCATTGACACAGCGGGGTGCACCTGCGGGTGGTCTGTGACCGCCGAAATGGTCACCCACACGCGACGGCCCGTGGCCCGCGCCAGCCCCATGCACCCCACCAACGGGTTGTTGAAGTGCGCCTGCAACACCACCAGGCCACCCGCCCCAAGCCCGTCCAACCTGGCCATGCGGCCCGACAGATCGGGTTGACCCGCCGCAAACACGTCGAGCGTGCCCCGCGCAATGCGCTGCCCTTCCAGCTCTTCGGCCGACACCGTCTGGTACCGCTCGGTCACCCAGTCGGCAATGGCCTGCGGCGCGGTGCCGGGAAACAGCGCACCGTAAGCCGCCGCCGTTCGCTCGCCAATGTAGCGCTGCCCCACCGACAACTCGGCCCAGTCGCGCCCCCAGCGGCAGTTCAGCCTGCCCCTCAGGCCAGACAGGTTGTAGCCCAGCCGCTCAGGCAGCCTGGCCATGGCGGGCAACAGCCTGCCGTAATCGGGGCCCTGCCACAGCCAGCGGCGCTTGGCCACGTCGTCAGGCAATGCGTCGGGTGCGTTCATGCACCACCACCTGTGCCCATGGGCAAAACATATTGATAACCGTCGTACACCGTCGCCACCGTCGTGGTCACCGGCAACGCCTGGGGCCACATGGCCGTCAGGCGGCAGACACTGGCATTGAACGCGTCAACCACTGGCTGCATAGCTGACACGTGCCCGGTGTTGTGGCCATCGGGCTCGCGCATCAAACTGGCCCGGTGTTCGCAAGGGGCATCCAACACCACGGCAGGCAGCCCCTTTGCTTCGGCCTGCAGACACAGGTCTGTGCCATACAAGTGCCAACCCAGCCCTGGGTCAGGCAGCAGCCCGGCATCCAGCCGAACGGCCAGAAGCAACTCGTCAAGCGAACGTACCTTTTCAGGTAGCAAACTTGCCTTTCCCAACCAGCGATCACGGTCAAAAACATGCCCAACATGGGCTTGATCGGCCCGCACGCCATACACACCCGCCACCGCCACACCCGGCAAAGCCTGTTCAGCTGCAGCCAGGCTGGCCAGAAAGCGGGTGTCCCACCCAGCGGGCAAATACACATCCTGGTGCAGCAGAACCATCCAGTTGTGCCGCGCCAACCGCGCACCCCACAACGCGCCCTGCCCCGCGCTGGCCATGCCAGACGCCAGAATCAGCTGGTGCCCCTGTTGAGGCTGCAGACAAGGCGATGCCAGCAAACACCTGTGTGCCACCTCGGGGCGGTTGACACAACTCACGAACGTCAGCTTGGTCACATGCACCCCCATGTGTCAGCGGAAATCGGTGTCGCCACCGGTCACCCACACGCGACCCGCCCAGTGGGCCACCGATTGCGACAACACCACGTCATGCGTCACGGCCATTTCGCAAGCGTGCGACTTGTGGACTGCGGCCAGGGCGGCATCAGGCCACTGCGCCACGGTGGCATGGCTGGCCCACAGCGCCAAACCCGGCACACCTTCCTGCGCAGCCCAGCGCAACAAGGCCGGCAGCAGCAGGCCGTGTGCGGTTGGCTTGGCCACCAGCCAATCCATCAGTTCCCAATCTTGGTCCGGGTCAAACTGCCGCACCACCACTGCGGCCACGGGGTCGGGTGAATCCGGCAGGTACACCCAGCACACGGCATGCACATGGTGGGGGTGGTTGGCATAACGGTGGCGCCACCAGGCCGCGTCGCGAACAGGCATCAGCATGTCGGCCTGCAACGTGGCATGGCTGCTGGCCAGTGCGTCCAGCGCAGCCAGGTCGGTGGCGCTGCCCCAATCCAGCGGCTGCAACCGGGCTTCAGCGGCCAAGGCCTGAACGGGGTCGGCCGCGCTCCAGCGAAACGCCCACACCGGCTCCAGCGCGCGGTACATGTCCAACCGGTTGCCCAGCTTCAGGTGCCGCCCACTGGGAAAACCAAAACCGAACGGCACACCCTGCTGCGCGCCCACCCGGTTTTGAATGAAGGCCCGCGTCAGCCGCCCAAACGGGCCAAACCGGGCCAGCACGTCGCGCGCCGTGGGCGACACCATCACATCCTGCATCTGGATGGCGGTGCACACCACACCGTTGGCGGCCAGGGGGCGGTACCCGCCGCCATAGTGGGCCACCAGCGTGCCAGTGCCATCGCGCACCCCCATGCCCACGCCACGGCCGCCGCCGTATTTCCAGGCCTGCATGGCAGGTGTCAGTGTGGTGCCAAACACCTCGGCAAACAGTTGCCGGATGTCGGGCCAGTCGGCCTCGGTCAAGTCCAGCACTGGCCATTGACCGGGCTTCACCCGAGCCGATGCAGCACGGCTCACCGGACGACCCTCCGTGCTGCGCTCATGCGCCCACTCCCACCGGCGCAGGCGCAACGGTGTCGTCCTGCCACACCTGCGGCATCACCACCAAGCCTTGCTCCAGGCCCGTCTGGCTGACCCGCAGCGTGACCGCGCGCTCCACAAACTCATACACCTGCAACCCGTTTTCGCAGGCCAGGAAAATGGTCAGGAAATAGTCGCCCTGCAACAACGGCATGGCCGACAACGTCAGGTGCGCCGTGCCATGGCCCGACGCATCACGCGCAAACACATGCTTGTGCCGCAAGCTGATGCCGCTTGAAATGGTCACCCCACTCAGATGCGCCAAGCCAAACGCCACCGCCGGGGCGGGCAATGCCGGGTTGCTGGCAAACCGCACCCGCACATGCACCGACGTGTGCCCCGACTGCACCGCCAACTCGCGCCCCTGCTGGCCGTCGTCGGTCCAGGCGTCGATGGACACGATGCGCCCCGTGTCCTCCGTGTGGCCCGCCGCGCCCACAGCGCCTTCGTCCACTGCAAACACCGATTCTGCCGACAGACCCGTCAATTTCAAGCTTTTTTGGCCTCCAGCGCCTTCCCCAATTGCGCCTCCAGCTATGTTTTTATTGTCTTCATTCACCCTGTGCGCCGACTCGGCCACCAGCGCCGTTTCGTAGGCCGAGGTCACTTTGGCCGCCGTGTCGTACTGGCGCACGTGCCCACCTTCCAGCCACAGTGCGCGCGTGCACAGCGCCTGTATGTGGTACATGGAGTGCGAGCAAAACAGCACCGCCGCACCACGCTCGCGCATTTGCATCACCCGTTCGAACGACTTGCGGGCAAACGCCCCATCGCCCACCGACAGCGCTTCGTCAATCACCAGAATTTCAGGGTCCAGGCTGGTGGCCACGGCAAACGCCAGCCGCACGAACATGCCGCTGGAGTAGGTTTTGACCGGCTGGTGCACGAATGCCCCGATATCGGCAAACGCCAGAATGGCGTCTAGCTTGGCATCCACCTCGGCACGGGTCAGCCCCAGCAACGCGGCATTCAGGTACACATTTTCGATGCCCGAAAAATCGGGGTTGAACCCGGCCCCCAGCTCCAGCAACGCCGCAATGCGCCCGTTGACCGTCAGCTTGCCCGCTGTGGGCTGCACCGTGCCACACACCATTTGCAGCAAGGTCGACTTGCCCGCGCCATTGCGCCCCACCAGGCCCACCACCTCGCCACGGGCCACCGAAAAACTCACGTCTTGCAGCGCCCAGAAGCTGCGGCCATAGTTGTGCCAGCGGCCCCACAGCAATTGCTTCAGGCGGTCAGCCGGTTTGTCGAACAGTTCATACCGCTTGCCCAGGCCCTCGGCCTGGATCAGCATGTGCGGCTGCACTGCAGCCAGATTGGTGCTGTGGTCAGACGACATCCGCAAACCCCCGGCGCACGCGCGCAAACCAAGCCGCACCCAACACAGCCACCGCCATGCACACGGCAGCATGCAGTGCCCACGCATCCCAAACCGGCCAGTTTCCTTCCAGCAACACGCGGCGCGTTTGCGTGATGGGCTCGGCCAACGGGTTCAGCGCCATCCAGCCCCGCACGCCAGCAGGCAGCGATTCAACCGGGAAAAAAATGGGCGTCAGGAACATCATGGCCGACAGCACCGGCCCCAGAATTTGCCCCACGTCGCGCACATAGGTGCCCATGCCCGACAGCAACCACCCCAGCCCCAGCAACAACGGCACCATGGGCAACCACACCAGCGGCAACGCCAGGGCAGACACAGGCAAGCCACCTTCCAGCCACACCACACCCGCCAGCAACAGCGCGCCCGACACCAGCAACCCCACCAGCGCGCTGCCCACGTTCACCCAGGCCAGCAACTCCAGCGGGAACACCACTTTCTTCACCAGCTGCGGCTGCGACAGCACCAGCATGGGCGCGCGGTTGACCGCATCGGCAAAAAACTGGAACAGCGCCAAGCCCGCATACAAGCGCAAGGCAAACGCCAAATGGCTTTCTTCGTGCGACAGGCCCGGCCACCGCACCCCCATCACTTGCCGGAACACCAGCGTCAGCACCAGCAACATGGCCAGCGGCGTGATGACCAGCCACAACCCGCCCATCAGGCTCTGGCGAAAGCGGCTGTCCACCTCGCGGCGGGTCAGTTGGGTCACCAACGGCCAATGTTTGCGGGGCCAAAGGTAGGACATCAGGGGGAAACGCACGGTTCAAACACTCTATATAGAAGAAGCAAACAAAAGGAGAGGTGGCCCACGCGTCAGGCCTTGGGCGGATCTGCCCGGCCCTGCGCAATGTCTTGCAGCAATGCCTGCTTGTCCAGGCGCAGGGCATTGCCATCACGGACCAGAATGCGGTGGGTGAAAAACACCTGGAAAGCACGCGTCACGGTTTCGCGGCTGGAATTGATCATGATGGCCAACTCCTGGTGCGTGGGTGCCTGCTCGATCGTGACCACACCCTGCACCACAACGGACGGCAATTGTAAAAGCAGGGCACACAAGCGCTGAAACGGGTTGGGCAGCGACAGCAGGGTGCGCTGCGCCAGCCCGTCTCGCACGCGCTGCGCCAATCGGGCCATCACCGCTTGCGCCAGCGCAGGGTTGTTCAAGATCAGGTCGCGGGCGGCCCGTGCATCCAGAAACGCCACCACCGACTTCACCGCCGCCACCACATGCTCGGCAGACGGCTTGCCATCGACCAGCGGCAATTCGCCAAAATAGTCGCCTGGGTCTACAAAATACAGGCCCACGCTGCGACCATCGACCGTGAAGTCCACCCCCTGCAGCCGCCCTTCGACCAGGAAGCCCAGGTCCATCAGGGTGTTTTCTTTCGCGATCACCACCCCCCGCCGCGCAAACTCTTTCAGCGACATGGCGCGTGACAGCGGCTCAAGGGCCTCACGGTCCAGCGGCTGCAACAACGGGAAGCGCGAAAGCAGTTGAATTGAAACAGGCATGTGCCAACGAGTTTACCGATCCCCATGTACAGCACCGTGTGATGGGAAACACAGACACACCAAACCAGACATGAGAAACTTGTACCCCATTGTTACCGTCTGCGCCTGAGGAGTGCCCTCCATGAAACTTGCACACTTCACCCTTGCTTGCCTGGCCACGCTGCAGGCACACCACACATTTGCACAAACCACACCCGCTGCACCCGTGGTGGGCGAAGCCACGCTGGTCATTGGGCAGGCACGCATCGTCGCGGCAGACGGTGCCAGCACCCCTGCTCACCCCGGCAGCCCCGTGCGCGTGGGCGACCGTGTCGAAACCCAGGCCGGTGGCCACGTGTACCTGCGCTTCGTTGACGGTGCCAGCCTCAGCGTACGGCCGCAAAGCCGCATGCTCATCGAAAGCTACAGCCACAACCCACAGCAGCCCCAGCTGGGCGCCATCAAGTTCAAGCTCGACGAAGGCGCTGCACGCTCCATCACCGGGGCATGGGGCGAAGCCGCCCGCGAGCGCTTCCGCCTGAACACCCCTGTGGCCGCCATTGGCGTGCGTGGCACCGACTTCACCGTGCGCTCCGAAGTCGCAGGCACCACCGCCACCGTTTACACCGGCGCCATCGTGCTGGCACCGCTGGCCAACGGGTGTGCAACGTCAGTGGGCCCCTGCCAAAGCAGCGCAGCCACCCTGCTGTCAGCCGACATGCGCGGGCAAATGCTCGAACTCAGCAGCCGCGACAGCACGCCCCTGATGGTGGCAGCCGCCCAGCACATCAACCGCCCGTTCACCCGCCCGGCGGGCCCAGCAGTCCAACCCACCGCGCCTGAAAACCTGGTGGCATCCGCTGGCAACCGCCCCCCCGAGCTGGGCGATTCGCGCCACGAAGCGTCACCCGCCGTGAAGGTGCTCGACAGCGAAACCCGTGGCGCAGCCGTGGCCGTGCTGGAAGTACCCGCACCGGCACCCACCACGCCTGCACTGGCACCCGTGACCCCGCCAGCGGCAGACATTCCCGCCCTCGCGCCGCCGCCCGTGGCCTTGGTACCCGAGCCCACACCACCCGCTGTGGTGGCCGAAGCCCCGCCCGAGATCGTGCCGGTCCCTGTCCCCGTTGGGCCACCCCAGGTCAAACAGCTCAGCTGGGCCCGGTACGACTGGACGCCCGGCTTCAAGGCCGACGCCTTCGTCAAAACCTTTGCCGAAGCCGTTGCCGCAGGCCAAACCAAACTGGTGGGCAACGGTGCCTATGCACTCATGAAAACCACCGAAACAGGGCTTGACACCGCCAGCTTGCCCAACGAAGCCGTGGTCAACTTCAGGCTGGCCAGCGCAACCGCCCACCTGCTGCCCCCTGCCGTCTGGGAAAAACCTCAAACCGTCGCCGTGCTGGGCGGCAACCTGACGGTCGACTTTTCGCGCACCGTGTTCCAAACCGCGCTGGCCATGCAAGGCACACAAATTGGCTACCAAAGCATGAACGCCAGCGGCGTCATCACACCCACCGGGGCCATGCAAGCCACAGCAGGAGATGCCACGCTGATGGGCGCCATCACCACCGACCGGCAAGAGGCCGCCTACGCCTTCGAAAAACTGCTGCCAGCCGGAGCCCTGCGGGGTGTGACGCTCTGGGGACGCTGATTGAGCTTTGCACCCTCACCGCGACGCAGCAACGCGCCGTGGCGCTGGATGGCGCTGGGCGCAGCCGCGCTGTCATTGCTGGCAACAGCCGCACTGGCCATCTGGAGCAGCCAGGCCCTTGAAGCCATCGAAGCCCGTGTGGGCGACGCCGTCTGGCGCATGGGAGCCACCCGCACCGACGAGCGCCGCCTGATTGTGGTCGACATTGACGACCGCAGCCTTGAACAGGTGGGCACCTGGCCCTGGCCCCGCGCCACCGTGGCCCAGTTGCTTGACCGCATTGGCGGCATGGGCGCACAGCTGCAAATTCTTGACGTGGTGTTCAGCGACACCCGCCCCGACGATGCAGCCCTGCTGAACGCCGTCAAACGCAACCACCCTGTGCTGGCCCAGGTGTTTGCACTGCCCACGGCGCAAGGCAACGAGTCCATGCCCCAGGCCGGTCAACCCGCTGGCGCGCTCGATTGGCCCAGCTGCCCCGCCCCCTTTGCACAGGCAGGTGGTTTTTTGGCCAACCTGCCCGCGCTGGCCCAACTGGGCCAGCTGCCAACGGGGCACACCGGGCACATCACCCCCAGCCTGGCGCACGACGGCGTGGTGCGCCACCAACCCGCCGTGGTGTGCTGGCAAAACCAGGCCTACCCCGCACTGAGCCTGGCTGCGGTGATGCAAGCCACCGGCGAAACCGACTTGCGCCCCCAACGCGGCGACCTGTGGGACGCCCCCTGGAGCCTGGTGGGCACCAAACAAGTGCTGCCCCGCCTGCCCCTTGACGAGCAAGGCAACATCCGCATCGCATGGCGGCAGCACCCCAGCAGCTTTGTCAGCGTGGCCGCCAGCGACGTGTTGCGCGGCAACGTGCCCGCCGAACTGTTCAAAGGCGCCTGGGTGCTGATTGGCAGCAGCGCCTTCGGCCTGAACGACAGCATTGCCACCCCTTACGGCCCCACCGCAGCGGGGCTGGTGGCACACGCCCAGATCATGACCGCCTGGCTCGACGGGCGCACCCCCTACACCCCGCGCGGCGCATGGTTGGTCCAACTGGGCAGCGTGCTGGCCGGGCTGGCAGGCCTGTTTGCCCTGGTG
>JAVBXK010000059.1 GCA_030824555.1 bacterium
ATGGGGGGTCCGCTGACGGGTACAGATAAAGATGAATAAAAATGCTTTTTGCGCTTTTCTTGTATGGGTTTACAGCTATTGAAATTGGCTGACGGTAAACAATTCATGTGTATCAGGGACACAGTCATCGCTCGCCCAGCAAGGGAGACCGGCCTATTCTGGCTGTGCTGCTTGCCAACTTGGATGGTGCCGAAACCCCCTCAAACGCCTCCCCCGCCTGCCACTCGCCCACAGCGTACACGCGCTGGTCGCGCAAACCCTGCACGCCTTCGGCCCACGCCATCAGCATGCGTTTGCCAATGTCCACAAAGCCGGGGTGCTGCGCCATGGCCTGGCGCACCACGGGGCCCACATCGGCCACCGCGTCGCTGATGGCTTCGACCATCTGGCCCTGTTCCTTGGGCTGTATGCCAAAAGTCGCGGCGACGAAGCGTTGCAGGTTCTTGCCAGGCAACCAGGTTTTTTTGCCCATGAACTCGATGCCGGGCGGGTTGTGCTGAAACCCGGCATACACGCTGGTGGTCAGCATGTCGTAGGTGGGCGACAGGTGTGCGTCGGCCCGGCTGGTGTACAGCAGGGCCAGGTTCTTGGCGTGGCAATCGGCGTTGCGCAGCGCGTAGGTCAGCAGCAAGGTGTAGGCAAGCTGACGGTAGGTGGCCAGGCGTTGTGTGCCGGGCACATGGTCGCGCACGGCTTTGGCAATGCGTTCCCAGGTGGTGTCGTATTTGGCGGCGGGGCGCAGGCCCAGCAGGCTGCAAAAGTCTTCCATGCCCCAATGGGGCTGGCCGTGTTCGTCCACGTCAAAGCGGTGGATTACCAGCGCCTGCCCGTCGTCTGAAATGTCGGTTTTGGCGGTGGGCATCACGCGGCTGGCCACTTGCATGCACAGGTGCTCGTTCAGTGCCACGAACGGCAGTTTGGCGCTGGAGCCTTTGATGATGTGGCGGCGCGTCACCAGGCTGGCTTTTTTGTGTTGCGCCAGTGGCGAACCGTTGTCTTCGTTGGTCTGTGCATCCAGAAACTTGGGCACCAAGCCCGACACGCCGCTGGTGGCGTGCTGGCGCACCAGGGCGGCAAAGGCGGCCTCGGCGTTGTCGCCCTTCAGCAGCGCAGCCACTTCGATCGGTTGGGCTGGCTCATGGAGTTGGGCCCCTGGTGCGGCCACTTGCACGCGGCCCACCATGTTGCGGCCAACGACAGACAGCAGCGCGATGGGGCTGGCCCCGATGTGCGGGCCAAACTGCTCTTGCAGCACTTGCAGCAAATAGCCTTCGGGCAGGTTCATTTGCAGCACGGGCGGCAGCTGGTCGTCCCAGGCGTAGCTTTCAAGCCGAACCGGCATGGTGAGCGACACGAAGTCGTCCGCCGCCACCAGCGGGTGGTAGGTGAGCACGCTTTTGAAGTCGCCCGACTGCGCCAGCGTGGCTACCTCGCGCCCCAGCACGTACACCGACAACTGCATCACCGGCTGCCTTGCGCCCGTTCGCGGCGCAGTTCATCCAGGTTGCCTGCCTGGCCTTGTGTCACCACCTCCAGCTCGGCGCCCAGTACGGCCAGTACGGCTAGCAGCTTGCGCGCGCCAAATTCAGCCGAGCGTCCCCGCTCGAGGCGCGACAGGGATTCGGGCGTGATGCCCGCCTGGGCCGCCACGTCGCCCTGCTTGAGGCCCAGCCGCTTGCGACGGGTGGCGACGGCTTCGCCGAGTTCCTGTAGGGTTTGCATTTTGATATTTACGTCAACTAATTAAGCTTTAGTGCAGATTGTTGATTCAAATATCAATAAATGCAAGGGTGGTCATGGGCCAGACCGGCCCGCTGTCACACCCCCCGCCGCGCCTTCACCGCCGCCGCCAGCTCGTTGAGCACCGGCACGGTCTGCGCGAAGTTGATGATGGCGCAGTCATCCCACACCATCTTTGAAAGGGGCTGTGCAAGGCCTTCTGGCTGCCTTCCAGCGGGTGGCGCACGATCAGAGATGCCAGGGCCAAGGAAGAACTCGGCCTTTCGTATCGACCGACAACGCATGATCGCAAGGTCACCAAGGGGTGAAGCCCCCCCGAAAACACTTGCGTCGAACGTTTTCGCACAGCTTTGGCCAGTTGCTGACATTCACTGTGTGTCCGGTATGCGGTGCCATTCACATATGCACATGTCAAAGGAGTTTGTTTTTGTTGTTAATTCCAAGCAAAGAGCAAATCGACATCATCAATGCGATGTCGCCGCGCATCCTCATCGAGGCCAACGCGGGTTCGGCAAAGACCACGACAGCGGCCATGCGCATTCAAAAGATGGTGGATCGTGGGGTGGATCCAAGCAAGATTGTTGCGCTGGCATACAGCACGCCAGGGGTCAAGGCCTATGCAGAGGCGTTTCGTCGCATTGGCATGCCCGAATCCATCTCGTCAAAAGTTCGGATCGGAACGGTAGATGAGTTGTGTGCCGCTCGTCTCAGGCAGGTTGAAGCAGAAGTTCGGGGTGAATCCAAGGTAAACCCAGTCAAGTTCTGTGAACGGGCGATACAGATTCAGCCCTACGTGCTGCGAGCCATCCTTCGCGCCCGTGAGGTATCGGAAGAGCAGTTCGCCGATGACTTCGTTATTCAGGGCACGGGCGCGCTGTCAGTTGAATACCTGCTGGAAGGGTTTAATGTTTTGAAAGGCACCTTGGCCGTCCCCAGATATGGGGAGGCATTCAGTTGCACCCCTGCGGTGGCCGCTGAACTGTCCACCGACTACACCACCCTTGCGGCCTTTGTTCAGTACGAACGAGACAGAACCGATTACGCCAACCCAGAAGGCGAGAAGGTGAAATTCCGGTGTCCGGGGGATGCGACCTACGACATGGCACGGTGGTTGATGTCGGAAAACGCGCCGTGGTCTGGGGAGACACACCCTTTTGATTTGGGCATCGAAGCCGTTGTGCTCGATGAAATGCACGATTGCGGCTGGGCAGTCTTCACCGTCATCCGCGCCTTGCTCGCATGCAACCCTGAGGCCACGTTCCTGGGTGTGGGTGACAGGGATCAGGTCATCCATGCGAAGAACGGGGCGGACTCGTATTTCATGAGCCCCAACCTCAGCCGGGAGCTGGGTGAGGTCACTGCATTTCCGCTGACCATCACGCGCCGATTTGGCAAACAAATCGCCAGTCCACTGGGGACGCTAGCGACCAAGGCATACAACTTCGATCCGGCAAACACATCTGCCGCCATACGGCGTCTGGCCGAAGGTCCCAAGGCAAACGCGGACCTGATCGTTCAACTCATCAGCCAATACAACGTTGACCTCAGCACGATTGGCGACGACTTTGCTGTCTTGCTGCGGCATCCGGGCGCATCGGTCGGCATCGAGCATGAAT
The DNA here is from genome assembly GCA_030824555.1 of bacterium. GTDB lineage: Bacteria > Pseudomonadota > Gammaproteobacteria > Burkholderiales > Burkholderiaceae_C > UBA2334. The sequence continues at coordinate 3,357 of JAVBXK010000059.1, forward strand.
TGCTTTTGAAAGGGGTGACCTACCAAACGGTGGGCTTCAGGCCGTTCCTTCAAAGACCTGAGATTGCATTTGTGCGGATGCTCTTGTCCATCGCTGTCGACCACCAAAGAAAATTCATCCCGTCAGCGCTGCTTGAAGCGAAGCAAGCTGTTTGGGAGTTCATGGGCACCAACCTCCCGGTGCTCGACGCTCAGGAGGCGACAGATAAAACCATCCATTCGGCCACAGAGGACAACTTCAGGCAGTTTGTCTTCCCGAAACTGCTGGGCGAGGCTGAGCAGGAGATTCAGGATGCCATCCATGCGGCCATGGAGATCGCGGCGACCAATGACGCTTCGAAAATCAAGGACTTCATTGATGCATTGGATTTCAACCGCATCGGTCAGAAGATCTATGTGTCTGAAGCTGACTTCGAAGACGTGCGCTACGCGCTCGACAGCCTGGGCAAGGTGGCGAGTGTCTACACATCGATTGACGCCTTCCTGGGCGCCATGAACACCTTTGACCACACGCTGAGAAAGCCAAGCGCCGCACACCGCCAGCTCAGGCTGTCCACCATCGAGGATGCCAAGGGGTTGGAGTTCCGAATCGTCTTCATGCCCGACTGCAACCAGAAGACGTTTGATAACGGGACCCAAGACGAGCGCAACCTGTTTTACGTGGCCGCATCTCGGGCCAAAGAGCTGCTGGTGATGGGACACGCCAGAGACGCAGAGTCGTCCTACTTGACGCATTTCGCACCCTGAGTCCAACCAACGACTTGAGAGCGTTCCTGGCCGATACCGGCCGCCGAAGCGGCTGTGCGATGCGCTCGCCAGAAACAGCGCAGCGCATGCAAAGGCAGGCCTTACACCCCCCGCCGTGCCTTCACCGCCGCCGCCAGCTCGTTGAGCACGGGCACGGTCTGCGCGAAGCTGATGCAGGCGTCGGTCACGCTCACGCCGTGTTTGAGGGGTTGGCCTTCGACGATGTCTTGCCTGCCTTCCTGCAGGTGGCTCTCGATCATGATGCCGGTGATGCGCTTGTCGCCTGCGGCAATCTGCGCGGCCACGTCAGCCGCCACGGTGATCTGGCGGGCGTGCTGCTTGCTACTGTTGGCGTGGCTCACGTCGATCATCACCTGCTCGCGCAGTCCGTTGGCCTTGAGCAGGTCGCAGGTGGCTTGCACGTCGGCCGCTGAATAGTTGGTGGCTTTGCCACCGCGCAGGATGACGTGGCAGTCGGGGTTGCCGCGGGTTTCGAAGATGGCGGCGGTGCCCATCTTGTTCAGGCCCAGGAAGGCGTGCCCGGCCTGCGCGGCCAGGATGGCATCTGACGCGACCTTGATGCCGCCGTCGGTCCCGTTTTTGAAGCCCACCGGGCAGCTCAGGCCACTGGCCAGCTGGCGGTGACTCTGGCTTTCGGTGGTGCGCGCGCCGATGGCACCCCAGCTCACCAGGTCTGAAATGAACTGTGGGCTCAGCAGGTCCAGAAACTCGGTGCCCACCGGCAGGCCCACGGCCAGCACGTCGAGCAGCAGGTGGCGGGCCATTTCCAGCCCTTCGTTGATGGCAAAGCTGCCGTCCAGGTGGGGGTCGTTGATGTAGCCCTTCCAGCCGACGGTGGTGCGGGGTTTTTCGAAGTAGGTGCGCATGACCACCAGCAGCTCGTCCTGCAGGCGGTCGGCCTCGGCCTTCAACAGGTGGGCGTAGGTCAGGGCCTGGTCGTGGTCGTGGATGCTGCACGGCCCCACCACCACCACCAGCCGGTCGTCGCGCCCGTGCAGCACGTCGGCTATGGCCGCACGGCTGCTTTCCACCAGCGCCTGGGCTTCGGGCGGCACGGGCAGCCACTCTTCCAGCAGCGCGGGGGTGAGCAGGGGGCGCACGGCGCGGATGCGCACGTCGTCAATGCGGGTGGTGTCGTGGGTGGAGGTGCTGGTGGGCATGGCTTGAAAGGTAAATTTGAAATAAAAAATGGCTTCTACGCTTATTTTATTTCATGTGTTTGCTATTGAAATGTGATTTCTGCGGGCCGCAGCCGTTTCAAACGCCAACGCCCATGGGTTCACCACGCCGCTGTCGCGCGCCTCGTAACCCGGCAGCGCATTGATGGCGGCCTGGAAGGCGGGGCTGCGCAGCACGGCCACGGCCTGCTGCATGGCGGGGGTGTGCAGCGTGCGGGCATGGCACACCAGGAAGTAGCGTTCCAGCGCCAGCGGGATGAAGTCCAGCTTGAACTGGCGGGCTGCGGTTTCCAGCCCGAAGCCTGCGTCGGCCAGCCCGCTGGCCAGCAGCGCAGCCACGGCGGCGTGGGTGGCTTCGCAGCGTTCAAAGCCGTTGATGGCGGACTCGGCAATGCCCTGTGCCTGCAACAGCCCGTGCAACAGAAAACGGGTGCCCGAATCGGGCGGGCGGTTCACGAAGCGGACCCCGTGGCGGGCCAGGTCGGCCAGTTCGTACACCTTGTGCGGGTTGCCGGGGGCCAGCATCAGGCCCTGGCGGCGGGTGGCCACGTCGATCACGTGCCAGTCGGCCCCGCTCAGCCAGGGCGTGTGGTGGGCCAGTGCGGGGCCTTGCATGGCACCCAGCGGGATGTGAAAGCCGCACACATCGCAAGCCCCCTCCTGAAGGGCCGACACGGCGGCCACGCTGCTGCCGTAGCGCCGCTCCACCACATGGCCGTGTTCGCCCAGGGCCGCCACCAATTTTTCGATGGCATAGCCATGGCTGGCGTGCAGACGCAGCGGGCGCGTGCCCATGGGCAGCACGGCACCGATTTCGGTCTGCAACTCCGAGGCCAGCGAGTCCAGCACCGGCTCCAGCCGTGCGGCAATGCGCTGGTCAGCCCACACCAGTTTTTCGCCCAGCGGTGTCAGCTGCGAGCCCTTGCCCCGGGCCATGCGCAGCAGGGGCGTGCTGAAAATGGCCTCGCCATCGCGAACCAGCGTCCACCCGTGGCGGTACGACATGGCCAGCACCTTGCACGCGGCCTGCAGGCTGCCCGTGTGGTGCACCTGGGTCAGCAGCTCGATCAGCCGTGGCGACAGGGTCTGGCCATTGCCGCCCTGTATCGTCCAGACGGGCTTGATGGAAACGTGGTTCATCCGGGTAAACCCTTTAGGTGCTGTACAGCACATGGAACGTGCGGCGGCGCTCATATTGCGCGGCGGGGGGGATGCGGCGATTATTCGCCATCCTGTTTTGTCGGGCATTGCCCACGCCGCCGTGGCAGGCCCCGTGAGCCCATGACCTGTTCTGCTTCTGCTTCTGCCTCTTCAGTTGCTTCTGCTGCCCACTCGGCAACGGTGCATCCCGTCACGCTGCATCCCCGCAAGCCACCCAAAAGCCAGCTCAAGGGCCGCCAGCCCACCGACGCGGCGCGCGCCGAGGTGCGCCGCCTCATCGGCCCGCCTCCGGCAGACGTGGGCCACCACCGGCGCGACTTGCTGATCGAGCACCTGCACGCCGTCAACGATGCCCACCATGGCCTGCCCGAAGTGCTGTTGGTGGCACTGGCCGCCGACATGGCCATCCCCGTGGCCGAGGTGTACGAGGTGGCCAGCTTCTACCACCACTTCGAGGTGCTGCGCGATGGCGAGGCAGGCCCTGGCCTCACGGTGCGCGTGTGCGACGGCCTGAGCTGCCAATTGGCCGGGGCCGCCCCGCTGCTGGCCGACCTGCAACAGCGCCTGCCCACCCTGTTGGGCCGTACCGACGTGCGCGTGCAAGCCGCCCCCTGCGTGGGCCGTTGCGACCAGGCACCTGCCGTGCAAGTGGGCCAATGGCCGCTGGGCCATGCCACCACCGACAGCGTGGTAGTCGCTGGCCTCCAAGCGCCAGAAAACTTTGAACAAAATTGGCATCTACCGCTTGTCTGTGTTGACTTTGTAGCTACTGATTGCGTGGGGTTTGATGCCTATGTGGCACAAGGCGGCTACGCCCTGGCGCAGCAAGTCGCCAGCGGCGAGCGCGATGCTGAAAGCGTGATTCAGGCACTGGAGCACGCCGGGCTGCGCGGCCTGGGCGGCGCGGGCTTCCCGGCGGGGCGCAAGTGGCGCATCGTGCGGGGGCAGCCCGGCGAAAAGCTCGAACCGCGCCGGGCCGCCCCAAGCGGTTCGACCCCCTCGGGGGGCAGTTCGCCGCAAGGTGAACCAGGGGGCCTTGCTGTCATGGCCGTCAACATCGACGAAGGCGAGCCCGGCACCTTCAAAGACCGCTGGTACCTGGAGCGCGACCCCCACCGTTTTCTGGAAGGCCTGCTGGTGGCGGCACACGTGGTGGGCTGCAGCGCGGTCTACATCTACCTGCGTGACGAATACCACCACGCCCGCCGCCTGCTGACCCAGGCGCTGGCCGACTTGCGCGCCAACCCCCTTTGCGAGCTTCCGCAGATCGAGCTGCGGCGCGGCGCGGGGGCCTACATCTGCGGTGAAGAGTCCGCCATGATCGAAAGCATCGAAGGCAAACGCGGCGAGCCCAGGCTGCGCCCGCCCTACATCGCCGAGGTGGGCCTGTTTGGCCGCCCCACGCTGGAGCACAACTTCGAAACCCTGTACTGGGTGCGCGACATCGTGCAACGCGGGGGCGATTGGTTTGCGTCCCACGGCCGCCACGGGCGCAAAGGCCTGCGCAGTTTCAGCGTCAGCGGGCGGGTGAAACAGCCCGGTGTGAAGCTGGCCCCCGCTGGCATCACGCTGCGCGAGCTGATTGACGAGTTTTGCAGCGGCATGGCCGATGGCCACACCCTGTACGCCTACCTGCCCGGCGGGGCCAGCGGCGGCATCTTGCCCGCACGGCTGGCCGATGTGCCGCTGGACTTTGACACCCTGCAACCCCACGGCAGCTTCATTGGCAGCGCGGCGGTGGTGGTGCTGAGCCAGGCAGACCGCGCCCGCGATGCCGCGCTGAATGCCATGCAGTTTTTCGCCCACGAAAGCTGTGGCCAGTGCACCCCTTGCCGCGTGGGCACGGCCAAAGCCGCTGCGCTGATGCAGGCAGACACCTGGGACGCTGACACCCTGAAAGACCTGGCCAGCGTGATGGTGGATGCCAGCATCTGCGGCCTGGGCCAGGCCGCACCCAACCCGTTGCAAAGCGTGTTGACGTACTTTCCACATGAGGTGAGCGCATGAACGCACGCGTACCTAACCTGACGCAAGCTGTACGCCACGGCACCCACCGCCCCGGCCCCCTGCCCGGTGCGCCAGAGGTGGCGCTGACGCTGGACGGCCAGCCCGTCACCGCCCGCCAGGGTGAAACCATCCTGCAACTGGCCGACCGGCTGGGTGTGGCCATTCCCCGCCTGTGCGCGGCAGACGGCCTGCGGCCCGACGGCAACTGCCGTTCGTGTGTGGTGGAAATTGCCGGTGAACGCACGCTGGCCCCCAGTTGCTGCCGCAGTGTGGCACCGGGCATGGCCATTCAAGCCACCAGCCCACGCGCCCGCAAGGCGCAAAACATGGTGCTGGAACTGCTGCTGGCCGACCTGCCTGAACAAGGCCACAAATGGGCCACCGACGACCCCGCGCAGCCGCACGGCGAGCTCAGCCAATGGGCGGCGCAACAGGGCGTGAGCGTGCGCCCCGCCTTGGCGGCCCTGGCCGCTGACCGCAGCCACAGACCCGCGCCCGACCTCAGCCACCCCGCCATGGCCGTGAACCTGGATGCCTGCATCAACTGCAACCGCTGCGTGCGTGCGTGCCGCGAAGAGCAGGTGAACGGCGTCATTGGCGTGTCGGGCCGGGGGGCGGACACCCGCATCGTGTTCGACCTGGGCGACCCCATGGGCACCAGCAGCTGCGTGGCCTGCGGCGAGTGTGTGCAGGCCTGCCCCACCGGCGCGCTCAGCGCCAAAACCCACATGGGCCCGCAAAGCGTGGACCGCCAGGTAGACAGCGTGTGCCCGTTCTGCGGCGTGGGCTGCCTGCTCACCTACAACGTGCGCGATGCCCAGCCTGCCACGGTCACCTCGACAGCCACGGCCCCCGTCACAGGCCCCGCCGTCCAGCCAGCTGTGCCCGCCCACATCGTCAGCGTGACCGGCCGCAACGGCCCCGCCAACGCAGGCCGCCTGTGTGTGAAAGGCCGTTTCGGCTTCGATTACGCCCACCACCCCGATCGCCTGACCGTGCCGTTGATCCGACGCGAAGGCGTGGCCAAAGACCCGGCGCACATCGGAGCAGGTTTGGACTTGAAAGACGTGTTCCGCGAAGCCACCTGGGAAGAAGCGCTGGACCTGGCTGCAGGCAAGCTGAAAACCCTGCGCGACCAGCACGGCCCCAAGTCCCTCGCGGGCTTCGGCTCGGCCAAAGGCAGCAACGAAGAGGCCTACCTGTTCCAGAAACTGGTGCGCGTGGGCTTTGGCAGCAACAACGTGGACCACTGCACCCGGCTGTGCCACGCGTCCAGCGTGGCAGCGCTGCTGGAGGGCGTGGGCTCGGGGGCGGTCAGCAACCCGGTCAGTGATGTGGAGTTGTCTGACCTCATCATCGTCATCGGCTCCAACCCCACAGCCAACCACCCCGTGGCCGCCACCTGGATGAAAAATGCCGCGCAACGCGGTGCCCGCATCGTGATGGCCGACCCGCGCCGCACCGATTTGAGCAAGCATGCCTGGCGCACCCTCACGTTCCGGCCCGACACCGACGTGGTGTTGTTGAACGCCCTGCTGCACACCGTGTTTGAAGAAGGCCTGGTGGACGAAGCCTATGTGGCCCGGCACGTGGACAACTTGGCCGCCATCCGCGCCGGTGTGGCCGCGTTCAGCCCCGAGGCCGTGGCGGCCGTGTGCGGCATTGCCGCACCCACCATCCGCGAGGTGGCCCGGGCCTATGCCACCGCCAAAGCCGCCATGGTGTTGTGGGGCATGGGCGTGAGCCAGCACACCCACGGCACCGACAACGTGCGCTGCCTGATTGCCCTGGCCACCCTCACCGGCCAGATCGGTCGCCCCGGCACCGGCTTGCACCCCTTGCGCGGCCAGAACAACGTGCAAGGTGCCAGCGACGCGGGTCTGATCCCCATGATGTACCCCAACTACCAGCGCGTGACCGACACCGCTGTGCGCGAGTGGTTCGAGGATTTCTGGGGTAAACACCCGGTGCCGGGCCGCCCCAAGCCGGGTGAGCACCCCCTTGGGGGGCAGGCGCACAGCGCCGTGGGGGCCCACAAGCTTGAGCTTGACAGGAACCCCGGCTACACCGTGGTCGAAATCATGCACAAAGCTCTGGCACCCGATGCCGACCCCCACAAGGTGCGCGGCATGTATGTGATGGGCGAAAACCCCGCCATGAGCGACCCCGACCTGAACCACGCCCGCCACGCCCTGGCCAGCCTGGACCACCTGGTGGTGCAAGACATCTTCCTGACCGAAACCGCGTGGCTGGCCGACGTGGTGCTGCCCGCCAGCGCCTGGCCCGAAAAGTGGGGCACCGTCAGCAACACCGACCGCACCGTGCAACTGGGCCGCCAGGCCCTGCCACCGCCCGGCGACGCGCGGGCCGACCTGTGGATCATTCAGCAACTGGCGCATCGCCTCGGCCGGGCCGATGGCCAGCCCATGGGATGGGCCTACGAAACCCAGAGCAACAGTGGTGCCGACAGCGTGTACCACGGCGTGGAGACGGTGTTTGAGGAAATGCGCCAGGCCATGCACACCGCAATTGGCGGCATCACCTGGGACAGGCTGACCACGGAAGGCAGCGTGACCTACCCCTGTCTGAGCGCCGACGACCCCGGCCAGCCTGTGGTGTTCACCGACCGCTTCCCCACCCCCAACGGGCGGGCGCAGCTGGTGCCCACCGCGTTCATCGCGGCGGCCGAGGTGCCCGATGCCGAGTTCCCCATGGTGCTCATCACCGGGCGGCAGCTGGAGCACTGGCACACCGGCAGCATGACGCGCCGCGCAGGTGTGCTCGACGCGCTGGAGCCCGCCGCCACCGCGTCATTGAACGGCACCGAGCTGGCCCGGCTGGGCCTGCAACCCGGCGACCCGGTGTGCATCCAGACCCGGCGCGGCAGCGTGACGCTGGCCACCCGGCGAGATGACGGCACACCTGCGGGCGCGGTGTTTGTGCCCTTTGCCTACGTGGAGGCTGCGGCCAACCTGCTGACGAACGCGGCGCTGGACCCGTTCGGCAAGATCCCCGAGTTCAAGTACTGCGCGGCGCGGCTGGAGCCAGTCGTTGTGCTGCACGACGCGGTGGCGTGACCCTGGCAGGGCCAGCGCCATCCCCCCACAAATCCTGCCGATTTTTCCGCCTGATCAGGCCACCGTCAGGCGCGATACCACGTGCTGCAGGGCCGCCACGGCCGCATCGGGGCGCTGGTCAAACTGGGCACGCAGAATGGCCCCGTCCAGCGCCAGGCCCAGCGCCTCGGCATCGCTGGCGCGCGTGGGGCCGGTGGGCAGCAGGGTGGCGATGCGCGCCACCATGGCCTGCTTGTGCTGGCGCGACAGCGTCACCACCTCGGGCAAGGCCTGCGCCATTTCGCCCACGCTGTTGATGAACGCGCAGCCCCGGTAACCGGGGTCGCTGGCCCATTCGCGAAACGCGGGCACCAGTGCCGCAGAGGTGTTGCCGTGGCGGGTCAGCGCCTCGTCAAACCAGGCCATCCAACGTGCGTGCCGGTGCGCCAGGAACGCCAGAATCAAGTCGTTCTTGCTGGGGAAGTGGCGGTAGAAGGTCACCTTGGTCACGCCCGATTCGGCAATCACCCTGTCCACCCCCGTGGCGCGGATGCCGTCGCGGTAGAACAGATCGTGGGCCGTGAGCAAGATGCGCTCGCGTGCGCTGGTGGTGGCTGTGGCCACAGTTGTGGGGGTGGGCGTGCTGGGCATGGGGCATTGTAGACAGACCTGTCTACTTCCCTTAAGCTGCGCGGGTAGACAGACTT
>JAVBXK010000110.1 GCA_030824555.1 bacterium
GTGCAGGCGCAGGCGCACTGCGCGACCGGGTGCTGATACGCGATGCCCAAGGCCGCTGGGTGGCCGGGCGTGAGCAGCCGGCCAATGCACCCAAATCGGTACGGGCCATCCAAGTCAACCAAGTGGACGTGGGCACCGTGACGCTGGTTGCAGAGCCCGTGCCCGACACCGCTGACCTGAGCTTCCTGCGCCGACAGTACCTGGGCCTGGGCCTGGCTGCGTTGGGCACCGTGGTGATGGCGTTGCTGGCGGGCTTCTGGCTGGCCAGCCGGTGGAGCCGCCCGCTGCGCGCGCTGCAACAGGCCAGCCGCGCCATCGCACAGGGTGAACGCGACACACACGTCGAGCCCACCGGCGCGCTCGAACTGGCCGAACTGGCCACCGACATCAACGCCATGACGGCCGAGCTGGCCCGCCTGGAAACCACCCGCCGCACCTGGATTGCCCAAATTTCGCACGAGCTGCGCACCCCGTTATCGGTGCTGCGTGGCGAGATCGAGTCCATCGAAGACGGCGTGCGTCAGCCCACCCCAGCCGTGATGGGCCGCCTGCGCGACGAGGTGATGCAGCTCACCCGCCTGGTGGACGACCTGCACACCCTGTCCGTGGCCGATGTGGACGGCATGCGCTGCACTTTCGCCCCCGGCATGGTCGGGCCTGCCCTGCAAAACGTGGTGCAGCGCTTTCAGGCCCAGGCGCGGCAAGCGGGCCTGACCTTGCATTACCTGCCACCCGACAACGCCCTGCAGCTGACCGCGCAGTGGGACTTTGGCCGCATCGAGCAACTGCTGTCCAACCTGCTGACCAACAGCCTGCGCTACACCCAGACCCCCGGCCGCGTCACCGTGAGCTGGCAGCGCAACGGCGACCACCTGCGCTTGAGTGTGGAAGACACGGCCCCCGGCGTGAGCGATGCCGACCTGCCCCGCCTGTTCGACCCGCTGTTTCGGGCCGATGCCTCGCGCCAGCGCACCGCCGATGCCCACCACGCCAGCGGGCTGGGCCTGTCCATCGTGCGCAGCATTGCACAGGCGCACCGGGGCCAGGTGACCGTGCAGCACAGCGCGCTCGGTGGCTTGGCCGTCAACGTCATGCTGCCGCTGCGCCCCGAACAGGCGCACGCCAAGTCGCCACCTCACAGCAAGGCAACCGCAACATGAGCGCCGCCCGGCCGCTCCGAAGGCGCTCAGCCCCGCCGTGCACAGCACGGAGGGTAGCCCTGTGAACGCAGCGCAACCGCTGGTGATGCTGGTGGAAGACGATGCCCGCATTGCCGACATGCTGCTCAACTACCTGTCGGCCAGTGGGTTTGGCACCTGCCGCCATGCCGACGGCCTGGCCGCCCTGCACCACCTGAGGCACGCAGCCGGGGCAGCACCCGCCGCATTCCCCGCCAGCCCAGTCGCCTCCGCCACCGCAGGCCTACCGCGCATGCCCGACTTGCTGCTACTCGACCTGATGCTGCCGGGCATGGATGGCATGACAGTGTGCCGCGAGGTGCGCCGCTTTTCGGCCTTGCCCATCGTCATGGTGACCGCCAGGGTGGACGAAATCGACCGTCTGCTGGGCCTGGACACCGGGGCTGACGACTACATCTGCAAGCCCTTCAGCCCGCGCGAGGTGGTAGCCCGCGTGCGGGCACACCTGCGCCGCGCCAGCGGCCAGCTGTTGGGCGTGCCCGTTGGCACGACACAGGTCGCAGGCGCAACCGGCATGCGTCAGCAACCGCCTGCCACGCAAACACACACCGGCCAACCGCCCACGGCTCAGCCCCCTGCCGTGGCAGGGGCCGCAGCCACGCCGCCCGCCCAGGGTTGGTGGGTGTCGGCCGCGCACCAGCAGGTGTTCTGGCAGGGCAAGTCGTTGCCGCTGACGCCGGTCGAGTTCCGCCTGCTGCAGCTGCTGGCATCGCGGCCCGGCCAGGTGTTCGGGCGGGCACGCCTGCTCGACCAGCTGCACGAAGACCAGCGCGACGTGAGCGACCGCGCGGTGGACAGCCACATCAAAAATATCCGGCGCAAGCTGGCGGGTGCAGGGGCCGATGCGCTGCAGATCACCTCGGTGTACGGCGTGGGCTACCGGTTCGAGCACGCTGACTGACGCACCCCACACGCCCGCCCTGCCCGGCTTGCGTTCCAATAGGGACATGAACGCAACCGACCGCACCGACCAACGCCTGACCGAGCTTGAAATCAAACTGAGCTACGCCGACGATCTGCTCGACACCCTGAACCGCCAGGTGGCGCAGCAGCAGCAGGCCATCGACCTCTTGATGAACGAGGTGCACCGACTGCGCCAGAACCAGGCCGAAAGCGACACCCCCGGTTTCCGCAGCTTGCGCGACGAGCTGCCCCCGCACTACTGAAATCAACCTGCCGTTTGATGCGCTGCGTCTGAAATTTTCAAGCTTTTTTGGCATCCAGCGCTTTTACAAATTGATTTGTCAGCTATCAAAACATGAAACCCATCTCCCGATTCATTCAACCCCGCAGCCCCTATTTCTGGCTGATGGTCATGTTCAATGCACTGACGGGCCTGCTGGCATGGGTCACCCAAACCATGCCCCTGCCAGGTTTTTTGAAAGTGATGATTGCCGTGCTGGCCATTGGCAACGGGGTGCTGGGGTACTGGGCGTTGCGGCTGATGCTGCGCACCACCCCATCAGCCACCTGTTCAGCCACGCAATCGGCTGACCAAGCTGACCAGCCCAAATAGCCGCATGCCGCGCCACCTGCTGTACCTGATCGTTTTCATCGAAGGCTTTTGCTCGCTGGGGGCCGAGGTGATTGCGCTGCGCCGCCTGGTGCCGCATGTGGGCAGCGCCATCGTGGTGACGGCCCCCACCATTGGGCTGTTTTTGTTGGCACTGGCGCTGGGGTATGCGTCGGGGGCGCGCGTGTCAGAGCGGTTTTTGCCCGTGGTGGCCCGCAACTTCCTGGTGTCGGCCCTGCTGGCCGGTGTGGGGCTGGCGCGGTTCACGGTCGATGGCCTGTTCAACGTGCTGGCCCCCACGTGGCTGGCCTACCTGGTGTTCATTGGCGGGGTGCTGTGTCCGCTGGCCTGGTTGCTGGGGCAAACCGTGCCTGTGCTGACCAACCTGATGAAGCACGCCCGCACCGGCGAGGCCAGTGGCTATGCGCTGTACTGGTCCACCCTGGGGTCGTTTGCGGGGTCGGTGAGTTTGTCGCTGCTGGTCATGCAATGGCTGGGCGTGTCGGCCGCCGTGCTGGCCTGTGCGGTGCTGCTGGCGCTGGGCAGCGTGCTGCTAGGTGCGGGGCGAACCTGGGCTGGCGCAGCGTTGGCCACCGCAGTGGCCTTGGCGGCTTACTTGGCTCCGGGCCAACGCGTGTTGGACACGGCCTATGCCGATTACGAGGTGAAGCCGCTGGACCTGCCGGGGCAAACCCAGCCACGGGGCTTCATGGTGAACAACTCGCTGGCGTCGCTGATGGACGACAGCCAGCCACCGCGCTACGCCCGCTACGTGCAGCGCTTGCGCCACATCTTGCTGGACGAGTTGGCGCTGTCGAGCGCCGACATCCTGGTGCTGGGCGCAGGCGGGTTCACGCTGTCGCACCAGGAACCTGCCAACCGCTACACCTATGTGGACATCGACCCCGCCATCCGTGCCTTGGCCGAGCAGCATTTTTTGAAACAACCCATGACAGGCACCTTCGTGGCAGACGATGCACGCCGCTTCGTGCGCACCACCGACCAGCGGTTTGCCGCCGTGGTGGTGGACGTGTTCAGCAGCCACACCTCCATTCCCAACCACCTGGTCACCGCCGAGTTCTGGGCCGACACGCGCCGCGCGCTGCTGCCCAAGGGCACGCTGCTGATCAACCTGATTCTGGATGCACGGCTGCAAAGCCCCTACGCCCGCAACCTGCTGGCCACCATTGAAAGCGTGTACGGCCGCTGTGGCACCGAGGTGCTGCACAAGACCCAGGCTTTGAGCAACGTGATCGTGGTGTGCCACGCCACCAGCCTGCCCGCAGCGATCACCCCGTACACCGACGAGCGCAACGGAGCTGACCTCGACAAGTTGCGCTGAGACCAGGTTGCCGCATACCCAGCGCATGGCATACGCAAGCGGCAGCTTGCCCGGCCGCCGTCTGCTCTGATACGCTGTGACCATTGCGCCAATTGTTCAAGTAGCGCGACCGCCCGAAACGCCGTGTCGAGCCCCTTTCTGGGGTGCTCGCGCTTGGATTGACGGGACAAAAAAAATCAGGGAGTGTCCATGGATTTGCAGGAAAAGCCCACCGTGCTGGTGGTCGATGACTCAGCCGATGTGCTCACGTTGTTGGGCACCTTGCTCAAAGACATGTACCGTGTGAGGCTGGCCATGGATGGCGACAAAGCCTTGCACATTGCCCAATCTGCCCATCGGCCAGACCTGATCTTGCTGGATGTGATGATGCCGGGCAAAGACGGCTACGAGGTGTGTCAACTCCTCAAACGTGACCCGGTCACCGCTGACATCCCCATCATTTTCATCACGGCACAGACCCAGGCGCAGGACGAGACGCGCGGTTTCGAGGTAGGCGGGGCAGACTACATCGCCAAGCCCATCTGCCCGGCCACCTTGCTGGCCAGGGTGCGCACACACTTGCAAAACAAGGCTGCGGCCGATTTCCTGAAAGATCAGAACGTCTATCTCGAACGCGAGGTGGTTCGCCGCGCCCGTGAATTGGCCATGGCACAAGATGCCACCATCCTGGCCATGGGCACCCTGGCTGAAACCCGCGACCCCGAAACCGGGCTCCACATCCGCCGCACACAGCACTTCGTCAACGCACTGGCAGAACACCTGCGCCACCACCCTCGCTTTGCCCACGCGCTTGACCCTCACCACCTTGACATGCTGTTCAAGTCGGCCCCGTTGCACGACATCGGCAAAGTGGGCATTCCTGACCGCGTGTTGCTCAAGCCCGGTCGGCTCGACGAGGATGAGATGGCCATCATGCGCACCCATTCTGCCCTGGGTGCCGACGCCATCGCTCGGGCTGAAGCGTTGCTGGGCACACCTCTGGCATTTCTGGCAACCGCCAGAGAAATTGCCCTGGGACACCACGAAAAATGGGACGGCAGCGGCTACCCGCAGGGACTGTCCGGTGAAGATATTCCCGTGTCGGCACGTCTCATGGCCGTGGCAGACGTGTACGACGCCCTCACCACCCGGCGTGTGTACAAACCCGCCATGAGTCACGAACAAGCCCGGCAAATGTTGCTCGCCGGCAGTGGCACGCATTTCGACCCCGATGTCATCGCAGCGTTCGAGGCGTTGCACCCTTTGTTCATGACCATCGCCGCCCAGTTTGCAGACACCGATCAGGTACTGCTGAACCAGGCACAACACCGGGTTCAAGCCACCGTCGGTTGACCCGAAAACCCGCAGCCGAAACGGGAAGTGTTGCGCTGCCCCGACACACGCCACAGCGGCAAATGGGGGCGTGCAACAATGAATTTTTACCATTCACAGTCAGAGGAGCGTGCCCATGGACTTCACTCAAAAACCAACCATCTTGGTGGTTGACGACACGCCAGACAACTTGTCGTTGATGAGTGGTTTGCTGAAAGACACGTACCGCGTCAAGCTGGCCATCAACGGCGAAAAGGCACTCCAGATCGCGCAGTCAGACAACAAGCCCGACCTCATTTTGTTGGACATCATGATGCCGGGCTTGTCAGGCTACGACGTGTGCAAAATTCTGAAAGACGACCGCACCACGCGCGACATCCCCATCATCTTTTTGACCGCCATGACGGCCACTGAAGACGAGAAAAAGGGGTTGGAACTGGGCGCAGCCGATTTCATCACCAAGCCTGTCAATCCACCCATCGTGCTCGCACGCGTGGCCACACAGTTGCAAAACAAAGCTGCGGCCGATTTCCTGAAAGACCAGAACGCCTACCTGGAAATGGAAGTGGCCAAACGCACGCGCGAGCTCGCAGCCATTCAGGACGTGACCATTCTGGCCATGGCTTCGCTGGCAGAGACCCGCGACAACGACACAGGCAATCACATCCGGCGCACCCAGTACTACATGCGCTTGCTGGCCAACGCCCTCAAAGACCACCCACGTTTCAAGCCATTTCTGGACGACCACACCATCGACATGCTTTTCAAGTCAGCCCCGCTGCACGACATCGGCAAGGTGGGCATTCCGGACCGCATCCTGCTCAAGCCAGGACGTTTTGAACCGCATGAAATGGACATCATGAAAACCCACTGCAAACTGGGCCGAGACTCGATTCAGCACGCAGAAGATCAGCTGGGACTGGAAGTGGAATTTCTGAAATACGCCAAAGAAATTGCCTACGGTCATCAGGAAAAGTGGGACGGCAGCGGCTACCCGGAAGCTCTGGCGGGCGACAACATACCCACGTCAGCACGCTTGATGGCCGTGGCCGACGTGTACGACGCACTCATCAGCCGCCGGGTTTACAAGGAAGGCATGCCACACGACAAGGCTGTGCGCATCATCATCGAAGGCCGCGGCAGCCACTTCGACCCCGACATCGTTGATGCATTCATGTCTGTGGCGGATGAATTCCAAGACGTGGCCAAGCGCTTCGCAGACACCGACCAGGATTTGCAGGACAAGGCACAGCACCTGAAAACATTCACAAACTGAGGCCGCTCTGCTCGCCCATGACAGTGAGCGAGCAAAAAGGCCCATTGACTGCGCACCATGCAACGCATCGCCCGGTTTTTTTCTTACCGCTCCCGCCTGGCCTGGGTGTCAGTGGCCTTGGTCAGCGCGCTGGTGGGCACGGTTGTACTCAAATTCAACCAGCGTCAGGTGTCCGAGCAGCGCCTGGACATGCTCCAGACCGAAGCCATGCGCACCGGTATTCAGCTCAGCTCAAGTACCTTGCACAGCAACCTGATGGGGTCGCTGGCGCTGTTGGGTCTGCTAGACCGCCACATCAAGCAGGATGCGAGCAACGGGCTGTTGTCGATCGATGCCCAGATCGGGGTCACGCTGTCGTCGGTGGGCAACGCCTTCGGGGCTGAGGGCGTGTTCGTGGTGGGTGAAGACGGCATTGTCAAAACCTCGTGGGACAAGTCCGGCAAGCCTTCTACCGGGTTGGATGTCCGTTTCAGGCCCTACTACCAGTCTGCCATGAAAGGCCAGTCCAGCGTGTATGCCGCTGTCAGCATGGCGCGAGGCGACCGTGCGCTGTACATGTCAGCCCCCGTGTTCAATGAAACAGCGCCGTCCAAAGCAGGCATTGGGGCTGTGGTGGCTCGCACCGATCTGGGTCGGCTTGACAAGCTGCTCAAAGGCTCTTTCGATCAGGCCTTGCTGCTGTCGCCTCAAGGGGTGGTGTTTGCCGCCAGCCGGTCCGATTGGATCGGACGCCTCGAAGGCGAGGTCACCACCACCCGGCTTCAGGCCATCCGTGAGCTCAAGCAGTTTGGCCCACTGTTTGAAAAGACAGACCCCAAACCGCTCCAGGTGCGCGTGGCACGTGGCGTGCAACGCATCGACGGACGGCTGAACGCGGTGGGCATGGCACCGGTGAACTGGAACGATCCGGCGGGTGAATGGACACTCGTGGTCCTGCAAGATCTGGAAGCCGATCTGATGGCCCCTGGTTTGCTGCTGAACGTGGGCGTGGCCGTCTTGATCTGTGGCTTGCTGGGCTGGATGTGGACCAACACCTTGCGCGCCCACCGCGTGCAGGCTGATGCCCAACAGCGGTTGGAAACCTACGCCCTGGCTCAGGAGGCCAACGCGGTGTTCCGTGAGCGCCTGGCACGGGTGTCATTGCGACTTCAACAGTGCGAGCACTTGGAAGACCTGGCTCAAGCCTTCATGGCCGATGCGCGCGAACTGCTGGGCTGCATGCAGGCCGTGCTGTATGCCATGCCCGTCATGGGCAGCGAGCGGCTGCATCGGGTGGGGGCCTATGGTTGCGCCGAAGAACCGACGGCAACGCTGGGCGTAGGCGAAGGCCTGCTGGGGCAATGTGCCCTGGAGCGACGCAGGATGTGGGTCAGCTCACCGGTTGACGGCATCTGGAACTTGCGATCCGGCCTGGGCAATGCCCCCCCACCGACACTGCTGCTGGCCCCATTGGTGCTGCACGACACCCTCATCGGCGTGATTGAAATGGCGTTGCTCAAGCCAGAAAAAGACATTCCCGCAGAACAGGTGGATGAGATATTGACCTTGCTGACCAACAGCCTCGAAATTTTGCGGCGCAACCAGCACACCCGCGAATTGCTCGATGCGGCCAGGGTGCAAGCCGGTCAACTGAGTGCGTTGGAAGAACGCACCCGCCTGGTGCTGGGCGCCGTGGGTGATGGCATTGTGGGGCTTGACAACGCGGGGCTCGTCACGTTCTCCAACCCTGCGGCTGCCGTTCAGCTGGGCTACGAACCGGAAGAACTTTTGGGTCAGCCCATGCACAACCTGGCTCACCACCACCATGCTGACGGGCAACCTTTCGCGCGCAATGAGTGCCCCATGTACCGCACATCGCAAGACGGGGTGGCACGCGAAATCCGGGGTGAGGTGCTGTGGCGCAAAGACGGCAGCAGCTTCCCAGTGGAATACGCCACCACACCCGTGACCAAGGAGGGCCAGCTTGTGGGCACCGTCGTGGTGTTCCGTGATGCAACCGAAAGTCAACGTGCCGAGAAGGCGTTGGCACACGAACGCCAAATGCTGCAAACCATCCTGGACAAAAGTCCGGCGTGCGTGGCCATCACGGCTTTGGACAGCACCGTTTTGTTTGCAAACCCTGTGGCCAAGGCCTTGTTTGGCCTCGACCTGGGGCAAAAAGCCACGGCGGTTTACGTGCACCCCGAACAACGCGCGGCACTGCTGACGGAACTGAAGGAGAAGGGAGTCGCGAGGGATGTGGAGATCGAGGTCTGGGATCGGCATCAGATTCAACGCACCATGCTGCTGACGGCCACTTTCATCGAGTTTGAAAGTCGGCAAGCGGTGATGACATGGCAAATTGACCTCACCGATCGCAAAGCCGCCGAGCTGTCCCACATCCAGGCCAAGCAGACGCTGGACATTGCACTGGAGTCGGCCAAGATGGGCACATGGCAGTACCACCCGCTTGAGAACCGCCTGGTCGCCGACGCGGCCACCGTGCGGCTTTACGGGCTTGAAGGCGTGCCGTTGGACGGCAGCATGGCCCAGTGGTTTACCTATGTGGACCCCGACGATGCGCAGCGCCTGGCCGATGTCATGGCCCACACCATGGCCAACCGCATTGCCGACTACCGCACCAGCTTTCGCGTGCACCCACCCGGACACGATGTGATGCACATCATGTCAATCGGCCGCTTCACTTACAACGACGCCGGTCAGGCCGTGATGGGCCACGGCCTGGTATGGGACGTGACCGACCAGAAAAAGACCGAAGAAGAGCTGGCACAGGCCCGGCATGCGCTGCAGGCCCTGTCTGTGGCACCAGGGAGCAACGCATGACGGCACGTCAATGGTCTAGGTGGGTTCACCTGTGCCGGGCGCTGAGCCTGGGCCTGTTGTGGGTGGGCCTGTCACTGAACGCTGCCGCCCGGTCGCTGTCCGATATCCAGCAGTCCGGTGTCCTGCGGCTGTGCGTGGCAGGCTCCAGTGCGGCTTTTTACCGCAGCAACGGCGAATCGTTGGCCCGGTTCATGAACCTCAATGCCGAGGTGACCGAGCTCAAGGCCTGGGACATGCAATTCCAGAACGCAGCAGGCACGGTGCTCAAACCCGACACCTATGTGGCCCATCTGTTGGCCAACGGCACATGCGATGTCTTCCCCAACGACCTGCATGTGCTGGACTGGCGGGCCTCGAAAATGGAGTTGGTGCCGCTGTACACCTCGCGCAAGGTGGTGGTGGCGCACCGTTCGCTGTCACGGTTGACCACGCCAGCAGACCTCAAGGGGCTGAAGGCTGCCGTGCAAAAAGGCACCGCTTACGACTCCTGGCTGGCTGATCAGAACAAAGGGCTGTTTGCCGATCGGCCCGTGACCGTGCTGCACATGCCCACTGCCGAGGCCATGGCCGCCGTCATGCGCAAGGAGGTCGATTTTTCCGTCATCGGTGCCGAAGCGGCCTTCAAGTGGGTGCGGGCCGACCTCGACAACCTCGACATACGCTTCCCGGTGGACGCCGCCGTCGCTGTGGCCTGGGGCATCCACCCCCAGGCAAGCGGCCTGCGTGACGTGATCGAGAGGTTTTTCAAAGACAGTCGGCGTGTGGGTTCGCCTGTCGACAACGCCTGGCGAAAACAATACGGCATCTCGTTCATGGAGTACGAGTTGTTCGATGCGGGCTACGCGGCTGGCGATCTGGACGTCAAGCGCGTTTTGCTGTGGGGCGGACTCGTCGGTTTGGGTGTGCTGACGCTGTTCGGGGCGTTTTTTGTCTGGAACCGCAGGCTACGTCGTGAAGTGGCCGAGCGCCAGGCTGCACAAGCGCAGTTGAACCTGACCCAGACACAACTCATCATGCGTGACCACGTCAATGAAGCCGTGGCAGGTCTGTTCCTGAGCCTGCAACGCGTACCTGACCACGCCACCTTGGCCCGCACGGTGCTGTCCCGCTTGTCCGAACTGATGCCTATCGGCATGGGCAGCCTGTACCGCGCCGAAACCGAAGCCGAAACTGACGTATCAACGCTTGTTTTGTGCGGTGGTTTTGCCCTGTCTGGTGACGTTCGCGCAGGCCAGCGCATCGCATTCGGAGAAGGTCTGGCAGGGCAATGCGCGGTAGAAAAAGCCCTCATCCGCCGCGACGACGTGCCAAGTGGCTACCTCCGGGTGAGCACAGGCCTTTGCAGCGCCCAGCCCAGCAGCGTGGTGCTGTGGCCCGTGATCAGCGCAGACCGCTTGTTGGGCGTGATCGAGCTGGCACTGCTGGAGACTCCACAAGATGAGCACATGGCGCTGCTGGCGCGCTTGTTGCCCATGATCGCCATGTCCATGGAGGTGATCGATCACAACGAAAAAACAGAGCGTCTGTTGGCGGCCACGCAAGCCCAAGCCCTGGCACTGGGGCAGCAGCGGACATCTTTGCAGCTCACCACCCAGGAGTTGGAGCGCAACCGCCTGTTCATGGAATCTGTGCTCGAAAACATCAACGCTGCGGTTTACGTCAAAGACCCCCAAGGCGTTTACACCTACGTGAACTCTGACTGGGAGCGTGCAACGGGGTTGAAACGCGACGATGTGTTGGGCCGATCCACACTTGAACTCAACCACCAGGGGCGTGGCCACGAGTACCACGAAGCCGACATGGCGGTTTTGCGCCGAGGCGAGACAGTGGTGACCGAAGAGTCGGTTACCAGCGCCGATGGCTTACTGTTTTTCCAAACGACCAAGGTACCCATGCACCAAGGCGATGTCATCACGGGGACGTGCAACATCGCATTCGACATCACGGCACGCAAACGGACCGAGAACGAAATCAGGCACATCAACATGATGACTGATTCGGCGCTGGATCTGACCAAAGCGGGGTACTGGCTCATCGACTACAGCGACCCCGATTACTACGTCAGTTCTGAACGTGCTGCCGCTATCTTTGGCGAATACCCGACACCTGGCTGGCGTTACCACCTGACCAACGAATGGTATGACCGCATCGCCGCGGCCAACCCCCAGGTGGCAGAACAGACCGGGCAACTCTACGCTGCCGCGCTGGAAGGCAAGACACCCCGATACGACGCTACCTACTGCTTCAAACGCCCCATTGACGGCCAGATTGCCTGGATACGCGCCATCGGCAACATCGAACGCGATGCCGACGGCAAACCCCGCATGATGTACGGCGTGACACAGGATGTCACCGACATCAAACTGGCAGAGTTTGAAATGGCGCGTGCCCGCCAGATAGCAGAAGAGGCGACGAAGGCCAAGAGCGACTTCCTGGCGAACATGAGCCACGAGATCCGCACGCCCATGAACGCCATCATCGGGATGAGCCACCTGGCGTTGCAGACCGAGCTGGACAAAAAGCAGCGCAACTACATCGAAAAAGTGCACCGCGCAGGCGAAAACCTGCTGGGCATCATCAACGA
>JAVBXK010000107.1 GCA_030824555.1 bacterium
CGAGCGCCAGCCCCCCGCCATGCCCGCCGCCCCCACCCGCTGGCAACCGGCCATGCCACAGGCTGACCGCGCCATCTGCTGGCAGCGCGACGACACCGCCACCGTGATGGCCCGCCTGCGCAGCGGCGACGGCCAACCCGGCGTGCTCGACGCGCTGTGGGGCCAGCCCTGCTACCTGGGCGATGCGCACGTGGCATCTGCCGCCACGGTGGCCGAGTTTGCCCACCAGCCGCCCGGCACGTTGCTGGCCGTGCGCGACGGTGCCTTGCTGCGCCGCACGGTGGACGGCGGCGTGTGGATCGGCCAGGCCCGTCGGGCCGATGCGCCGGGTACGCCACCCGGCCAAGGCTCGTTCAAACAGGTGGCGGCCATGCTGTGTGCCGACGAAGCTGCCCGCCTGCCGCAACGCCCGGTCGAGTTGATGCGTGCCAACGACGAGTGGGCCGAGATTTTTTATGAAGAATATGGCCCTGCCGCTTATCGGGTAGGCGTTTTAAGCTTCGATTTTTATAACGGCGCCATGAACACCGACCGCTGCGAGCGCCTGCTGGCGGCCCTGCAGCAGGTGCGCGAGCGCTCCACGCGCGTGCTGTTGCTGGCCGGTGGCGAGGGGTTTTTCAGCAACGGCATCGATCTCAACAGCATCGAAGCCGCCGCACACCGCCCCAACGACAGCGCCGCCGACGAATCGTGGCGCAACATCCAGGCCATGGACGACGTGGCGCTGGCCGTGCTGACCCTGACCGACCGCCTGACCGTGAGCGTGATGCGCGGCAACGCCGGTGCAGGCGGTGCCTTCCTGGCGCTGGCGGCCGACGAGGTGTGGGCACACGACAGCGTGGTGCTCAACCCGCACTACAAAAACATGGGCAATTTGTACGGCTCGGAGTACTGGACCTACCTGCTGCCCCGCCGCCTGGGCGATGCCGGTGCCCGCGACCTGATGGCCAGCCGCCTGCCACTGCGGGCCACCGACGCACTGCGCATGGGCCTGATCGACCACTGCGACGACGGCCCCCGCGCGGGGTTGGAAGCCCGCTGCGTGGCGCGTGCGCTGGCCTGTGCCGATGCCTACAATTGGCCCGAATGGCTGGCGGCCAAGCAGGCCCGGCGCGCCGCCGACGAGGCACATTGCCCGCTGGCCCGCTACCGCGAACAGGAGCTGGCCCGCATGCAGCGCAATTTCTTCGGCTTCGATCCCAGCTACCACGTCGCCCGGCACCACTTCGTGCACAAGCTGCCGCACGCCTGGACACCCCGCCACCTGGCCACCCACCGTTGACACCACCCCGACCACCCTTGTGACCACACCCGCGACCGCCCCCGCGATCACCCCCGCACCCACCGACGTGTTGCCCACCGTGCTGGTGGTGGACGACGAGGTGCGCTCGCAAGACGCCCTGCGCCGCACGCTCGACGAAGACTTCACCGTGTTCACCGCCAGCAGTGCCGACGAAGCGCGCGGGCTGCTGGAGCGCCAGCCCGTCAGCGTGATCCTGTGCGACCAGCGCATGCCCGGCATGACTGGTGTGGTCTTCCTCAAAGAAGTGCGCGAGCGCTGGCCCGACACCGTGCGCATCGTCATTTCGGGCTACACCGACAGCGAAGACATCATCGCGGGCATCAACGAAGCGGGCATTTACCAGTACATCCTCAAGCCCTGGGCGCCCGACCACCTGCTGGACAGCGTGCGCAACGCCATCGAAGCGCAGGCCCTGCAACGCCAGACCAGCCGGCTCGATTTGGAGCTGCGCACCAGCACACGCGTGCTGCGCCAGCGCACCGCCAGCCAGATGGACCTGGCCCGCAGCCACTTTGGCTTCGACCGCATCGTTCGCGCCCCAGGCAGTCCGCTGGACCACGTGTGCCAGATGGCCCAGCGCGTGGCGCGCTACGACATCCCAGTGCTGGTGCTGGGCGAATCGGGCACCGGCAAAGAGCTGCTGGCACGCGCCATCCACTACGCGTCGCCCCGGCACACCGGGCCGTTTGTGGTGGAAAACTGCGCGGCCATTCCCGATTCGTTGCTCGAATCCGAGCTGTTCGGCCACAAGCGCGGGGCCTTTACCGGTGCGTTTGAAGACCATCCGGGCCTGTTCCAGCGCGGCAACGGCGGCACGGTGTTTCTGGATGAAATTGGTGAAACCTCGCCCGCGTTCCAAGTGAAGCTGCTGCGCGTGCTGCAAGAAGGCGAGGTGCGGCCCGTGGGCGGCGTGCGCCCCATTCAGGTGGACGTGCGCATCATTGCCGCCACCCACCGCCAGCTGGAGCAGCGCGTGCGCGACGGCCTGTTCCGCGAAGACCTTTACTACCGGCTGGCGGGCATCAGCATCACCGTGCCCCCGCTGCGCGAGCGCGTGGCCGACATCGCCCCCATTGCCCACCAGCTGGCGCTGGACGTGGCGGCCGAGCTGGGCCACCCCGGGGCCAAACTGCCCGACGACACCCTGGCCTGCCTGCTGGCCTACCCCTGGCCAGGCAACATCCGCGAGCTGCGCAACGAAATTGCCCGCGCCCTGGCCCTGCACGACGGCGCGGCCTTGCCCCCCGGCGCGTTTTCGCCACGGGTGCTGCAAGGGCGTGCGGCCGGTGGCGGTGGCGACCTGATGTCTGCCGTGCCCCAAAGCGGCACGCTGGGCGAGCGGCTGGACGTGGTCGAAGCCATGCTGCTGCGCGAAACCCTGCTGCGCCACCGCTGGAACAAAACCCGCGCCGCGCAAGAGCTGGGCCTGTCGCGCGTGGGGCTGCGCGCCAAGATGCAACGCTTTGGACTGGAATCGAAATGAACGTGCTTTGGCTACAAAGTGGCGGGTGCGGCGGCTGCAGCATGTCGCTGCTGTGCGCCGACACCACCGATTTCCAAGGCCACCTGAGCGGCGCGGGCATCGACCTGCTGTGGCACCCCTCGCTTTCGCTGGCCAGTGGTACCGACGTGATTGCGCTGCTGCAATCGGTGCTGGACGGCCACACCCCGCTGGACGCGCTGTGCATCGAGGGTTCGCTGCTGCGTGGCCCCCACGGCACCGGGCGCTTCCACATGCTGGCGGGCACCGGCCTGCCCATGGTCCACTGGGTGCGCGAACTGGCCGCCCAGGCCCGGCACGTGGTGGCGGTGGGCAGCTGCGCGGCGTGGGGCGGCATCACCGCCGGGGGCGACAACCCCACCGATGCCTGTGGCCTGCAGTACGAAGACGACCGCCCGGGCGGACTGCTGGGGGCCGACTTTCGCTCGGGCAGCGGCCTGCCGGTCATCAACATTGCCGGTTGCCCCACGCACCCCAGCTGGGTGACCGACACGCTGATGGCGCTGGCCGCTGACAGCTTCACGGCGGACGACCTGGACCCATTGAACCGCCCCCGCTTTTATGCCGACCAGCTGGTGCACCACGGCTGCACCCGCAACGAGTACTACGAGTTCAAAGCCAGCGCCCTGAAGCCGTCAGACCTGGGCTGCATGATGGAACACATGGGCTGCAAAGGCACGCAGGTGCATGCCGACTGCAACACCCGCCTGTGGAACGGCGAGGGCAGCTGCACGCGTGGCGGCTACGCCTGCATTGCCTGCACCGAGCCGGGTTTTCAGGAGCCCGGTCACCCGTTTCACGAAACGCCAAAAATAGCGGGCATTCCCATCGGGCTGCCCACCGACATGCCCAAGGCCTGGTTCGTGGCGCTGGCCTCGCTGTCCAAAAGCGCCACGCCCAAACGCGTCAAACACAACGCCGTGGCCGACCACCTGGTGGTCAAGCCCGCGGTCCGCAAAACCCGTCTGAAGTAAGCCAAAAATATGAGTCGCCTGTTGGTTGGCCCCTTCAACCGGGTGGAAGGGGATTTGGAAGTGATGCTGGACGTGCACGATGGCCGCGTGGCCTCTGCGCACGTCAACGCCACCATGTACCGGGGCTTCGAGCAGATTTTGCAAGGCAAAGCCCCGCACGACGCGCTGGTGTACGTGCCGCGCATTTGCGGCATTTGCTCGGTGTCGCAGTCGGTGGCATCGGCCCGTGCGCTGGCCGACCTAGGCGGGCTGGTGATGCCGCCCAACGGCCAGCACGCCACCAACCTGATGCTGGCCACCGAGAACCTGGCCGACCACCTCACGCACTTTTACCTGTTCTTCATGCCCGACTTCGTGCGCCCCGTGTACGCCGGGCGGCCCTGGCATGCCGAGGCCCTGCGCCGGTTTGACCCCCAGGCGGGCGAGCAGGTTCGCGCCGCCACCGCCGCCCGCCAGCGCTGGCTCACGCTGCTGGGCACACTGGGCGGCAAGTGGCCGCACACACAGGCGGTGGAACCCGGTGGCTCCACCCGCGCCATCGACGCGGCCGAGCGCGTGCGCCTGCTGGCCAAGGTGCGCGAGTTCCGCAGCTTCCTGGAGCGCCAACTGTTTGCCGCGCCGCTGGAAGCCGTGGCCGCGCTCGACAGCGAGGCTGCGCTGTGGGCGTGGCATGCCCAGTCACCGATGGGTGGCGACCTGCGCTTCTTCCTCACGCTGGTGCGCGACCTGGGGCTGGAAACGCTCGGCCCCGGCCCCGGCCGTTACCTGAGCTACGGGGCCTACCCCCAGCCCGGCGGCGGGTGGGCCTTGCCCGGTGGCGTGTGGCGCGCGGCCAGTGGTGCCACCGAGCCCGTGGCCCTGCGCAGCATCACCGAAGACGCCACCCACGCCTGGCTGGCCCAGGCCCGCGAACCGCTGTACCCCCTGCACGGCCTGACCCGCCCCGAGCCCGACAAACCCGGTGCCTACACCTGGAACAAAGCCCCCCGCCTGGGTGGCGAGGTGGTGGAAACCGGGGCCATCGCACGCCAGCTCACCAGCGGCACGCCCTTGGTGTGTGACGCGGTGCAACGCCACGGCAGCACGGTGTACACCCGTGTACTGGCCCGGCTGGTCGAGCTGGCCCGCGTGGTGCCGCTGATGGAAAGCTGGCTGCAGGCCATGGTGCCGACCGAGGCCTTCTGCGTGCCCGCCGAGTTGCCCGACGAAGGCAGCGGCATCGGCCTGACCGAGGCCGCCCGTGGCAGCCTGGGCCACTGGCTGGTGGTGCAGGACGGGCGGCTGGCCAACTACCAGATCGTGGCACCCACCAGCTGGAACTTCTCGCCGCGCGACGCGCAGGGCACACCCGGTGCACTGGAGCAGGCCCTGGTCAACGCGCCGGTGCAAGCCGGCGAAACCACGCCGGTCAGCGTGCAGCACATCGTGCGCTCGTTCGACCCGTGCATGGTCTGCACCGTACATTGACTGCCTTTCCACCCAGCTTGCGAGCATGACCAAACCCCGCTCCCCCAGCCCCTTGCCCACCGTGCCCATGGACGGTGTGGACGAGTCCACCTGGCTGGACGTGATCCAGAAAATGGACGAGGTGTACACCCGCCTGATCGACGACGAGGTGGAGCTGGAGAAAAAGAACAGCGAGCTGGAGCAGTCGCAGCAGTTCATTTTCAGCGTACTGACTTCCATGTCAGACGTGCTGGTGGTGTGCAACGAGGCCGGGCGCATCGAGCAGGCCAACGCCGCGCTGTGCGAGCTGGTGGGCCGCAGCGAAGACCAGCTGCGCGGCACCCGGCTGGACGAACTGCTGGCCGACGATGCCAGCGTGGCCCAGGCCCGCGCCGCCATGACCAAGCCCGACGCCCCGCGCAAAGGCGAAGCCATCGAGCTGAACCTGCTGGACCGCCACGGCAAACAGGTGTCGGTGGACGCCAACTGCACCCCCCGCATGGGTGCCAATGGCCGCCGCGTGGGCACCGTGTGGGTGGGGCGGCCCACCGCTGAACTGAAGCGCGCCTACCAGGAAATGCGCACCGCGCACGAAGCCCTGAAACGCACGCAACAACAGCTGCTGCACTCCGAAAAAATGGCCTCGCTGGGTCAGCTGGTGGCCGGTGTGGCGCACGAGCTGAACAACCCCATCAGCTTCGTGCTGGGCAACGTGCACGCGCTGCGCAAATACTGCGACCGCCTGCAAACCTACATGGCCGCGCTGCACGCCCACACCGACGAGCCCACCTTGCAGGCCCTGCGGCAAAAGCTGCGCATCGAACACCTGCTGGCCGACCTGCCTTCGCTGATAGAAGGCACGCTGGAAGGCGCGCAGCGCACGGCCGACATCGTGCACAGCCTGAAGCGCTTTTCGGCCATGGACTCGGAAGAACGCGTGCCGGTGAACCTGGCCGACGTGGTGGACCGCGCCATCCACTGGGTGCAAAAAGGCTACACCCACCCCGTGGCCGTGCACTGGCAAAAAAGCGAGAAAGGCGAGCCTTGCCGCGTGACCGGCAGCGCGGGCCAGCTGCAGCAGGTGGTGATGAACCTGGTGCAAAACGCCTTCGACGCGGTGGTGAGCGCCAGCTGCCCCCAACCCGGCGTGTGGGTGAGCATTGCCTGCGCCGACGGCCTGGCCCGCCTGACCGTGCGCGACAACGGCCCGGGCATCCCGCCCGAACACCTGCTGCGCATTTTTGACCCCTTCTTCACCACCAAACCCGTGGGCAAAGGCACCGGCCTGGGCCTGTCCATCAGTTACGGCATCGTGGAACAACACGGCGGCCGCCTGAGCGCCCGCAATGCGGAGCAGGGCGCGGAGTTCTGGATGGAACTGCCGTTGGCGGTTTGAGAGGAAAAACAGGCTCTACCGCTTTTTTGGATTCAATAGTTTGCTATATATTTAATTTCATAGCGAACTATTGATTCAAATCAAGCGGGGGAGAGTTATTTGGTTCATCAGGTGGGTGTCGCCGTGAAGGGGCGAGCCATGGGCGTGTGGGGCCGTCTGCGTTTCGTGCTGGGCCCGCAGGACCTCCTTCTCCGACCCTGGGTCTGTGCCTACGCCAGTACCTCGTAGAGGTGATGGTGCCTGTGGCATCGAAGGTGACGTACTCGCTCGTGCAACGGTCTCAATGCCCGTAGGTGAGGCGAGTCGTTGATATGGGATTTTTGGCGCGAGGTAGGGGGCCTGTGTCGGCCACCACTTGCCGCCGGGCAAATGAGCACGAATGACTCATCGAGGCTGGTTGCGGACGATCGTACATATGAATCCAACGTCCGGGGGGTACCTCAACCGGGCCATCCAGCACAGGACTCATTTACTCCATCACCACAGATTGCCGGAATTCGGCACACCGGCTTCACGCTTGTTGCCCCCTAGGGGGCAAGTCCTTCTATCAATCAGGTCGCGACTAAATGAGATTCTTCACGGGACGACCGCGAGCTAACCGACCGCGCTTCTTGGTACGCCAACTGTCGTTTCACAGCCCCTACGCGGCTACGGCCTGAGAGAGTTCCGAATCGCGGTGGTACGTTAACCATCTCGAATCGACCGCCACCAGTCCAAGATATAGTTTCAGTAATTCCTCCGAGGTCAGAGCCGTCGACTACACGTTGCATTCTCGGCAGCAAGAAATCTAGAACTGTCTGCATATTTCGCTCAGCGATCACCCATCGCCGACGCATCTTGTGCGCGACAGCAGCAGTCGTGCCGCTGCCGCCGAAAATGTCTACCACTAGCTCACCCGGATTAGTCGCTATGTGAATGATTCGCTCCAAAAGCGCCTCAGGTTTGGGAGTGTCGAACACTTCGCCATCAGGGAACATCGTCAACAAGTGGCGCTTTGCGTCGTCGTTCGTTCCGGTGTCGGAAGCCCCCCATACCGTGAATGGAACCAGCCCCCTTAGCTGATGAGCAAAAAGCTTCAACCGAGGCGAGCCATCACCACCTTTTGGAAACCACAGTCGACCGTCTCCGAGCAGGTCACGGTAGGTCTGCTCGGTGGCATACCAAGAACGGCCTCGTGGCGGTCGGAGCACCAGTCCAGTCGGGGTAACGATGTCGTACTGTTGCCCTTTGCGAAAGCCGGGAGCCGTGAAGGGAGCATCCGCCCAGGGACCGCGAGGATCGCCGTCGCGGTTCTGTAGATGTGCTTCATCCTTAGCCAGCAGATTGCGCGAAGTCTTCCATTTCTTTGGCCCGCTCGGTGCATACACAAGGATCGTGTCGTGGTTCGATGAAAAGGCTGCTCGGGAATCGCGGGTCGTCTTTTTCTGCCACACCACAGATGCAACAAACGCCTCTTCGCCGAAGACTTCGTCCATCACCGCGCGAGCCCGGTGTACCTCTGAATCATCCAGATGAACCCAAACGCTCGCGTCTTCAGCAAGCAAAGGACGCAGCGCCGCAAGTCGGTCGCGCATCATGCTCAGCCACATCGGCCGTTTCATGGAGTCTCTGTACTGGCGAAAGTTGACCTGTGTATTGAAAGGTGGGTCAACGTACACCAGCCGGATACCCCTTTCGAGAACACTGGTTCGCGAAGCAAGCATCTCAAGTACGTCCAAGCCATCACCAATGGCGAGTACGTTTGCGTCGGAATCCAAAGGTCTGTCCGTGAGTAAATCGAACGTCAGTGGCACGAGCAGTCGGGGATCATCTGATGGCAACCACTGGTAACCATCGTCACCCGCTGCTCGCAGCGCAAGATTTTTGTTTGGCCAAATGAGTTGAACGTCAGACATGGAAATCATCAAGGCCGAGACAGGGAGGAATCGTCATTTTTACTGGATATTCTTACAGTATATCATTGGTCATCCAAATACAGGTGAAAAATGGAGTTGCTAGAACAATCGACCCCGGTGCCAACCGTGACATCCGCAGTTCCGCCCGGAGCACAGGCCAAGCAGACGCTAATAAAGCCATTCATTCGATGGGTTGGCGGCAAGTCGCGGCTTCTTCCTCGCATCCTCCCACACGTTCCCTTAGAAATCAGAAACTACTATGAACCCTTTCTGGGTGGCGGGGCTGTTTTCCTCGCCTGCGCTGATCGCATTTCGGATCGTGCGCGACTGGCTGACCTGAATGAGCACCTTGTCGCCGCGTGGGTGGCGATGAGAGACCAACCTTCGGAGCTCCGCCCTCTGTTGGACTGGTATGCATCAAACGACTCCAAAGAGTTTTACTACAGCATCCGGTCAACCGTGCCCTTGACGCTCATCGAGAGGGCTGCGCGGTTCCTCTACCTCAATGCCGTTTCCTGGAATCACCTCTGGCGAGAGAATTCGAAGACCGGCGCTATGAATGTGCCTTGGGGTGACCGCAGCTTTAAGGGCATCAGCGAGGCGACGATGGAAGCTGTCGGCCATGTGTTGGCTCGTGCGGACATCAATGCGGGCGACTTTCGGCAGGTTCTCGGGGACGCTGCGCCCGGCGACTTCGTTTACCTAGACCCTCCTTATCTGCCTGTGTTCTCGCGACCTGATGTGGAGAGGGAGCCAACCGCAAAATTTAACAAATACACGGCGAAGACCTTCGAAATGGCCGACCTAGTCGAGCTTGCAAGGATCTGCGAAGCTCTGTCAGAGCGAGGTGTGCGGTGGGTCATGTCTAACCGTGACACAGAGGAAGTTCACGCTCTGTTCCCGCGTGCAGAAATCGTTCGGTTTACTGTCCATCGCGCGTTGGCGGCACAAAGTCGCCGAGAAGTCGAAGCGCACCAATCGCCAGAAGTCATCATCATCGGGAGAATCTGAATGGCTGCAACACCCGTGGAATGGATCCTCGTTGTCCACTATGGAGCGTCAGCGCACCGCGCCACATACGGTCGCCTACAAGGCACTCAATACACGAAGGATTACATTCAACTGTCCAGGAAGGGCGAGTTCCTCGAAGCGGTAACGCGCCTTTTTCCAGTCGATGTCAACGATGCTGAGTCTGTTCCGCTCACCTATCAGTGGCCAACTGGTACTGCTCCGGGTGCGCTGGTCTTTAACTCTGCTGATCGCCCTCACCTCAAGTGGGAAACCGCCCAAGGTGCTCCACGAGCGTGGAGAATGTCCCTTGAGCCCAGTGACGCGACGGCTGAAACCATTCCCGGCGATCCGACACACCTGGATGTCGCTGCGGCCGAAAACGAACTTGTGTTGCTTGCAGAGCGTGGGGCCGGTCAGCCATTGCTTCTTGCGATCAAGCTTCGCAATGAAGCCAGGACGCTACACCTGCGTGCCTACTTGAAAGACCCGCATCCAAGTTACGCATGGGCCGATCTGAACCTCACGCCCCAAGCAGTCCAAGCTCTTGCCGCGAAGACAACCAGTCGATCAGCTCTTGCTTGGACGCTACTGCATAGTGACGGAACATTGCCGAATGCAGCTATTGAGGACGCGCTGAATCAGATCTCCAAGTCTGCCGACCGAGCGGCGACAATCGATGCACTTTCACCTGATTTGGGCCGTGCAGTCAGTGCCTATCTCCGAAAACCTGGTCACGGTCTATTCTTCGACCCCGTACACAATCACGACGCTTGGATTCAGCCTGCGCCTCTCGATCCGATCATTGCAGCATCCCTTGATCCTCTCATTGAGGCGTTCCAGGCGCGATTTCCAGCGATCATGTTTAGGGACGCGGCCGCAGAGGCACTGGAGACCGACCAAGAAGACGTCGATGCCTTTCGTCAGAAGATTGATCAGGGAAGCTTCGAGGTACCCGACACTACTGCAACGGTCAAGATCCGTGGGAGTGCGCAAAAGGCGTTCGCCACTGCGGTGAAAACTAACTACGGCTATCGTTGCGCCATTACTGGGATTACCAGCAGGGATTTTCTCGTCGCATCTCACATCGTCCCGTGGAGCGAAGACCAGACCATCCGCCTTGACCCGACGAACGGGATTTGTCTGTCGCTGCTGGTGGATCGCGCCTTCGAGCACGGGCAGTTGTTGATTGATGACGATCTAACGATTCGCATTGATTGGAATCTTGTCGGCGCTGACGACGCGCTTAGAGAACAACTATTGCCGTTCGATGGGAGCCAAATGCGTGCGCCAGCACAGGGAGCTCCGCAGCCAAGCTATCTTCAACGGCGTCGGGCCCTATTTGGCCCGACCTGACGCAAGTAGCCGACTGTGAGCATTGGAAAATCACTGTGCAATGACTGCAACCGCTGCACCGGGGTCTTTGGCTTCACGAATCCGAATTGCGCCTTTGGGTCGTGTGCAGTCCATCGCAATCACATCGGATGCACCGCGATGCCACCCGAACCACGCCACCCTCACGCCCCCACCACGCTCAGTCGCGGCCACTGTTCCAACCAGCGCTTGCCGGTGTGTCGCGCCATGAACTGTTCCACAGTGGCACGCGCGGGGTTGTGTCGCACGCGCAGGCCAAACAGGTCGTCCAGGCTGTGCGGGGCTACCACGGTCAGCGCGTGGTCGGCGGTCAACGTCAGCCCCACGCAGGTGGCGTACTCTGGCCAAGAGCCCACGCCCTCTGCCAGTGACCCCAGCGGCGGCACCGCTGTGCCAAAGATTTGCCCGTACCACAGGTGAACGTGCGCCTGGTTCGTCACGTCCCAGTCCCACGCTGGGTGGCGGGCCAGCAGTTGCGCGCGCAGGGTGTGGTCCTGGTCAGGCGGTGTATCGGGGTCGAAGAAAACCAGGTCCACATCCGTGGCCGCAGACGGCGCGTGGCCGTGCAGGTGGTCCCACACCCGGTTGCGCACCGCGCCTGCGCCAATGCACCAGGACGCCAGGCCCAGGCCGCGCGCAGCCGCCAGTGCCTGCATCAGTGGCGGCGATGCCTGTGCAATGGCGCACAGCTGCGCGGCACAGAGGAGGGCTGCCGGGGCTTCAGCATCGGTCATCAGGTTTTCTGTCATGGGTCGCTGTCGGCCGGTGCCGGGTTCTGGGTTGATGGCCTCCAGGCTGGGCACGCCTCGGCCAAGGGGCGCATGGACAATGCGTCATGACCGCCAGTTTGACACCCGATCCCGATCTCGTCGCCACCCACACCACCGCTGCCACCGCATCCGTTGCCCGGTGGGTGGCGCAGCACCACGGCATTGCGGTGCAGCAGTGCCACCTGATTCGCCGGGGCTTGAATGACAACTACGCCTTGCGCGCCGTCGACGGCCAGCGCTATGT
>JAVBXK010000124.1 GCA_030824555.1 bacterium
GATCAGCTGGTGATCAATGCGCAGAACTGTGTGCACTGCAAGACGTGTGACATCAAGGACCCGACGCAGAACATCGTCTGGGTCACGCCTGAGGGCGGTGGTGGGCCTAACTATGCGGGGATGTGAGCGCCCCCAACCCTGGCTACGCCAGGCCCCCCGAGGGGGTGCAGTCGTTCTTGGGGCGGCCCGGCGAACGACTTGAGAGCGCCCCCAGACCTGTCGCGTTGCGCCAGGCCCCCCGAGGGGGATGAGGAAACTTGGGAGCGGCCCGGCGTTTCCTCATGAGGCTGCCATGCGCCACGGGTTCAAGGCCGTCGGCTGATGCCCACCTGCACGCCGGTCACGCTGTCCCAGCCGTCGCCCTGAAACCATGCGTCGCCTTGGAGGTAGGCACGCAGCATGGGCAGGCCGTCCAGACCCCAGAACAGCTTGCCGTCCACCACGCAGGTGGGCACGCCGAAGGCCCCGGCGGCCAGTGCCTCTTCGGTGTTGGCGCGCAGTTGGTGCTTCACGGCCTCGCCGTTCGGGTCGGCCAGTTCGCTGCCACGCGCCACCATGTGGCTGACCAGTGTGGCCTGCAAGGCGGCCAGGCGCTCGGGTGACACGGCGTCTGCGCCGCCTTCCCACACGTGGCGCAGCACCTGTTCGGTCACGTAGCGGTTGGTTTGCCCCGGTGCGTCGGGCGTGCCACATGCCAGCGCCAGCCGCAGCAGCGGCAGCGGGTTGAACGGGTGGGCAGCAGGCATGGCCAGCGGCACGCCGAGGCTGTGACCCAGCCATTGCACGTGGCGGTAGGTCCAGTCGCGTTTGGCCGGGATTTCTGCCGGGCCCAACTGACCGTGGTGCTTCAGCAGCGCGGCAAACAACACCGGTTTGCAGGCCACGTCGTAGCTGAAGCCAGGGCTGTGGTCGCCACCCATCAGCGCCTCGGGCAGGCGCAGGAACGCCAGCCAGGCAAAGGGCGAAATGGGGTCGTAATAGAAGGTGATGTGTTTCATTCTGGCGTTCCATGCGTGAGGGTGGTTGGGCCGGGGACGGTCTGCCAGTGCGGCCCGTTCATGCGTGAGGTGCGTTGTATTTTCTGACTCCAGCGCGGGGGAAGTGATCAGGGTTTTCATATCACCGTGCGCACTCGCAAAACCCCACGCGCCACAACATAATGCCCGCAACCGAGACTTGCCAACATCGGCATGAACTGCAGAGAAGAAAAGAGAAGAGGCAACAAAATGAACTTCCAGAACATGACGATTTCTGCCCGGCTCAAGCTGAGCTTTGGCGTGATGGTGGCGTTGCTCCTTGTTTTGGTGGGTATCGCGGCCTGGCAGATGAAAGCCCTCCGGGCGGCCTCCTTAGACCTGTCGGACAACTGGCTGCCCAGCGTTCAGTATGTGAACGCGATGAACACCAACACCAGCGACTTCAGGCTGGCCGAGTTCGAGCATGTGCTCAACACCGATGACAAGGCCATGGGCCGGATCGAGGCAAAAATAGCTGCGGCACTGGCTGACTTCACCAAAAACAAGGATGCCTACGTCCCCCTCATCACCGGCCCGCAGGAGCAAGCGCTGTGGGATACGTTCCAAACAGACTGGAAACGGTATCTGGACATTCACCGCAAAGTGATCGAGCTGTCACGCCAGAACAAGAACGAAGAGGCCAAGGCCTTGCTGGACGGCGAATCGGCTCAGCTGTTTGACCGCGCCAGCCAGGCCTTGCTGAAGGATGTGGACTTCAATACCCAAGGCGGCCAGCAGTCCAGCAAAAACGCGGGGCAGACTTACCAGAGCGCCCTGGTGGAGTTGGGAGCCGGTGCGGCGGTGGCCGTGCTGCTGGCACTGGTGCTGGCGACGTGGATCATCCGCTCCATCACCGCACCGCTGCAACAAGCGCTCAACGTGGCCGAGCGGGTGGCTGAAGGCGACCTGACCGTCAAAGTGCACGCCAGCCGGGGAGACGAGTTGGGTGCGCTGTTGCGCGCCATGGAAAAAATGACCCACAACCTGACCAGCATTGTGGTCACCGTGCGGGGGGCCAGCGACTCCATTGCCACCGGCTCCGACGAAATTGCCACCGGCAACGCCGACCTCAGCCAGCGCACAGAAGAACAAGCCTCTTCGTTGGAAGAAACCGCAGCGACCATGGAAGAGCTGGGCTCCACCGTCAAACAAAACGCCCAGAACGCCCGTGAGGCCGACCTCCTGGCCCAAAAAGCATCGAGCGTGGCCACCCAGGGAGGTAGCGTAGTCGGCCAAGTCGTGCAGACCATGAAAAGCATTGACGAAGCCTCGCGCAAGATCGCCGACATCATCACCGTCATTGATGGCATCGCCTTTCAGACCAACATTCTGGCGCTCAACGCCGCTGTCGAAGCGGCCCGTGCAGGCGAAGCTGGCCGAGGCTTTGCCGTGGTAGCGGGTGAAGTGCGCACCCTGGCGCAGCGCAGCGCCCAGGCGGCCAAGGAAATCAAAGATCTCATCACCACCAGTGTCGAGCGCGTGGGGCAAGGTTCAGCGCAGGCCGACAAGGCAGGCACCACCATGGAAGAAATCGTGCAGGCCATTCAGCGCGTGACCAGCATCATGAGCGAAATTGCCAGTGCCAGCACCGAACAAAGCGACGGCATTGCTGCGGTGGGCAATGCAGTCAGCCAACTGGATCAGGTGACCCAACAGAACGCAGCACTGGTGGAAGAAAGTGCCGCCGCAGCAGCCAGCTTGAAGCAGCAGACCCTGTCGCTGGTGCAAGCCGTGAGCGTGTTCAAGCTGAACGACGGCGGAACGGAGCGCCCTGCCCCCATGCGATTGAGCCAAAGCAGCTGATCCCCCGCATCCCAGCCACAAAAGCTTGGCCAGGAACGCTGGCATCGGGCTGTGATGGCCGGATGGGGCGAGTCTATCGACAGCCCCTGCTGATGCCCTGGCAATCGACAGTCAGTTGATCGACCTGGCAGCCATGTTCAGACTGAGCCCAAGGCCGAAAGCCCAACGGCCATTCATGCCTGCCGCCGTTCCACCATTGACCAGATGACCAGTTTGGCGGCATCGGTGGCGCGACTCCAGTCAGTGAGTTCCTCAAGGGTGCGAAAACACCCTGCACACCAGCCCTTGTCCTCATCCATTTTGCACACCCCTACACAGGGAGAAGGCACGGTTTGCTTCGGATTTCTGCGACGGGCAGTGAGCAGCGTCACAGGAGGCGTGGCAGCGGATGCGGCTGTGGCGACCACGGCTGGGGCATCCATGGCGGGGTCATAAAGAGTCATGTGGCCGATTGTGGCGGGTCATCCAAAACCACATCGGCTACGGGTGCACCCGTCCAGTCGGCCAGGTCTTTCGGGGACAGGCAAAACACGGCATGGGGGTGGCCGGCGGCGGCCCACACCTGATCGAAGCGGAACAGCTCCCGGTCGATGAGCGTGACCGGGGGCGTGGCGTGCGCCAGCGGCGACACACCGCCAATGGAAAAGCCGGTGGCCGTTTTCACAAACTCGGCATTGGCGCGGCCCAGTTGGGTGCCGCCTTCGCCGGGCGTACACACCAGGGCGGCCACTTTGTCTTCGCACACCCGGCGGTCGCCCGAGGTGACCACCAGCACGGCCACGCCGTCGGGCTTGCGGCGAAAGATGATGCTTTTGGCAATTTGCCCCAGCGCCACGCCCAGGGCATCGGCCGCCTGTTGGGCGGTACGGGCCGCGTCGTCGAGCATCACCGGGGACTGCGGGTGCCCCAGCCGTTGTAACTCAGTCGCCACGCGTTGCACGCCGTCGGGCAGGGTTTGGAGTTCAGAACCACACATATTCAATAGCAAACTGTTCAATCAAGGAAAGCGGTGATGGCATTTTTTATTTAAATATCAGGGTATCAGACTCTGAAAAAAACACCGTCTCACATCATAGAAACCCCCGCCACGCCCTGGTGTCCAGCGCGTTGGCAGCCTTTCCACCCCACGGGTTATCAGGGTTTTCACCGACTCGTCACGGAACACAGGTGCAATGCGACCTCTTCCTTGAAAACAGACCCACCCCTTTTTGCCCCACAGCCCACCCGAACCGAACCCTCCCTCATGAACGCGTACATTGACGAATCGAGCATGTGGCATTTGATCCAGCACGAGCGGTTTGACATCCGGTACCAACCCATTCTGGACCTGGCCACGCGCCGTGTGATCGGCCACGAGGCCCTGATGGCACCGCAACCCGGCTCGGGCTTTCAAAACCCGCTGGAAGCGTTCCAGCACGCCCGTGCGCTGGCACTCGATGCCGAGCTTGACCTGGCCTGCGTGCGCAAAATCCTGCGCGATTTTGCCGCCCGCAACCTCCACTCCACGCTGTTCCTGAACGTCAACAGCGCCACACTGGCCGAGCCCGACATGTGCGCCGCGCTGGCCGAACAACTGGTCATGGCCGAAAAACTGCTGGGCCGCCACCGCCTGGTGGTCGAACTGACCGAGTTCGACTCGCTCAACCACGTGGGTGTGGCCGAATTTCTCAACGCCTGCCGCCGCACCGGGGCAGCCATTGCGCTGGACGACTTTGGCGTGGGCCACAGCAACCTGGATGCCTGGCTGCAGTACACGCCAGACAAGGTCAAGATCGACCGGTATTTCCTGCAAGGCATCGAGAACGATGCCGCCCGCCAGCAACTGCTGCGCGGCCTGCGGCAAATGGCCGAGCTGACCGGCACGCGTTTGCTGGCCGAAGGCATTGAAACGCGCGAGCAACTGCACGTGGTGCGTGAGCTGGGCATTGACCTGGCGCAAGGCTACTTGCTGGGCCGCCCTCACCCAACCCCAGCGTTCGACCTGCCTGCCGAGGTTGGCACCACGTTTGCCGACCCCAAGGCGGTGATCCTGGCGCAGGGCGAACGCAGGCGCGGCAAGTCAGGGGCCATCAAACCCCTGATCGAGGCGCACCCAGCCCTGCCAGCCAACGCCTCCACGCGAGCAGTCATGGCTTTTTTCGCTCACCACACCCACCAGCCGTCCGTGGCTTTCCTGGACAGCGCCCACCGCCCGGTGGCCATCGTGGCGCGCTCGGTGTTCATGGACAAAATGGCCCAGCCCTATCGCATGGACGTGTACGGCAACAAACCCGCCCTGCAATTTGCGAACTGCGCACCCATCGTGCTGGCTCACGAGGCCAGCACGGAAGAGCTGACCGCCGTGCTCATGCAGGCCGACCAGCGTTACCTGACCGACGGCGTGATCGTGACCCAGGAGGGGCGCTACCTGGGGCTGTGTCCGGCCCACCTGCTGGTGCGGCTGGTGGCTGAAAGCCGCATCGAGGCGGCCCGCCACGCCAACCCATTGACGCTGCTGCCCGGCAACTTCCCCATCACCCAGCACCTGGAACGCATGCTCAGCGGCGGCACGCCATTCGTGCTGGCTTATGCCGACCTGAACCATTTCAAACCCTTCAACGACCGCTTCGGGTTCTGGAAAGGCGACGAAGTCATCCTCAAAACGGCCGCAGGCATTCGCGACCTGATGGACCTGCTGCACGACTTCCTGGGACACGTGGGCGGCGACGATTTTGTACTGGTCATGCAAAGCAGCGACTGGCACATCCGCCTGCAGCGCATGGTCCGCAACGTCAACGATGCGTTGGCCGCCATGTACCC
Source organism: bacterium (assembly GCA_030824555.1). Lineage (GTDB taxonomy): Bacteria > Pseudomonadota > Gammaproteobacteria > Burkholderiales > Burkholderiaceae_C > UBA2334. The sequence continues at coordinate 5,619 of JAVBXK010000124.1, forward strand.
CGATGCTGACCGTGCGGCAGGTGGCATCGAGGCCGAAGACCGGTTTGGCGTGAAGCGGTTTTTCCCCATGGTGACACTGAGCTTCGGCGTGGTCACCGTGCCGGGTAACTGCGCCATGGACCTGGCTGAGTTGACCAGCGCGGTGGCCGAAGCCAAAAAACGGTCCAAAGAACCGGGGCAGTCCATCGCGGTAGACACGTGCGACGCGGTGTGCTGCTGAGGCCACGCGTTTGACTGATTGTCACCGTGCCCCGTTCGCGGGGTGTTTGCATTGAAAGGGAGTACCTGTCATGTCGTTTTTCAACCGCTACACCATCCGCACCCGGCTCATCGCCATGGTGTGTCTGACCCTGGTCATCATGGGCATGCTGATTGGCATTGCGTGGGTCAAGAATCACCAGAACGCGGCCAGCGTCGAACACCTGACGCACACCATCTACCAGCGCATGGATGCCATCCAAACCGTTGACGTGCTGACCAAAGAAAACGGCAGCAACACACTGGAGCTGTTTGTGGTGGCCAGTAACCACCGCCCCACCATCCGCGAGCGCATGGACCGCAACCGGCAACGCATTGACACGCTGCTGGCCCAGCTGGAAACCGAGGCCACCCACGCCGACGAAACGGCCTACCTGGCCCAAATCAAGGCCAGACGCGAGGTGTTTGTCGGCATGTTTGCCGAGGCCATGGCCTTCTTGGACGGCGGGCAGGACGAAGAAGGCATGGTGGTGCTGACACTCAAGGTGCTACCCGCCTTGCACGCGCTGCGTGAACCCATCGAGGCCATGGTCAAGCACTACGAGCAGGCCATGCAGGCCGAGACCGAACGCGTGGGTGCCAACGTGACCGACCTGCAATGGCAGTTGCTGACCCTGGGGCTGCTGGCAGCGCTGGTGCTGTCGCTGGCGGGCTGGGCGCTGGTGCGCTCCATCGTCAGAGCGCTGAAAACCGCCATGGCCGTGACCGCCACCGTGGCCCAGGGCGACCTGACGGTGGACGTCCCCGTCGAGGGCAACAACGAGCTGTCGCACCTGCTGCTGTCGCTGCACCACATGAAGGAGTCGCTCAGCCACATCCTGCAACGGGTGCAGGAGAGCGCCACCTCGGTGGCCACGGCATCGCAACAGATTGCCACGGCCAACGCCGACCTGAGCACCCGCACCGAAACACAGGCCAGCGCGGTGCAGCAAACGGCAGCGTCCATGGAGCAGCTCAATGCCACGGTACACACCAACACCCAGAGCACCCAAACCGCGCACCGTCTGGCCACGCACGCCACGCAATCGGCCAACGAGGTGGGACAGCTGGTGCAAGACCTGGTGGTCACCATGGACGACCTGAGCCGCTCGTCGCAAACCATCACCGACATCGTGACAGTGATCGACAGCATCGCCTTCCAGACCAACATCCTGGCGCTGAACGCCGCCGTCGAAGCGGCCCGCGCGGGCGAACAGGGCCGGGGCTTTGCGGTGGTGGCCACCGAGGTGCGTGCACTGGCCCAACGTTCGGCCGGTGCGGCCCGGGAAATCAAAGACATCATCCAGGTCAACGTCAGCAAGATGGCCGCTGGCAACCAGGCCGTGCAGCGCGCGGGGCAAACCGTCAAGGTGGCGGTGGATGCCATCCGCAAGGTGGGGGAGTCGATGGCGACCATCGAAGCCTCGTCGCGCGAGCAGTCCAGCGGCATCGTGCAAATTGGCCAGGCCGTGGCCAGCATGGACACCACCACCCAGCACAACGCCGCGCTGGTGGAAGAAACCGCTGCGGCTGCCAGCAGCCTGGACGAGCAGGTGCAGAGCCTGAAGGCGCAAATCAACCGTTTCAAAACCACAGCTCACGCACCAGCCAGCGCACTCGTGCCTGCATTCGTGCCCGCAGGCATGCCGCTGCTGCCGGCGTGAAGAACTGACAGGCAGAAGGGCTACCAGCCTGAGCGACCGGGCATGGCTTGGCCTGGCAGGCTGTCGGGCTTTGGATGCGGAAAGCGAAAAAGTGCCCCAAAGTCCGACAGGCTGCTGGGTCAGTGAAAGTCCCGACTGCTGGTGTGCAGCTGCCCCAGCAAGGGTGTCAGGTCTTTGAGGCGGCGGGCCACCAGATGGCGCACCTGGCCGCCGGTGTCGCTGCCGGGCTGGTCATCACGCTGCCACACGCCGTACACGGCCAGCAGGCGTGAGCGGGTCAGCTCATGGCGTTGGCGCTCGCGCAGCGCCCGCCAGACGATGACATTGACCGTGCCGGTCTCGTCCTCCAGCGTCACGAACACCACCCCGCTGGCCGTGCCCGGCTGCTGCCGCACGGTGACGATGCCGCAAGCCCGCGCCAGCCGCCCGCTGGGGTAGCTGGCCAGCTCGGCTGCCGTGCTCAGGCGCTGCGCAGCCAGTTGCGCCCGCAAAAATTGCAGCGGGTGTGCACGCAGCGACAAGCCGGTGGCGGCGTAGTCACCCACCACGTCTTGCGCCAGCGTGGGCGGGGGCAGCAAGTCGGGTTGCAACGGGTCGTCGGCAACGCCCACCGGGCGGAACAACCCCTGCAACGGCACCGCCCCGGCTGCCGCCCACACCTGGGTGTGCCGGTGGCCCGCCAGGCTGCGCAATGCGTCGGCGGCGGCCAGTGCATCCAGTTCGGCCTGGTTGAGCTGCGCCAGGTGGGCCAGCTGGGCCACGTTGGAGAAAGCCTGGCCTTGACTGTGCAGTTGCAAGCGGGCGGCAACGATGCGCCGCCCGCCGCTTTCGCCCAGGCCCGACACCATGCGCAAGCCCAGGCGGACGGGTTGTGTGGTGGCGTGCGGCTTGGGAGCGTGTCGCGCGCTGGCTTCGCATAGGTGGGCTTGCGTAGTGGCGTGCCGATCGGGTGTGGGGGGCTCCTCATGCTGCGAGCAGAAATCGTCACCCCCCACACCCGACCGTCCCGCTGCGCTGCGGGTTGGCGCGCTTGCGCCGGATTCGGGAACGGACTGCCCTGCCAACGTGCAGTCCCATTCACTGGCCAGCACGTCCACCGGCCACACCGCCACCCCGTGCCGCCGCGCGTCTTGCACCAGCTGCGACGGTGAATAGAAACCCATGGGCTGGCTGTTGAGCAGCGCAGCCAGGAACACATCGGGGTGGTGGCACTTGACCCATGCGCTCACGTAGGCCAGCAGCGCAAAGCTGGCGGCGTGGCTTTCGGGGAAGCCGTATTCGCCAAAGCCTTCTATCTGCGCAAAGATGGCCTCGGCAAAGTCTTGCGGGTAACCGTTTGTCAGCATGCCGCTGACCACGCGGTCGCGAAATTTGTCCACCCCGCCCTTGCGCTTCCACGCCGCCATGGCACGGCGCAGGCTGTCGGCCTCGCCCGCGCTGAAGCCAGCGCACAGCATGGCCACCTGCATCACCTGCTCCTGAAAAATGGGCACGCCCAGGGTGCGACCCAGCGCCTGCTCCAGTTGGGGGGTGATGTAGGTCACGGGCTCCAAACCGCGCCTGCGGCGCAGATAGGGGTGCACCATGCCCCCCTGTATGGGCCCGGGCCGCACGATGGCCACTTGCACCACCAGGTCGTAAAACACTTCGGGGCGCAGCCGGGGCAGCATGCTCATCTGCGCGCGGCTTTCCACCTGAAACACGCCCACGGTGTCGGCGTTGGACACCATCTCATACACCGCATCGTCTTCCTTGGGAATGGCCGCCATCAGCAGCCGCCCGCTGGCGGACAGGGCATGTGGGTGGCGCAGGTCCAGCCGCCCCGGAGTCGGGTGGCCGCCTCCCGCTGCGCACACCGGGCTATCTGCCGCGCATGCTGGGCTGCCCACAGCGCCTTTGGCGGCCAGCAGGTCGAGCGCGCGGCGCAGTGCGCTGAGCATGCCCAGGGCCAGCACGTCCACCTTCAGCAGACCCACGGCGTCCAGGTCGTCCTTGTCCCACTGGATGACGCTGCGGCCGTCCATGGCGGCGGGTTCCACCGGCACCAGGGTGGTCAGCGGCCCGTCGGTCAGCACGAAGCCGCCCACGTGCTGGCTGAGGTGGCGCGGGAAGCCCATGAGCCGTTGCGACAGATCCAGCCACAGTGCCAGCGTGTGCGCGGACGGTACGGGTGCGCCGGGAGCCTCGTGGTGCAGGCGCTGCAAGGCGTCGGCGAGCCGTTCGGGCAACAGGGAGCGGCTGTACATGCCGGGGTGTTCTTTGCCCAGGATGCGGATGAGGTGCGGGTGGATGCCCAGCGCCCGCCCCACGTCGCGCAGGGCGCTGCGGGGCCGGTAGCTGATGACGGTGGCGGCCAGCGCGGCACGGTCGCGGCCGTATTTGGCGTAGATGTACTGGATGACTTCTTCGCGCCGCTGGTGTTCGAAGTCCACGTCGATGTCGGGCGGCTCGCGGCGTTCGCGGCTGATGAAGCGTTCGAACAGCAGGGTGGATTGGTCAGGGTCCACCTCGGTCACGCCCAGGCAGTAGCACACGGCTGAATTGGCGGCGGAGCCCCGGCCCTGGCACAGGATGTCGCGGCTGCGGGCAAACCGCACGAGGTCGTGCACGGTGAGGAAATACATCTCGTAACCCAGCTCGGCGATGAGCGCCAGTTCGTGTTCGATTTGGGTTTTGACTTGGGGAGGGATGTGGCGGGTGTCTTCCTGGCTGGGGTTTGGGGTGGTTTGTGTGGTGGTGTGGGTTGGGGTTGCGGCGTCGCCTGGGCTGGCGTTTGGGGTGACTTGCGTGGTGGGGTTGGTGTGCGTGGCAACTTCTGGGCTGACGTGTGTGGTGACGCGCCGATCGGGGGGGGGTTGCGAGCTGGCTTCGCCTGGACTGGCTTGTGTGGTGGCGTGCCGATCGGGTGTGGGGGGCTCCTCATGCTGCGAGCAGAAATCGTCACCCCCCACACCCGACCGTCCCGCTGCGCTGCGGTTGGGCGCGCCTGCGCCGGACGCGGGAGCGGACTCCCCCGCCCGCGGTGCAATGTGGCTGTGGCTGTGGCTGTGGCTGTGGCTGTGGTTTTGGTTTTGGTTTTGGTTTTGGTTTTGGTTTTGGTTTTGGTTTTGGTTTTGGTTTTGGTTTTGGTTTTGGCTTCCCGACGCTGCCCCTGCGAGGTCCGCGCGGGCAAGGGGTGGGCCGCCCGACAATCTCTGCTCGCAGTGTGCGGAGGGCGGCCCACCCCTTGCCCGCGCAGCGTGCGAGGCAACGCCATCCGCGCCCGGCACAGCGCACGAAGAAGCCTCACCGACAAACGCCACAGCGCGCAAAGCAACCCCATTCGAATCCAACGCATCGCAAGAAACCGCCACCCCATACCGCCAGGCCGCCCCCGCCCACACCAGCCGTGCCAGGGTTTGCGACGGGGTTTCGCCTGTGCCCACGGTTTCGCGGGGGTAGTGGTAGCGCAACTCGTCCAGGCTGAACGTGCAGCGGCTGGCCAGCTCGACGGTGGCGGCCATCAGCTCAGGTGGGTACAGCCGCGCCAGTTGCAGGCGGGTGCGCAGATGCGCCTGGGCGTTGGGTAGCAGCGCCTGGCCGCAGTCAGCCACTGCCAGCCCCAGGCGCACGGCGGTCAGCACGTCGTGCAGGGGCTTGCGCGAGCGGGCGTGCATGAGCACGCCACCCGCTGCCACCAGTGGTACACCGGTGCAGGCCGACCAGTGGTGCAGCTGCATCAGCCACCAGTCGTCGTCAGCCGACTGGTGCAACACCACGCCCAGCCACAGGCCATGATTTTCACAATAAAAAATGGCTTTGGCGCTTTCAATGTATGCACTGACAGCTATTGAAAATGATTCATCTGCCACCCCACCAGTCACCGGTGCACGGAGTGGCAGCAGGATGACTTCGCACCCTGCCAGGGCGTGGCTGCCGGGGGTTGGCAGCGTGGCCACATACGCCCCCTTGCGGGCAGCACCACGCGCGGTGGTGATGTACTGGCACAACCGCCCCCAGCCACTCAGGTGGCGCGGCAGCACCACCATGCGCCAGCCATCGACTGCTGTGACGGGGGGGATGGCCGTGGTAGTGGCAGTGGCAGTGGCAGTGGCAGTGGTAGTGGCAGTGGCAGTGGCTTGGGCTTGGGCTTGGGCTTGGGCTTGGGCTTGGGTGTTGACGTTGGAATGGGCGTGGGCCGCATCTGGTGCACCCATGTCCACAGG
>JAVBXK010000049.1 GCA_030824555.1 bacterium
TTGGATGGCATTTTGTGACATCGCACACCTCCTGGCTCCGCAAGTTGATCATCGCGTCTTGCTTCTTCTGACTCTGCTGCTGACTGAATGTTCCTCTGAGGTATGTACCTAATCAGGCAAAAATGCCACCTGACGCTTTGTCGGTGGCTACTTTTAGCTACGTTTATTCATGGTTTGGCTTGGTTTGATGCCGGCTCGAACCTGGCCAGCAAATCGGTGTGACGGTGGGGCCAACTGGCCAAACGGGTCTGTTGACCGGCCAGCACGTCATTGAAAAACGCCAGCGTCAGTTCCAACGTGGCAACCTTCACTTTGGCGTTCAGCGCTTGCCCACCGGTGTTCAGCCGGTCTGTGAACATGCTGTGCGAGCCTTCCCGGTACACCACCAGCGTTTTTCGCGTGCTGCCGGTGTGCTCGTACAGGCTCACCCGGTCTTCAAAGCTGGACAGATAGCCGGGAATACGGATGTCGTCCCCCGTGGCTGTGATGTGCAAGGTGGGGATGTGAATGGCCTTGACGATGTTCTGCGGCTCGCTTTCGCCATGAAAGGGCGGGGCGCTGATGATCACGGCGGCTTTCAACCGCTCGTCCCGCAGTTGCACCGGTCCTGTGCGCCGTTGCACTTCGGCCCCTGCAGCCAGCAGCACGGTGTTGGCCCCGTAGGAATGCCCGGCGGCCAGTATGCGGCTGCTGTCCAGCCGGGGGGCCAGGCCTGGACTGGCCAGCACTTGGTCCAACGCAAAGCGCAGGTCGTGCACACGGTTGAGGGCTTCGCTTTCCTGTGCGGCATCGTGCATGCGGGCCATCAGTGCCAACGGGTTGCCACTCCACAACCGGTTATCGCTGCCTTCGTGCTGCACGTGCAGACTGGCATAGCCCTGGGCCGCCCAGTTTTTGCCCAGGTACGAATACCCCTCGCGCGAGCCCCCTATGCCGTGTGAAAACACGACCAGTGGCACGGGCTGCGCAAAGGCCGTGACGGGTGGCAAATACAGCTTGGCCTGTACGTTGCGCTGACGGGCACCGTCTTGCCACTGCAGGTAGTGGGACTCGTAGGCAGCTTCAGCGGGCAGCAGGTGGGCATCGATCAGGGCAGCTTGTTGCCGCGTGGTCCAGGTGGCCACCAGGCTGCCAGGCTCTGGGGGCGGGTTGGGTTTGCCTGCACAGGCAGTCAGCAAGGCTGCAGCCAACAGCAGCGGCACGGCAGCCCAACGGGTCAGAAAATTGAACATCGGCGGGGTGGTGACCATGTGGTTGTGTGGGTTGGGTTCGTGCAAGCCCCTTCAGATGGCGGCAGATTCAAAGAGTTCAATCCGCACCCTGAGCCAGGTTTGCCGATGGTCATGGGAATGCATCATCCCGGAAGGCTGAACGGGTTCGGGCAGGCAGGGATGTTGCCCGGCCTCGATTCAGGCATGCAGATGCAGTACCTCGGCCACTTTGTTGCGCAGCACTTGGGGGGGCGTGATGCGGTCAATGAGCCCCACGGCCCCCAATTCAACCGATTTTTCGCTGATCTGAGCGTTGCTGCTGGCTGAAATCAGCATCACGGGCACATCCCGGGTGGCCGGGTTGGTTTTCATGGCTTGCAGTGCGCCAAACCCGTCTACATCGGGCATGGCCACATCCATCAGTACCAGTTGCGGTGGTGGGTTGCTGCCCGCCATGTCAACGGCCCGCTGCCCACTTGTGGCAACGCGCAAATGGCACAGGTCACTCAGCAGACCAACCAGGAACGTCAGGTTGGCGGGGGTGTCATCGACCAGCAGCACCCATGGGCGGTTTGCCGGCGAGGCCGCTGTCGGTGGCGACGGCTTGCAACCTGCTTTGGTCAGCAGGTCCGCAGCTTCAGGCATTCGGTAGGCGAGCAGTGCGCGCTTGAAGGGTGCAAACACCTCGCCCAACACACCGGCCATGGCGTCGGCATGGGTCTCAAACAGTGAGAGAGCAGCCGGGTCATCCACGCTGACCAACGATGCCAACCGGCCGCACAGGCGTGTGGGTGAATCGCTGTCTGTCGGCAGAGTAGGCAGGGCCTCCGTTGTGGGGGGGCGTCGGTCAGTCGGCATGTCAGCAGCAGCGGGCGCGCGGCTGTCGGCCTCAGCCACGTCTCCCAACTGAAGCCACAGGGTGCACCAGAACTCCGATCCGTGACCGGGCACGCTGCTCACGCCGATTTCGCCTGACATCAGCTCCGCCAGCTTCTGTGAAATAGACAGGCCCAGGCCCGTGCCGCCAAACCGGCGGCTGGTGGAACTGTCGGCTTGGCTGAAGTTTTGAAACAGCTGTGTCATTTCGGCACTGGTCAGGCCGATGCCGGTGTCCGTCACAGATATCCTCAGCTTGACCTTCTGATCCGGGCTTTGTTCCAGCCACTGCGCTCGCAGGCTCACCGATCCCTCTGAGGTGAACTTGATGGCATTGCTCAGCAGATTGAAGACGATTTCCTTGACCCGCAACGGGTCGCCACGCAGTACGAGATGCTGGAGCCGTGGTGGCACGTCGAATTCGTAGCCCAGTTGCTTGTCAGCGGCTTCCACCGAAAAAATGGCCTTGCATTCCTCCAGCAGGTCGTTCAAACGGAACACCCTGTTTTCCAGCGCCAGCATGTGAGCTTCCATTTTGGAGAGGTCCAATACCTGCGTGATCAGGTCGTTCAGATGGCTGCTGCATTGCTTGAGCAGGTCTACCCGGCGCAGTTGGCCGGGCGTGAGATTTGATTTTTCAAGCAGATACAGCATGCCTGCAATGGTGCTCAGCGGCGTCCTGATTTCATGTGAAATGTTCGAAATGAACTCGGACTTGATGCGTGTGGCCTCCTTGGCCAGTGCCATTTCACGCTTCAGCAGCACCTCACTCTGCAGCAGATCACGGTTCATCAACCTGTTTGTACGCAACGCAACGGCCAGCCTGTTGACAGCGTTTTCAATGGATTTGATTTCGGTGGTGTGCGAATTCAAGTCGATGGATTGGGGGGCATCGCCAGCATCGAGGCCCGACAAGTGCTTGCCCAGTTTTTTCAGCGGCTCAATGAAGGCGATGCCCACATACAAAAGCGTCAGCAATTGCAGCGCAATGCCCAGCAGCAGCATCCAGATGTTGGACTGCAAGGATTCGGTCAAGTCATCTTCAACCGAGCTGATGCTCTCGTTGCCCAGCGCAATCGCCTCGAAAGACATCTGGTCTGACGAGTATTTCATCCGGTCGGACAAGTCAGCCCACTTGTCCATGTAGTCATGGCGGTCGGCGTAATTGAAGTCTTTCAGCAGCTCGGTGACTTCTTCCACCAGTGCGCCCGCGACGGCATCTTGCTGAAAATCCAGTGCGCCAGCATGTACCGACACGTAGTAGAGCCCTTGGTTGCTTCGTTCGGGCGTTTCCGAATAAATGACATTGTTTGCCTCGAACCGGAGTGAATCCAGGTCACGTGCCGTGCGCAACTGCTGAACCATCAAGGGCACAGTGTCTTTTTGGAGATCGGTGACGATCTTGATGATCTTCAACTGGTCGTAAACGATCCAGCCCGAATAACCGGCCAACACGACTGCAAACAGCACGGACAGCAAGAAAAACTGCCGTTTGGCGCCGATATCTTTGTGGCCCATCAAAAAGCGATCTTTCGGACAAAACGCATCAAAACTCAATGGATGGATTGCGTTGCGGTTGGCGTGCTTCGGTTGGTTGGGGCCGTGCACTGGCAACGCGCCTCGTTGCTCGGCTCACGGCGGCTGTTATAAGCTCGACCATTCTCACCTGTGCCCACGTGACAAAGTGCTTGCAGGCGTGGCGTCACGGCACGGTGGCATGGATGAGGCTGGGATCAATGAACGTATGGTAGCGACATGAAATGGCATTTTTCAATCCTTCTGGCCGCGCTGAGCCTCTGCGGGCCCGTGCTCGCAGAGCCTCATGTTGTGATGGTGACGCCACGTGGTGAAACCATCATGGAGCAAGTGTTCAAGCAGGAATTGCGCCGTCGTGTGGGTGCGGTGCGTTTCACGCTCATCAAGCCCGACTTGGACAACGCCGCTGAAATGAGGGCACTGCCCGAGCGGGTTCGCAGCATGCGGCCCAGTCTGATCTATGCCTGGGGCACGCCCTCAACCGTGGCGCTGGCGGGCGAATTCGATGCCCCCAAAATAAACGATATTCCCATTGTCTTTCTTGTTGTGGCCGATCCGCTGCGGGCCAAATTGGTCAAAGACTTGAAAACACCTGGGCGCAACGTCACGGGCACGTCTCACCTGGCACCGTTGCCGATACAGCTGACAGCCATGCGAGAATTCAAACCGTTCAAGGCGCTTGGAGTGGTTTACAACCCCACTGAAATCAACGTCAAGTTCATGCTTGAAGACCTTGCTGTCGAGGCCAAAAGAAGCGGTTTTCAGTTGTTGACACAGGCTGTTGGCCTGACGGCAACAGGCCAACCCGATCCGAAAACAATTGAACCCAGGGTCAAGCAGCTCAAGGAGCAGGGAGCCGAGTGGCTGTACATGGGGCCGGACTCTTTTGTGGCATTCACCCACCGCAAGCTCACCACCAGCGCAAGTGTTGAAGCCAAGTTGCCGTCCTTCACTGCAAACGAGTCGGCCATCCGTGATGGCAATGCCCTGTTCGGGTTGTTTTCGCCAGTGGACAACCTGGCACGTTTCACTGCGGTGAAAGCCAGTCAGGTGCTGAAGCAGGAGCGAAAAATTGCGGACATTCCAGTGGAGACGCTGCAGCGGTTTTCCACTGCACTCAACCTGTGTACCGCCATGGCGTTGCGCGTGTTTCCGCCCTCGGCACTGTTCAAACTCACTGATGTGATCGTGCCGGTCGTTGACGCAGCCCACCCGGAAGACGACTTCGGTAACACCCAGAATGCTCAGCAACCCAAGGGCTGTCGGCTGATGTGATCCGGACGCTTCAGACAACTGCCTGCACGGCATTGTCCGGCGCCCATCGCATCACACAGCGCTGCACGTCTTTGGCGCGCAGGACTGGTTTGCCATAGAAAAAACACAACGAAAGTGCCTCCAGTACTTTATTGACTAAGCACCACAGCTACAAAATTTGCCTGTTTTCCAGCAGCTGCTCGAAGGCCTCTCGTGGCATGGGGCGGCCGAACAGATAGCCCTGGAAGGCATGACACCCTTCGGCCAGCAAGAATTCATACTGGGCAGGGGTTTCAACCCCCTCGGCAATCACCTCCAGGCCCATGCTCCGACCCAGCGCGATGACTGTCCGGGCAATGCTGGCGTCGTTCGGGTCTGACAGCACATCCCGCACGAACGACTGGTCAATTTTGAGTTGATCGAGCGGCAACTGTTTCAAGTAGCTCAATGACGAATAACCGGTGCCGAAGTCGTCGAGCGAAAAGCTGATGCCATGGGCCTTCAGCTGTTCCATTTTGGCGGTCACATCGGCCATGTCGCTGACCAGCAGGCTCTCGGTCAACTCCAGTTTCAGTTTGCTGGGACGGGCTCCCGTGCGCTGCAACACATCCATCACGGTCTGTGCAAAGTCGGGTTGGCTGAACTGCCGCACGCTGACGTTGACTGACAGCATCAAGTGGTGTCGCGTGGGGTTTGCCGCCCAACGAACCAGCTGTTGGCACGTGGCTTCCAGCACCCAGGTACCCAGCGGCAGGATCAGCCCCGTTTCCTCCGCCAGGCCGATGAATTCCAGGGGTGACACCACCCCACGAAGAGGATGCTGCCAGCGCAGCAACACCTCGGCCCCCGTGATGCGCAACGCCACGTCCAGCTGTGGCTGGAAGTGCAGCGTGAACTGCTGCTGTTCAATGGCCAGGCGCAACTCGGTTTCAGAGGTGGCGCGAGCGATGACGCTGGCCTGCATGTGCGGGTAAAAGAACCGCAAGGTGTCGCGACCGGCTTCTTTGGCTTGGTACATGGCCATGTCGGCATGTTTCATCAGGTCGTCAAGCGGCTGGCTTTGGTCCTTGAACAGTGTGATGCCCATGCTGGACGAACTGCGGTAGTGGTGAGTGGCCAGGTCATAGGGCGCGTTCAAGGCGCGCAGAATTTTGTTGCCGATGGCTTCGGCTTCGTTCACGGCCGCAATCCGATCGATGCTGAGGTTTTCCAGCAGCACCACAAATTCGTCTCCACCCAAACGGGCCACGGTGTCGCACTCCCTGACGGCCAGCATCAGTCGGTCGCCCACCTGTTTCAACAGCGTGTCACCCATGGCGTGGCCGAGGGTGTCATTCAGGGTCTTGAACTTGTCAATGTCCAAGAACATCAGCGCACCGTGATGCTGACTGCGGGCACTGGAAAGCAGCGCATGCGCCAGGCGGTCGTGCAGCAGCCTTCGGTTGGGCAGGTGCGTCAGGGGGTCATAGAACGCGAGGCGTTTGATTTCCTCTTCAGTCGCTTTGCGCTGAGTGATGTCGGTGAGCGTGGCCACGAAATGGGTGACCTGCTCGGCGTCGTCCTTCACGGCGGTGATGGTCAGCCACTCCGGGTACACCGCACCGTCCTTTCGGCGGTTCCAAACCTCGCCTTTCCACGAGCCAGTTTCACCCAGGGTTTTGTACATGGCGGCGTAAAAAGAAGCATCGTGACGGCCGGAAGCCAGGAACCGGGGTGTTTGCCCGACAACTTCCAACGCGCTGTAGCCGGTCATGCTGACGAATGCACTGTTGACCTGCAAGATGCGCTGTTTGGCATCGGTGACGAACATGCCTTCCTGCGATTCGAATGCGGTGGCCGCGATGCGCTGGCGCACATCTGCCTCGCGGCGTTTGTCGATGCTTTCAAGGAAAGCGTTGAACCAGCTGACCAGCTCCCTGATCTGGGCCAGCGAGGTGGGAAGCTGCATGCGCCACTCCTCGGGCAGCTTGCCGTCTTGAAACTGCTGGAATCCTGCCGAAATGTCGCCAATGGGCTGCACCACCCGCTTCACGAACAGGTGCACGAATACAGCCACCATCAGCACACTCACCAGCAACAGCAGGCCGCCCACCTGCCGGATGTTGCCCATGGCGGCCGTGAGTGTGCGGGTGGGCACGATGCTGACGACGAACCAGTCGACGCCTGGGATTTTTTCATACGACAACAGCACGTTGTGCTGCCCCAGCCGCTGAATGAACGAGCCTGAGTTGCCCGCCAGCAACCGCGCAAAATCTGGGGCCACCGCTTCCCCTATGCGTGCTTTGTCGGGGTGGTAGATCAAGCGCGTCTGGTCGTCCACCACCAGCAGCTGCGCCCCTTCTCCCAGGGGGGCCTGGCTCAGGTGTGCATGCAGCACATCGGTTGAATAGTTGATCAGCAGCATGCCGACGGGCTCGGCCATCAGCCATGAAGAATTGCTGCGCATGACCAGTTTCGTGGCTGCAATGACCTTCTGTGTGTTGGAGTAACGTTGTATGTTGTCCTGCACCCCGTGCCACACCACCGAAGCACTGGATTTTGTGGTGGTGGCCAGCAGTTGGTCGCGCAGGCCCGAGCGCTCGTCCACCGTGGTCAATGAATCGCCTACGTGGTAGTGCTTGCCATTCATTGAGAACAGGTCTATGGACACCAGACCCTTCATGTTCCGGTAGTTGCTGAGCAAGTAGCCGATCCGCGCCCGTGTGGCCAGGTGGTCGTAGCTGGTGGCCGCGTTGTCGCCGCTGACGGCTTGCAACGATTTGCCAATTTCCTCGATCTGACCGAGGTTGGCTGCCAATGCCTCGATCTGCTCGATCTGCATCCGCAGGTAGTCACGCTGGTTGATCAGCACGGCCTGGTGCTGGTCGGCTGCCATGTTCAGGATGGTCTGCTCGGTCGCACGGCTCGATGCGATGTAGTACACCAGCAAGGGCAACAGGCCCATGGCCAGCAGCATGGCGGCCAATTGAAGCGCGAACCGGTGCTTGAGACGGGTCAGCCGCAACCACTTGTCGACGATTGCGCTCACTTCAAGGACAGCTTGGTGACCAGCGCGGCGTCGACGTTGACCTCCATGGGTACGGTTTCGCCGCGCAGCAATTGCAACGCCGTGGTGATACCCAGATAACCTTGTTGGCTGGCCTGCTGATCGATGGTGGCGGCCAGCTGGCCTGCATGCAATGCTGTTTTGGCTTCATCCAGTGCGTCGAATCCGGCCACCAGCACGTGTTTGTGACCGGACTCTTGCAGGTACTTGATGACACCGATGGCCATCATGTCGTTCGCACAGAACACCACACCGATTTTGGGGTGGGCCTTGAACAGGCGCTGGACCACGTCATAGGCTTCGTCAATTTTCCAGTTGGCTGTTTCGCGTGCAACCACCTTCAAATTGGGGTTGCTTTTGAACGCGCGCTCGGCACCTGCCTTGCGTTGCTGAGCGTTGTCAGCAGAGCGAATGCCTTCAATGATGGCGGCTTCTGTGGGCTGGGTGATCTGGTCGGCCACGAACTTGGCTGCCTTGAATGCGCCTTCTTCGTTGTCAACACTGATGAAGGGCACGGCTTTCATGCCAATGGCTTGCATGGCCTGTGCACTCAGGCGGTTGTCGATGTTGACCACTTGGATACCTGCGTCCTGTGCCTTTTTCAGCACAGGAACCAATCGCATTGAATCGCCAGGTGCAATGACGATGGCTTTGGCCTTGGCCTGAATTTCATGCTCGACCAGTTGAATTTGCTGCTCGATGGACGTTTCCTGGGTGGCAGTCTGTACCTGCAGGTCAATGCCGGTGGCCTGCTGAGCCCGCCGTGCGCCTTTTTCCATTTCCACAAAAAATGGGTTGGTCAGTGTTTTCATGACCAATGCCACCCGCACCCCCGTAGCGGGTTTTTCAACTGCCTTGGGCGGTGCCGTACCTGTTGTGACTGACTCCACAGACGGGCCTTTGGCATCCCCGCAGGATGCCACGAACAAAGCGCACAACGATGCCATGAGCAAGCGACGAGAAACCATGATGAACCTGTATTTTTTAAACGCCAACGATCTCTGAAGATGTTACCGACAAGCTTGCAATCGAAGATCGGGGATTGTGCCCATATGACACCTGCATGTCGCATGGAGGTCACAGCCTGATTTTTCGTCAGCTCTGTGTAGGAAAAATACAGGTCTGGTGGCCGACCTGAGAGCAGAACGGTCCAAAAGTACAAGAATAGACGCGGTTTCTGCATTGTGTGCAAGGCACTGGCCGCCTATTCTCTGGCTCACGGTTCACGACCGTTTTCAATCAATTGACCGGAGACAACACCATGAAAACCAGCGTTTGCATCATCGGCGGTGGCCCATCGGGCCTCATGCTTTCCCAGCTCTTGCACCTCAAGGGCATTGACACCGTTGTGCTGGAAAGGCAAAGCCGCGAATACGTGCTCAGTCGCATCCGTGCCGGTGTGCTGGAGCACGGTTTTGCGGCCCTGATGCGTGAAGCCCAGTGCGGCGAACGCATGGACCGCGAAGGCGAAATTCACGACGGTTTCATCATTGCCCACGACGGCAAGCAAAGCCGGGTCGACCTGCACAAGTACAGTGGCGGCAGTTCGGTGGTGGTGTACGGCCAGACGGAGCTGACGCGCGACCTGTATGAAGCACGCGACCGCCTGAAGGGCATCGTCATCCACAACGCCGAAGATGTGCAACCGCACGACCTGAAAAGTGCCAACCCCTACGTCACCTACCGCAATGGCGACGACATCATCCGCATTGACTGCGACTACGTGATCGGTGCCGATGGCTTTCATGGCGTCAGCCGCAAGGCCATCCCGAAAGACGTGCTGAAAGAGTACGAGAAGGTGTACCCGTTCGGCTGGCTGGGCGTGCTGTCGCGCACCAAGCCCGTGTCACCCGAGCTGATTTACGCCAAGCATGAGCGCGGGTTTGCCCTGTGTTCGCTGCGTTCGCAGGTGCTGAGCCGCTACTACATTCAGGTGCCCTTGACCGACACGGTGGAAGATTGGTCCGACGAAGCCTTCTGGGCCGAGCTGAAGCGCCGCCTGCCTGCCGAGGTGGCAGAACGCCTGGTCACCGGCCCGTCGATTGAAAAGTCCATTGCGCCGCTGCGCTCGTTCGTGGCCGAACCCATGCGCTACGGCAACCTGTTCCTCGCCGGAGACGCGGCGCACATCGTGCCGCCCACGGGGGCACGCGGGCTCAACAGCGCCGCTTCTGACATTTATTACCTGTACCACGCCATGGTGGCGCATTACAAGCAGGGTGACGACACGGGTCTTGACAATTACTCGGCCAAAGCGCTGGCGCGGGTGTGGAAGGCACAACGCTTCTCATGGTGGATGACCACGATGTTGCACAACTTCCCCGACAACATCGCCTACGACCACAAACTGCAGGAAACCGAACTGGCATACCTGTTTTCGTCAGAAAAAGCACAGGGATCGCTGGCTGAAAACTACGTCGGCTTACCGTTCTGACTGGAAAGCACGGCGGGGCAGGGTGCAAGTTATGTCCGCACCCGGCCATCGCCTGTGAGCATGGACAGCTCCACGAACCGGGATGCCACGTGGTTGCTACCTGAAAAGTTCACCTGAAATCCGCCGAAGGCATGGTCGTTCAGTGATTCCAGGCCACTGATCAAGCCGTCGCGACTGGCTTTGCCGCCACGCCGCAGGCCTTCGACAAACACCTTGGCGGCCAGGTAACCTTCCATGCTGGAGAAGTTGGCCTGTACGTTGTCGGCTTTTTTGCAGGCATCCACAAACTCGCGAGCAATGGCCCGGGCTGGGTTGTAGGGCGATGGCACCACCTGCGACACGACCACGCCTGCGCCTTCTTTGCCCAGTTCATCGGCCAGGGCTTGCGTGCCGACAAACGACACGTTGTAAAACGAGCCCCCGTAGCCACTTTTGCGCGCAGCGCGAATATACGCGGCACATGATTTGTAGGCACTGATCTGCACCACGGCCTGCGGCTTGGCGGCGTTGAGGGTGGCCACTGCACTGGCCACATCAACCGAGTTGCGCTCGACCGTGGCTTGCGCAACGGGCTGGATGCCCAGTGCGGTGAGTGCCAGCGTCACGCCGTCCAGCCCGGCTTTGCCATACGCATCGTTCTGGTAGAACACGCCGATGCGGGTCAGGCCCAGGCCGGTCAGGTGTTTGACGATGGCCGCCGTTTCATCGTTGTACGACGCGCGCAGGTGAAAGGTGCCCCGGTTGAGCGGTTCACGCAGCGCCATGGCCCCTGTGAATGGTGCGAAAAATGGCACCCTTGCCTGTTGTGCCAGTGGCAACGCCGCCACGCTGGTGGGGGTGCCGATGTAGCCGAACAGGGCAAACACCTCTTCGTCAATCAACTGTTTGGTGTTGGCAGCGCAGCGGTCGGGCTCGTACCCATCGTCCAGCTGGCGGATCACGATCTGCTTGCGCAGCACGCCGCCTTGTGCGTTGACGTGGTCAAGGTACAGCTTGGCGCCCTGGTGAAACTGAATGCCAAGTTGCGCGGCAGGCCCGGTCAGCGCAGCCGACTGTCCCAGCACCAACTTGTCGTCTTGAGCATGAACTGCGGGTGCACCGCTTATCATAAAAGCACCTGATGCTATGGAAAAATGGCGTCTGTTGAGCATGACTGTGGACCTGAAAAACGAATGTGAGTGGCAACTGCGAGGGGGCTGCGGCAGGGGCTCGAAAACGGTCCGGGCATGGTGGCAGTATCAGGCTTTGCCCACCATGCGGCGCAAACCCCGCCATTGCTGCGACCAGAAACCCTGCCCATAATCGTGCACACGGCCCTGGCTGTCAGGCTCTACCTGGTCTCGGATGCCGGTGGGTTCGTAGCGGTCGAGCTCGTAGTTGGCAGTGCCGAACAGGGTGTCCCAAATGGGGAACAGCACCGCATAGTTGCAACCGCCCAGGTGGCGAACCTCGCCGTTGGGCAGTTGTGTTTCATGCCCGATGCCTATGCCGTGGTGCAGTCTGTGGAAGCGTGGGCTGACCCACATGCGTTCGCCCACTGCGCCGAACGAGCAGCGCAAATTGGCGTGCTGCAGGTTTTCACTCAGTTGCGTCATGGCAACGATGAACACGAACTGGCCAGGCCCGACCCCGATGGCCTGGCCCACCAGCACCAGGATCACGTCGCGCAGCACGCTGTCAAGCAGGTGGGTGCGGTTGTCTGTCCATGCCGTCATTTGCCGTTGCGAGTGGTGCAGCGCGTGCAACCCCCACCACCATTGCCAGCGGTGTTGGCCACGGTGGATCCAGTAGTCGACAAAGTCGAACACCAGCACGTACAGCAAGATGCTGACCCAGGCCACATCGGTCACACCGGGCCAGATCGTGTCCAGATGCCAGGTGGGTACACCCGCGACGCGCAGGTTGCCCATGACGGTGTCCAATACCGGATCGATGGACAAAAACATGGCCACCCGGAACAGGCCCAGGCGGTGTATGAGCGTGTACAGCACATCGGTGCGGATGGCGGCCTTGTCGGTGATGGGTTCGACCGGGAATTTGCGCTGCAGCGGCACCAGCACTGCCACCACCACCAGCAGTTGCAGCAGGCCCACCAGCAGCCACATGGTGCCGTTGAACGCCTGTTCGACAAAACCGCCCAGCCCCAGGCCAAAGACAATGGGTTGCACTGCGGCCTCGAACAGCCACATTTGCGCTTCTGCGAAGGTGTCAGAAAAGCGGTCGATCAGGTTCATGAGCAGCGAAGTCAAAGTGGCGCACGTGCGCCATTGCGTTCAATGTGATGGGGGCAAGCGACGCGACGGCGTGCCACGGTGCGAGGCAATCCAGTCTGTGTAGCCAGGGTGCTCGGCCAAGGTCCGGAAGCAATAGCCCTTGTCTTTCAGTCCTTGCAGCAGCGGTGCCAGCACGGCAGGGGCCCAAGGGTCCTGCCGTGACCAGATGCCCAGGTGGGCCATCAGGATGTCACCGGGGCGGATGTCACGCAGCGCCTTGGCCAGCAGCTGGCGGTTCGGGTGGCTGTCGCTGGACAATTCATCACCCAGAAAACCGGCAGGTGCCCAGCCCACGTGTGCATACCCACACGAGCGGGCATTTTTCAACATGGCGGCAGACGTTTTGCCACCCGGTGCACGCCAGAAGGGGAGGGTGTCAACGCCGGTCAGTGCCTTGAGTCGGTCATCTGCCCGTTTGATCTCCGCGCAGTAGGCGGCACCGGTGATCACGGCGTCCTGCCCGGCCTGCGGCCCGGCGCTGGGGCGCACACGAAAGTGCATGCCGCCACCTGTCGACGCAGGCACGTCGGCACGCCAGTAGGTGTGGTCGTAGGTGTGCGAGGCAAACATGTGCCCCTCGGCCGCGCGGGCGCGCCACCAGGGGGCCCAATGCTCACCCAGCGTGCCATCGCCTTGCTGGGTGCGTTCTTGCGCGGCAAAGAACGTGACGCGCACGTTTTCCTGCCGCAACACGTCCGCAATCAAGGGGGCCACGGCCATGTGCCCGGTATCAAACGTCAGGTACAGTGGCTTGGCGCAATCTGATTTTTGGTTTGAATGGGATTCTGCGCTTGCCTGCATTGAAATGATTGCTATCAATACACCAAGCGTGGCAGAGCCCACTGAAGCCACTCGGTTTCGGTGGACCTTCTGGCGCAGTGTGCGATCAACGCGGCGCATGGTCCAGTGTCCAGACACCATGTGGCGAGCGGCCCACCCGGACCTGGCGCAAAACCTGCTTGGTTTGCGTGTCGATCACGGTCAGGTAACGGGCCCAGCGCGAGGCCAGATAGATGTAGCGGCCATCAGGGCTCAGGTCCATGTCGTCAGGACCGCCGGGGCCGGGGAATTTGTCCACCACCTTGATGTCCTGCATGTCTATCTTACTGATGGTGTTGGCCACGCGGTTGCTGACCAGCAGGTGGCGCTTGTCACCCACGGCACGGAAAGCGTGCGCACCTTCGCCTGTTTTCAGCCGTGTCACTTCTTTCGGTGTGGGCCCAGTGATGTCGAACACTTGCACGCTGTCAGTCCCTGTCAGGCCAATGAACACGCGCGAGTCGTCAGCACTGCCATAGATGTCAGCTGGCATGGGGCCTGTTGCGGCGCGCCACAACACGTTTTGCGTGGCCAGGTCGATGGCAATGAACTCGTCACTGTCCTGCATGGTGGCGTACACGCGTGCACTCTTGCTGTCGATCCACAGGTGGCTGGGGGTTTTTCCAGTGGAAATGCGCTTGGCCAGCACCGGCTGGTTGTTTTCCCAGCGGTAGATGTCGACGTGATTCAGCCGGTTGCCTGCAATCACGAACCACTTCATGTCTGGCGAAAAACGCAAATGGTACGGATCAAGGATGCCCGTGAGGGTGCGGGTGACCTTGCCTGCCCGGGGGTCGAGAAAGGTGAGTGAATCACCTGCAGCATTGGCCACGATCAACTCACGCTCGTCAGGCGTCAGGTAGACGTGGTGAGGTTCTTTGCCCACGGGCAGGCGTTCGCGTTCGGCCCAGGTTTGCGGATCTATCACGCTGACCGTGGCATCCAGGGAGTTGAGCACAAACAGCGGATGGGGACCGGCAGCCATGGCCACATGAACGCCCCCCAACAGGCTGATGGCGACCACAGCATGGCCCAATTTTTGCCAAACGGCATTCACTTTTTCTGATGTCACACGGACCTTTCGTGATGACCCCGGCGCACCCTTTTGGATGCCCTGGCGGGGCGTGCTTCGAGAGTGTAGCGGGGTGCCATGTGGTTTTTCACATTGGACAAAGTGCCGCTGCCACAAAACAAAAGGACCGCGTCAGCGGTCCTTTTTGGGTGGTGCAAACCTGTTGCCCTGGTTTGTCGGGCCCCTGCGTCACCTGTTGTGCTGGCAGGGCCTCAGGCGGGCGGTTGAAAGACTCAAACCCGAGCGGCCTTGAGCACTGCGTTGAGCGTGGCGCTGGGGCGCATGACGGCCTTGCACTTCTCGGCATCAGCCAGGTAGTAACCACCGATGTCAGCTGGTTGGCCCTGAACAGCGCGCAGTTCTTCGACGATTTGTTGCTCGTTGTCTGTCAGTGCTTTGGCCAAGGGAGCGAAGTGGGCCGCCAATGCAGCATCTTCGGTCTGCGCTGCCAGTTCCTGGGCCCAGTACATCGCCAGGTAGAACTGGCTGCCACGGTTGTCAAGCTGGCCGGTCCGTGGGCTGGGGTTCTTGTTGTTGTCCAGCAGTTTGCCCGTGGCTGCATCCAGCGTCTTGGACAGCACGATGGCTTTTTTATTGCCGTTTTTCAGGCCCATGTCTTCCAGGCTGACCGCGATGGCCAAGAATTCACCCAGGCTGTCCCAGCGAAGGTGGTTTTCTTCCACCAGCTGTTGCACGTGCTTGGGGGCAGAGCCGCCCGCGCCAGTTTCGTACATGCCGCCACCGGCCATCAGAGGAACGATGGACAGCATCTTGGCGCTGGTACCCAGTTCCATGATGGGGAACAGATCGGTCAGGTAGTCGCGCAGGATGTTGCCGGTGGCGCTGATAGTGTCTTGTCCACGGACCACGCGCTCCAGCGTGTAACGCATGGCGCGCACCTGGCTCATGATCTGAATGTCCAGGCCCGCCGTGTTGTGCTCGTGCAGGTACATCTTGACCTTGGTGATCAGCTGTGCCTCGTGCGGACGGTATGAATCGAGCCAGAACACCACAGGCATGCCGGAGTTGCGGGCACGGTTGACAGCCAGCTTGACCCAATCGCGGATGGCAGCATCTTTCACCTGGCACATGCGCCAGATGTCACCGGCTTCCACGTTCTGGCTCATCAACACTTCACCTGTGTTGATGTCGGTGATGTTGGCCACACCGTCTTCGGTGATTTCGAAGGTTTTGTCGTGTGAACCGTACTCTTCTGCCTGTTGAGCCATCAGGCCCACGTTGGGGACGGTGCCCATTGTCTTGGGGTCGAACGCGCCGTGCCATTTGCAGAAGTTGATCATCTCCTGGTAAATGCGGGCAAAAGTCGATTCAGGCATGACCGCCTTCACGTCTTTCAGGCGACCGTCAGCACCCCACATCTTGCCGCCGTTGCGGATCATGGCGGGCATGGACGCGTCGACGATCACGTCGTTGGGCGAATGGAAGTTGGTGATGCCCTTGGCAGAGTCCACCATGGCCAGCTCGGGGCGGTGCTCGTGGCAGGCGTGCAGGTCACGCTTGATCTCATCCTGCATCGACTGCGGCAGGGTTTTGATCTTTTCGTACAGGTTGGCCATGCCGTTGTTGACGTTCACCCCCAGCTCGTCAAACAGCTTGGCGTGCTTTTCAAAGGCTTCGCGGTAGAAAATTTTGACGCAATGTCCGAACACGATGGGGTGTGACACCTTCATCATGGTCGCTTTCACGTGCAGCGAGAACATCACGCCGGTCTTGTGTGCATCGTTGATTTCGTTTTCGTAGAACTCGCACAGCGCCTTCTTGCTCATGTACATGCTGTCGATCACCTCTCGGTCCTTCAGCGAAACCTTGGGCTTGAGCACAATGGTTTTGCCGCTGGCGGTGATGAGCTCCATCTTCACGTCACGGGCGCGGTCAAGAGTCATGGACTTTTCACCGTGATAGAAGTCGCCAGCGTGCATGTGGGACACGTGGCTGCGAGAGGCTTGACTCCACTCGGCCATGCTGTGGGGATTCTTGCGCGCAAATTCCTTCACTGCCCTGGGCGCACGGCGATCAGAGTTGCCCTCGCGCAACACCGGGTTCACAGAGCTGCCGATGCACTTGGCATAGCGGGCACGAATGGCTTTTTCTTCGTCTGTCTTGGGATCTTCCGGGTAGTCAGGTATCGCATAGCCCTTGGCCTGCAGCTCGCGCACACATGCAATCAACTGTCCCACCGAAGCGCTGATGTTTGGCAACTTGATGATGTTGGCTTCAGGTTTCAGCGTCAGTTGACCCAGTGCGGCCAGTGTGTCAGGCACGCGCTGTTCTTCAGTCAGGAACTCTGGGAACGAGCCCAAGACCCGCGCAGCCACTGAAATGTCTGCATTCTCGATTTCGATACCTGCCGGTGTGGCAAAAGTACGAAGCACTGGCAGGAACGCACACGTCGCCAACAAAGGGGCTTCGTCGGTCAGTGTGTAAATGATTTTCGATGTGCTTTCGGTCATTGTCTTCCTCAGTAAAGTTGGCGCAATAGAGTGCCCATTCTAAAGACCAGCCTGTCACCAAGCTGATGACTTCAGGCAGATATTTCATGGTGGATGTGAGCCGACAGGGCAAGAGAGACGAGTAGCGGCCACGCCTCGATCAGCGAGTGCCGAAATGGCACTGAATATATGGGTTACCCCTCAAACAAGTGGGGCGGGATGCTTTGCTCGGGACGGCCAGTGCCCTGAACCCGCCAAACGGTCAGTCTTGACGCGTGAAGGGCAAATTTTGCAAGAGTGCTTCCGCTTTGGTGCCTTCAACGCGCCTGGCACCGTTGAACCGTTTGCTCCAATAGGCCTCTCGCATGTCCTCGACACGCACCCGCCCGCCTGCCCGGGGCGAATGGATGAATTTGCCCTCGCCGACGTAGATACCGACGTGACTGAATGCCCTGCGCATGGTGTTGAAGAACACCAGATCGCCTGGGCGCAACTCGTCAGATGAAATTTTGGCGGTGACATTGGCCTGTTCAGCGGCGCGGTGAGGCAGCGCCAAGCCAAGCGTTTTTTCGTAGACGGCTCGGACAAACCCGCTGCAATCGAACCCGGTAGCGGCCTCGGTGCCGCCACGCTGGTAGCGGACGCCCAGAAAACCCATGGCGTTCATGACCAGATCGGATGTGGTGTTGCTGACGCTGTCGCGCAATTCGGCCAGACGGGGCAGCAGGTTGCGGTCACTCAGGAAGGTGTCCAGTGTGGACTCTGTCACCTCCGGTAAGGGCGGGGCCGCCACAGCAGTGCCCATTGCACAGGCCAACATGATTGTTGCAATGCTTTGACGGATTCGGTTGGATGCTGAGCCCCTTCGGGCTGTACCAGCTTGGCCAAATAGGCGTGGTGCAGAAAAAAGCAAGGACGCAAGCTTCCAGTTCAGGTTGTCTCGGGGCTCCGGTGCAGAGCCGATTCGTTGTGTTGCAAGCCTTCGTGTGGGCTTATATTCAGGTTTAACGCTCCATTCTGACAGGAAATCATGCTCATCGAAGAATCTGAATCACAACTGGTGTTGATCGACTACCAAACACGTTTGCTGCCCGCCATTCATGAAGGTACTTTGGTGTTGGCCAATGCACTGAAACTGGCCCAGGCGGCCAACCTGATGAGCGTGCCAGTCTGGGCAACCGAGCAGAACCCGCAAGGCCTCGGACACAACGCGCCCGAGTTGACCCGGCTGTGCAAATCGACCCTGACAAAGAGGCACTTCAGTGCAGTGCCGGACGGTCTGACCGATTTGCTTCGACCTCCGAAAGCGGCAAAAGGGGGCAATGCCCGGAGTTTGCCCAAGCATTTGCAAAAGCCCGCGAACGATGCGCCCGAGCGCAACACCATTGTGATTGCGGGTTGCGAAACGCACGTTTGCTTGCTGCAAACGGCACTCGACCTGCTGGACGATGAGTACGACGTGTGTGTGGTGACCGATGCATCAGCCTCTCGCACGGAGCGCAACCGCGACGCCGCGTTCGACCGCTTGGCCGGGGCGGGGGCTGAGTTGGTGACGACAGAAATGGTCCTGTTCGAGTGGTTGCGCAGCTGCGACCATGACCAGTTCAAGCAAGTCCTGACGTTGATCAAATAGACAACAGTGGGTAGGTTGTTTGCGTCAGTTACGAGCAAGAGCTCAAAATCATAATTATGAATTCAGTTCAACCCAATGTGGATGGAGACACTTATGAGCAGCTATGTCGATTTTTTCCGTCGTTCGATTGATGACCGCGATGGTTTCTGGCGTGAACAAGCCGCACTGATCGACTGGCACAAGCCATTTGATCAGGTTTGCGACTACACCAATCCGCCTTTCGCCAAGTGGTTTGCCGGCGGTCTCACCAATCTGTGCCATAACGCCGTTGACCGCCATCTGGCCACACGCCCTGACCAGAACGCGCTGGTGTTCGTGTCCACCGAAACGAACATTGAAAAGGCCTACAGCTTCCGCGAACTGCATGCAGAAGTGCAGCGCATGGCCGCCATTCTCAAAGACATGGGTGTGGAAAAGGGCGACCGCGTCCTGATCTATATGCCGATGATTGCCGAGGCCTGTTTTGCCATGCTGGCATGCGCGCGCATCGGTGCCATTCACTCCGTGGTGTTTGGTGGGTTTGCCAGCCACGCGTTGGCCAGCCGCATTGAAGATGCCCAACCGAAAGCCATTGTCAGTGCCGATGCGGGCATGCGTGGTGGCAAAGTGGTGCCATACAAGCACCTGCTGGACGAGGCCATCAACCTGTCGGCACACAAACCCGCAAAAGTCCTGATGGTCAACCGCGGGTTGGCTGATTTGGCCCCTGTTGCGGGCCGCGACGTGGACTATGCCACCCAGCGTGAACAGAACCTGTCAACCGTTGTCCCGTGCGAATGGGTTGACAGCACGCATCCCAGCTACATCCTCTACACCAGCGGCACCACGGGCAAGCCAAAGGGTGTGCAGCGTGACACAGCTGGCTATGCGGTGGCACTGGCCGCGTCCATGAAGCACATCTACATGGGCAACCCCGGCGAGACCTACTTCTCGACCAGCGACATCGGCTGGGTCGTGGGCCACAGCTACATCATTTATGGCCCGCTGATCAACGGCATGGCCACCATCATGTACGAGGGCTTGCCCATTCGCCCTGATGCAGGTGTCTGGTGGAGCTTGGTCGAAAAATACAAGGTCAGCGTCATGTTCAGCGCGCCGACTGCGGCACGTGTTCTCAAGAAGCAAGACCCCGCTTTCCTCACCAAATACGACCTGTCCAGCCTGAAGGCCTTGTTCCTGGCCGGCGAGCCACTGGACGAGCCCACTGCCACCTGGATTGGTGGTGCGCTGAACAAGCCCATCATCGACAACTACTGGCAAACCGAAACCGGTTGGCCCATCATGGCCATTTGCAACGGTGTGGAAGCCGCACCCACCAAGTTCGGCTCGCCGGGCAAGGCTGTGTATGGCTTCGATGTGCGTCTGATCGACGAGGTCACCGGTGAAGAAATCACCGAGGCCAACAAGAAGGGCGTGATCGCCGTGAATGGCCCTCTGCCGCCCGGTTGCCTGCAAACCATTTGGGGTGACGATGCGCGCTACGTCAAGACCTACTGGTCCAGCATCCACAACAAGGTCATGTACAGCACCTTTGACTGGGGCGTGAAGGATGAAGACGGTTACTTCTTCATCCTGGGCCGCACGGACGATGTGATCAACGTGGCTGGGCACCGCCTGGGTACACGTGAAATCGAAGAAAGCATCTCCAGCCACCCCAATGTGGCCGAGGTGGCCGTGGTCGGTGTGGCCGACCAACTCAAAGGCCAGGTAGCTGTGGCGTTCGCTGTGCTTAAAGACCCGTCGCAAGCTTCCACCGATGCCGATGTGCTGAAACTGGAAGCTGCCATCATGAAGGTGGTGGACGAACAGTTGGGTGCCGTGGCCCGCCCGGCACGGGTGCGGTTTGTCTCCGTGCTGCCCAAAACCCGTAGCGGCAAACTGCTGCGTCGTGCGATTCAGGCCGTGTGCGAGGGGCGCGATGCGGGTGACCTCACCACCATGGAAGATCCCGCAGCCCTGCAGCAGATCAAAGATCTGGTTCAATAACTGAATTTATAAATAAAAATGGCGCCCACCGCTTGTACTGCAAGTGGTGGGCGCTTTGTTTTTGATAGTTGCTACCTGTTTGGCAGGGCATTCAAATCATCGCTATGATGCTTGCTTATATATGTAATGGCGACGTACCGACATGACTGAAACAAGCGAAACCGGTCACGACCAGACAGCAAAAGGGCGTGTCTTCGAACTGGCTGCCGAACTGTTTGGTGTGCTGGCCACCCCGATGCGGTTGCGCATCCTGAGTGCGTTGTGCGACCAGGAAAAATCCGTGTCGCAGTTGCTGAGTGAAATTGAAACCACTCAGCCCAACTTGTCCCAACATCTGAATGTGCTTTACCGCACTGGCGTACTGGCCAAGCGCAAAGAAGGTACCCAGGTGATTTACCGGGTGCAAAGTGAGCAGGCCGTGTCACTGTGCAGAACGGTGTGCACACAAATTGCCATCGAGATGGATGAGCCCGGCAGCGTCCCGGCTGCCCAGCGCCTCTCCCCGCGCATGGCGGGTTGATGGATTTGATTGCCAATTTCCAGGGGCTGCCAAACCCCCGCCGGAGACTGACAAATCCCTGACCATTTGGATGCGCACAACAGAAGCAGGCGCCGCACCAAAGTAAATAAATTAGTCGTCAAAATGACGCACTTTGGTGCGACAATCCCGGCGCACTTGGCCCTTCCTGTCACTGTCGCATCCGCAAAACGGTACAGCCGTGTACGCGGAAGGTTTATCAACCAGCTAATGTTTCCCAGAGGGGAACGGAGGTCAGCGAATCAATGAGCGAGACAAACAACGTTTACGGTGCCTTTAAAGGTAACTCGTATCTTTTCGGCGGCAACGCCCCGTATGTCGAAGAGATGTACGAGAACTACCTGGCCAATCCAGGCAGCGTTCCCGATACATGGCGCAGCTACTTCGATGCGCTGCAGCATGTCCCCGCAGTCGATGGCACCGATGCACGCGATGTGCCTCACATGCCTGTCATCAGCGCGTTCGCAGAACGGGCGAAGCAGGGCCGGACGCAGGTCGTCATGGCCAATGCCGATTCTGAAATGGGGCGGAAGCGCGTCGCCACCCAACAGCTGATTGCGGCTTACCGCAACGTCGGTGCTCGCTGGGCCAACCTGGATCCGCTGAAGCGTACCGAGCGGGATCACATCCCTGAACTCGACCCCGCTTTCTACGGCTTCACCGATGCCGATCTGGAAACCGTGTTCAACACCAGCAACACGTTTTTCGGCAAGGACACCATGTCCCTGCGCGAACTGCTGAATGCCTTGCGTGAAACATACTGCGGTACGCTGGCTGCCGAGTACATGTACACCACCGACCAGAACCAGAAACGCTGGTGGCAGCAAAAGCTTGAAAGCATTCGCAGCAAACCCAATTTCTCCGCCGATAAGAAGCAGCACATCCTGAACCGCCTGACCGCGGCCGAAGGTCTGGAACGTTTCCTGCACACCAAGTACGTTGGGCAGAAGCGCTTCTCCCTGGAGGGGGGTGAAAGTTTCATCGCTGCAATGGACGAGCTGATCCAGTCAGCCGGTGCCAAGGGCGTGCAGGAAATCGTCATCGGCATGGCCCACCGTGGCCGGTTGAACGTATTGGTCAACACCATGGGCAAGATGCCCAAGGATTTGTTTGCCGAGTTCGACCACACTGCGCCCGAAGACCTGCCAGCTGGTGATGTGAAGTATCACCAGGGCTTCAGCTCTGATGTGTCCACCCCTGGCGGCCCGGTTCACCTCACGTTGGCATTCAACCCGTCACACCTTGAAATCGTCAACCCCGTCGTCGAAGGCTCGGTGCGTGCACGCATGGACCGCCGTGGCGACAAGCGTGGCGACCAGGTGCTGCCCGTGCTGGTGCACGGCGACGCTGCATTCGGTGGCCAAGGCGTCAACCAGGAAACGCTGTGTCTGGCACAGACCCGCGGTTACACCACCGGTGGAACGGTTCACCTGATCATCAACAACCAGATCGGCTTCACGACCTCTGACCCACGCGACATGCGTTCCAGTGCGTTCTGTACCGACATCGTGAAGATGGTCGAGTCGCCCGTGCTGCACGTCAACGGTGACGACCCAGAAGCCGTGGTGCTGGCTACCCAGCTGGCACTTGAATTCCGCATGGAATTCCGCCAGGACGTGGTGGTCGATATCACCTGTTTCCGCAAACTGGGCCACAACGAGCAGGACACGCCTGCACTGACCCAACCGCTGATGTACAAGAAAATCGCGGCGCACCCTGGCACGCGCAAACTGTACGCAGAGAAGCTGGCTGTTCAGGGTATGGGCGACACGCTGGGCGATGACATGTTCAAGGCCTACCGTGCGGCCATGGACGCGGGTGAGCACACCGTTGACCCGGTACTGAGCAACTTCAAGAGCAAGTACGCGGTCGATTGGTCACCATTCCTGTCCAAGAAGTGGACTGACGGTGGCGACACAGGCATTCCCATGGCTGAATGGAAGCGCCTGGCCGAGAAGATCACCACGATTCCCTCCACCGTCACCGCTCACCAACTGGTGAAAAAGGTCTATGACGACCGTGCTGCCATGGGCCGTGGCGACACGCCAGTGGACTGGGGCATGGGCGAGCACATGGCGTTCGCCTCTCTGGTGGCCAGCGGCTACCCTGTGCGGTTGTCCGGTGAAGACTGCGGCCGTGGCACGTTCACACACCGCCACGCCGTGATTCACGACCAAAGCCGCGAGAAATGGGACACGGGTACCTACGTTGCGTTGCAAAACGTGTCGGAAGGCCAGGCACCGTTCGTGGTCATCGACTCCATCCTGTCTGAAGAGGCTGTGTTGGGCTTTGAATACGGTTACGCATCGAACGACCCCAACACGTTGGTGATTTGGGAAGCGCAGTTTGGCGATTTCGCCAACGGCGCTCAGGTGGTGATCGACCAGTTCATCGCTTCCGGGGAAGTGAAGTGGGGCCGTGTCAATGGCATCACGCTGATGCTGCCGCACGGCTATGAAGGCCAGGGCCCTGAGCACTCGTCTGCTCGCCTGGAGCGCTTCATGCAGTTGGCCGCCGACACCAACATGCAGATCGTGCAGCCCACAACGGCCAGCCAGATCTTCCACGTGTTGCGTCGTCAGATGGTGCGCAACCTGCGCAAGCCACTGGTCATCATGACGCCCAAGTCGCTGCTGCGGAACAAGGATGCCACGTCACCCCTGTCCGAGTTTGTCCGTGGTTCCTTCCAGACCGTGATCTCCGAGTCACGCGAAGAAGTGAACAAAAAGGCAGACAAGGTCAAACGCGTGATCGTCTGTTCCGGCAAGGTGTATTACGACCTGGTCAAGAAGCGCGAAGAAAAAGGTGCGGACGACGTGGCCATCCTGCGCGTTGAACAGCTCTATCCCTTCCCGCACAAGGTGTTCGCTGCCGAGTTGAAAAAGTACCCGAACGCGACCGACATCGTGTGGTGCCAGGATGAGCCACAGAACCAGGGCGCTTGGTTCTTCGTGCAGCATTACATCCACGAAAACATGCTGGATGGCCAGAAGCTGGGTTACTCCGGTCGGGCGGCTTCGGCTTCTCCTGCCGTGGGCTATTCACACCTGCACCAGGATCAGCAAAAAGCGTTGGTCGAAGGCGCTTTCAGCAAGCTCAAGGGCTTTGTTCTGAGCAAGTAATCCACACCCAGCGGCAACGGCGCAAGGAGCGTGTCGTTGCCGCTGCAGCATGAAGAATTGAAGGATCAAAAAATGGCAATCGTAGAAGTCAAGGTTCCGCAACTGTCCGAGTCCGTCGCTGAAGCCACGTTGCTTCAGTGGAAGAAAAAGCCCGGCGACATGGTTGCGGCCGATGAAATCCTGATCGAGATCGAAACCGACAAGGTCGTTCTCGAAGTGCCCGCACCGTCAGCTGGTGTGCTGGCCGAGTTGGTGGTGGCCGACGGTGGTACCGTTGCGTCCGATCAACTGATCGCACGCATCGACACCGACGGCAAAGGTGCCGCAGCCCCTGCAGCTACCGCTGCGCCAGCTGCAGCGCCTGCAGCCGCTGCACCTGTGGCTGCCGCCGCAGCCTCCAGCAGCAACAGCATGGCCGGTGTGGCCATGCCCGCAGCGGCCAAACTGATGGCTGATAACCAGCTGGCATCGGGTTCCGTTGCTGGCACGGGCAAAGATGGCCGCGTCACCAAGGGTGATGTGCTGTCTGCCGTGGCCGCCGGCGCTGCCAAGCCCGCTGTGGCTGCTGTAGCCATTCCCACAGGTGTGCCCACCAAGGTGCTGCCACAGGTCAGCGGCCCAGCGGCCCCTGATCTGGGCGACCGCCCCGAGCAGCGTGTGGCCATGACCCGTCTGCGCGCTCGCGTGGCCGAGCGTCTGTTGCAGTCACAGTCCACCAACGCCATCCTGACCACGTTCAACGAAGTGAACATGGCACCTGTGATGGACATGCGCAAGAAGTTCCAGGACAAGTTCGAGAAAGAGCACGGCTGCAAGCTGGGCTTCATGAGCTTCTTCGTCAAGGCTGCTGTGCACGCCCTGAAGAAATACCCGGTTCTGAACGCGTCGGTCGATGGCAACGACATCGTGTACCACGGCTACTTTGACATCGGTATCGCCGTGGGCTCGCCCCGTGGCCTGGTGGTGCCCATCCTGCGCAACGCAGACCAGATGAGCTTCGCCGACATCGAGAAGAAGATTGCCGAGTTCGGTCAGAAGGCCAAGGACGGCAAGCTGGGCATCGAAGAAATGACCGGTGGCACGTTCTCTATCTCCAACGGGGGCACCTTCGGCTCCATGCTGTCAACGCCCATCATCAACCCGCCACAGTCGGCCATTCTGGGCGTTCACGCCACGAAAGACCGTGCCGTCGTTGAAAACGGCCAAGTGGTGGTGCGTCCGATCAACTACCTTGCCATGAGCTACGACCACCGCATCATCGACGGTCGCGAGGCCGTGCTGGGTCTGGTTGCCATGAAGGAAGCGCTGGAAGATCCGTCTCGTCTGCTCTTCGGCATTTGATCGAATTAGAGGCCAAAATTCATAACAATTTTGGCCTCTACCGCTTTATAGGCGGTACTTTTTAGCTATTTATTACATATATGCCTCAGCGCCTTGAATGGGTGGATCGGGGCGTGAGGTGAACACATGAGTAAACAATTTGACGTCGTCGTGATCGGTGGCGGTCCTGGCGGCTACATCGCTGCCATTCGCGCAGCCCAGCTGGGTTTCAACGTCGCCTGTATCGACGAATGGAAAAACGAAAAGGGTGGCCCTGCTCCCGGCGGCACCTGCACCAATGTGGGCTGCATCCCGTCGAAGGCGCTGCTTCAGTCGTCCGAGCACTTCGACCACGCCAACCACCATTTCGCCGACCATGGCATTTCCACCGGCACGGTGAAGATGGACGTGGCCAAAATGGTGGCCCGCAAAGACGAGGTGGTGAAGCAGAACAACGACGGCATCCTGTACCTGTTGAAGAAGAACAAGGTCACCTTTTTCCATGGTCGCGGTTCGTTCGTGAAAGCCGTTGAGGGCGGTTACGAACTCAAGGTGGCTGGTGCTGCAGAAGAAACCGTCGTTGCGAAACAAGTGATCGTTGCCACTGGCTCCAACGCACGCGCACTGCCTGGCGTGCCGTTTGACGAAGTCAACGTACTGTCTAACGAGGGCGCATTGCGCATCGGTGCCGCCCCCAAAAAACTGGGTGTCATCGGTTCGGGCGTCATTGGCCTGGAAATGGGCTCTGTGTGGCGTCGCCTGGGTACAGATGTCACCATTCTGGAAGGTTTGCCGACATTCCTGGGGGCAGCCGACGAGCAAATCGCAAAAGAGGCCAAAAAAGCTTTTGACAAGCAAGGCCTCAAGATTGAATTGGGAGTCCAAGTCGGAGACATCAAGGTTGGCAAGAAGGGCGTCAACGTGGCTTACACCAACGCCAAGGGTGAAGCTCTGGAACTGGCGGTGGACAAGCTCATCGTGTCCATCGGCCGCGTGCCAAATACCATTGGTCTGAATGCTGAAAGCGTGGGCCTGCAGCTTGATGAGCGCGGCGCCATCGTGGTCGACGGTGACTGCAAAACCAACCTGTCTGGCGTCTGGGCGGTGGGTGATGTGGTCCGTGGCCCCATGCTGGCCCACAAGGCCGAGGATGAGGGCGTTGCTGTGGCTGAGCGAATCGCTGGCCAGCACGGGCATGTCAATTTCGCAACCATTCCCTGGGTGATCTACACCAGCCCGGAAATCGCCTGGGTGGGCCGCACTGAGCAGCAGCTCAAAGCCGACGGTGTGAAGTACAAGGCTGGCACCTTCCCTTTCCTGGCCAACGGCCGTGCGCGTGCGTTGGGTGACACCACCGGGATGGTCAAGTTCCTGGCAGACGCAACCACGGACGAGATCCTTGGTGTGCACATCGTGGGTCCGATGGCCAGCGAACTGATCTCCGAAGCCGTTGTGGCCATGGAGTTCAAGGCCAGCGCTGAAGACATCGCACGCATCTGCCATGCGCACCCGTCTTTGAGCGAAGCAACCAAAGAAGCTGCTCTGGCGGTGGACAAGCGCACGCTCAACTTCTGAGGTTGACAAGTTGGGCGCAGTCACCGAAGCCTATGAGAAATTGCTGGTGGAGCGTGGCTTCACCAGCGATCCGGCACAGCTCAATGCCGTGCGCTCGCTTGATCGCTGCGCTCAGGAATGGGGTCAGTACAAACAGAAGCGGTCCAATTCGCTGAAGAAACTGTTTGTGCACCCTGACATCCCCAGGGGCGTCTACATGTACGGTGGAGTGGGGCGTGGCAAGAGCTTTCTGATGGATTGCTTTTTCAATGCCGTGCCACTCAGGCGCAAGACGCGCCTGCATTTTCACGAGTTCATGCGCGAGGTGCACCGTGAATTGCGTGACTTGCAAGGCATCGTCAACCCGCTGGACGAATTGGGCAAGCGCATTGCCCAACGCTACAAACTGATTTGTTTCGACGAATTCCACGTGGCCGACGTGACCGACGCCATGGTGTTGCACCGGCTGCTTGCATCGTTGTTCAAGAATGGCGTGGGTTTTGTGACCACATCCAACTTCCACCCCGATGGGTTGTACCCAGACGGGCTGCACCGCGACCGCATATTGCCTGCCATTGAGCTGCTGAAATCCCAGTTGGAGGTGATCAACGTGGACAACGGTACCGACTACCGGCGTCGGGCTTTGGAACACGTTCAGCTGTATCACACCCCCTTGGATGCCGCTGCGGATGCGGAAATGACGCGGGCATTCAATGAATTGGCCGAAGCAACGGACGAATCGCCGGTGGTCACGATCGAATCACGCGAATTGCAGGCCAAGCGCAAGGCCGGTGGTGTCATCTGGTTCGACTTCCGCACCCTGTGCGGTGGACCGCGGTCTCAGAATGACTACTTGGAACTGGCCACCCAGTTCCACACGCTGATCCTCAGCGATGTGCCCCAGATGGCGGTTCGCAATGCCAGCGAGGCACGGCGTTTCACCTGGTTGATTGACGTGCTGTATGACCGCAAGGTGAAACTGGTCATCTCAGCCCAGACCGCACCGGAGCTTTTGTACACCGAAGGCCCGCTGTCGCATGAGTTCCCCCGCACCGTTTCGCGGCTGGTTGAAATGCAATCGGCTGAATTCCTGGCAGAGCCGCACCGCGTGGTTAACACCGGGCTGACCTGACGCTCGTTTGCAAACCCTGACTGAGCTATAGCGACAGAAACGCTCGGTCAGGCCTTGTTTTCGAATTTCACGACCACAACCGAGAGGTTGTCACCATGTCCCATGGCGCGCTCTCTGGCTGTCCGAATCAGTGTTTCGCAGCTTTCCTTGGCTGCGCATTCGTTAAGGATGAGTCCAATCTCACCTTCGTTCAAGTAGTGCCAAACACCGTCGCTGCAAGCCATCAAGGCATCGCCAGCCGCCACTGCGGGCACGGTATGAACGCTGACAGGCGGAGGGGTATCGGTACCCAGGCACGCCATCAATACGTTAGATTGCGGATGGTTGTTGGCCTGGTCTGGGGTCAAAACACCCTTGTCAACCAAAGACTGCACGTAGGAATGATCGGTCGTGCGCCTCACGAGGCGATGCCTTTGGTAGTGATAAATGCGGGAATCACCCACGTGCGCCCATTGGCAAGACCCATCCGGCATCAGCAGAAAGGCCGCTACCGTGCTGTGTGGCTCTTGCTCGGCTGATACCGCCGTCAGTCGGATCACCATGTGAGCGTCTTCAATAATTTGCGTCAGCAGGGCCTGTGGTGAATCGGTGTCGGGTGAAAACCGCATAAACAACTGGTGAGCCGTCAACAGAACCTGGTCGGACGCTTTGCGGCCACCACTGCGCCCCCCCATGCCATCAGCCACGACAACGAGAATGCATTGTTTGAACAGCGGATGAGGCCACAACCCCAATTGGTCCTGCTGATAGTCCCGGTCGCCCTTGTGCAAACCGGTCCCAGCTGTGATCTTCAAGCCAGGTGCCATGGACTACAGGGGACCCGTGTTCATGCACCGAATGCCCGCGCAGTTGAGTACATTTGGCAGGGGCCTCACCACAGCTTCCACCAAGGGTCCGAGTTGGCCTTGAACCCACTGGTGAGGTAGCTCGACTGCGGGTAGTTGGCCGTCAGCACGCGTTTCGCATCGTCACGCAGCCCTTGCATGCCCAGTGCATCGTAGGCTTTTACGAGAATGAACAAGGCCTCTTCAAGAGCTGGTGCACCGGGATAGTCCGACAAGGCTGTTTGCGCCCGGTTGGCTGCAGCCAGGTAGGCGTTGCGCTCGTAGTAGTAGCGGGCCACATGCACTTCGTGTTCAGCAATCGAGTTGACGATGTACGTCATGCGCAAGCGACTGTCTGGTGCGTACTTGGAGTCCGGGAACCGGTTGACCAGATCTCGGAACGATTCGAAAGATACTTTGGCCGCCTGTTGATCTCGCTCGGAAAGGTTCTGCCGCGAGAGGAAACCGAACATACCCAGGTTGTCATTGAACGTTGCCAGACCCTTCAGGTACAACGCGTAATCGATGGCTGGGCTTGCAGGGTGGTTCTTCATGAAGCGGTCCAGTGTCGCTTCAGCCTGGGCTGCTTCACCTGCTTTGAAATGGGCGTAAGCCTTGTCGAGTTGCGCTTGCTGCGCCACAGGCGTGCCTGCGGCACGGCCTTCAAGTTTTTCAAGCAGGTTGACAGCTTTATCAAAATTGCCCGCCTCACGCTCGGCTTTGGCTTCTGACTGTATCTTTCCGACGCTCCAGCCTGTCGTGGGGTCTTTGGGGCTTGAAGAGCAACCTGCCAGACACAGCGCTGCGCACAAAGCCAGCATGCCTGGACGGGACGATAATTTCAAAACTCTCATCACACCCTTTCAAGAGCCGGACACTGCACATTGGAGCCAGAAATTATATCGGTCACCCTTGACCCTCTCGACGCACTGAATTTGGCCGATCCAGAGGCTGAAGCAGAGCATTGCACCGTCATCGTCGATGTATCGCATCACGGCGTACGGATTGACAAATACCTTGCGCTGGCGTTTCCAGCGCTGTCACGGTCGTATCTTCAACAGTTGCTGGCCCAAGGCGATGTTTCCTGTGCAGGTAAGGCTGTTGCCAAAGCCTCCTGTGGTGTGAAAGCAGGCGAAAGGATAGACGTGGTTTTGCGCCCCACGGAGCAAGCCAGATCATTTTTACCCGAGGCGATGAGCCTTGACATCGTTTTCGAGGACGCTCATTTGCTTGTCCTGAACAAGCCTGCGGGTCTCGTTGTGCACCCGGGTGCGGGCAACTGGTCAGGTACGTTGTTGAATGGGTTGCTTCATCATTTTGCTGGCGCAGTCAATTTGCCCAGGGCGGGCATCGTGCACCGGTTGGACAAAGACACATCCGGGTTGATGGTGGTGGCCAAGTCCCGCATGACGATGGATGCATTGGTGCGACTGATCAGCGAACGGGCCGTGAGCCGTCTGTATGTGGCGATAGCCGAGCGCAATTGGGCCGGGCCTGAGAGGTTTGACGTCCGTGAGTCTATGGGGCGTGACCCGGTCAACCGGCTCCGCATGGCCGTGCTGCCAACTGGAAAACCCGGTGTCAAGCCAGCGCACACGGCGTTTCAGGTGCTGAAAAAAGAGATGTCGTTGGCGCTTGTGGCATGCAAGCTGTTCACGGGCCGGACGCATCAGATCCGGGTTCACCTGTCGTGGGCCGGACACCCCATCCTGGCTGACAAGGTCTATGGGGGGCATGCCAGTCACGGCATGTCTCGTCAGGCTTTGCATGCCACCCGGTTGGCATTCCCACACCCCGTGACAGGCGAAAGCCTGAACTTCCATGCCGCACCACCATCTGACATGCAGCAAAGCATGCTGGATGCAGGCCTCAACTACAATACAGCATTGGTTGACTCCACTGTCTTCTTATAGCGCTTCCATTGGCCCAGCTTGGGTCATCCCGCCTGATTCCTTCAGGTGTACCCGCCACCCCTTACCACGAACATGAATTCGGCAGATGCCCTCAGCATCGTTGAGGCTGCATTGATATGCAGTGGTCAACCCTTGTCCATCCGCACACTTCAGACGCTGTTCGATGGGCAGGTGGGTGCTGACACGATCAAGCGTCTGCTGTTTGACCTGCAAATGCGTTGGCAGGACCGTGGCGTGGAATTGGTCGAGGTGTCCACAGGTTGGCGCTTCCAGACAAAGCCCGCACTTCGCCCATTCTTGGACAGGCTGTTTCCGGAGAAACCACCCAAATACTCCCGCGCCACACTTGAAACTTTGGCCATCATTGCCTACCGTCAACCCGTCACGCGGGGCGACATGGAGGATATCCGGGGGGTGACCATCAACTCTTCCATCATCAAGCAATTGGAGGACCGTGGGTGGATCGAAGTCATTGGCCACCGGGACACGGTCGGTCGTCCAGCCTTGTTTGCGACCACCCGTCAGTTTCTGGATGACCTGGGTTTGAACGCACTTGATCAATTGCCCACACTGGATGCAGACTTTGTAGCCTCCGTAACGGAGGGTTCCATGTTGTTGCCACTGGAAGCTGCACCCGAAACCGACGCGGCTCCTGATGCCGCGCCACCACCGCCAATCGGAACAGATCTGGCCCCCATTTTTTTGAGCGCCGAATCGGCGGATGAACCACATGGCTCCTGACCACACCCCCAAACAGCCGTCATTGACAGCTGATGCCCAAAGTGCCAATGAGGCCACAAAGTTGCCCGCAGCAGGCATCAGCTTTGAACAGGTTTTGAGTGGCGAATTTGATGCCGAGGCCGAGCAAGCCGACGCAGCTGACACCAAGCGTGTGTTGGCCCCCCAAGCTGACAGTCCCAAACTGCACAAGGTCCTGGCCCAGGCTGGTCTGGGCTCCCGACTGGAAATGGAGAAGCTGATACTGGAAGGGCGCATCTCCGTCAATGGCGAGCCCGCTCATGTGGGTCAGCGAATCCAGATCGGAGACAGCATCAAGGTCAATGGCAAACCCGTCCGGGTGCGCTTGACGCCCCAGCCGCCCAGGGTGCTGGCGTACC
The DNA here is from genome assembly GCA_030824555.1 of bacterium. Lineage (GTDB taxonomy): Bacteria > Pseudomonadota > Gammaproteobacteria > Burkholderiales > Burkholderiaceae_C > UBA2334. Next base: position 32,112 of record JAVBXK010000049.1, read on the forward strand.
ACAAACCAGCAGGCGAAGTGGTGACACACGACGACCCCCAAAACCGGCCCACGGTGTTCAGGCGCCTGCCACGCTTGTACCAGGGCAAATGGCAGTCAGTGGGTCGATTGGATCTGAACACCGAGGGCTTGTTGCTGCTCACCAACGCCGGCGAACTGGCCAACCAATTGATGCACCCCAGATTCGGCCTCGAGCGTGAATACGCCGTGCGGGTATTGGGTGCGCTCAGCAACGAAGAGAAGGCACGTTTGCTGGCCGGGGTCATGCTCGAAGACGGCGCGGCACAGTTCAAGTCGATTGAAGATGGTGGCGGTGACGGTGCCAACTGCTGGTACAGGGTGACCATTGCAGAAGGCCGTAACCGGGAGGTGCGCCGGATGTTCGAAGCGGTTGGCCATGCCGTCAGCCGTTTGATCCGCATACGCTACGGCTCCATGTTGCTGCCCAAAGGGCTCAAACGCGGTGCGTGGGTGGAGTTGAGCGAAGCTGACATTGCGCTGCTGACGCGCGCATCTGCTGTCGAGCGCACGGTCAGTCGACGTGCGCCGACTGCCCCCAGAGCCCAACCCACCGGCCGAGGCGGCAGGGCAGGGGCCTCAGGGCGAGCACCTGCCGGGCGCTCAGTTCAGGTCCAGAAAGATGCGCAACCTGATCCAATGAAAACATCCGTCGGGTACATCGGTGGGGATGCGCTGGCCAGACAGCGCCAGGAACAAAAACGGGGCGGTCGTGGGGGGCGCACCGGTGGCACGGGATCGAGCGGCCCGGCACGGGGTGGTTTCCGCAAGGGTTGACGTATCAAGCGGTTGTGTGGTTTGCCCAAATAGGCATGGCTCAGCCAAGGTAAAATGGAAGGCTTAGCAATTTTTCAACCTTCTCAGGAAAACAACATGGCCATTGAACGCACCCTCTCCATCATCAAACCCGACGCTGTGGCAAAGAATGTCATCGGTCAGATCTATGCACGCTTTGAAGCTGCTGGCCTGAAGGTCATCGCAGCTCGCATGGCTCACCTGTCCCGCACAGAAGCAGAGGCGTTCTACGGCGTCCACAAGGCACGTCCTTTCTTCAAGGATCTGGTGGATTTCATGGTGTCCGGCCCTGTCATGATTCAGGTTTTGGAAGGTGACAACGCCATCGCCAAGAACCGTGAATTGATGGGCGCTACTGACCCCAAGAAGGCCGATGCCGGCACCATCCGCGCCGACTTCGCTGACAGCATTGACGCCAATGCTGTGCACGGTTCCGATGCTCCTGAAACGGCTCAAGTTGAAATCGGCTTCTTCTTTGCAGGCATGAACGTCTACAGCCGTTGAGATGACCACCGCCAACCTGCTTGATTTTGATTTGGACGGGTTGGCCGCCTTTTGTGAGCGGCTCGGGGAAAAACGCTTCCGGGCCGTTCAGTTGTTTCGTTGGATTCATCAAAGGGGGCAATCCCGTTTTGATGAGATGAGTGACTTGGCCAAAACCTTGCGGGCCAAGCTGCAGACAACAGCGCACATCGCTGCATTGCCGGTTGTGTCCATGCAGGCGTCTGCCGACGGCACGATCAAATGGCTGTTCGATGTGGGCGAGGGCAATGCAGTTGAATCCGTTTTCATACCCGAGTCAGACCGAGGCACACTGTGTGTGTCATCACAAGCCGGGTGTGCTGTGGGTTGTCGGTTTTGCTCGACAGGCCATCAAGGCTTCAGCCGAAACCTGACGACAGGTGAAATCGTCGCCCAACTTTGGTATGCCGAACATTTTTTGCGTCAGCGCTTCAACACCGACGAGCGAGTCATTTCCAATGTGGTGATGATGGGCATGGGGGAGCCGCTGCAGAACTATGGGGCTCTGATCCCCGCGTTGAAAGTTATGCTGGACGACCATGGGTACGGCCTATCACGTCGGCGTGTGACGGTTTCGACGTCTGGTGTCGTGCCCATGATCGAGCGCCTGAGCAACGATTGCCCGGTTGCATTGGCCGTGTCCCTTCACGCCCCCACCGATTCCTTGCGTGACGGCCTTGTGCCGTTGAACAGAAAGTATCCGCTTGCAGAGTTGATGGCAGCGTGTATCGAATACTTGCCGAAAGCACCTCGCGATTTCCTCACGTTTGAATACTGCATGCTCGCTGGCGTGAACGATCAGCCTGAGCATGCCACCCAATTGATCGAATTGTTGCAAACGCACAAACGGCGTGGCCTCAACAGCAAGATCAACCTGATTCCGTTCAATCCGTTCCCTGAGTCGGGGTTGCGGTGTGCTGACCGTTCAACGGTCACGGCCTTTGCTGATCGTTTGGTGGCGGCTGGCTTTGTCACGACGGTTCGCAAGACCCGCGGTGACGATATCGATGCCGCGTGCGGTCAGCTTGCGGGTGATGTCAGGGACAGAACCCAGGCGCAGACGCGTATGCGGGCCTTGCGCGAGCAACCCATTGCATTCAAACCACGTGAGGTCACACCATGACCATTGGTCGCGTTACTCTGTTTGCGGTGTTTGTTTCATTGCTGGGGTTGGCAGGATGTGCCACCGATGCTGGCCGCTCGCAAGCCAGCACCACTGGCGCGGATCTGACGACCGAATCTGACGAACCCGAGGATCGAAAGAGGGCTCGCATTCGGACTGAGTTAGCTGGCGGCTATTTCGAGCAAGGTCAAACAGCCGTTGCACTCGACGAGATCAAGCAGGCTGTGGCAGCCGACCCAAACTATGCACCTGCCTACAACCTGAGAGGCTTGACATACATGCGTTTGGGAGAAGCAGACCTTGCTCGCGAAAGTTTCCGCCGTGCGCTCAGCCTTGCCCCCAGGGATGCCGACGTTGCACACAATCTGGCATGGCTGCTGTGCCAGCAGCGCCAGTATGCGGAAGCCAACACGCTGTTCAACCAAGTGGTGATGAACCCATCCTATCCGGGGCGCGCCAAATCACTGATGGCACAGGGCGTCTGCCTTGCGCGTGCCGGTGATGTTGCACAGGCCGAAGGGGTGTTGACACGCTCTTTTGAAATCGATCCCGCCAATCCCGTCACGTCCTACAGCCTTGCCCAATTGCTGTTCAAACGTGGCGAACTGTCCACAGCACAGTTTTACCTGCGCCGCCTGAACAGTGGCAGCATGGCGAATACCGAAACACTTTGGCTTGGCATCAAGGTCGAAATGAAATTGGGAAACCAGCTTGCAGCCCGCCAACTGGGCGACCAGTTGAAGCGAGGTTTTCCGCAAGCCAAAGAATTACAGGCCTATGAGCGAGGTGCCTTTGATGAGTGATACGCATGCGGTGTCTGGCACCGATCCGACCACATCTGCTGGGCAGCTGTTGCGCGGGGCGCGTGAAGGAGCTGGCTTGCACATCGTTGCATTGGCCGCAGCCCTGAAAGTGCCAGTGCGCAAACTGGAGGCACTGGAAGCCAACCGGTGGGAAGAGTTGACAGATGCCACCTTTGTGCGCGCACTGGCTGGCAGCGTTGCCCGGCATCTGAAAATAGACGCTGCGCCAATTTTGCATGCGTTGCCAACGAGCAAGACCGCCCCTATCGAGGTGCCTGACAACCTCGGTCGTGCCAACGGTACGGGCATGCAGTTCAGTTTGCAGTCAGGTATCCCGAAAGTGGCATGGCTGGTACTGGCACTGTTGCTGGCCGCATTGACGCTGTACATGCTCCCCGATTCGGTGTTCAAGCAACTGGCTTCGCTCGGAAACGGTCAGCAGACAGCAGAAGCTCCAATGTCCAAAGCATTCCCCATTGCTGCCAGTGACCTCAATTCGGGTTCGGCTGGCGCCGAAGGTGATGGGGCAGCCCAGGGCAAAGGTGTCATCGAACAGCCCGAATCCGCAACCAAACCAGCAGTCGTGGCCAACGATCTGGCAACGTCCCCTGTCACCACCGCAGACAAGCAACCAGTCAACCCGGTTACAACGTCTGTGGCCGTTGCCGCCGCACCCGTGAATACCGCTACAACCCAGGGGGCGAGCACCAAGCTGACCATCAAGGCAACTGCCGATACCTGGATAGATGTGACCGGGCAGGATGGGAAACCCCGTGCCCAACGGTTGCTGAAATCGGGGGAAACTGCTGAATTCGATGATTCGCCCGCGTTCACGGTCGTGATCGGTAACGCAACGGGGGCCAAAGTTTGGGTCAAAGGCCAAGCTTTCGATCTCGCACAGGTTGTGCGGAACAACGTTGCCAGATTCGATGCAAAGTGAGCGTTTGATGACGTCCCCCCCATTTGAAACTGTACCCGCTCAAGCAAAGAATACAGCCGCTGAGCCCGTGGCCTTGCCCGCCATCGTGCGCTCACCCAGGCTTCAAGCGTCTGTGGTCTGGGGCAGCCATGTCGTGACCGTGGGTGGTGATGCGCCGGTGCGCATCCAATCCATGACCAATACCGACACCGTTGATGCAGTGGAAACGGCCATACAGGTCAAGGCGCTGGCCTTGGCTGGCTCTGAACTGGTGCGCATCACAGTCAACAACGATGACGCGGCCCGTGCGGTTCCCCATATCCGGGACCAGCTCGATCGCATGGGTATCGATGTGCCTTTGGTCGGTGACTTCCATTACAACGGCCACAAGTTGCTGACGGATCATCCCGCATGTGCCCAAGCGTTGTCCAAATACCGCATCAATCCAGGCAACGTGGGCAAGGGTGACAAGCGGGACAGGCAGTTCGGTCAAATGATTGAAATTGCCGCCAAGCTTGACAAGGCTGTTCGCATCGGGGTGAACTGGGGCAGCCTTGATCAGGACCTGCTTGCGCGACTGATGGACGAAAACAGCCGCAGAGCCGTACCTTGGGACGCTCGGCAAGTCATGTACGAAGCGTTGATGTCGTCTGCCATCGAATCGGCGCAGATGGCCGAAGAGTTGGGCTTGCCTGCACGGCAGATCATCCTGTCATGCAAGGTCAGTGGCGTTCAAGACCTGATTGCCGTCTACCAAGGCTTGGCACAGCGGTGTAGTTATGCGCTGCACCTGGGCCTTACCGAAGCGGGGATGGGCACGAAAGGCACGGTCGCCTCGGCTGCAGCACTGTCGGTGCTGCTGCAGCAGGGCATAGGCGACACCATTCGCGTGTCGCTGACCCCTGAGCCCGGCGAGGCCCGGACACAGGAAGTGGTGGTGGCATCCGAGATTTTGCAATCACTCGGGTTGCGCACATTTGTGCCCAGCGTCACGGCCTGTCCGGGTTGCGGTCGCACGACCAGCACGACTTTTCAGGAGCTGGCCAAGCAAATTGACGATTTCCTGCGCCAGTCCATGCCCGTGTGGCGGACACAGTATCCCGGTGTCGAGAACATGAAAGTGGCGGTGATGGGCTGCATCGTCAACGGACCAGGCGAAAGCAAACACGCCGACATCGGTATCAGCCTGCCTGGCACGGGAGAAGCCCCTGCGGCCCCAGTCTATATAGATGGCGAAAAGACCCTCACGCTGCGTGGCGGCAACATAGCCAACGACTTTCAGTCGGTGGTCGAGCGGTACATTCAACAACGTTTTGGCGCACAAACCTGACTTGCAGGTGCGAGCGAAATCCCCCTATGGCAGACAAAATCACGGCCGTCAAAGGCATGAACGACATCCTTCCTGCGGAATCCGCAGGCTGGGAGTGGCTGGAACAGCAGTTGCGCAACCTGATGGCAGCCTACGGCTATCGCAACGTACGCACCCCCATCGTTGAACCCACGGCTTTGTTTGTGCGAGGTTTGGGCGAAGTGACGGACATCGTCGAAAAAGAGATGTACTCGTTCGAGGACCGCCTGAACGGTGAAGCCTTGACTTTGCGGCCCGAAAACACCGCAGGCGTGGTGCGGGCGGTGGCCGAGCACGCCATGCTGTATGACGGCGGCAAGCGGCTGTACTACATGGGCCCCATGTTCCGGCACGAGCGTCCCCAACGTGGCCGTTACCGCCAGTTTCACCAGTTCGGCGCTGAAGCCCTGGGCTTTGCCGGGCCGGATGTCGATGCCGAGCTCATCATGATGGCGTGTGACCTCTGGTCTCGCTTGGGGCTGACCGGTGTCAAGCTCGAAATCAACAGCCTGGGTCAACCCGCCGAGCGTTTGCAACACAGGCAAGCGTTGATTGCCTACCTGTCTGCACACCAGGACCAACTGGACGAAGATGCCCGCCGCCGCCTGCACAGCAACCCGTTGCGAATTCTGGATACCAAGAACCCTGCCATGCAGGTGCTGGTCAATGGCGCGCCGCGGCTCATGGATCATTTGGGTGCCGAGTCGCTGGCGCATTTCAATGGCCTGAAAGCCATTCTGGACGCGAACGACGTGGCCTACACCATCAACCCTCGGTTGGTGCGTGGCATGGACTACTACAACCTCTCGGTGTTCGAGTTCGTCACCGATCAGTTGGGTTCACAGGGCACGGTGTGTGCTGGTGGCCGCTACGACGGTCTCATCGGTCAGATTGGTGGCAAACCTGCGCCAGCGGTGGGCTGGGCGCTGGGCATGGAACGCATCCTTGAGCTGTTGAAATCGGCAAACCTGCTGCCAGCTCCGCCGGTGGTGGATGCGTATGCCGTGGTGGCCACGGCAAATGCATGGCCAACGGTTGCAAACGTGTTGCGCACGCTTCGCGCCCAGGGTTTGAACGTGCTGATGCACAGCGCCGGGCCAGACGGGTTGGGCAGCATGAAGTCTCAGTTCAAGAAAGCCGATGGCAGCGGTGCGCGCTATGCACTGGTGTTCGGTGAAGACGAATTGGCCCATGGCATGGTTTCGGTCAAGCCCCTGCGGGCCGATCCCAACGGCACACCCACCGTGCAACGACAGTTGCCCATTGCGGAATCTGCCCGTTGGGCAACGGAACTCCAAGCCTGACAAGCTAACCCAATACGACGCAAGTCAGCGGCCAATGACCCCCTGCGTGGGGTCACCTAGAATCCGCAAGGCTCACACATTCAAATCTCATGGCAAATACCCTCGATCTCGAAGAACAAGAACAGCTGGACCAGATCAAACATTTCTGGAGCCGCTATGGCAATGTCATCACCTGGGCAGCCATTGCCATCTTCGGCAGCATCGCCGCATGGAACGCCTGGCAATACTGGCAAACCAAGCAGTCTGCAGCCGCATCGGTGCTGTACGACGAAGTCGAACGTGCCGTGTCTGACCGTGACGCACAGCGCATGGACCGCGCGCTCACTGACCTCAAAGACAAATACGGCAGCACTGTGTTTGCCCAGCAAGGTGCACTGCTGGCTGCGAAAGGGCTGTTCGCGGCGGGTGCGGCTGACAAAGCCAAGGCTGGTTTGGAATGGGCCGCCGGGCAAACCACAGATCCGGCCCTGCAAGCCATCGCACGCTTGCGCTTGTCTGCGCTGGCATTGGAGCAAAAAGACGCCGACGGTGCAGCCAAGTGGCTTGAAGGTGCCATGCCACCCGAGTTTGCCGCGTTGTCCGCTGACCGAAAAGGAGACATTCACATGTCCAAAGACCAGAAAACAGAAGCCCGTCAGGCCTACCAACAGGCTTTCAGTCTGATGGGTGATCAGGTCGAATACCGTCGGCTCATTGAAGTCAAGCTCAATGCGCTGGGTGTGGACGTGTCGGGTGCCTCTACCAACAAAAAGTGAGCATAAAAATGCAACGAAAATGGGCTTCAGCGCTTTCATTTAGGCAAATGTTTGCTCTATTTTTTGTGTTATTTCTAACTGCCTGCGGCTCCAGTGGCGGGCGTCCCAAACCAGCAGAGCTGCAACCATTGGTGTCGATGATCGGGGCCAAGCAGGTCTGGGTCAGCCCTGTTGGGCCCGGCGGCAACGCGGCCTCCATTGCCGTTACAGACGGCCGTGTAGCCGTGGTCAGTGGCAGTGGCACGGTGGCTGTGTTGGATGCAGCCACGGGTGCAGACATCTGGCGCATGAGCACAGGGGCCAAACTGACATCTGGCATTGGCTACGACGGGCATCTTGCTGCTGTCGCGAGCGAGCGCAACGAGTTGATGGCCGTGGTGGGTGGGCAAACCGTCTGGCGCGCGCGTCTGACTGCGGCCACCTACACCGCGCCGCTCGTTGCGGGTCAGCGGGTGTTTGTACTGACAGCAGACCGCACGGTTGCTGCCTACGACGGTAACTCCGGTGCCAAGCTCTGGAGCCAGACCCGCACTGGAGAGCCGCTGATCCTGCGTCAACCGGGTGTGCTGCTGGCTGTGGGCGACACCTTGGTGACCGGGCTAGGCGGACGTCTGGTGGGCATCAATCCCAGCAGCGGCAGCATCAAATGGGAGGTGACCATTGCCGTGCCACGTGGTGGAAACGACATCGAGCGCATGGTGGATGTCCTTGGCCCCCCTCATCGTCTGGGCAATCAGGTGTGCGTGCGTGCTTACCAGGTGAAAGTGGCTTGTGTCGACGCACAGCGCGGCACACTGACATGGAACACCAACGCCGATGGGCGCACCGGCCTGCACGGTGACGACACCCTCGTTTTTGGCGTCGAGAGCAACGACAAGCCTGTGGCTTGGCAACGCACCACTGGGCAAAAGACCTGGTCACAGGACAAACTGCTGAATCGCGAGCTGACTGCGCCGCTGGCACTGGGGCGTTCAGTGGTGGTGGGTGATGCGTTCGGATTCATGCACCTGCTGTCGCGCGAAGACGGCAGCCTGATGGCACGGCTGCCAACCGATGGTTCCCCCATTGTCAGCACGCCGACATTGGCCGGTGAAACCTTGCTGGCCCTGACACGCAACGGCAACCTGTATGCGTGGCGCCCACAGTGACGTGTGGCCAAATTTTTTTGTTTACTGAAGTCTGATTCCACTTGAAACCTGTACTGGCCCTCGTCGGGCGCCCCAATGTGGGCAAATCGACCCTGTTCAACCGTCTCACCAAGACACGTGACGCCATCGTCGCCGACTTTGCGGGCCTGACACGGGACCGCCACTACGGCAACGGCAGGCTGGGTCCACGCGAATACATCGTGATCGACACGGGTGGTTTCGAGCCCGATGCTGGCGACGGCAGCATCTACAAAGAGATGGCCAAGCAAACGCGTCAGGCCGTGGCAGAAGCCGATGTCGTGCTGTTCCTCGTGGATGCCAGGGCTGGGGTGAGCGCACAGGACCACGACATCGCCAACTACCTGCGGCGTCTGGGCAAACATTGCCTGTTGGTGGCCAACAAGTCCGAAGGCATGCAGGACGGAGTGAAGCTGTCAGAGTTCTTTGAACTGGGCCTGGGTGAGGTTCTGGCGGTGTCGGCCTCTCATGGTCAGGGCATCCGTGGTCTCACGGAAGCAGCCCTTGACTTGCTTCCGCCACCCGACGAGGACGCGGAAGCGGAAGAAGACCCCGGCGTCATCAAGCTCGCAGTGGCAGGGCGCCCCAATGTGGGCAAAAGCACACTGATCAATGCGTGGCTGGGTGAGGAGCGCTTGGTGGCGTTCGACCTGCCTGGCACCACACGCGATGCCATCTCTGTGCCTTTCGAGCGCGATGGCAGCCGCTTCGAGCTGATTGACACGGCAGGCCTGCGCCGCAAAGGCAAGGTATTCGAGGCCATCGAGAAGTTCTCTGTGGTCAAGACGTTGCAGGCTATTGAGAATGCAAACGTCGTGCTGTTACTGCTCGATGCCACGCAAGGCGTGACCGATCAGGATGCACACATTGCGGGCTATATCCTCGAAAGCGGCCGAGCCGTGGTGCTGGCCATCAACAAATGGGACGCGGTTGATGAATACCAGCGCAAGGTCGTCGAGCGTTCGGTCGAGCAGCGCCTGGCTTTCCTGAAATTTGCTGCGCTGCACCTCATTTCTGCCAAGAAGCGGCAAGGTCTGACGCCGGTCTGGAAATCCATTGCGCAAGCGCATGCGGCAGCCAACCGAAAAATGTCAACCCCTGTGCTGACCCGCTTGTTGCTGGAGGCGCTGCAGTTCCAGCAACCTCAGCGAAGTGGCATGTTCCGTCCGAAGCTGCGCTACGCCCATCAGGGTGGTATGAATCCGCCTGTTGTGGTGATTCACGGCAATTCACTTGAACACGTTTCCGATACGTACAAGCGCTACCTCGAAGGGCGATTCCGCAAGGCGTTCGACTTGGTGGGCACGCCATTGCGTATCGAGCTGAAAACCTCAACCAACCCTTACAAAGATCAGGATTAACCCCTTGCTGCAGCATGCACAAGTGTTTGCTGTGGTAAGGTAGGTTCTCCTCAACTCTTTGAACACGGAACATATCGTGAGCAATAACAAAGGCCAACTCTTGCAAGACCCTTTTCTGAACCAGCTCAGGCGTGAACATGTGCCTGTGTCCATTTACCTGGTCAATGGCATCAAACTGCAGGGTCAGATCGAATCGTTCGACCAGTACGTTGTGCTGTTGCGCAACACCGTGACACAGATGGTGTACAAGCACGCCATTTCCACGATCGTGCCGGGTCGTCCCGTACAGTTCTCTGTGGCGGGTGACGAACCTGCCAGCGCGAACTGATCGGCTGCGAATCTCCACTGCCAGGCTTTTCGCTACACGCATTGAATTCCGACTCGCTTGTTGCCACCTCTACGCCATCGGTCATCCTGGTGGGCGTGGATTTTGGTACGCCTCATTTTGACCGTGAACTCGAAGAACTTGGCTTGCTTGCGCAAACCGCAGGCTTTGCCGTTGCTGAACGGGTGACCTGCAAGCGTCGGGCGCCCGATCCCGCATTGTTTGTGGGTTCTGGCAAGGCTGAGGAGATCAAGCTGCTGGTCACGGCCACAGGGGCCAGCGAGGTGCTGTTTGATCAGGCCATCAGCCCTGCGCAGCAACGCAATCTGGAACGGTTTTTGGGTGTTGCTGTCAATGACCGCACGCTGCTGATCCTCGAGATATTTGCGCAACGGGCCCGCAGCCACGAAGGCAAGCTGCAAGTCGAGCTTGCCCGACTGCAATATGTTTCGACCCGCCTGGTTCGCCGCTGGTCCCATCTGGAGCGCCAGCGCGGTGGTGTGGGACACCGGGGGGGGCCAGGTGAAACCCAGATCGAGCTGGACCGCCGCATGCTGTCGGACAGCATCAAACGCACCCGCGAACGCCTTGAAAAAGTTAAGAAGCAGCGCACCACTCAGCGCCGTCAACGTGACCGGCGCAACGCTTTCAATGTTTCACTGGTGGGGTACACGAACGCGGGCAAGTCGTCGCTTTTCAATGCACTGGTCAAGGCCCGTGCCTATGCCGCTGACCAGTTGTTCGCCACACTTGACACCACCACCCGCCAGTTGTATCTGGGAGACGCCGCCAGTTCAGTGTCGCTGTCCGATACGGTCGGGTTCATTCGGGATTTGCCTCACAACCTGGTGGATGCGTTTGCAGCTACGCTCCAGGAAGCGGCAGATGCCGATTTGCTGATACACGTGGTCGATGCCGCCAATCCGAATCATTTTGAGCAGATCAACGAGGTGGAACGCGTGCTGGAAGACATTGGTGCTGCGCACGTGCCTCAGCTGCTGGTCTTCAACAAGTTGGATGCCATTCCCTCAGACAAGCTGCCGGCACAATTGGTTGACAGCATCGAGCTTGAAGGCCGGGAAGTTGACCGCATCTACGTCAGTGCGCTCAAAGGCACTGGCCTGGCCGCACTGCGCCAAGCGTTGTCTGACAGAGTGAAGGCGAGCAAGGATGCCGTCACCGAGCCAGACCCGACAGACCCCCGGTTTATCGATTTGTCCCCTGATAATTGAGCCAGTTTGACTGGATACCGTGACACGGCTCAGCCACATCACTGACTGAATTTCACAATGAACCTCAAAGCAAAATGGCCTATCGGCCGGATGTCATCGGCATGGTCGCGCATGTTCAATCTGAATGATCCCCGGTGGGGCCGTGGTGACACCAATGGCGAAGGCAAGTCTTCATCTGGCGACGCACCTGAGCCAGACAAAGCGCCGCCACCGGTCTCATCACCAAAGCCGAGCCATGATTCAGGTCGGCCACCATCCAAGCCAGGCGCGACGCAAGGTCCTCCCGATCTGGACGAGCTGTGGCGTGATTTCAACCAGAAACTGTCAGGTCTGTTCGGAGGCAGTGGCGGTGGTCGTCGCAACAACGAAGGTGGCACACCACGTTTCAACCCCGATCCCAAAAGTGCAGGCATTGGTTTGGGGCTGGTGGGGGCCGTGGCACTGGTTTTCTGGGGCAGCACGGGGTTTTTCATCGTGCAGGAGGGGCAGCAAGGTGTCATTACCCAGTTTGGCAAATATCACTCGACAGTGGGTGCCGGTTTCAACTGGCGTTTGCCTTACCCCATTCAGCGTCATGAACTGGTGTTTGCCACGCAAATTCGCTCGGTTGACGTGGGCCGCGACAGCATCGTGCGCGCGACCGGCTTGCGTGAATCCGCCATGCTGACCGAAGACGAAAACATCGTCGAGGTGAAATTCGCCGTGCAGTATCGCCTGAGCGATGCCAGAGCCTATCTGTTTGAAAGTCGAGACCCTGATGCGGCGGTCATCAAGGCAGCTGAAACGGCTGTGCGGGAAGTGGTCGGCAAGATGAAGATGGACTCGGCACTGGCAGAAGAGCGTGACCAGATTGCCCCGCGTGTGCGCAACCTCATGCAGTCCATTCTGGACCGCTACAAGGTGGGCATCGAGGTGGTTGCCGTCAACATGCAGCAAGGTGGGGTACGCCCACCCGAGCAGGTTCAGGCCGCATTCGATGATGTGCTCAAAGCCGGGCAGGAGCGCGAACGCGTGAAGAACGAAGCGCAGGCCTATGCGAATGACGTGGTTCCCCGTGCCGAAGGTGCCGCCTCTCGCTTACGTGAAGAAGCCGAGGGTTACCGGTCGCGTATCGTTGCACAGGCAAAAGGCGATGGTGAACGGTTCAAGTCCGTTTTGGTTGAATACCAAAAAGCGCCTCAGGTGACCCGTGAGCGCATGTACGTCGATACCATGCAAGAGGTATACAGCAATGTCACCAAGGTCATGATCGATACCAAACAGGGCAGCAACCTGTTGTATCTGCCGCTGGACAAATTGATCAATTCCATGGGTGACGCAGGGGCTACCAAAGCAGTGGCCGCTACGCCGGCCACCGCCCCCATGCCACCCACCAAAGCTGTGCCGGCAGATCAAAAGAACCGTGCACGTGACACCGAGCGTTCGCGCCAACGCGATGTCCGCTGAAACCACACACTGAAGAAAACGGAAAACACATCATGAACAGGTTGGGTTTCATTGGTGCCTCGGTCATCTTGTTGCTTGCATTGTTGGGCTCGACGGTATTCGTCGTAGACCAACGGCAATACGGCATCGTGTACCAGTTGGGTCAGATCAAGAGTGTGGTGGTTGAGCCTGGCTTGAACTTCAAGCTGCCGCCACCCTTCCAGAATGTGTCGTACATCGACAAACGCTTGCTGGTGCTGGACAGCTCCGACACCGAGCCCATGCTCACAGCGGAGAAGCAGCGTGTGGTCATCGACTGGTATGTGCGTTGGCGCGTGTCAGAACCCTCGGCCTACATCCGCAACGTGGGCTTGGACGAGCGGGCTGGCTCCATGCAACTCACCCGTGTGGTGCGCAACGCGTTCCAGCAGGAGGTCAGCAAGCTGACGGTGAACGAACTGCTTTCGACCAAACGCGATGACCTGATGAACGCGGTTCGTTTGCACGTGTTGGGGGCTGTCAAAGGGGCTGAGAAGCCCTGGGGCATGGACGTGGTCGACGTGCGGATCAACCGCATCGACTACGCCGAAACCATCACCGAGTCGGTGTACCGCCGCATGGAGGCTGAACGTGCTCAGGTGGCAAACCAGCTGCGCTCGACGGGGGCTGCCGATGCCGAACAAATCCGTGCAGCCGCAGACCGTGAACGTGAAATCACCCTGGCCAATGCTTACCGCGAAGCACAGAAAGTGAAAGGCGAGGGCGATGCCGAGGCCGCACGCACCTACGCCGAAGCATTTGGCAAAGACCCAGCCTTTGCACAGTTCTACCGCAGCCTGGAAGCTTACAAATCAAGCTTCGACAGCAAAGGTGACGTGATGGTGGTGGACCCTTCATCCGATTTCTTCAAGGCATTCCGCAGCAGCAGCGTGTCTTCGTCAAGCAAATGATGCGATTGACCCAGCCTGCGTGATGTCTGACAGCTTGTGGTTGGCCTTGGCACTGGTGCTTGTACTGGAAGGCCTGTTTCCATTTGCGTCGCCCACGGCCTGGCGCCGCATGTTCACCTCCTTGCTGGAGATGAGCGACGGGCAGATCCGGTTTTTCGGACTGTGCTCGGTTTTATTGGGCCTGACGGCACTGTTGCTGCTGAGCTAGACCCGACGCAATGGCACCGCCGTGGTGCCGTTTACCGGGGGGTTGTCACACCCCGGTAAAATCCAATTTTTAACAGCACACCAAAACTCATGTCTGCCTGGGTTCTCCCGGATCAAATTGCCGATATCCTGCCCTCCGAGGCACGGCACATCGAAGAGCTGCGCAGGGATCTGCTCGACACCGCCCGTCGCTATGGCTACGAGTTGGTCATGCCCCCCTTGCTGGAGCACCTTGAATCCTTGCTGACCGGTACCGGTGAAGCACTCGACTTGCAAACCTTCAAGCTGGTCGATCAGCTGTCGGGCCGCACATTGGGCTTGCGTGCGGACAGCACGCCACAGGTGGCCCGCATCGATGCCCACTTGCTCAACCGCAACAGCGTGACACGGCTGTGCTACTGCGGCCCTGTGGTGCACACGCGCTCTGCGCGCCCGCACGCCACACGCGAGCCTTTGCAGTTCGGTGCCGAAATTTACGGTCACGCCGGGCTGGAAGCCGACCTCGAATCGCTGGAGCTGGCGCAAGCCTGCTTGCAGGCGGCAGGTGTCAACAGCATTGCCCTCGACATGACCGATGTGCGCATCGTCGACGCGTTGTTGCAAGGCCAGGGATTGACCCCTGTGGCCCAGGCACGTATTCACGCTGCCCTGGCAGCGAAAGACGGTGCCGAACTGCATGACCTGACGCAAACGCTGTCAGCCGAAGCTGGCGAGGCCTTGCGCCTGCTGCCCGAGCTGTATGGCGATGCGGCCATCCTGGATGAGGCAGAAAAGAGGCTTCCGCGCTCAGTTCTAATGGATTCTGCGCTACAACATTTACGTTGGTTGGCAAGCCGAACAGATGGCATCAAGCTCAGTTTTGACTTGGCTGATTTGCGTGGCTATGCCTACTACACAGGTGTGCGTTTCGCCTTTTTCAGTGGCGATGGTGTCAGTCAACCCGTTCGCGAGTTGGTGCGCGGTGGGCGTTACGACGAAGTCGGGGCTGTTTTCGGCCGCAAGCGGCCTGCAGTGGGCTTCAGTCTGGACCTGAAAGAGCTGGTTCAGGCAGTCACCCCACGCGGCTTGCGCCATGCCATCCTGGCTCCCTGGGGCGAGCAAGCGGGCTTGCGCCACGCTGTGCAGTACCTGCGGGCAAAAGGTGAAACCGTGGTGTGCGTACTGCCCGGCCACGAGCACGAAACAAATGAATTCCAGTGTGACCGCCAACTCCTGGAGGTGGATGGTCAATGGATGGTGGAACCGTTTTCCAAGAACTGAACAAGCATGAACAACATCTCTTCCAAAGCCCAAGCCGGGCGCAATGTCGTGGTCGTGGGCACCCAGTGGGGTGACGAAGGCAAGGGCAAACTGGTCGATTGGTTGACCGAAACTGCCACCGGTGTGGTGCGCTTCCAAGGGGGCCACAACGCAGGCCATACATTGGTCATCAACGGTGTGAAGACGGCGTTGCACCTCATCCCCAGCGGCATCATGCGCCCGGGTGTCAAGTGCTACATCGGCAACGGTGTGGTGCTGTCAGTCTCCAAGCTCTTCGAAGAAATCGAAGGCCTTGAAAAGGCCGGTGTCGAGTTGCGCTCTCGTCTGCGCGTGTCAGAAGCTTGCCCGCTGATACTGCCATTCCATGCAGCCATCGACATCGCCCGTGAAGTGGCCAAAGAAAAGGCCGGTACAGCCAAAATCGGGACCACTGGTCGTGGCATTGGCCCTGCCTATGAAGACAAAATTGCCCGTCGCGCACTGCGCGTGCAAGACCTGAAGCACCCCGAGCGCTTCGCCACCAAATTGCGTGAACTGCTGGCGTTGCACAACCATGTGCTGACCACGTACCTGGGTTCCCGGGACATGGCCTGGGATGCCAAGCTGGCCACCTACATGCACAACGGCGAAATTCAATTTGATGCCGTCTACAACGAAGCCATGGTGCAGGCTGAACTGCTCAAGCCCATGATCGCAGACGTGTCACGCGAGCTCAACGCCGAGCACAAAGCAGGCGGTAACCTGTTGTTCGAAGGTGCGCAAGGCACGCTGCTGGACATCGACCACGGCACCTATCCCTTCGTCACTTCGAGCAACTGCGTAGCCGGTAACGCGGCAGCCGGTTCGGGCGTGGGCCCTGGCCTGTTGCACTATGTGCTGGGCATCACCAAAGCCTATTGCACCCGTGTGGGCGGTGGACCCTTCCCAACAGAACTCGAATGGGAAAAAGAAGGCACCCCGGGCTGGCACATGTCCACGGTGGGTGCTGAAAAAGGCGTGACCACCGGGCGAAGCCGCCGCTGTGGCTGGTTTGACGCAGCTTTGCTCAAGCGCAGTGCACAGGTCAATGGCCTGTCTGGTTTGTGCATCACCAAGCTCGATGTGCTCGATGGGCTGCCCGAACTGAAGCTGTGTACGGGCTACATGCTCGGCGGCGAGCTGATCGACATTCTGCCCATGGGTGCCGATGACATTGCCCGCTGCGAGCCGGTCTACGAAACCCTACCGGGCTGGACAGACAGCACCGTTGGCGTGACCGACCATGCCAAACTGCCCGCTGCTGCACAGCGCTACCTCAAGCGAATTGAAGACACCACCGGCGTGCCCATCCACATGGTGTCCACCAGCCCGGATCGTGACCACACCATCCTGCTGCACCATCCCTATGTGGGCTGATTTTAAATAAATTAGTCGCTTACCGCTTTATCCAATTGCATTTACAGCTACCCAATTAGGAGCAAACCATGTTGACAGAAGACGGCAAGCACCTGTACGTGTCTTACGACGAGTACCACAACCTGATCGAAAAGCTGGCGCTCAAAATCCACATGTCGGGCTGGCAGTTCGATACCATCTTGTGCCTGGCGCGTGGAGGCATGCGCCCTGGCGACATCCTAAGCCGTATTTTTGACAAGCCGCTGGCCATCATGTCCACCAGTTCTTACCGGGCTGATGCAGGCACCGTGCAAGGGCGCCTGGACATTGCCCGGTTCATCACCACACCCAAAGGTGAAATCGCTGGCCGGGTGCTGCTGGTGGATGATCTGGCCGACACCGGTCACACATTGAAGGCGGTCATTGACACCCTCAAGAACCACTATGCACCGATCACAGAGTTGCGCAGTGCCGTCATATGGACCAAGGGTGTGTCAACGTTCATACCCGACTATTCGGTTGACTTCCTGGCGACCAACCCCTGGATCCACCAGCCATTCGAGGGCTATGACAGCATGCGCCCTGAGGCCTTGCTGGAAAAGTGGAAGGTCTGACCGGCTTCTTCGGCCGCTCAACCCCACGCGACCCAGCCACCCTGGCCTGAACAGCCAGGGTTTTTTGTTTCGACACCTCGCGCAACGTCCATGTCCACCTCACTGACCACCCAGCTCATTCACCATGCTTACCGGGCACCCGCGGGGTTCGATGCCGTTGCACCGGGTGTGTACAAAGCCTCGACAGTGTTCTTTGGCAATGTCGATGAACTGCGCCACCGTGAATGGCGTGACAAGTCTGGCTACACCTATGGCCTGCATGGCACACCCACCACCTTCACGCTGGAAGAGCGCATTGCCACGCTGGAAGGCGGCCACCATTGCGTGTTGGTGCCCAGTGGCCTGGCTGCGGTGGCGCTGGTTGACATGGCCTTTTTGCGTCAGGGCGACGAGTTGCTGGTACCTGACAACGCCTACGGGCCGAACAAGGCGTTTGCCGAGGCCGAGCTGAAAGCCTGGGGTATCACCACCCGCTACTACGACGCGATGGACCCTGCCGACCTGGCCGCGCAACTGACCGATGTCACCCGCCTCGTCTGGCTGGAAGCACCTGGCTCGATCACGCTGGAGTTTCCTGATGTGCCCGCGTTGGTCGAGGTGGTCAAGGCCGCCAACCTGCGCCGCGCAGGCGAGGGCGGGAAGGGCGCGCGCGCCATCCTCACCGCGCTGGACAACACGTGGGGAGCCGGTATCGCATTCAAGGCGTTCGACCTGGGTGTGGACATGTCCATGCAAGCGTTGACCAAGTACCCCAGCGGTGGCGCCGATGTGCTGATGGGCTCTGTGGTCACCCGCAACCCACAGTTGCACCAAGCATTGCTGATGACGCACATGCGCGTGGGCCATGGCGTGGCCGGCAACGATGCCGAGCTGGTGCTGCGGGGTTTGCCCAGCATCGAGTTGCGATACCACGCACAAGATGCCACCGCCCGCGCACTGGCCACCTGGATGCAGACCCGCCCCGAAGTGGCTCAGGTGTTGCACCCCGCATTGCCTGGCTCACCAGGCCACGAGGTGTGGTTGCGTGATGCTCGGGCTGCGGCGTGCCTGTTCAGCGTGGTCTTCAAAGCACACATCCCGCAACAACGCATCGACGGTTTTTGTGACGCACTGAAGCTGTTCCGCCTGGGCTGGAGCTGGGCGGGGCCCATCAGCCTGTGCGCACCGTATGATGTGCCCGCCATCCGACAACGCGCTTGGCCTCACCAAGGCGGTCTGGTTCGGTTTGCCGTCGGTCTGGAAGCGGTTGCTGACCTGCAGGCGGACCTTGCTCAGGCGCTGTCAATCATGTCAGCGCCCTGAGCGTTCCCGAATCTCTTCTCTTTTCCACCATCACAACGAAAGCACGTTTTGGCCACACCCAACTACGGATACGAAAAACGCCAGAAAGAACTGGCCAAAAAACGCAAGAAGGAAGACAAGCTCAAGGCCAAGGCCGAACGCAAACTGGACCCCCACGGCAACGAACTGCCTGATACCGATCAGGCAGAGAACGAGTCGGCTGAAGGTACCCCACAGACAGACGCGTCAGCCAGCTGAACGGCTGATACCGCCGTGGGCCTCACCTCACGGCGCTCTGACGGATGTCTTCCCTGACAGCTGCGTGGCCAGCGCGGCAAACGATGCTGGGCTGCGGTCTGACAGTGCATGGACTTCAGCTTGGCCGTATTGTGTGAAATTGCGCTGTATCGACGCGGCATATCCTGGGTCGTAATGCTTGAGCAACAGGTCTCGAAACACGTCTGCAACATGGCCCTGTTTCACTTGCTCAGTCCAACCGGTCACCACACTTTTCCCCCGCAATTCAGTCAAAGCCCCCAGGCGGTCACAGAAGTAGGCTGGGTCGTCTACCAAGTAGGCATAGTCCTCCAGCAACAACGCCACGCGCTCGTCGTCAGGCAGTTGCAGGTCTATGCACGGGCTGGCCCGCATGGCCTCTATCAAGGCATCGGGCACACGCAGGTTGCCCACTTTTTTGCTCTCGCTTTCCACGAAAACAGGGCGAGTCGGGTCAAACTGCCGCAGTGCTGACCAGATCAGGGTGTCAAAGTGTTTCTGACTGGGTTGAGGTGTGCCGGGCACGTGCCCCAAAACCGAACCCCGGTGCTTGGCCAGTGCTTCCAGATCCAGCACCTGGGCGCCCTGTGCTGCCAGGGCATGCAGCAGGCGCGTTTTGCCGCAACCCGTGGTGCCACACACCACTTTGAACTGAAGCGGGCTGACACGGCGTGCAATGTCCAGCACCAGTTCTGCACGCCAAGCCTTGTAGCCCCCTTCGACCAGTGTCACCTGAAACCCGATGGCCCCCAGCGCCCACGCCAGAGCACCGCTGCGGTTACCGCCACGCCAGCAGTACACCAGCGGCCGCCAGCCCTTGGGCTTGTCGATGACGGCGCGGTCAACGTGGGACGCGATGTTGTGAAACACCATGGCAGCCCCCCGTTTTTTGGCCTCGAAAGCATTGACCTGTTTGTACAGGGTCCCGATGACGATGCGCTGTTCGTTGTCCAGAGAGGGCCAGTTTTCAGCACCGGGAATGTGGTCAAGCTCGTATTCGGCTGGGGTGCGGGCATCGATCACGGTATCGAAGCGATCAAGCATTTGTGCCACGGTGGCAGCAGGCAGGGTGTTCACAGGCATGTGCGGATTATCAGGCTGCGCAGGCCCAACCGGATTTCAGCCTGCCGCCAGCGCGGCTTGATGGCCCTGCTCAGGCGCGGCTACCGGATCAGTTTCGCCAGCGCGGGCCACATGTTGGCCAGCATGGTGGGTTGTGCCCGCTCGTTCGGGTGGATGCGGTCTGCCTGAAACCACTGCTGGGCATCGGGCACATCGGCCACGCCCGACAGGAAAAAAGGCACTCCCGCTATGCGCTCGGCCTTGACCACCTGTGGGTACAACTCGCGAAACGAACGCGCGTACTGCTCGCCATAGTTGGGGGGCATGTCCATGCCCAGCAGCAACACGGCCGCACCTGCGGCTTTTGCTGAACGCACCATGTGTGTCAGGTTATCTTGCGTGCGCGCCAGGTCCAGACCACGCAAGGCATCGTTGCCCCCCAGCTCAATGACCACCACAGACGGTTGGTGTTGCTTCAGCAGGGCAGGCAGGCGACTGCGGCCACCTGCAGTGGTGTCACCACTCACGCTGGCATTCACCAGCACCGTGCCTGGGCGCTCTGTTTGCAGTTTGGCCTGCAGCAACGGCACCCAGCCGGTGCCACGCTTGAGCCCATATTCGGCACTGAGCGAATCACCGACCACCAGCACCACTCGTTGCGCCGCGGGTTTTGGCCGGCGAGGGCCGCTGCCTGTTTCTGCGGTTGCGGCCTCAGCGCGGGCCTGCCCAGTCAGAAGGCCATTGGCAGCCATACTCATGGCAACCAGCGCGCGCAAGTTAAAGTGACGGCGTAACAACCACACGGCAAGCCCTTTCATGAGCAATGAGCAACCGGAAACGATGATCACGGTCCAGCATGTATTCAAGTCTGTGACGGACTCGACCGGCACACTGCCCATTCTGCGCGATATCGATTTCACGCTGAAAAAAGGGGAAACATCGGCCATCGTCGGGGCATCCGGTTCCGGCAAAAGCACCTTGCTGTCCATCATTGCCGGGTTGGACACGCCTACCCAGGGCACGGTGTACCTGGCTGGCCAAGACCTGTTTGCGTTGGACGAAGACCAGCGCGCCGCCTTGCGTGCGGCCAAGGTGGGTTTCGTGTTCCAGAGCTTCCAGTTGCTGGGCAACCTCACTGCGCTGGAAAACGTCATGCTGCCGCTGGAACTGGCTGGCCGACGCGATGCGCGGGCAACCGCTGCCGACATGCTGGGCCGCGTGGGCCTGGGCACACGGCTGAACCACTACCCCAAGGTGCTGTCTGGCGGCGAGCAACAGCGGGTAGCACTGGCCAGGGCCTTTGTGGTGCGGCCAGCCGTACTGCTGGCCGATGAGCCCACAGGCAGCCTGGACCACGCGACCGGTGAAACCATCATGCGGCTGATGTTCGACCTGAACAACGAACTGGGCACCACCTTGGTACTGGTCACGCACGACCGGGCCATTGCTGCACGCTGCGAGCGCCGCATCACCATCGAGGCGGGCCAAATGGCCTGATGGGGTCCATCACGGCCACGCTGCCAGGTGTCTTCAAAACCCCATTGAAAGGCTGCGTCGATAATCGGCGCATGTCTTCATCCAAAGTTCTGTTCGGCTTTCATGCCGTGGGTGTCCGCTTGAAAACGGCACCGCAATCCATCATTGAGGTTTATTTCGAACCTACTCGGCGCGATGCCCGCATGCGCCAGTTCTTGGACCGGGCGCGCGAAGCCGGTGTGCGCCTGATCGAGGCAGACGGTTTGCGCCTGGCCAAATTGGCTGGCAGCCACGGGCACCAAGGCGTGGCAGCACGTGTCGACCCTGTGCCGCAAGCGCATTCGCTCGATGAGCTGCTGGAGCAACTGGAAGAGCAGGGCACCGCCCCGCTGCTGCTGGTGCTCGATGGCATCACCGATCCGCACAACCTCGGTGCTTGCCTGCGTGTGGCCGACGGGGCAGGGGCACATGCTGTCATTGCCCCCAAAGACCACGCTGCGGGCATCAATGCCACCGTGGCCAAAGTGGCCAGCGGTGCGGCCGAGACCATGCCTTACTTCATGGTGACCAACCTGGCGCGCACGCTGGGCGAGTTGAAAGAGCGGAACATCTGGGTGATCGGCACCAGTGACGACGCACCCAAAACGCTGTATCAGGTGGAGCTGAAAGGCCCGACCGCCTTGGTATTGGGCGCAGAAGGTGCTGGCATGCGCCAGTTGACGCGCAAGACCTGTGATGAACTGGTCAGCATCCCCATGAAAGGCGCGGTCGAAAGCCTGAACGTGTCCGTGGCCAGCGGCGTGTGCTTGTACGAAGCGTTGCGGCAACGCGGCTGAACGCGCTGCACGCGTCTGCAAGACCGGCAGTCATCAGGCTTGGTCGAGGAAGCGGGCCGCAAAATTGACCGGTGCCAGGGCTCGGCTGAACAAAAAGCCTTGCACCACGTCGCAACCCTGCTGACGCAACCAGTTGTGTTGCGCCTGTGTTTCGACCCCTTCTGCCACCACGCGGTAACCCAGCTTGTGGGCCATGGCCAGCGTGGCATCGACCACGGCGGTAGAGCGGTCGGGTTTGTCTGCCTGGCCGGGTTCGTTCAAACCCATCACAAAAGACTTGTCTATCTTCAGCACATCGAACTCCAGCACACGCAGGTACGACAGCGACGAATACCCGGTACCGAAGTCGTCCAGCGCGATTTCAATGCCCGCTTGCCGCAGACGTGCCAGCGCCTGGATGGCGCTGCCATCGGCGTCCAGCAGCACCGACTCGGTCACTTCCAGCGCCAGGCTGGCGCACGGCACACCGTACTGGCCGATGGCCAAGAGCCAGTCCACATCCACCGACGACGCCCTGAATTGCCGGGGTGACAGGTTCACGCTCAGTCGGAAACCGGGTGGAAGCGACGGCAGCCAAACCTTCAATTGTTGTAGCGATTGATGCATGACCAACTTGCCAAGTGTGTCAATCAGCCCCGATTCTTCTGCCACACGGATGAACACATCCGGTCGAATGGCCTGGCCTTCGTCCGTCCACCGCAACAGGGCTTCAGCCCCCACCAGCGTGCCGTTGTGCGCATCGAACTGCGGCTGATAGTGGAGTTGCAATACCTGGTTCTCGATGGCCTGACGCAACCGGTTTTCAAGGGTGACGCGCTGGGTCAGGCGGGCATCCAGGTCTGGGGTGTAGCGCCGCCATTGGTCACCACCCCGGTTTTTGGCCTCGTACATGGCCATGTCGGCCCGCCGCAGCAGGGTGTCGGTGTCATCCCCGTCCTGGGGCGACAGTGCCATGCCGACGCTCGCCGTCAATTGCAAGGTGTGTGCGCCCAGTTTCACCGGCTCGGCGACGGATGTCAGCAAGCGCTGGGCCACATAGGTGACTTCGGCAACATCGGTGATGCCGGTCAGCAGCACGATCAATTCGTCGCCGCCCTGGCGGGCCAGCACGTCGATGCTGCGCAAGGCCGACGGCAGCCGACGTGCCAGCGTTTGCAGCAACTCATCCCCCGCCCAGTGGCCCAGCGTGTCGTTCACGTTCTTGAAACGGTCCAGGTCGATGCACAGCACGCCCACCATGTGCTGTGGGCCACGTGCTTGCGCCAGCGCCAGCGCCAGGGGCAGTTGCTCCAGCAGGGCACGGCGGTTGGGCAGACCGGTCAGGTGATCGGTGCGCGCCAGGCGCTGCATGTCGTGCTCGCGCATGACGCGTTCGGTGACGTTGGTGACTGAACCCGCCATCAACCGGATCGATTTGTGGCCCGAGTAGGCCACCAGACCACGGGCAGCCAGCCACAGGTACTCGCCGTTGTGGGCCTTGACACGGTATTCGCAATAAAAATGGTCTGTGAGGCCCTTCAGGTGTGCGGTCACAGCCTTGTTGTAGATGGCCCGATCGTCAGGATGGACGATTTGCAGCCAGGCATCCGAGGTAGGCAGAAAATCATCGGTGTAGCCCAGAATTTCGAGCAACCGCCGCCCCACCACCAGCCGCTTGGTCAGCGGATCCCACTCGAACATGCCGTCGTGCGAGCCAGCCATGGCCAGCTCCAGGCTGTGCAATGAACGGCTGATGCGAGGCCAGAGCGCCAGTGCGCCCGTTGCGCCGGCAATGGCCATCAGCCAACCCAGCACCTGCAACACGGCGGTAACAGGTGCCAGGAGGGGCACGTAAAACGCCAGCACCAGCACCAGCAGGCCGAGGGCAGTCACCGCCACGCAAGCACCCAACCAGTCCGGCAGACGGCTTTGGGGTATGGCGTTGCGCAAAGGCTTGCGCGTGGGGCTGCTCATGCCGGACATGCTATCCACATTTCAGCAATGTGGGTATGTCAGAGCCAACCCAATACACCCAGCAAGGCCCCTGCGGCCAACAACCACAGCATGTGTATGCGGGTGCGCCAGACCACTGCTGTGGCCACCAGCGTCAGCAGCCAGGCGGTCAAGGGTTGTGCATTCAACCAGCGGACCAGCATGTCCCCGTCAAGCAGCTGTTCGCCCACGGTGGTGCCTGCAAGCACATTTGCAGCTGGCGCGGCCAGCAGCCACCCGGTTGCCAGCAGCAGCGCAATCACCACCGGTGCCAGGCCCTGTTTGAACGCCCTGACCGAGCGGCGGTTCTGGTTGTGGTGTGCCCAGCGCGTAGCGGTGTAGGTCAATATGGACGAAGGCAGCAGCGTGGCCACCATGCACACCGCAACCCCCAGCAGGCCGGTCCACCAAGCCAAGTTGCCTGCAGCAGGTCCGCCTGCCGCATTGACCCCCACCTGCCAGCCCATCAACGCGATGAACAGCACATTGGGCCCCGGTGCAGCCTGCGACAACGCAATTGAAGATGTGAATTGCACATCCGTGAGCCAAGCTTTTTCGCTGACCAGGAAACGGTGCATGTCAGGTGCGGTGGTGATGGCGCCCCCCACCGCCAGCAACGACAGCGAGGCGAAATGGGTGAACAGCTCAAGCCAGTTGGCAAGGGTAGGGGCCATGCTCATGGTGCGTTGCCTGGCTCATCGCTTACGCTCGATTCACCCAGGCGGCGGTAGGCCCACGCAAAGCCTGTCCCACCCAGTCCCAACAACACCCAGGCCAACGGCCAACGCAGCCATGCAATGGCAACGAACGTGGCCGTGGCCAGCAGTGCGCACATGCGCCAGCCCATCACATTGCGGGCCAATGCCGCCATCAGCTTGATGCCGGTGGCGGCAATCAGCCCGGCCGACACCATGCCCATGCCGCGCAAAGCGGCCTGTGCCCAGGCAGCATCGGCCACCTTGCCGTAAAAAAATGCCAGCAGCAGTACCACCGCCAATGGCGCAGCCAGCATCCCGGCCAATGCGGCCAACGCGCCGCTCAGGCCAAAGTAGCGGCCCCCGATCATCAAAGACAGGTTGACCACGTTCGGGCCGGGCATTACCTGTGCCACAGCCCATTCTTCGACGAATTGCTCGCGCGTCATCCAGCGGCGCTTTTCGACCAGCTCCCGTTGCACGATGGCCAGCACGCCACCAAAACCCTGCAAAGCCAGGATGCTGAAAGACAGAAACAAGTCGGTCCGTGAACGTGGTTGGCAGTTGTTTTCGCTTGTCGAAAGTGTCATGCGTGGTTCCGGTTTTCCAGCCTGATGGCTGTGCCAACGCCCGCCACCGCAGTGGACATTCTTTTATCTGTATAGCGGAGTATTCAATGCAGAAAAGCGGAAGGCATGTATTTTTTACAAATCACAGGATGGCGCTGCCTGGGTGCTCGCCGCGCTCGTACACCACGTGGGCACGGCCCACCAGTAGCGTGTCCAGTTCGCCAATGTTCTGGGTGTCCTTGTTGGTGTAGGGCAGTTTTTGCAGCACGTAACGCATGGCGTTCAGGCGAGCGCGCTTCTTGCAGTCGCTTTTGATGACCGTCCAGGGGGCATCGGCCGTGTCGGTTTCGAAGAACATGGCCTCCTTGGCCTTGGTGTAGTCGTCCCACTTGTCCAGGCTGGCCAGGTCAATCGGGCTGAGTTTCCATTGTTTGAGCGGATGGGCCTCGCGCTCCTTGAAGCGGCGGCGCTGCTCCTTGCGGCTGACCGAGAACCAAAACTTGATCAGGTGGATGCCGCTGCGCACCAGTTGACGCTCGAACTGCGGGGTCTGGCGGATGAACTCCTGGTACTCGTCGTCGGAACAAAAACCCATGACACGTTCCACACCAGCCCGGTTGTACCAGCTGCGGTCGAACAGCGTGATTTCGCCCGCTGTGGGCAAATGCTGCACGTAACGCTGGAAGTACCACTGACCGCGTTCAACTTCGCTCGGTTTTTCAAGCGCCACCACACGGGCACCGCGAGGGTTCAAGTGCTCCATCATGCGTTTGATGGTGCCGCCTTTGCCCGCAGCATCGCGCCCTTCAAACAGGATGACCACGCGCTGCCCCGTCTCTTTGGCCCAGGCCTGGAGCTTGAGGAACTCCACTTGCAGCAGGTATTTCTGCTTCTCGTAGTTTTTGCGGGAGAGCAGGTTTTTGTAGGGGTACTCGCCCTTGCGCCAGTTGAGCGACAGCTCTTCGTCCGGGGCAACCTTGTCAATGGCCAATTTGCCAGTAGACAGTGTGCGTGCCTTCAGCAGTTCGCGGATGGCTTTGGCATCGTCAGGTGCCGCACCTTCCAGAATGGCCTTCAGGCCGCTGGCCTTTGCGGCGGCTTTGGTCTTGGGGTTGTTCAGGATGTTTTCCACGGCCACCAGCTTGGCATCCTGGGCTTTTTCCACGGCACGCTTGACCGTGGCACGGCGCAGCGGCTCGGGTTCGGGTTTGGCCAGCACGTCGCCAGCGCTGACCTTGCGTGCAACGGGGGGTTTGGCTACCGCCGCTTTGGTCGCCGTTGCCTTGACGGCAGGCTTCGCCAGCTTGACGCTCAGCTTGACAGTCTTGGTCTGCACGCCGACGGCGGCAGCCTTGGCGACCGCTTCGGTTGACTTTGCCGCGGAAGCAATGGGGGTGACGTTGTCCGTAGTTTGATCAGTTTGCATGTGTGTGTCAGGAAGATGTCAATCCACCAGTATGTTCAGGTTCAACAGGGTGCAGTTTGACGTATGTCAAGCGACGTCAGCGTTTGATGAACGGGGGTCAGCCCAGTTTTTTCACCATGACCACACTCTTGCGGTCCCAGTTGTATTTGCGTTTGCGGGCGTCTGGCAACCAGTCGGGGTCCACCTGCACAAAGCCGCGTTTGATGAACCAGTGCATGGTGCGTGTGGTCAGCACAAAAATGCTTTGCAGCCCCATCAGGCGGGCGCGCTGCTCGATACGTTTGAGCACCTTTTCGCCATCGCCCTGGCCCTGGCTTTGGGGGGACACGGTGAGTGCCGCCATTTCAGCCGTTTTGCCTTCGGGATACGGATATAGCGCAGCGCAGGCGAAGATGACGCCGTCGTGCTCGACGATGGTGTAGTTGGCCACGTCGCGTTCGATCTCGGTGCGGCTGCGCTTGACCAGCGTGCCGTCTTTCTCGAACGGCTCGATCAGTTGAAGGATGCCGCCCACGTCGTCCGGCGTGGCTTCGCGCAGGCTTTCCAGCTTTTCATCGACCACCATGGTGCCGATGCCGTCGTGCACATACACCTCCAGCAGCAGCGCACCGTCCACCGAAAACGGGATGATGTGGCTGCGCTCCACGCCCGCTTTGCAGGCTTTGACGCAGTGCTGCAAATAAAACGCGGTGTCGGTGGGCACCTGGGGCGCGGGCAGTTGGGCCAGCAGCGCCTCGGCCGTGGCCAGGGGCAACTCGGTATCGATGGCGTTGTCTTCGCTGACCGGTTGTGTGGGGTCAAGCGGCACGCCGGGCACTTCTGTCACAAAAATCAGCTTGTCGGCCTGCAGGGCAATGGCCACAGAGGTGGCCACCTCTTCCATGCTGAGGTTGAAGGCTTCGCCCGTGGGCGAAAACCCGAACGGAGACAGCAGCACCAGCGCCCCCATGTCCAGCGTGCGGCTGATGCCGCCCACGTCCACCTTGCGCACCAAACCGCTGTGTTGAAAGTCCACCCCGTCCACGATGCCCACGGGCCGCGCCGTGATGAAGTTGCCCGACAGCACCCGCACCGTGCTGCCCGCCATGGGCGTGTTGGGCAGGCCCTGGCTGAAAGCAGCTTCAATTTCGTAGCGCAGCTGCCCGGCGGCCTCTTGAGCACAGTCCAGTGCCACCGAGTCGGTGATACGGATGCCGTGCGAATACTTGGCCTGGTGCCCCTTGGCCGCCAGCTGCTCGTTCACCTGAGGGCGAAAGCCGTGCACCAGCACCAGCTTCACGCCCATGCTCTGGATCATGGCCAGGTCTTGCGCCAGGTTGTGCAGCTTGCCAGCCGCAATCGCCTCGCCCGCAATGCCCACCACGAAGGTCTGGTTGCGAAATTTGTGGATGTACGGTGCCACCGACCGGAACCAGGGCACGAAGGTGAAATTGAAGACGTTTGACATGGGTATGCAGTGCAGGCTTAACTGACGGACAGCAGTTGAAGGTGTTGGGCGGGTAAAAGACGAAGAAAGTCGCGGTCGAATGTCACCAGAATGTCGCCGTGGCTCAAGGTCGTGGCGGCAATCCAGGCATCCGGTATGTCGTTGCCCGAGAGTGCTTGCACAGTGCACAGCTGCCGCATGGTGGGCCATTCGGTTTCCCCGGTCAGCCAGCCAACGCCTGGGCAGGCCAGCAACGCGTCGATGAAGGCCAACGCTGGGCGCATGGGTGTGGGGTTCACAAAAATTTTGGGGTGAGTGACCAGACGGAGGTAGCTCGCCACCACAGTGCCCATCAATCGGAACGTCGAAGCAGGGCTGGCTTGGCTGATCCCCGCCGACAGGGCCTGTGTCAGCCACTGGTGCGCCATGGCGTGGTGCACATGGTCGCGCCGTGATGCCGCCACCAACACGTTCACATCGGGGGTCATGCGGTATTGCCCTCTTTGCCCGTAATGAGACTTTCAACCGCAGTCAACATGGATTTGTTGCTGGTAGGGTCAATGCCCGATTGCAGGCCGCCTTGCCCGTCGAACAGGGGCAATTCAGGCAGGGTGATCGGTGTGGATGGCCGTGTGGACTGAACGTACTGTGCCAGCATCTCCCGCACCTTGGCGCTCAGTGAGGTGCCCTCTTCAATGGCTTTGATGCGGGCTTTCTTGATGAGCTGGTCGTCAATGGACAGGGTCAGGTTCGACACGGTGGACTCCAGGGCATGGGTTGTCTGGCATAGTTTGCAAACCAGTGTAGCACGTGAACATGTGAAACTGTGTCCTGGGATATGCTGTCCATGTCCGAGATCCTGACCATCACGTTTCCCGAGTCCTTGCCAGTTTCAGCCCGCCGTGAAGGCACGCCGTTGGGCGAGGTAGCGGGCTACAAGGGGCGCTTCAACGACCGGCTCACGCCCGGTTCCACTGGGCTGGGCACAAACCTCCCCCGTACCTGTGCGGTGTAGCGCGCCCTTGATGCGGCAGGCAGCCATCGGCCCGTTGTGAAGATTGACTACAGCAGTAGGGATTTGCTGACAAAAAGTCAGGAAGTGCTGACAGTGTGCGTGCGTGGCGATTAAAAAAATAAATCAGTCCCGCCTTCGGAACATTGCATTCCGGTCAACGCTCGCTGAAATCACTCTGGGAGGGGTGATCCATCTCTTGTTTGCTTCCGAGTCTCCATCCCTCTGCAAACAGCCGTTGCCCTTTGTGACGCGGCGCTGTCGCTGATCTGTGCACTGTGTGTATTGAATTTTCCAGGGAGAAAACCGCATGTCTATCAGATGGAACCTCAAAACAAAGTTGCTGCTGCTCAGCTCACTGCTGTTGGCATTTTTTGCCCTGAGTGGGCTCACCAGCGTCTTCCTGCAGCAGCAGGGAGATGCCGACATGTCTTCGCTTTATGCTGACCGGGTGGTACCGCTCCAACAGCTCAAGTCGGTATCCGACGCGTATGCGGTGCAGATTGTGGACACCGCACACAAAGCACGCGACGGTGCGTTGACCACTGAGCAAGCCACCCGCTCGATTGCCGAAGCAAAAAGCATCATCCAGCGCGAGTGGAAAGCCTATACCGCCACTTACCTGGTGGAACGGGAAAAACAGCTGGTCCACCAGATGGACGGGCTGATGGGCCCCGCCAACGCCGCCGTCGATGAACTGGCGCGTCTGGTTGCCCAGCCTGACAAGGCTGCGCTGGCCGCCTTTGCCGCCCGTCAGATGTACCCGGCCTTCGACCCCATGCAAGATGTGCTGGGCCAACTCATTCAGACCCAGCTCGATGTGTCCCAGCAAACCGTGCTGTCGCACCAACACAGCACCCAGGCATTCACAGGTACGCTGGTGGTCACGTTGCTGGTGGCCGGTGCTGTGGGCATGGGCGTGGCTTTGTGGATCAGCCGCACCACGGTCGAACCCCTGCGCGATGCGGTGCAATTTGCCCACCAGGTGGCACAAGGCGACCTGACCACCACCGTTGATGCTCCTGGCACTGATGAGGTTGCCCAATTGCGCCACGCGCTGAGCGGCATGCAAGAAGCACTGACCCGCGTGGTGGCCGAAGTGCGGCAACAGGCAGACCAGCTGGCCGCCTCGGCCCAGCAAATAGCCGGGGGCAACCTCGACCTGAGCCAGCGCACCGAAGAGCAAGCCAGTGCGCTTCAGCAGCAAGCTGCATCCATGGAGCAACTGGGCAGCAACGTGCACCACAACGCCACCCATGCCAACCAGGCCAGCCGCATGGCTGCCCACGCGTCCGAGGTCGCTGCCCGAGGCGGAGAAGCGGTGGCTGATGTGGTCAGCACCATGCAAGGCATCACGGCCAGCTCACGCAAGATCGGCGACATCATCGGGGTGATTGACGGCATTGCTTTCCAGACCAACATCCTGGCCCTGAACGCTGCGGTGGAAGCGGCCCGCGCCGGCGATGCCGGACGGGGTTTTGCCGTGGTCGCTGCCGAGGTGCGAAGCCTGGCCAGCCGCTCGGCTGCAGCGGCTCAGGAAATCAAAGTGCTCATTCACGACAGCCTGGAGCGGGTCGAATCCGGCAGCCAGCAGGTCGATACCGCAGGGCACACCATGGGCGAAGTGGTGACGGCTATCCAGAAGGTCACCGAATTGGTCCACGGCATCGACGGGGCCAGCAACGAACAAAGCACCGGCATGGACCAGGTGGGCAAAGCCATCAACATGATCGATCAGGCCACGCAGATGAACGCGGCACTGGTCGAAGAAATGGCTGCTGCAACCGAGCGACTCAAGTCGCAGGCACAGGAGCTGGTGGCGGCGGTGTCGGTGTTCCATCTGCGCAGTGCCTGAGCTGAGATCGCCCATGCCCGCTCACCACCCAAAAATGCACCCGCTCGGCGTTGCAAATGCGCGCAATAGCCCGAGCTATTGCTGTGCTTTGCGCCTTGATCGGGCACGTTTGGTGCGCTGCTCGGGCACGCCCGAAAAACTCTCAACCTCTGAGTGACTCCAGCGCCCCGGGATAATCGGGGCATGCAGCCACTGAAGATTGAATTCCCCGAGTCCTTGCCCGTTTCCGCCCGCCGTGACGAAATCATGGCGGCCATGGTGAGGCACCAGGTGACCATCGTCTGTGGTGAAACCGGTTCGGGCAAAACCACCCAGTTACCCAAAATGGCGCTGGCCTTGGGCCGTGCGCAGCGGGTGCAGGTGCCGGGCAAAGATGGCAAATTGCGCTGGCAAGGCCCGCTCATTGGCCACACCCAGCCCCGGCGCATCGCGGCCACCAGCGTGGCCCAGCGCATTGCCGATGAGCTGAACACCCCGTTGGGCGAGGTGGTGGGCTACAAGGTGCGTTTCAACGACCGGCTCACGCCCGGCGCCCGCGTCAAGCTGATGACCGACGGCATTTTGCTGGCCGAAACGCAGTCCGACCCGATGCTGCGCGGGTACGACACGCTCATCATCGACGAGGCGCACGAGCGCAGCCTGAACATCGATTTTCTGCTGGGCTTTTTGCGCCAGCTGCTGCCCAAACGGCCTGACCTGAAGCTGATCGTCACGTCGGCCACCATCGATGCCGACCGGTTTGCCAACTACTTTGCCGACGCCAAAGGCCAGCCTGCGCCGGTGATGATGGTGTCGGGCCGCACGTTTCCGGTCGAAGTGCGTTATCGCCCCTTTGACGACGCGGAGAGTGGTGAAAAAAACGATAGCAAAGAAACGCCTAAATACAAGCGTGGAGAGGCTAAAGACCTGAATGATGCAGTAGCCGACGCTGTGGACGAGCTGTGGCGCGGTGGCGCTGGACTGGGTGGCGACATCCTGGTGTTTTTGCCGGGCGAGCGTGAAATACGTGAAACGGCTGACCACCTGACCAAGCACCTGAGCCACCAGCCCGCGCTGCGCAATGCCGAGGTGCTGCCGCTGTTTGCCCGCCTGAGCCAAGCCGAGCAGGAGAGGGTGTTTCACCCCAAGGGGCAGCGGCGCATCGTGCTGGCCACGAACGTGGCCGAAACCTCACTGACCGTGCCGGGCATACGTTATGTGATCGACGTGGGCACGGCACGCGTCAAACGCTACAGCCTGCGCCAGAAGGTGGAGCAGCTGCTGGTCGAACCCATCAGCCAGGCGGCGGCCAACCAGCGGGCAGGGCGCTGCGGCCGGGTGGCCGACGGCATTTGCATCCGCCTGTACGACGAGCTGGGCTTTGCCGCCCGGCCCAAATTCACCGACCCCGAAATTCTGCGCAGCTCACTGGCCGGGGTGATTTTGCGCATGAAGACGCTTCACCTGCACGGCGACAGCGGCGGGGTGGAAGACTTTCCGTTCATCGAGCCGCCCAGCCGCCGGGCGTTTACCGACGGCTATGCGCTGCTGCAGGAACTGGGTGCCGCCACCGAGCGGCTGGAGCTGACCGACGTGGGCCACCAACTGGCCCGCCTGCCGCTCGACCCCCGCGTGGGCCGCATGATTTTGGCCGCCAAAGACAGCGGCGCACTGGCCGAGGTGCTGGTGATTGCCAGTGCCCTGAGCGTGCAAGACGTGCGCGACCGCCCGCAAGACCGCCAGGCCGCCGCCGACCAGGCTCAAGCCAAGTGGGACGACGAAAAAAGCGAATTCACCGGCACCCTGCGTTTGTGGAACTGGTTGGAAGCCTCGCGCGGCCACCGCACCGGCATGGTGGCCATGGGTAAAGAAGAGGATGCCGACGAACCGGCAGCCAACCCCAAGCCCCCAGGCACAGCCGCGCAAGGCCAGCGCCCGCTCGCAGCACAGTCCACCGCCCGCCAGGGTGCCCAAACGGGCACCAGGCCCAACACCCAACCCGGTGCCCCGGCGCACCCCACCGCCACATTGCCCCACAAGCTCAGCCACCGCCAGCAGGAAACCCTGCTGCGCGAGCACTTCATCAACGTGCGCCGCGTGCGCGAGTGGCGCGACATCCACACCCAGCTGCACACCGTGGTGGCCGAGCACGGCTGGCACCTCAACACCACCCCTTCGGGCTACGAAGCGCTGCACAAAAGCATGCTGGCCGGCTTGCTGGGCAACGTGGGCTGCAAGGCCGAGGCGGACGAGCACTACACCGGCGCGCGCGGCATCAAGTTCCACCGCCACCCCGGCGCCAACCTGAGCAAGAAGCCCGGCCGCTGGATCGTGGTGGCCGAGCTGGTTGAAACCACGCGCCTGTTCGGGCGGGGCATTGCCAACATCGAGCCCCAATGGCTGGAAGACGTGGGTGGCCACTTGCTGAATCGCCAAACGTCTGACCCGCAATGGGACAAACGCACCGCCCAGGTGGTGGCGCACGAGCGCGCCACGCTGTACGGCTTGCAGGTGTACCAGGGGCGGCGCGTCAACTTCGGGCGGCTGGACCCGGCCGAGGCGCGGCGCATTTTCATCCGCAGCGCGCTGGTCGAAGGCCTGGTGCCTGACGACTGGCCGCGCAAACTGCCGTTTTTGCCCGCCAACCAGAAGCTCATTCGCCAGGTGGCCGAGCTGGAGCACAAGGCCCGCAGGCAAGACGTGCTGGTGGACGACGAGCTGATCTTCGCGTTCTACGACCAGCAAGTACCCGCTGACGTGTGCTCCGGCGTGGCGTTCGAGCGGTGGTACCAGGCCGAGCTGAAAAAACAGCCCCGCCTGCTGATGCTGTCCAAAGACGAGCTGATGCGGCACGAGGCCGCTGGCATCACCACCCAAGCCTTCCCCAAAGTGCTGCGCTTGGGTGGTGTGGACTGCGCCGCCACCTACCTGCACGAACCCGGCGACCCCAAAGACGGCCTGAGCGTGACCGTGCCGCTGTTTGTGCTGAACCAGATCAGCGACGACCGCGCCGAGTGGCTGGTACCCGGCATGCTGAAAGAAAAGCTGCTGGCGCTGCTGAAAACCCTGCACCAGCGCCCACGCTCGCGCCTGGTGCCGCTGCCCGAAACCGCCACCCGCTTCACCGAAGCGCTGACCGCCCCCGAAGCGTTTGGCCACGGCAACCTGATGGACGCGCTGCTGAAATTGGTGCGCGAAGCCACGCAGCTCGACATCAAACGCGGCGACATCAAGGCCGACATGCTGCAACCCCACCACCTGATGCACCTGCGCGTGGTGGACGAACACGGCCGCCAACTGGGCGCAGGCCGCAGCCTGTCAGCCCTGAAGGCCGAACTGGGCAGCAAGGCACGCGGCGCGTTCCAGGCGCTGGCGGCACTGAAATTGAACGCTACAGAAAGCGGAGATAAAAACCGGAGTGAAAAATCAGAACAAAAAAGTGCTTTACCGCATTCAAATAAAGCGGTAAATGCTACTGAAATAAGCAAAAACTCTTCTGAAAAACGGCCTGAAAATACATCGAAAGCGGCAGATCAACCCGTTGACATTACCCAAACCAAGTACACCACCTGGGCCTTTGGCGAGCTGCCCGAGCTGATGGAAATCAAAAAAGGCGGCCAGACGCTCATTGGCTTCCCTGCGTTGATCGACCACGGCGACAGCGTCAGCATCGAGGTGTTTGACGAGCCCGACGTGGCCGCCAACAAACACCAGGCCGGCCTGCGGCGGCTGTTTGCGCTGCACATCAAAGACGCGCTCAAGTACCTGGAAAAAAACATCCCCGGCCTGCAACAGATGGCCGTGGCCTACATGCTGGTGGGCCGCCACCCCGACGACAAAGGGGGCGGGCAGGGCGGCACGGCGGAAGAACTGCGCCAGCATGTGCTGGACCTGGCCATGACCCGCGCCTTTTTGCTCAACCCACTGCCCACCGACGCCGCCAGCTTCAAAGCCCGCCTGGACGAAGGCCGTGGCCGCCTGACGCTGATTGCCAACGAAGTGGCCCGGTTGGGCGGCACCATCCTGACCGAATACGCCGCAGCCGCCCGCAAACTGAAAGACAGCAAACCCCCGGCAGACGTGGCCACCGACGTGGGCCAGCAACTGGCACGGCTGGTGGGTAAGCGCTTCCTGTCAGACACCCCGTGGGCACAACTGCAACACCTGCCGCGCTACCTGAAAGGCGTGCAGGCCAGGCTTGAAAAGTACCGAGCAGACCCTGCGCGCGATGCCACCAAACTGGCAGAGCTGAAACCCCAGGACCAGCGCTACTGGCGGCTGGTGGCCGAACGCAAAGGCCAGGTAGATGACCGCATGGCCGAATTCCGCTGGCTGCTGGAAGAACTGCGCATCAGCTTCTTCGCGCAGGAGCTGCGCACGCCCCAGCCCGTGAGCATCAAGCGGCTGGACAAGGCTTGGGCGCAGTTGAATCAGTGAGGGGCAGGTGCGCCCACCGCTACGCGCTGGTTTTGCTTGGCGGCCGCTTACTCACCAGCAGCAGATCTTGCAGAGATACCGCAAACGGATGGCCCAGCGCGGCTGTGGCTGGCTTGTGTGGCAGGTTGGCATAGTCCCAGTTCACGTTCGCAAAATCGTCGGCGGGTTCAACGTCGTAAACCAAATAGGCATCTTGCGTGGGGGTGGTTGGGTAACCCAAGGCTTTCAGGCCTGCACTGGTGTACACAACTGGCCCGCCCTTGGGGTCGCAAATGCGAAGCAAACCTGGCTCGGCTTCATCGTTGGCACCATGAAGCAGTAGGTAAGCAGCACCCACCACCTGCGAAGAGAGGTGCAGTGCGCCAGGCGTGCTGCCCATTCGGAAGTTGTATTTGCCCTTGTCCAGAATCCATTTCAAGTGATCTGAACTTTTCAACCAACCCACCACCACAAATGTTTCTCGTACAGGGGTGGCGCGCACCAGGCCATCTGTGGTTTTTTCTGGCACCACTGCATACGATGCCCGCCGATCTTGTGCGGTGGGGTTTTCCGCACGTTCATAGGTTTGCCAGGTGTGGAAACTGTGCTGCTCGCGGGCACTGGCGCGGTCAGCCACATGGCTCACCACATCGTGCAAAAACGCTTCCAGCGCTTGTGTGCCCAAGCCCGGGCGCAGGGCGAACGCCCCCAGGCCCGGCAGCACCTCATGAAAACTCTCCAGCCGTTTGTCTGCCCCTGATTGGCCGGGGTAAATCACATAAGCCCCTTGCGTGCGGCGAATGGCATCGCGGTAGGCATGCATCTTCAGCAAATCGGCACGCTTGTAAGTGCCTCGAGCTTCGTTTTGTTTTTCATCGTCAAGCACTGAGCCCAACTCATCCTCGTTCAGATTGGCTGTGTTTTCAGCCTCATTCAGTATGGCTGCCACCTGGTCAATGCGGTACTTGGCATCAAAGTGGACATGCACCATCAACTCTTGCAGCTCTGCCTGTTCGGCGGTAAAGCCCGCTGGCCACAGGCTCAGCGTGTAGTCGGGCCGCAAGTTTTCTGTCCATGAGCCGGGTGCTCGCGGTTCTTTTGTGGCCCGAAAGCTGCGGTTGTAGCTGAACTGCACCGCCAACATCCGGCCTGATTGTACCGAGTGGCCGTGCAAAGGCAGGTACCTGCCAGCCTTCAGCTTCAAGCCAAAGCCATCGGCGGTGGGCTCCAGCAGCGATTCACTGGCGGGTTTGTCGAGCTTGAAAACGCTGGCCACCACATCCAACAGCTTAAAAAACACCCAGTACTCGTACAGCGTGGCCACATCACGCTGGCCTGCGCCAAACACCTGTTCGCCACCGTGCCACACCAGCTTGGCAGCCATTGCAAATTGCAGCCAAGCCTGCAGCACCTCGCGGTAGCCTTCGCGGCGTTGCAACGTGGGGCTGCCCAGTGGCAAAAAGGTGGGCTCACTCACATGGCGCAACACGTCAGAGGCCAGCGCCTCGTCCAGCCTTTTGCACAGCGCTGTGATCTCTTGTACCAGCCTTGCATCTTTGGCTTGGTCGGGTACCCGCTTGCGCATGGTGTCCAAAAAGCCGTGAAACGAGCGCAGTGCAAATTTCACAAACCGGTTTTCTGGCGTGTCATGCGTGGGCGTGGCCCTTGTGACGGTGATGAACTCTGGCAGCGTGGGCAGTGTGGCGTGCAGTGGGTGTGCCGCTGGCACAGCCACCCGGCGGGTGCCTTGAGCCAACTGGCGCAGCACCTTGCCAGATGGTTTGAAGCCACGGCTGATCGAACGCTCGTGCGCTTCGTGCTGCCACGTCTGGTGCGGGTGGGTGGTGATGCGGTGCAGCGCGTTGTCAAACGCAGTGCTTTGCAACAACCCCCGCACAAAGGCAAAGCGTTGCGCCAGTGTGGTGGGGTCGTTGCCGGGGTCTGGCTCAGCATTGAACAGCGATGATGCCCGTAACTCTTGCAGCAAATCCACGCAATGGGCGGTGATGTCTTCCAACATGTGCTGGTAGTCGGCCTTGTAGCTCAGCTTGCGCGAGCGCACCTCCAGGTCTGCCCTTGCCAACTCAACGCCTTGGGCGTTCTTCAACACCAACGGCAACCGCCCGGTAGCCAGGCCAGGGTTCAATACTCCACAATGGCCCCGCTCTTTGACTTTGCTTGCCAGCACGATGCCCTGCTTGTCGGCGTAGTGCTGTGCCAGTGCCAGTTCACAGTCGGGTACGGACAGCTCGTATTCGTATCGCACACCCTCCAGCAACTGCACCTGCCCCTCGCCGTTGGCCTGTGCTTGGGCCGCAGGCACTGTCAACAGCGGCTCCAGATCGGGCACTGGTGGCAGCCAGTTGCCCTGCACGTACACCGTCAAGGTGCAAAGTGGGCTATCGTTTGCAGCCAGAAAAACCAGGGTGGCGGTGTCAGCCATATTGGCAGCCAGGCCAATCAGGCTTCAGCAAAGCTGGTGAACCCATCGCGTTCCAGCCGGCTTTGCATGCGCTTGATTTTTTCGCGGGTCAGGGGCAAGTCGCGGTTGGCCTCAGCAGCAAAGTCAGCCAGCGCTTTGAGCACGTCCTCCAGCTTGCGTGCCGAGCCATGCAGCTTGGGCATCAGCTTTTGCAACACTTGCGCATCGAGCGCATCTTTGTAAACCCAGTCTTCGCCCGACAGTTCTTTGTGAATCACCATGAAGCGGGCAATTTCTTTGGCGGTTCTGAAGCCAAATTCGACCCCGGCGCTTTCCAATGCTGAAAAAACAGCTATCAAATCAGACTTCAGTTGGGCGTTGAGTGGATTGCCATCCTTGTCAGTCAAAGTGGCCACATCGGCATCGGCTTTCGCCCGTGCCAGGAAGGCTGAAGCAAAAGGTACGCCTTGCTCTTTCAATGCCTTCAGTTCAACACCTGTGGGGTTGTCCAGAAACGCGGCCATTTGGTCTTTAGTGGCCCGGAACTCGATCACATTGGCCCTGTCCAGCACTTTGGGGCTGAACATGTAGGTGGTTTCGTCCACGTTCACCGTGCCAATGATGAACAGGTTGTGCGGCAGCGGCAGCTTGGCTGGCACGGTGCCGCTTGGCACACTGGGTAAAGCCAAACCCGCATCCACGCCATGGAGCGACAGGGGTGCGTTGTCAGACTCCATGGCTGACAAAAAGTCGGCAAAGTACCGCTCTACATGCGAGAGGTTCATCTCGTCAAGAATCAGAAAGTACGGCTTTTCTGTGTCAGCCTGAGCCCGCAGCAGCAAGTCGAGCGCGCCATTCACTGGGGCGCGGTACTGCCCGGCCTGTAATGCATCGGCATAGCCCAGCAGGTTTTCATTGCTGGTCCAATCAGCACCCACAGCCACGATGCGGTGTTGCTGGGGCGATTCGCACAGCCACATGGCGAATGCCTCGGCCAACTTGGTTTTGCCTGAGCCAGCCAGGCCTGTGAGGATGCAGAAACGTTTGGTCAGGAGGGAGGCGAGAAAGCGGGAAATCGCATCCGGAGTGAACAACAACCCCGCATCATTTGCCCCATTGGCGAAGTCGGTTACGGTCGAAGAATCAATTCTTGGGCAGCTCGCCAAACCTTCATTCAGTTCGATGAATTGAGTTATTAGGGTCAGCAGTTCGGAAACTATCTCTCCCGTGTCGCCAGCGGTAACCCCAGCGAATTCCTTTGCGACATATGACTGCTTGTATTTTTTCTGAGGGAACTTTGGTAAGTTTGCCGTCAATTTTGTTGGCCAAGTCCGCGGCCAAGAACCTGAGGCCTCTGCAGCTGTCGCGCTGACTCCTTAGTTGACCGAGGCAGTGCTTGTTGCGCGCTGGTAGAGCAGCACTGGGTAGACACCTTCGAGCTGAGCGCTCTGCCCTGGGGCGAAGCATGCAAGCCAAGGGATCTCCGCCAAGCTTCCATGACCAAAGCTGGTTTTGAACCAAATGTTGAGATCCTTGCATGCCAAAGAGAATGCAGCATCGATAGGAATGGGAACTTGGCTTGTACTGCTGGAGGTTACCCTGACGATGAAGTCCTCAACGTACTTGTGTAGCATCTGTTTGAATGCAGGACTGAGCGGCAGTGCAGTTTGGTTCATATTTTCGATTCGCCCTTTGTTGTGTATTTCTGCCCTTGAGCCGTCAACCGATATCTCTGCGTAGGACTCTTAGGCGAACCCGGCAGTGTCCGTTCAATCAGCCCTGCTGCCAGCGCTGGCTCTAGATAGTTTTCAGAAAAAGTACCCCTGTCCTTCAGCCCTACGGCAGCCATCAACTGGGCGCGAGACATGTCGCCCTTCATCACTGCCAGCAACTGCGCCACTTGTGGGGTTACTTGCGGGGTTACTTGCGGGGTTACTTGATGGGTTGCTGGGTCGGTTTTGCCCCCCACATGTTCCAGCGCCAAATCGGGTTTACGCCAGATGGTGGTCACAAAGCCATCGGTCAACGCAAACGTGGGCTCGGGCAGGCCGTGCGCCACACAGCGTTCGATCATGTCGCCCGTGCCAGTGCCCATGCGTTCAATGTATTGAGCAAGGTAAAGGGGTTCGGCAATCAATGGGTTTGCGGGGTACGAGCCGTGCGGTTGCCGCAGCGATTGCAGGCTCAAGCCCGGTGGCAAACCGCCGGGGTTCCAAATTTCCAGTCGGTCGGCAAACAGCATGACTTGCACGCTTGCGGTGCTGGTGTAGTCGCGGTGGGCAATGGCGTTGACGATGGCCTCGGACACCACTTCGGGCGGAATTTCGTACGACGTGGGTGCCTGCGCAGACAGTGCGCGTGTGCCCACGGCCAAGTTGATTTTTGAGAGCACAAAGTTCACCGCCTGGTCCACCAGCTCAAACAAGGTGCCTTTGTAGACCTGATAGAACGGTATGGGCTTTTGTCGCTGGGTGCCATGAAAGTGGGCGCACTTGACTTCAGAGTTGTAAACAAAGCGCTGGGGCTCGTTGCCAAACAGGAGCACAGCTGCGTTGGTGGGGGTATCTTGTTTCAGTAGCCGCAATTGCGTCAGCACTGCGCGGGGAGGGGCATCTTCGGCCAGTGGGAAGCTGCGTGCCTGGCGCGCGGTGCGCAAGAAGCCCTGAATTTTTTCAGTGGACACATCGGCCAGCGTGGCATCGCGGCAGGCACTTGCGTCAAACGGGGTAAAGCGCAGCAGTTCGTGCGCTTGCAGGTGGTCCACCAATGAGGCGTAAACGGCGGGGTGCAAATCGGCACTGTTGCGAAAGCGCCTGCGAACGACCTGGTTGCTGGCGTTGGCAATCAGCGCTTGCATTTTGGGGTGTTTGGCTTGGTCGGTTTCACCCTTGACGTAAATCAGCCGGGTTTTGTGCAGATCGGTGGCGCTGTTGAATTCATGCTCGGTGGGGGACACGCCCACGCTGTCTTCAAAACCGTAGCTGTCGCCAAACAGGCCCAAATAGATGTCGCAATTGGCCACTTGGGCCAGGTAAGCGGTGCTGGCTTGCTGGTCGATGGCGGGCAGCTCTTCAAACAGAAATGGTTCGAAAAAGCGACGCAGCAAAGGGTCGGTGCGCAGGTAGTCGGCCAGTGCTTGGCGCTCCAACGCAAACTCTTTTTGAACACTGCTGATGAAGATACGTTGCATTGAAAGTGATTGTGCTGGTGTCGAATTTGACACGCTGCCGGGTGGCGTGGGTTTGTCAAGCTCTCACTGCGATGGTACCGACCAACGCCCTCGCGCTTGAGTTGGGAAACCCGAAATTGTTGTTGAACGCAAGCGGGCAGGGGCTACAACTCCTCAGTCTTGAACGCGCCTTTGCTGATTTTTTCCTCAGCTTCTGTCAGCAGGTTGCTCAGCGTGTCTTCAGTCAAGCCATTTTGGGTAGCTTGCTGGCCGGTGGCAGCCAGGGTGTGTTGCAGGCAGTTGGCGTAGAACTGGCGCATGGCGTCGTAGGCGGTCAGGGTTTGCATTCCGCCTCGTCCCAATCCTTCCAGTCCACCGCATGCGTGGCGCGGTAGAGGTTGACGGCGTTGCCCACGGTGGGGGCAAACACGTCGTGACCCATCTGGTCGAGCGTGCCGTAGGTTTTCAGCCGGTCATGCACCTGGCCTTTGAGCCCGGCAAACCACAGCTCGACGCCTTGCTGGGTCAGGTCACTGTGCAGGCTGGCCAGGGTGTCTGCGGCCGTCAGGTCGATGTCCGATATGGCATCGGCCACCACCACCAACCGGCGTGTGGGGGTGGGCGCGCTGGCAACTGCATGCATGGCCTGCTCCCTGAAAATTTCGCTGTTGGCAAAAAACAGCTGGGCATCCCAGCGGAACAGCACCAGGCCCGGTACGCGTCGGCCTGCCGGGTGGCGGGTCACGTCGTGGTAGCCCTTGGCCCCGTCCACCCGCGCCAGCACGGCAAAGTAGGGGTGCCAGGCGTTCCACAACAGCAGCAGCATGGTCAGGCCCAGGGTGATGACGATGCCCTCAATCACCCCCAGCGTGGCCACACCGATGAAGCTGGCCAGCGACAGCGCAAATTCGACTTTGCGCAGGCGGTACATCTCGCGCATGCCGGCAATGTCGGCAAACGACAGGCATGCGGCAATGACCACGGCGGCCAGCGCGGCGCTGGGCAAGTCTTTCAGCAGGCCGGGGGCAAACAACAGCAGCAAGGCAATGGCCAACGCCCCCACCACGCCGGTCAGCTGGGTTTTGGCCCCGGCAGACTCGGCCACCGGGGTGCGCGACGCGCTGGAGCTGACCGAAAACCCCTGGAACAGCCCTGTGGCGATGTTGGCCACCCCCAGTGCGACCATTTCCTGGTTCTGGTTCACCTGGTAGTTGCCGCGCTGGGCCAGCGCACGCGATAGCACGCTGGTGTCGGCAAATGACAGGATGGAGATGATGACCGCGCCAGGCAACAGTTGCACCACGTCTTGCCAGCTCACCACTGGAAACTGCCAGCTGGGCAAACCTTGCGGCAAGCTGCCCACCACCTTCAACTGTGCGGTGTCGGACAGTTGGAAAAATGCCGACACCACCGTGGCCAGCACCACGGCAATCAGAATGCCTGGCAAGCGCGGCCGATAACGTGCAACCAGCAAAATGAGCGCCAGACAGGATGCCCCGATGGCCAGCGCAGTGAGGTTGGTTTTGCAGCCCAGAATGCCCTGCACCAGTTGGGTTGACTTGTCGAGCAAGCCGTCGCCCGTGACTGAAAAGCCAAACACCTTGGGCAGCTGCCCAATCAGCACGGTCAGCGCAATGGCGTTCAAGAAACCGATGCGAATGGGTTTGGACAGCAAGTCGGCGACCAGGCCCAGGCGTGCCAGCCCGATCAATATCGAACAAGCGCCTGACAACACGGCCAGCATGCCGGCCAGTGCCACGGTGCGTTCGGGGCTACCCGCCGCAATGGGCAAGATCAGCACGGCAATCACAGCAGCCAGTGTGGAGTCTGGCCCCAGCACCAGGATACGGCTGGGGCCAAACAGCGCATAGGCCAGCAAGGGGACGATGGTGGCGTACAAACCGTAAATGGCGGGTACGCCTGAGGCTTCGGCATACCCCATGCCCACCGGCACCAGAATGGCTGTCAGCACCAGCCCCGCCATCAGGTCGTGGATGAACCAGCTGCGCTGGTATTGCTGCAGGGTAAGCAGTCCGGGCAACCAGCGTTGCATGAGGGCAACGCGCGCCCAGATTTGCAGCAACCAGGCGCTGCGGCGGGGCTCTGCGGATGCCTGAACGGGTGAGGGTGGGGGGGAGTGTGGTTCCAAAATCGGGGCCAATACTTTTGTGTTTGTGTTTGTGTTTGTTTGTGTTTGGGTTCGGCCAGCTGCTGGGTATCACCTTCGATCCCATGAGCCGTACCATATCGGGTCGATTCTGGCTTCAAAGAACATTCCCTGCGCGCAGCACAGCCAGCACGTGCTGTATGCGCTGTGTGCGATGTGTGCGATGTATTGGCCAAGTAACTCCATTCAAATGAACCCCACCGCACGCCCCCAACATTTCACCGCCCGCGCCAAGCTCGTCGAGCGCATGCGCGATCGGCTGGAATCGCAAAGCCATCCCCGGTTGCAGATGTCGCTCATCGTGTCGCTGACGGGGCTGGCGGGGTTGTTGGCATCGGCATCGTTGTTGAAGCTGGGCCTGCACAGCATGGCGTGGCGGTATCCGGCAGCGTTGCTGATCGCGTATGGCGCGTTTCTGGGGCTGCTGTGGCTGTGGTTGCGCTCGCGGGCGGAAGACTGGGCTGATGCGGGCAATCTGGGCGATGGCGTGGATGCTGTGGACCTGACTGCAAACATGGCGCGCCCGTTCGCGCAAGCGGTGTCCCGCTCCTCCCGCGAGATCACAGACGATGGGGTGCTGCCGGTGGACCTGTCCAGGGCAGCAAACTCGGCCGTTCCTGCCAGGTCATCCGGTTCATCCCGATCGGGTGGGATAGACGTTGACATTGGAGATGCAGACGAGCTGGCCATCGTTTTGCTGGTGCTGGGCTTCGTGCTGGCGCTGGCAGCTGCTGCGTTCTACGTGGTGTACCAGGCACCCATGCTGATGGCCGAGGTGGCGCTGGACGGGGCACTTGTGGGGTCGCTTTACCACCGGCTGCGCGAGTGCGAGCGCCAGCATTGGCTGCACGCCGTGTGGAGCCACACGCGCTGGCCCTTGCTGGCCATGCTGTTGGTGGTCTGGCT
Organism: bacterium; assembly: GCA_030824555.1. GTDB lineage: Bacteria > Pseudomonadota > Gammaproteobacteria > Burkholderiales > Burkholderiaceae_C > UBA2334. The sequence continues at coordinate 76,556 of JAVBXK010000049.1, forward strand.
GGTGGGGTGGGGCCTGCAACTGGCTGCACCGGGCGCCGTGACGCTGGGGCAGGCTTGGGCGATGGTCTGACGCGTGGCGCGCGAGCGTGTGTGTGTGCGCGCCCCCTGCGGTCAGCGGGCGCTACCTCACAGCCGGGCCAGCCGGGCCAGGGCGGCCCGCAGCGTGTCGTCTTGCTTGGCAAAACAGAAGCGGATGACCTTTTGGTCGAACCCGTTGCCATAAAACGCCGACAGCGGGATGGCGGCCACGCCCACTTCGCTGGCCAGCCATTTGCAGAAGTCAGCCTCGGGCAGTTCGCGTTCGGGCACGGCCAAGGCAGATATGTCCACGCACTGGAAGTAGCTGCCTTCGCTGGGCAACAGTTTGAAGCGCGTCTGGGCCAGACCGGAGCGGAACAGGTCGCGCTTGGCGGCGTAAAACGCGGGCAAGTCCAAGTACGGTGCCGGGTCGGCCAGGTAGGCCGCCAGCGCATGCTGCATGGGTGTGTTGACCGTGAACACGTTGAACTGGTGCACCTTGCGGAACTCGGCTGTCAGCGGTGCCGGGGCAGCCACGGTGCCCACTTTCCAACCCGTGACGTGGAAGGTTTTGCCGAAACTGCTGATGACGAACGCACGTGCCGCCAGCCCTGGGTAGCGCGACGCGCTCAAGTGCTGGTTGGGCGCGTACACCATGTGTTCGTACACCTCGTCGCTGATCAGCAGCACGTTGGTGGGGGCCAGCAGGTCTTGCAGGGCGCGCATGTCAGCGTCTTGCCAGATGGTGGCGCTGGGGTTGTGCGGGCTGTTGACGATGATGGCGCGGGTACGCGGTGTCATGGCTGCTGAAATGGCCGCAAAGTCAGGGCGGAAGGTGCCGGGTGTGAGCGGTACGCGCACGGCCACGCCGCCAGCCAGTTCGATGTTGGGCACGTAGCTGTCGTAGCAGGGGTCGAGCACGATGACTTCATCCCCCGGGTGAACGACCGCCAGTATGGCCGTCAGGATGGCCTGCGTGGCCCCGGCTGTGATGGTGATTTCAGCGTCGGGGTGGTAGGCGCACCCGTGCAGGGTCTCGATCTTGCGGGCCACGGTCTGGCGCAGCACGGGCACACCGGGCATGGGCGGGTACTGGTTGTGGCCCGCCTGCATGGCCGCCGTGACGGCATCCACCAGCTTGGGGTCGCAATTGAAATCGGGGAAGCCTTGCCCCAGGTTGACCGCGCCTTTTTCAGCGGCCAGTGCCGACATGACCGTGAAGATCGTGGTGCCCACGTTGGGCAAGCGGCTGACCAGGGCCGGGGTGACGGGTTTGGCACCGGGGTGCGCGGGTTGGGGG
>JAVBXK010000123.1 GCA_030824555.1 bacterium
ACCAACCTGTCTTACGAGCGCCTGTTGCGCCTGTACAAAGAAGTGGCAGGCAAGTCACCTTCCAAAGGCCAGTTGCCCTTCTCGACGGACTGGTTCCTGACCTGGCAGCCCAACATCCACTCTTCGCTGTTTGCCAACATCCACGAATACCTGTCCAAAGCAGCCGCGCTGGATGACATCGACGTGGTGATCAAGGCCTACAAGCTGTACACCGAACAGATGGAAGCTTGCGGCATCGAGCCTTTGTTGAGCTTCACCCGCGCGTGGCGTCTGGTGAAGTTCATGGACAACAACATGCTGGGCATGACCAAGTGTTGCAAATGTGGGGGTCACTTCGTGACCGAGCCCTATGAGATTGCGCGCAACTTCACGTGTGGGTTGTGTGTGCCGCCTGCCCGGGCTGGCAAAGGTGCGGGTGTGGGCAGTTTGAAGCTGGAGCGCACCGAAGCGGCTTCAGCCGCACCAGGCACTGCACAACCCAAGCGCGCGGTGGTGGCGCCTACGCCCATGCAAAGCCGGGTGGCTGGGGTGGGTCAGGGGTTGTGGGGGCTTTGAGGCGGGGCTTGCGGGCGGACCGAGTCAATCGGCCGTTGCGCTCTGGCCATTTGCCAGCCAAGCAAGCACATCAATCATCGTCTTCTCCGACGTCGCCCCTCAGTGCGACCGGGTCAGCCGTGATCGGTCGATAAATCTCGACACGTTGGCCGGCTTCCAGGCGTGCTTCGAGTGCCACGGGTTTGCCGAAGATGCCCACTTTCTGTGTACCCAGGTCCAGGGAAGGAAAAGCCCGAAGGATTCCGCTGGCTTCAATGGCTTGCCTGACGGTGGTCTGCTCGGCCACTTCCACATCCAGCCAGGCCTGACGGTCGGGCAGCGCATACACCACACTGACTTTCATGGGGTCACCTCGCAATGGCTGGCAGCCAATGAGCTACCCGAAGCAGAGCTGGTCGCGCCAGCGGGCGCCTGCGCGGGTTGGGGGTGGCGGGCATCCCAGGCCCGTTTGGCTGCGATCATCAGGCCCAGCACGATGAAGCCCCCTGCGGGCAGGATCATCACCAGTGCGCCATCGCCGGGGTAGATCCGCATTTCAAGCACGCTCACAGCTGGCCCCAGCAAGTTGGCCGCACCGGCAAACACGGTGCCGCTGCCCGCCATTTCCCGCAATGCGCCCAGCACCACCAGTGACAGGGTGAAGCCCGTACCCATGGCCAAGCCATCGAATGCCGACAAAGCCACGCTGTTTTTGGAGGCAAACGCTTCGGCCCGGCCCAGAATCAGACAGTTCACCACGATCAGCGGAATGAACAGGCCCAGCACTTTGTGCAGCTCGTGCAACCAAGCGTTCATCGACAAATCCACCACCGTGACCAGTGTGGCAATGATGAGCACATACGCTGGAATGCGCACCTCGTCGGTGATCAGTCCGCGCAGCAAGGCCACCAGCGCGTTGGACGCCACGAGCACGGCCAGCGTGGCCATGCCCATGCCCAACCCTTGCGTTGCGCCCGAGGTCACGGCCAAGGCCGGACACAGCGACAGCATCTGGCTCAACACCACATTGTTGCGCCAGACACCATCGACCCAGATGTCACGAATGGGGGTACTCATGGTGTTTTCTCCAGCAAGGTGTCACGTTGGGCCGCGAACAGCCGCAGGCCGTCGCGAATGGCATTGACCACGGCGCGCGGGGTGATGGTGGCCCCGGCAAACTGGTCAAAGGGGCCGCCGTCCTTTTTCACAGCCCATTGCGCGTCGGGCGGGTTGCCCAGCGACAGGCCTGTGAAGCGGGTGATCCAGTCCGAGCGGTTCACTTCGATCTTGTCGCCCAGGCCGGGGGTTTCGGTGTGGTGAAGCACACGCACTCCCGTCAATTGCCCGGTGGCATCGATGCCCAGCAGCACGCGGATGCTGCCGCTGTAGCCACGTCGGCTCACCTCGAATGCCACCCCCGACACCTGGCTGGCCTGACGCGCGCGGTACACCAGCACATCCTTGCCATCGGCTTTCAGCACCAGCGTGTCGCTGGCCGGATTGTTATCGTGGTTGCTGGCAGGAATCACTTGCTCCAATGAGCGCCGCAGGTCTTCCTGGGCGCTTTGGGCAATGGGCTCCAGCGTCAGCGCATTGGCCACCGCCAGCAGCAGGGTGGCCGCCAGCGAAAACCCGCCCAGCACCACGGCATGCCGCCCACCTGCGCGTTGCAGCAGGGTGCGCCAATGCGGCGTTGCAGGGGTGAGCACAGGCGGGGCCGGATCAGGGGGCGTGGACACTGGCGTTGGGGTGGGCGAGTTCATGGTGTACAGCCTCAGTTTTTGGGGATCAAGGGCTGGCCACGGCGGCTGCGACCGAACACGCGTGGGCGCAACCACCGGTCAATCAGCGGCACCAGCGCATTCATCAGCACCACGGCAAAGGCCAAGCCTTCCGGGTAACTGCCCAAAGCGCGAATGACCCAGGTCAGCGCACCGATGCCTGCGCCAAACAGCAGTTGCCCGCTGCGCGACACCGGAGACGTGACGTAGTCGGTCGCGATGAAAAACGCCCCCAGTACCGCTGCGCCCGAGAGCACATGCACGTGCATGGCGGCAAACCGGCTGGGGTCAACCGCATGCGACACGGCCGCCAACACGCCCAAGGTGCCCAGCATGGCCACCGGGATGTGCCACGAAATGATGCGCAGCAGCAACAGCCATACGCCCCCGGCCAGCAGCAGCACGGCCGAGGTTTCACCGATCGAGCCCGACTCGTCGCCCTTGGCCAGCACCGACGGTGGCGGCAGCTTTTCAGCGGTGGTGCTGACCGGAATGCCTTTGGTTTGCTCGTTCTTCAGGGTGCCCAGTGCGGTGGCCACGCTCAGGTGCTCGGGTACCTGCACCTGGCCAGTGGTGTAGGCCCAGGCCTGACTCAATGTGGGGGCATGGTCGCTGCCCATGGGGGCAGGTGCCACCCAGGCCGTCATGTGAACCGGAAACGAGATCAGCAGCACGATACGCGCCACCATTGCGGGGTTGAACATGTTCTGGCCCAGGCCACCGAACACATGCTTGCCCAGCACGATGGCTGACACGCTGCCCAGCACCCCCAGCCACCACGGTGCCCACGGCGGCAGACTCATGGCCAGCAGCCAGGCGGTCAGCAGCGCCGAGCCATCCAGCAGGCGCGCACGCACGGGTTGGCCCAGCAGCGCCAGCATCAGGCCTTCAGCCCCCAGGGCACTGGCCAGGGTGATGGCAAACAGCCACACCGAGGGCCAGCCGAACAGCCACAGGCCGTAGCCAGTGGCCGGGGCCAGGGCAATCATCACCCACGCCATCGTACGGGTGACACTGTTGGTCGTGTGGGTGAACGGCCCAGCACGGTTGGCCATGGTGGTCATGCTGTCTCCTTGGGTGCTGTCGGGCGCGTGGCAGATCGGGCCGCCTTGCGGGCAGCAGCTGCGGCCTTCTTGGCCTCGGCCTCGCGGGCCAGGCGCTCGGTGCGGGCCTGCATGAGTGACCGGATGCGATCCTGCCGCCGTGCATCGCGGTCCAGCGCGCCCAGCTTGCCGTTGGCAAAGCTGAAGTAGTGCACCAGCGGAATGCTGGACGGGCAAATGAACGAGCACGAGCCGCAGGCAATGCAGTCTTGCAGGCCGATGGCTTTGGCCGCCTGCAAGTCGCCCCGGCGGATGAACTGCGCCATCTCCACCGGCACCAGCCCTGCCGGGCAAGCGGTGACGCAACTGCCGCAACGGATGCAGGGTTCCTGCTGGCCTTCGTTGATTTCGCGCTCGGTCAGTGCCAGGACGGCGCTGCTGCCTTTGACCACCGGGGCATGCACCGAGGGCAGGGCCGCTCCCATCATCGGTCCGCCACCGATCATCAGCGTGGGTACAGGGTGCAGCCCGCCGCAAAACGCCAGCAGGTCTTCCACGGCAGTGCCCAGTGGCACTTCCACGTTGGACGGTTCGCGCACCCCCAGGCCTGACACCGTGACCACGCGGCTGATGAGCGGTTCGCCGCGGCGAATGGCCGTGCTCACTGCCCTGGCGGTGGCCACGTTGTGAACCAGCGCACCCACTTCCGCCGTGCGGGCGTTGGCCGGGGTTTCACGGCCCGTGACGGCCAGCAGCAGGTGCTGGGCCGAGCCCATGGGGAAACGCGTGGGCACGGCAATCACGCGGATGCTGCTGTCCACCTTGGCGGCTTCACGCATGGCGGCTAGGGCTTTGGGCTTGTTGCTTTCGATGGCGATGATGACTTTTTCGGCCACCAGTGCGTAAGACATGATGCGCACGCCATCAATGATTTCGGCGGCTGATTCGCGCATCAGGCGGTCGTCGCAGGTGACATAGGGTTCGCACTCGGCCCCGTTGATCACCAGGGTGTCAATGAGGTGCTTCTGGCCCATGTCCAGCTTCACCGACGACGGAAACGCCGCCCCACCCAGGCCCACGATGCCCGCAGCGGCCACACGTTCGCTCAACTCTTTGGGTGTGGCCGGCAAGGGAAAGTCGGCTGTGATGGGCTGTGGCAGCTCCGCCCAGCGGTCTTGGCCGTCGGACTCGATCACCACCGTGAGCTGGGTCAGGCCCGATGGGTGCGGGGCGACGCGGTCTTCAATGGCCACCACCGTGCCCGAGATGGACGCGTGCACATTGGCCGAGATGCCCTTGCCCGCGCGACCGATCAGTTGGCCCTTGCCCACCACCTGGCCCACCGTGACCACCGGTTCCGCTGGCGCACCCACGTGCTGTTGCAGCGGCACGTAAACACGTTTGGGTGTGGGCATGCGCACGATGGCGTTTTCGCTGCTCAGCTCCTTGCGGTAACTGAGCTTGACCCCGCCTTTGACTTGAAACAGCAGCATGGCGCTTACTCCTAGTCCAGCGCCACGGTGCGTGGTGCGGTGGGTTTGGGCCAGTGCCAGGTGGCCAGTGTGGGCATCACCGGTTTCATCACGATGGCCTCGGTCGGGCATTCAGGCGCGCACAGGCCGCAGGCAAAGCAGACGTCAGGCAGCACTGTGTGCATCTGCTTGGCCGCACCCACGATGGCGTCCGAGCCGCACTTGCGCATGCAGCGCATGCAGCCGATGCAACGCTCCTCGTTCACCCAGGCCACGGTGGGCAGCGCGTCGTCGTCGCCACCTGCCGCCAGCTTCACGCCGAGAAAGTCGGCAACGCGCTGGGCCGTGGAAGCCCCGCCTGGTGGGCAGCAATCGGGGGCGGCCCGCCCATCGACCATGGCCGTGGCCGCCTGGCTGCATCCTGGGAAACCGCACTGGGCGCAGTTTGCACCGGGCAGCATGGCGGCGATGGCCTCCGCCCTTTCGTCTTTCGGCGCACTCAGGTAGCGGGCGGCCACGCCCAGCACGGCCCCCAGGCTCGTGCCCAGCAGGCCGATGACGGCCACCGTTTGTGCAGTGTGAACAATCAGTTGTGTGTCCATCGTCATGCTCCCAGTCCGGCAAAACCCATGAATGCCAACGACAACACGCCCGCCGTGATGAAACCGATGGGCGCACCTTCGAATACCTTGGGTACCTCGGCCAGCGTGAGCCGTTCGCGCAGGCCCGCAAAAATCACCAGCACGAGTCCAAACCCAACGGCGGCACCAAAGCCGTGCAACAGACTGGTCACGAAGCTGTGCTCCGCCTGAATGCTCAGCAGGGCGATGCCCAGCACCGCGCAATTGGTCGTGATAAGCGGCAGGTACACCCCCAATGCCTCGTACAACGGTGGCGACACGCGGCGGATGACCATTTCGGTGAACTGCACCACGGCCGCAATCACCAGAATGAAAGTCAGGGTGCGCAGGAACTCCAGACCCAAGGGGGCCAACAGCCAGGCATCGGCCACCCACACCAAGCCAGTGGACAGCGTGAGCACGAACGTGGTGGCCATCGCCATGCCCAAGGCCGTGTCGATGCGGGTGGACGTGCCCATGAACGGGCACAGCCCCAGAAACTTGGCCAGCACCACGTTGTTGACGATGGCGGTGCTGAGCAGCACCAGAAAAAAGTCTTGCATCACAGGCTCCTATTGGTAACGGGAGACACTGCGGACACAACGGGTATGTGCACAGCCTTGGTGTACTTTGCGGGCGCGGGTGGTGTGCAGGCAGATGTGTGAGCGGCTGCATCGCCGTGGTTGGCTATGCCCAGCACCAGGGGCTGCAATGCCTCTCGCCAGCGCCTTGCCAGCACGCGGGCCACCGCTATGCCGCCGATCAGCCCCGCCACTGCAGCAGCCACTGCCACCGCATTGCCTGCATCCTGAAAGGTGACCGCCGCCACGAGCATAGACAGCAACGGCAACGCATAGGCCACCAGCGAGGTGTGTGCCAGTGCGTTGCGGTCTATGCCCACACGCACACGGTCACCGACTGCAAGCAGACGGCCAACGCCCTCCAGCCCGTCAACAGGTTGCATGACCTGCCAGTTTCCCAAAGGCTGGGTGTGCGAGCCACCGGTGCACACCGCTTGTGTTGCGCAGCTGCCGCAGCAGGATGCTGCTTGCTCGGCCTTCAGCCACACGCGCTGGCCATCCACTGCCAGAACAAGTGCGACACCCTCTACCACTGGCGCTTGTGGCTCGGCTTCGGCCTGTGCTTGAAGGAATTGCTGCGCGTTCATGACAGCTCACTCACGTTGCCCGTGCTGTCGATGCAGATGGCACGGCAGCCAGGTTGGGTGTGCAGCAAGGCCAGGCGGGCCGCTGGCTGACTGCGCGGCATCAGCGACAGCGCGGTGGACAAGGCATCTGCCTGCGTGGCGGTGGGGGCCAGCACCGTGACGCTTTCGGCGGCGGGTGCGGTGCGGCCGGTGTAGGGGTCGATCAAGTGGGTGTACAGGCCCGCCGCGTCCAGCCGCGTGCCGTACCCGCCCGATGTGGCCACAGCTTGGTTGATGACGGACACGGTGTGCAGTGCCCGCTCGGGCTGGCGGGGGTCGGCCAGGCCCAGGTGCCAGGCCGAACCGTCGGGCTTGGCGGCCAGTGCGCGGGGCTCGCCCATGTCCACCAGCATGCGGTTGAAACCGTGGGCTTGCAGCACCTCGCTGCAACGGTCGGTGATGAAACCCTGGGCAATGCCGTTCAGTGTGAGACCCATGCCCGCATGGGCCAGGTTGACCGATGCGCCATCTATCCGCACACCCTGCCAGCCCACCAGCGAGAGCGCCTGCGCCACCTGGTCGGCCGTGGGGGCTGACGATTGGCCTTGCACCACAAAGTGGTTGAAGTACAGCTTCCACAGCGGTTGCACCGTGGGGTCGAACATGCCGTTGGCGTGCCGGGCCATGCTCAGGGCCGCCTGCAGCAGGGCAATGAACTCGGCCGGTGCTTGGGTCACTTGCCCGTCGCGGTTCAGACGTGACAGCCACGAGTCGGCTCGGTACAGGCTGAACAGGGCCTCCAGCCGCTCCATTTCCGCCAGCATGGCGGTCAGCGCAGCCTGTGCCCCGGCCTCATCGCCTGCATGGTGCAGCACCAGCGAGGCGGGTGCCCCCATGGCTGTGCCGTGCCAGCTCAACGGGGTAGGGGTGGCACTTTGCTGCAAACGCCAGGCCGCCAGAGGCAGGGCAGCGGCTGCCGCCACCAGCAACAACCGGCGGCGTGCCACGTTGGGTGTGCCGGGGGTCGATGTGGCCGCCGGGGCTTGCGAAGCGAGGGAGGGAAGCTGATGTGACACGGGCTCATCCTTTTGCAATTGAGGGGCAGTTTGCAAGCTGCATGCCAAGGAAATCAGGTCTCAAAACACGGCAGAAAAGGCGTTTGGACGTGTGTTGTGTCGCTGTTGCCGCAGGGGTATGTCGGGGTTCTGACGGGCTGCGGGCACGAGGGGCCGGTTTGTCGTGTAACCGACAGCGCGGTCATGGCTCGCCCGTGCCATGGCTGGCCCGCCTGGTGCCTCAGGCCGCCGCCGCACGCATGGGCATGGTGGCCCGCAGGCTGTCCAGCGACACGTGCTGGCGGCCTTCGGTGTCCTGAAACACCTTGAACACTTTTTCCTGTGCGGGGGTGGAGGTCACGAAGTCCTGGTAAGCACGGGCCAGCAGGTCGCGGTAGGCCGTGAACAGCTGCACCTCAGAGTTCTGACCAGGCAGCTGTTGCTGGCGCAGGTACTGGAAAAAGCGCTTCAGGATGTGCAGGCGGTTGACGTTGACCACATGCTCCTCAAAGGGCACGCCGAAAAAGGTCAGAAAGTCTTCGGCGGAAGACAGTTCCTTGAGCTGTTGCAAAAAGTTTTCCATGGTGACTTACTCCTGAGCGGTGAGGTGAACGGGTGATGGGGGTGTGTGCTGCGTGTGAGCGGCAGGGTGGGGAAAGCGGGGGTCGAAAGGCGGGTCGCAGCACAGGTCGCTGCAATCGGTGCAGGCACTGGTGGCTGTGGTGCCGGTGCGGGGTGCATCGGCTGTGTCGGGTGGGGTTGCCATGTCTGCCGTGTGGGGCGTGCACGACGTGCAGGGGACAGGTGCCAATGGCGCAGTGGGCTCGCCTGCCTGTTGCTCCAGCAGGGCCACACGGTCCAGCAGGCAGGCAATGGCCTTGCCCACCGGGTCGGGAATGAGGTGATGGTTCAAATCGAACCCGTGGTGGGTGGAACGCTGTGTGCCCACCACTCGGCCCGGTATGCCCACCACCGTGGCGCCGGCGGGCACGGGCTCGATCACCACCGAGTTGGCCGCCACGCGGGCGCCGTCACCAATCTCGATGGGGCCCAGAATTTTGGCCCCCGCCCCCACCACCACACCGTTGCCCAGCGTGGGGTGGCGTTTGCCGGTTTGCCAGGTGGTGCCACCCAGCGTGACCCCGTGGTAGAGCGTGACGTCGTGGCCAATGTGGGCCGTTTCACCGATGACGACACCTGCGCCGTGGTCGATGAACAGGCGCGGTCCAATGACCGCACCGGGGTGAATGTCCACATGCGTCAGCCAGCGGGCCGCGAACGACACCCAGCGTGGCAGGTAGCGCCAGCCGCGCTGCCACAGCGCGTGGGCCAAGCGGTGCAGGGCCAGTGCGTGCACGCCGGGGTAAATGGTCCACACCTCCAGCAGGTTGCGAGCGGCGGGGTCGCGGTCCAGCACGCAGCGCACGTCGTCGCGCACCTGTGCCCACCATGAGCGCGGGGCCTCCGGGGTCAGGGCGGCGGCGTCAGCCAGACGGGTTGTGGCGGTGTGCATGGTCACGGGCTGGGTTGAAGGCGTGGTCAATGGCGTGGGCAAGGGGTCACGCACTGTGTGCAGGTGTGCTTGCCAGCGACAGGTTCAGAAAACTGTGCAAATCCGCTGCGCTGGGGGGTTGCTTGGTCAGCATGGCGTGCTGGCGGATGCGGGCCAGCACACGGGCGGTCAGGGCGTCGTCGTCCAGCACCACTCCCAGGGCACCAAAGGCCGAACGGACCGATTGCGAACCCGAATGCTTGCCCAGCACCGTGCGCCGCTCGCGACCCAGCTCAGACGGGTCAAAACTCTCGTAGGTGGACGCGTTTTTCAGCAGGCCATCGACGTGTATGCCCGATTCGTGCGTGAACACCGCTTCGCCCACGATGCTTTTGTTGAACGCCACCCGTCGCCCGGATGCCCGTTCCACCAGCTGCGAAATGGCTACCAGCGACTGCGTGTGCACGCCCGTGTGTGCCTGGTGCAGGTGGCGTGCGCCCATCACCACCTCTTCCAGTGCGGCGTTGCCCGCACGCTCACCCAGGCCGTTGACGGTGGTGTTGGCGTGTGTGGCCCCGGCCCGCAGCGCCGCCAGGGTGTTGGCGGTGGCCAGGCCCAGGTCGTTGTGAGTGTGGATTTCGATGTCCAGGTCCACCGCATCGCGCAGGCGGGCGATGGCCTCGTGAGTGGAAAACGGGTCCAGCACGCCCAGCGTGTCGGCAAACCGGATGCGGCAGGCCCCGTTGGCTTGGGCCACCTGGGCCACCTGGGCCAGAAAGCCGGCATCGGCGCGCGAAGCATCTTCAGCCCCCAGCGACACCCGCCGCCCGCTGGTTGCGGCGCGGGCAATGACGCGCTCCACCTGCGCCAGCACCCACTCGCGCGACTGGCGCAACTTGTGCTGAAGGTGAATGTCCGACACGGGAACAGACAGGTGAATGATGTCGGCCCGGCAGCGCAGGGCGCTGGCCAGGTCGGCATCGGTCAGGCGGCCCCACACCATCAGCGCCGAAGGCAGGTTCTGTGCCGCGATGGCGTTGATGCAGTCCACCTCTTCATCGCCCATGGCGGGAATGCCCACTTCCATTTCGGGCACACCCGCTGCCGACAGCGCGGCGGCAATGGCACATTTTTCAGCCACCGTGAACGCCACGCCAGCGGTTTGCTCGCCGTCGCGCAAGGTGGTGTCATTGATGACGAGGCGTGTGGCTGTGGGCATGGCAAGGTCTCCGGTTGAGGAGCACAGCGCAAACTGTGTGCCAACCCGCCAAGGGGCCAGAAATGTCGCAAAACCCGGTTAAACCTGGTCAAAGGCGGGCTGGCGTGGCCCGTTTGTCGGCTTTGCAGGGGCCAAAGCGTGCGGCGCTGGTCGGCCTGACTGTCGGGAATGTGGTGTTCGGTACAAATGGCGGCCATCGCGATTCGCGGGCGTGGCGGGCCGTCTGCGCAGGCCCCATCAGGGCCGTGCAGACTGATCGGGGCGGCTTGCTTGGGTGATTCGGGCCAGTTTGCCCCATCGGCATGTCCGGGCATGGCACGTCAACCACGTGCAGCGGTGGGCACGCATGGACCTGTTTGCGTTGAAATGCTCTTAAAAGCATTGCATAAAAAAGGAGCTGTCTATGCTGATTTTGAAAGCGGTAGAGGCCTTTTATGCGCTTGAAAATCAGGCGATTTTTTGAAAAATCGTCCTGAACCACCTCAAGCCAGGCGCTGACTGCCGAGTAGCAGCTGTGGGAAAGGACGTTTTTTGGCTTTTTGGCCTATTTTTTGCAAACAAATACGGCTGTGGCGCTCGCTAATAAAGCGCAGGCCGCTCACTTTTTTTGCTCCTGAATTTGCACAACCAAGGTGGGGATGGGGCGGTCGCCGCCCTCACCCCTCACGCGCATAGTTCCGCGTGTGCCGGGGCAGTTCAATGGTCAGGTCACCCGCGCCCAGCCGCACGCAACAGGCCAGGCGCGACTGGGCGTCCAGCCCCCAGGCGTTGTCGAGCTGATCGTTCTCGGCATCGTCGGGTTCGGGGTGCAGGGGCGTGCCGCTGCGCACGTGCACGTGGCAGGTGGCGCAGGCCGACACCATGTCGCAGGCGTGTTCGATGGCCACGCCTGCTTTCAGCAGCCCCAGGCACAGCGAGCTGCCTTCTCGGGCCTCGAACGTCTGGCCGTTGGGACACAGCTCGGGGTGGGGCAACACA
>JAVBXK010000060.1 GCA_030824555.1 bacterium
GCCGGTGCGGACGGGGGTGGCCGCACAGGTTCGCCCGTTCAGGGCGGGGCCTGCACGGCCATGCTCAGTGGCGGGTGACCGCCGGGTGGCCGTGAACCTGGGGTGTCAGCTGCGCCGGTGCCAGGCCAGCACGCGGGGGGTGATCAGCACCAAGGCCACCACCACCAGCAGGCCCAGCGACATGGGGCGCTCTGCGAACACGCGCCAGCTGCCTTCGCCGATGCTCAGGGCGTTGCGCATCTGTGCCTCGGCCACGGGGCCCAGGATGAGGCCCACGATGACGGGGGCGGTGGGGAAGTCGTAGCGGCGCATTACCACACCGGCCAGGCCCAGGCCGAGCATCAGGTACAGATCGAATGCGCTCTGGCGCATGCCGTACACGCCCACGGTGGCAAAAATCAAAATACCGGCGTACAGCGGCGCTTTGGGGATTTTGAGCAGCTTCACCCACAGGCCCACCAGCGGCAGGTTGAGCACCAGCAGCATCACGTTGCCGATGTACAGCGACGCGATCAACGCCCACACCAGCGTGGACGAGGTCTGGAACAGCTGCGGCCCAGCCTGTATGCCGTAGTTTTGCAGCGCGCTCAGCAAAATGGCGGCCGTCACCGAGGTGGGGATGCCCAGCGTCAGCAGCGGCACCAGCGTGGCCGTCACGGCCGAGTTGTTGGCGGCCTCGGGGCCTGCCACACCTTCGATGGCACCGGCGTGACCAAACTCCTTCTGGTGCTCGGGCGCGGCCAGCTTGCGCTCGGTGGCGTAGCTCAAAAAGGTGGGGATTTCAGAGCCGCCCGCCGGGATGCACCCGAACGGAAAGCCCAGCGCCGTGCCACGCAGCCAGGCGGGCCACGAGCGTTTCCACTCGGTTCGGGTCATGTGCACTTTGCCCAGGCGGTTCATGTCGCTGGGCGAATGGCCTTCGTACAGGGCGTTGTACAGCGCCTCGCTCACGGCAAACAGGCCCACGGCCACCAGCACCACTTCGATGCCGTCCATGAACTCCATCACGCCGCCGGTGTAGCGCACCTGGCCCGAAATCTGGTCCATGCCCACCAGGCCCAATGCCAGGCCGATGAACAGCGCCGTCATGCCACGCAGCGTGCTTTCACCCAGCACCGCACTCACGGTGGTGAAGGCCAGCAGCATCAGGCAGAAGTACTCGGGGGGGCCCAGCTTCACGGCAAACTCGGCCAGCACCGGGGCAAACAGCGTGACCAAAATGGTGGCAATGGTGCCCGCCACGAACGACCCGATGGCCGAGGTGGCCAGCGCCGCACCGGCCCGGCCGCTTTTGGCCATCTTGAAGCCTTCCAGCGCCGTCACCATGGTGCCGGTTTCGCCGGGGGTGTTCAGCAAGATGGAGGTGGTGGAGCCGCCGTACATGGCGCCGTAGTAAATGCCCGCAAAAAAGATCATTGACGCGGTGGCCTCCACCTGTCCCGTGATGGGCAGCAGCATGGCCACCGTCACGGCAGGCCCCAGGCCGGGCAGCACGCCAATGGCCGTGCCCAGCGCGCAGCCCACGAAAGCCCACATCAGGTTGACGGGGGTGCCTGCGGTGATGAAGCCGCCCAGCAGCTGGTTCCAGATGTCCATGGTGGTGTCCGGTTCAAAAAAGGGGAGGGGGCTGCGGTCAGAGCCAGCCGGTGGACGTGAGCGCAGGCAGGTTCACCGCCAGCACCTTGGTGAACAGCCAGAACACCGGGGCCGAAATGGCCAGGCCCATCAGCAGGTCTTTCAGCGAGCTGTACAGGGTGGCATCGCGGTGCCCTTCGGCCAGGCGCAGGCCGCGCACGGCCAGCACAAAACACAGCGCGCAGCTGAAGATGAAGCCCAGTGTGTTGATCAGGCTGGCGTTGGCCACCACGCCCGCGCACACCCAGGCCAGCGCAGGCCAGTCGCCTTTCGACGCGCCCGACGGCTCGCTCATGTGTTGATAGCCGCCGGTACGCGCCTGCCAGACCAGCATGGCGCCGCAAACGGCCAGTGCCGCAGCCACCACCCAGGGCAGGAAGTTGGGGCCCACGCCAGCGTAGCCCGCATCAGCCGGGATGTCGGTGGCACCCCAGGTCATCACCGCAGCCACCACCAGCACGCCCACGCCCACGGCGGTTTGGCCTGCCTGGTGGTTGACGGGGTCCTGCGTGGGAACAGGGTCGTTGGTGGGGGCTGGCGTGAGCATGATGGGTATTCCTGTGTTGATAGCTGACTGTTCAATCAATACAAGCGGTATAGCCTGTTTTTATTGATAAATAGTCGCGGTCAGACCACCCGGTCTGCTGACCCGGTGGTTGGCCTCGAACAAGCGGTGGTGGTATGGGGTGGTGGTCAGACCATGCCGGCGCGGACCATGGTGGCGCGCAGGGCGGCAAAGTCGCTGTCCACAAAGTCGGCAAACGCCTGGCCGGTCAGCAGGGCGGGGGTCCAGGCGTTTTTGGTCATGGACTCTTGCCACGACTTGGTCTTGGTGGCCTTGACGACCATGTCGGCCAGCGCGTCGCGCTGTGCGGGGGTGATGCCGGCCGCGCCGTACACGCCGCGCCAGTTGCCAATTTCCACGTCAATGCCCTGCTCTTTCAGTGTGGGCACGTCGATGCCGGGCAAGCGCTTGGCCGACGTGACGGCAATGGCGCGCATCTTGCCCGACTCGATGTAAGGCTGGAACTCGCTGTAGCCGCTGCCTCCGATGGTGACGTTGCCACCCAGGATGGCGGCGGTGGCCTCACCACCCCCACGGAAGGGCACGTAGTTGATCTTGGCCGCCGACACGCCCACGGCCTGCGCGATCATGGCGGCGGCAATGTGCTCGGTGGCCCCGCGCGAACCACCGCCCCATTTGATGCTACCGGGGTCCTTCTTGAGCTGTTCCACCACGTCTTTCATGGTTTTGTAGGGCGAGTTGGCGGGCAGCACGAACACGTTGTACTCGCTGGTCAGCCGCGCAATGGGGGTGACCTGCGTGACCGACACCGGCGGCTTGCCAGTGATGATGCCGCCCAGCATGACCGCACCCATCACCATCAGCGCATTGGGGTCGCCTTTGGCGGCGTTGTAAAACTGCGCCAGGCCGATGGCCCCCGCTGCGCCGCCCTTGTTCTCGAACGTGACCGACGAGGCCATACCCGCTTCGCGCAGGGCGTTGCCCAGTGCGCGGCCTGTGGTGTCCCAGCCACCGCCGGGGTTGGCAGGGATCATCATCTTCAGGTTGGCGCTGGCCCAGGCCGACAGGGGCAGCGAGCCGGTGGCAGCCAGGGCGGCCAGGGATTTGAGGAAGGTGTCGCGACGCATGGGTTGTCTCCTGAATGTGGACGTTGCCGTGAAATCAAAACGAAGCCTGATGGTCGTGGCCGAGGCTGTCAGTTGGCTGTCCGCGAGCTAGGGGTTTGCCCTGATGCGGTGCATGGGCGCGGCGTGGCGCGGACTTCCCATAATGGCCAGACCAACACCTCACCGACGCGATGCCGCCCCCATGGACGTGCCCGAATGAAACTGCTGCTCATCGAAGACAACCTGTCACTCCAGACCACGCTGGCCCGCACCCTGGTGCGCCAGGGGTTTGCCGTGCACACGTGTGGCAACGGCTTGGCGGCTTTCGACCTCTGGCGCACCGAGCAACCCGACCTGGTGCTGCTGGACCTGAGCCTGCCCGGCCAGGACGGGCTGACCCTGCTGACCAAAGCCCGGGCGGCGGGGTGGCGCACCCCCGTCATTGTGCTGACCGCGCGGGGCACGGTGGGCGACCGCATCCTGGGGCTCAATACCGGGGCCGACGACTACCTGGCCAAACCGTTTGACCTGGACGAGCTGGAAGCCCGCATCAAAGCCTTGCTTCGCCGCCACGGCGCGTTGCCCCACGCAGCTGCGCCAGCGTCCGGTGTACCGGGCGGGCTCGGCATATCCGGTGAGGCGGGTGGGCGCAGTGGCTGGGCACCGCCATTTGGTGGCCTGCAAGCCGATCGCGAAGACGGTGCCGTGTACCTGCATGGCCAACCCCTGGAACTGCCCCCGCGCGAGCTGGCGCTGCTGCGCGCCCTGCTGGCCAAACCCGGCCACGCGATTGCCAAAGAACGGCTGTTCGAGCTGGTGTTCCCTGGCGAACTGGATGTGCAGACCGAGGCCATCGAAGTGGTGGCCTACCGCCTGCGCAAAAAGCTGGCGGGCACCGACGTGCAGCTGGTGACGCTGCGCGGGCTGGGCTATTTGCTGAAAGGCCCGGGGTGAACCGCTTGCGCAATCCCCTGCAAAGCCCCCTGCGCCCTGCGCCGCCCCATCGCCCCGGCCCAGCCGTTTCGTTGCGCTGGCAGCTCATGGCGGGCATTTTGTTGCCGGTGGTGCTGGTGCTGGCCGTCAACACCGTGTTTTTGTACCGGCAGGCACTGGCAGCCGTCAACACCGCTTACGACCGCACTTTGCTGGCATCGGCCAAAGCCATTGGCGAGCAGTTGCAGGTCACGGGTGTGGGCGAGGCGGCGCAGTTGAATGCGTCGGTGCTGTACTCGTCGCTGGAGGCATTCGAGGCCGACAACCGCAGTCGCCTGTTTTACCGCGTGAGCGGTTTTTCGGGCGAAATGGTGTCGGGTTTTGCCGACCTGCCTGCGTGGACCGGGCGCATCCCCACCCAAAGCGCCTACGCCGCACTGGTCGATTTCTACGACGACACCTACCAGGGTCAACCCGTGCGCATGGCCGTGCTGCTGCAGCCCGTGGCTGGCCCCAGCGGGCAGGGCATGGCCACCGTGCAGGTGGCCGAAACGCTGGAGCTGCGCGAAACGCTGGCCCGCCGCATCCTCATCGACACCCTTTGGCGCCAGCTGGCGCTGCTGGGCGTGATCGCCGGTGTGGTGGTGTGGGTGGTGCACCGCGCCACCCGCCCCGTCCAGCAACTCGGGGCGTTGCTGGCCCTGCGCAGCGAAAGTGACCTGTCGCCGCTGCCCGCAGCCAATGCCCCGCAGGAGCTGCGCCCGCTGGTCGATGCCACCAACCAGCACATGGCACGGCTGAGCCATTTGCTGGCCCACCAGAAACGTTTTGTGCGCGACACCTCGCACCAGCTGCGCACGCCGCTGGCGGTGCTGAAAGCGCAGGTGCAGTCGGCCCGGCGCGGCGACGTGCCCGCGCCGCAGGCCTTGCAGGAGATCGAGCACACGGTGGACGATGCCACCGAGTTGGCCAACCAGATGCTGGCACTGGCCAAGGCCGAGCAGCTGCAGGCCAGCACCGACGTGGCGGCCATGCCCGTCACCGACTGGGCCACCACGGTGCGGCAGGTGGCGTTGGACACGTCGGCACTGATGGGCCAGCGCCACATCGACTTCGGGCTGCAACTGCCCCCGCAGCCCGTGTGGGTGCACGCCCACGAATGGGCGCTGCGCGAACTGACGCGCAACCTGCTGCACAACGCCATTCGGTACAGCCCCGTGCAGGGCGTGCTGGACGTTGCGTTGCGTGTGGATGGCTCTGACGGTACCGGCGGCTCGGTTAACCAGCTTGGCGGTACCGCCGCGTTGGTCATCACCGACCATGGGCCGGGCATCCCGGCGTCGTTGCGGCCGCATCTGTTCCAGCCGTTTGCCAGGGGGCGGCCCGACGACGGCCAAGGCACCGGGCTGGGCCTGGCCATTTGCCACGGGTTGGTGCTGGCGCTGGGCGGTGGGCTGTCGCTCGACAACCGCGAGGAGGCCGGGCAGGCGGGCGGGCGGGTTGAGGGACTGGACGCCGTGGTGCGCCTGCCCTTGGCGACCCGCAGCCCCCCGCCCAGCACCGATCCCGCGTCGCAAGGGCTTTCCCCATAATGGGCACGCATGGACAAACTCAAAGCCATTGAAACCTTTGTGGCCGTGGCCCAGCGCGGCAGCCTGACGGCGGCGGCCAAGGCCGAAGGTGTGGCACCCGCCATCATCGGCCGCCGACTCGACGGGCTGGAAGAGCACCTGGGCGTCAAGCTCATGGTGCGCACCACCCGCCGCATCACGCTCACGCACGAGGGCAGCGCGTTTTTGGAGGACTGCCAGCGCGTGCTGGTCGACCTGGCCAACGCCGAGGCCAGCGTCAGCGCCGGTGGCGTGAAGGCCAGCGGGCATTTGCGCATCACGGCACCCGCCGGTTTCGGGCGGCGGCACGTGGCCCCGCTGGTGCCGCATTTTCGCGAGCTGCACCCCGAGGTGAGCGTGTCGCTCAACCTGTCAGACCGCGTGGTGGACATGGCCGCCGAGGGCTACGACTGCGCCGTGCGCGTGGGCGACCTGCCCGATTCGTCGCTGGTCAGCGTGCGCCTGGCCGACAACCGCCGCCTGTGCGTGGCCACGCCCACCTACCTGCGCCGCCACGGCACGCCGCGCCACCCTTCCGAGCTGGTGAAGCACGATTGCCTGACGCTGTCGAGCGACGCGTCACAGACCCGTGGCTGGGCGTTTCATGTGCCGTTGGACCCGCCCGAGCCCGGCATGAGCGAACTCATCCACCTGCGTCCCGGCGGCCCGCTGGACTGTTCCGATGGACAGGTGCTGCACGAGTGGTGCCTGGCCGGTTACGGCATTGCCTGGCGCAGCACCTGGGAAGTGGAGGCCGACATTGCCGCAGGCCGCCTGGTGCCGCTGCTGGAAGCCTTTGCCGCCCCGCCCAACGGCATTTACGCCGTGTTCCCGCAACGCAAACACCTGGCGCTGCGCGTGCGGCTGTGGATCGATTTTTTGAAACAGCGCTACGGGCAGGTGCAGTTCTGGCGTGGGGCGTGACCGTTGACCCCCTGCTTGACAGGGACATCGACTGCCCTGTTGGAGATGTGTGTCTGCGCTCCTATCATGGCCCCGGGCCGCGTCAATGGTGGCGCGGCCTGCCACATCAACCTGCTTTTGTTTTGGGAGCGCGCCATGTCAACTTCACCCCTGCCGCGATGGATCAGCCTGGTCGCCTGTGCCCTTTTTTGTGCCGCGCAAGCGCAGGCAGCGCCGTTCGGCAACGGCAGTTTTGAACTGCCCGGTGGGGCAACGACCACGCGCACCATCATCGGCAGCGGCGAAAACCTGGGGGGGTGGGTCAACGGCACGCAGGGCACGCAGGTGTACCAGGCGGGCCATACCGACAACATCGAATCGCAGGACGAATGGTTCTACGTCAGCTTCGGCCACAACGGGACCACCGGCGGCACCCTGTCGCAGACTTTCGACACAGAAGTCGGTGCCACCTACGATGTCAATTACCACATCGCGCCTCAGCAGGGCCTGGACCCCGAGCAGAAAGCGGCGGCATTCGTGTACGACCAGGCCAACACCACTTCTGCCGGGTTTTTGGCCGGTGAGATCAATGACGTGGGCACGTCTGCGTTTGTATGGACGCGTGGCAAGCCCGTGCGCTTCGTGGCCCGGTCTGCGCAAAGCACACTGATGTTTCAGGACCTGACGCCCAGCGGCGCTGGCGGCGGTGCCAACTGGGGCGTGGACAACGTGACCGTGGTGAAAGCGACCAGTGGCACCCCGACCACGCCCACCACCCCGGTGGTCACAGCGCCCAGCTTCACCGCCACGGTCAGTGGTCAGGACTTTCTTCAGACCGTGGTGGGCAACATCAAAGTGGGCAGTGCAGACGTGGGCGAGGCATTGCAGGTGTATGCGCTGGTCGTGTTGCGCAACGGCCTGATCCTGGCCAAGAGCGGAACGGGCAACAACTGGGTGCTGATCAGCCAGAACTTCCTCGATGTGCCGGTTGTGCAGAGCTTCACAGGCTCAGCCGATACGCTGTCCGTGCCCCTCTATTCGGCCACCAACCTGAAGGGCCTTGGCGCCACCGTCTACATCGGTTACGGCAAGAGCCTGACTGACATGATTACCACGCAGAAATTCGGCATGCTTCACTCGGTGGAGTGAGGCCCGGGCCAGTGGCCGGGGGCGGTGCAAGGGTCACCGCCCCAGCAACGACCGCGCCACCAGCTCTTTCATGATTTCGGATGTGCCGCCGTAGATGCGCAGCACGCGGGCGTCGGTCCAGAAGCGGGAAATGGGGTATTCAGCCATGTAGCCGTAGCCCCCGAACAGCTGCAGGCACTGGTCGGCCACGCGGCTGAACAGCTCGCTGGCGTGCAGCTTCAGCGCCGAAGCGGCCTCGGGTGACAGCTCGCCCCGACGGTAGGCATCCACACACGCGTTCAGAAAGGCCTCGGCCGCCGCGATGTCGGTGGCCACCTGGGCCAGGGTGAAGCGGGTGTTCTGGAACTGGGCAATGGGCTGGCCGAAGGCCTGGCGCTCTTGCACATACTTCAGCGTCACGTCCAGCGCGCCTTTGGCACCGGCAACGCCTTGCACGCCGATGATGAGGCGCTCGCGCGGCAGCTCGCGCATCATCTGCACAAAGCCCTGGCCCTCTACACCGCCCAGCAACGCATCGGCGGGCACGCGCATGTCGTTGAAAAACAGCTCGGACGTGTCACCGGCGTGCTGCCCCACTTTTTCCAGGTTGGCCCCGCGCGAGAAACCGGGGGTGGTGGTGTCCACCAGGAACAGGCTCACGCCTTTGGCTCCCGCCGCCGAATCGGTTTTGGCTGCCAGCACCAGCAGGTCGGCGTTCTGGCCGTTGGAAATGAAAATTTTGGAACCGTTGATGACGTAGCCGTCGCCCGCTTCGTCGTGTACCCGCCGGGCGGTGGTGCGCAGGGCTTTCAGGTCGCTGCCCGCGCCGGGCTCGGTCATGCCGATGGCGGCAATGGCCTGGCCGCTCACCATGCGCGGCAGCCAGTGCTGGCGCTGGGCCTCGGTGCCGCAATGCAGCAGATAGGGCGGGATGATGTCGCAATGCACCTGCAAACCGCCCACAAAGCCCGAGTAGCCACGGCGCGACAGCACCTCGGCCACCGCAAACGAGAAGTTGGCGCTGGCACCGGTGCCGCCGTAGGCTTCGGGCACATCGGCGCACAGGAAGCCTTGCGCACCCATGCGGGCAAACACCTCGCGCGGCACCAGCCCGGCCTTTTCCCACTGGCGGTAATGGGGTTCGATTTCGGCATCGCAAAAGCGGTGGAGCGCGTCGGTGAACTGCGTCAGGTCGGCTTGCTCATCGGCAGGAACGAGGTGGTTGGTCAGCATGGTGTGTCAACTCGCTTTTGAAAAAGTAGCTGATATCGCTTTTGAATAAAGCGTTAAAGGCCAAAAAAGCATGAAAAATTGATTGACTCAGGGCTCAGGGCTCAGGGCTCAGGGCTCAGGGCTCAGGGCTCAGGGCTCAGGGCTCAGGGCTCAGCCACTCAGACCCGCTCGAAGATGGCCGCGATGCCCTGCCCGCCGCCGATGCACAGCGTGACCAGCGCGTACCGGCCCCCCGTGCGGTGCAGTTCGGCAATGGCTTTGGTGGTGATGATGGCACCGGTGGCCCCCACCGGGTGACCCAGCGAAATGCCCGACCCGTTGGGGTTGACCTTGGCTGGGTCCAGCCCCAGCTCCTGGATCACGGCGCAGGCTTGGGCGGCGAAGGCCTCGTTGGCCTCGATCACGTCCAGGTCTTGCACCGTCAGGCCCGTGCGCTGCAGCACCTTTTGCGTGGCGGGCACGGGGCCGATGCCCATGTAAGCCGGTTCCACCCCCGCGTGGGCATAACCCACCAAGCGCGCCAGGGGTTTCACGCCCAGCGCCCCGATGCGGTCGCCAGCCACCAGCACCACGGCACCTGCGCCGTCGTTGATGCCCGATGCGTTGCCCGCCGTCACCGTGCCGTTTTCTTTGCGGAAGGCTGGCTTCATGCCCGCCAGTGTGTCCACGGTGGTGCCTGCGCGCACGTGCTCGTCGGTGTCGAACAGCACGGTGCCTTTGCGTGTTTGCAAGGCTACGGGCACGATTTGTTCTTTGAAATACCCGGCGGCAATGGCGGCAGCGGCGCGGCGCTGGCTTTCAGCCGCCAGCTGGTCTTGCATGTCGCGGCTGATGCGGTAGCGGTCGGCCACGTTTTCTGCGGTCACGCCCATGTGCATGCTTTGCCAGGGGTCGTGCAGGATGCCCAGCATGTAGTCGATGCTTTTGGCGTCGCCCATGCGCGCGCCGTAGCGGGCGGCTTGGTCGAAGTAGGGGCCACGGCTCATGGATTCCGAGCCGCCGCCCACGGCCACGTCGCAGTCGCCATAGCCAATGGCTTGCGCGGCAGAGACGATGGCCTGCAGGCCCGAACCGCACAGGCGGTTGACGTTGAAGGCCGGTGTTTCAATGGGGCAGCCCGCGTCGATGGCGGCCACCCGTGCCAGGTAGGCATCTTTGGTGTCGGTGGGGATGACGTTGCCCATCACCACATGGCCCACCGCATCGGGTGCCAGCCCGCTGCGCTCGATGGCCGCTTTCACTGCGGTGGTGGCCAACTGGCTGTTGGGCACCTCTTTCAGGCTGCCACCAAAGGTGCCGATGGCGGTGCGGGCGGTACTGACCACAAAAACGTCGCGCAATGACATGGGAAAACTCCAGAAAAAACAATCAACACAACAAGACAAGACGGCCCAAAGGCTTGGCCTCATGAGAAAACGCCGGGCCTCCCGAGTTTTCTCACCCCCCTCGGGGGGGCCTGGCGCAAAGCGACAGGTCTCAACCAGCAGGGGCATCAAGGTGCGGGTTCATGTGCCAGATGGCGCACCACCCCACACCTCACCATGGCCCGGCTCAGCGCCCCTGGAACACCGCGGGTTGCTTGGCAAAGAACGCATCGATGCCCGCCGGGAAATCGGCGGTGCGCCCGCAGTCGGCAAAGGCAGCGGCTTCGGCGGCCAGTTGCGTGGGCAGGTCGCGGTCGAACGAGGCGCGCATCAGGCGGCGCATGTGGCCCAGCGCCACCGTGGGGCCGTTGGCCAGGCGGTCGGCGAAAGCGGCCACGGCGGCATCCAGTTCGGCTGCTGGCAGCACGCGGTTGACCAGGCCCAGCCGCTCGGCTTCGGCGGCGCTCAGGGTGTCGCCCAGCAGGGCAATTTCAAGGGCTTTGCGCAGGCCCACCAGGCGGGGCAACGCCCACGAGGCGCCCACGTCGCAATTGGTGCCCAGGTTGATGTAGGCCAGGTTGAAGCGGGTGCCTTCTGCTGCCAGCACAAAGTCGGCCTGCAGCATCAGGCTCAAGCCTGCACCGGCGGCCACGCCGTGTACCTGGGCAATCACCGGGGCGTTCAGCTGGCTTAAGTGCACAACGGCTTCGTTCAACGGGCCCAACAGGTCGGCAGCGCCTTGCACGGGGTCGGCTTTCAGGGTGGCCAGGTCACCCCCGGCCACGAAGCCTTTGCCCGCGCCGCGCAGCACCACCGCGCGGACGGTGGGGTCTGCCGCCAGGTCGCGGGCGGCGGCCAGCAGGGCCTGTGCCATGGTTACGTCCACGGCATTCAGCGCGCCGGGGCGGTTGAACGTCAGCGTGACGGTGGCTCCCTGGCGGATCACGAGAAGCGGGGGCTGGGTGTCAAGGGCGGCCATGCAGGGCAATCGTGTGAATGTCTATAAACAGAGCTGTTAACCCAATAGGGATAAGCGGTAGAGGCCAAAAATGCTTAAAAATTCAAGCTTGCACGCCACAGCCCAGCTGTCAGCGGAACAGCGCCTCGATTTCGGCTGAATAGGTCTTGTAGATGCTGGACCGGCGCACCTTCATGGTGGCGGTCACCTCGCCGTCGTCGTGGTCCAGCTCTTTGGTCAGCAGGTGGAACTTGCGAATGTGCGACACCTGCGCCAGTCGCTGGTTGCCCGCGCTGATTTCGCGGTCGATCAACTCGCGCACCTGGGGTGTGTCCACCAGCGATCGGAAGTGTGTGAACGGGATGCGCTGGGCCTCGGCCCATTTGCCCACGGTCTCGAAGTCGATCATCACCAGCGCCCCGACGAACTTGCGCCCGTCGGCCACGATGACGCACTCCTTGATGTAAGGGCTGGCCTTCATGGTGTTTTCGATTTCAGACGGCGTGAGGTTTTTGCCCCCTGCCGTGATCATGATGTCCTTCAGCCGGTCCACGATCTTGAGTTGCCCTTGCTCCAGGCGCACCACGTCGCCGGTGTGCAGCCAGCCGTCCTGGATGCTCTGGGCGGTGGCCTCGGGGTTTTTGTAGTACCCGGCAAACACCATGTCGCCGTGGATCTGGAACTCGCCCGTGTCGTCGGCAATGCGCCAGGTCACGCCTTGTATGGGCACACCCACGGTGCCCACCACCACGTGGTCCAGCCGGTGGCCGGTGACCATGCCGGTGGATTCGGTCAGGCCATACACCTCGACCAGCGGTACGCCCAGCACCCTGAAAAACCGCACCACCTCGGGCGGTATGGGGGCGGCTCCGGTCAGCGCCACGCTGGCCTCGCGCAGGCCAATGAAGTTTTGCAGCGAGCGGAACACCGCCCAGTAGCTGGCGGCAACCGTCAACCGCTCTGCCAGCGTCCAGGCGTCGCGGGGCTTTTCTGCCAGCGGCAGGCAGGCGGCATAGGCCTTGTGGAACAGCTTGCGGCGCAGCGCGCCCGTGTCGTGCAACTTGATGCTGATGGCGGCGTGCATTTTTTCCCAGATGCGGGGCACGCCCAGGAACATGGACGGGGCCACCTCGCGCAGGTCTTCCTGCACGGTGCGGATGGACTCGCCGAAGTTCACCTGCGAGCCCATGTACACCGGCACGAAGGTGGTCAGCATCTGCTCGGCCACGTGGCACAGCGGCAGGTAAGACAGGTGGGTGGTGTCGGCCGACAGCTGCAGCCGGTCCACGATGCCGGGCACCACGCCACGGATGTTGCGGTACGAAATCATCGCGCCCTTGGGCTTGCCGGTGGAGCCCGAGGTGTAGATCATCAGCCCCACATCGTTCAGCGTCTGTTGCGACAGGGCCTCGTCAATCAGCCCGGGGTTGCCCGCCAGTTCACCTGTGCTTTCCACCTCGTGGAAGGTGGTGATGAGGCGGCGCAACTCGGGTGCAAAACTGCGCAGTCCTTTGGTTTCCATGACCACGATTTTTTTCAGCCGTGGCAGGCTGTCCAGCGCGGCCAGCACCTTGTCGGTCTGTTCCTGGTCTTCGCAGACCATGATTTCGATGTCGGCATGCGCCACCACATAGGCCACTTCGTTGCTGGGGCTGGTGGGGTACACGCCCACCGTCACGGCACCCACCAGGCCCGCGCCCATCTGGGCGATGACCCACTCGATGCGGTTTTCGGCAATCACGCCCACGTGGCCGCCCGCAGGCAGGCCCATGGCCCTCAGCCCCAGGCCAAAGTGGCTGGCGCGGCGGTAGTAGCTGGCCCAGGTGTGGGGCTTCCAGATGCCGAAGTCTTTTTGCCGGATGGCGATGCGGTGCGCATCGGTCTGCGCGCGTTCGCGCAGGCATTGCGGCAGGGTCAGGTTGGGCAGGGGGGCGGTGGAGTGCGGGTGCATGGGGCCAGTCAATCGTGAATGCGGGGGGCGTTTACGTGTGGTCCTGGCGGGTCACGACAGCCAGCGCTTGCGGCGCTTGTAGTGTTTGATGTCTTTGAAACTCCGGGCCTCGCCGCCACCGCCCATGCCGAGGTAGAACTCGCGCACATCGGGGTCGTTGGCCAGGCGCTCGGCCGAGCCGTCGATCACGATCTTGCCGTTTTCCATGATGTAGCCGGTGTGCGCCACGGCCAGCGCCACGGTGGCGTTCTGCTCGACCAGCAGCATGGAGGTGCCACGCTCGGCATTGATGCGGGCAATGATGGTGAAGATGTCTTCCACCAGCTTCGGGCTCAGGCCCAGCGAGGGCTCGTCCAGCAAAATGAGTTCGGGCTGCGCGATCAGGGCGCGGCCAATGGCCAGCATCTGCTGTTCGCCGCCCGACAAATAGCCTGCCAGGCCCTTGCGGCGCTCGTGCAGGCGGGGGAAGTAGGCGTACACGGCATCGAAATCGGGCTTGGCATCGGCACGGCCCGTCAGTGCGTAGGTGGCTGCCACCAGGTTTTCTTCGACCGTGAGGTCTTCAAACACCCGGCGGCCTTCCATCACATGGCTCAGACCCTGGCGCACCAGTTGCTGTGGCTCAAGTGCTGCGGTGGGCTTGCCGTTGAACAGAATGGTGCCGCTTTCCAGCTCGCCGTCTTCCAGCGTCAGCAGGCCCGAAATGGCTTTGAGCGTGGTGGACTTGCCCGCCCCGTTGCTGCCCAGCAGCGCCACGATCTGGCCGCGCGGCACGGCCAGCGACAGGCCGCGCAGGGCCTGCACAACCTTGTTGTAAATGACCTCGATGTTGTTGACTTCGAGGACGTGGTCCGTGGGCGGCTGGGTCATGGTGCGGGCGGTTCAGGGCATAGGGCGGCAGGGGGTCAGAGGCTGATCCAGTCGGACGCGGGCACCATCTTCTGGGCCTTCATGTCGGCCTTGTAGACGCGGCCCACGGGGATGGAGTTGCCCTTGATGGTGATGGGCACACCGATCAAACCACCCGTGTCGAAGTCCTTGATGGTGTTGAGCGCGGCCTTCAGGTTGGGGCCGGTCAGCGGTTTGCCGCCTTCGATGCAGCGTTTGGCCGATTCGGCAAACAGCATGGCCGCCAGGAAACCTTGCATGTAGGCCGTGCTCTGGTATTCGGGGCGCATGGCGCGGATCTTGTCCAGCATGGGCGCCTTGGCCGAGGTGTCGTAGTAGTAACGGTAGGGCATCACGCCCATGAAACCGTCGCCGCCTTCGCCCATTTTCATGACGGTGGAGCTGTCCATGGTCCAGAAGGTGCCCATCCACTTGCTGGTCATGCCCATCTGTTTGCCCTGGGTGATGAACTCGGGGATGGGGGCCAGGATGTAGCCGTGGAAGATGGTGTAGTCGGGCGCGGCACGGCGCAGCTTGATGACCTCGGTGGACACGTCCACGCTGCCGGGGGGCGTCATGAGCTTGACCACCACGTTCAGCCCCAGCTTCTTGGCTTCGGCTTCGCTTTCGTCAATGGGGTCGCGGCCGAACTCGGAGTCCGAGTACACGAAGGCCACTTTGGCACCGGGCTTTTCTTTGGCAATGTGCTTGAGCAGGATGCCGAACATCTCGGTGTAGTCGGGGCCCACCAGGAACTGGTTGGGGTACTTCTGCGGGTTGTTCAGCTCGGTGGCAAACGAGGCACCGGCCATCAGGATGTTGCCGTTGCGGTCCAGTTCGGGGTTGATGGTTTTGGAAAACCCGGTGGAGTCGCCGTAGTACAGGTTGACCTTGTTCTGGCTGGTGATCTTTTTGAACGTGGCCACCGACACATCGACCTTGTAGCCCGTGTCTTCGGGCACGAAGCGCAGCTTGCGGCCCTTGATGCCGCCAGCGTCGTTGAAAATTTTGACGTAGTCGGCCATGCCTGCATTGATGCCGATGCCCGCGAACGAGAACACGCCTGTCATGGGAATGGAGCCGCCGATGACGATGTCTTCGCCTGCGGTTTGCGCCAGCGATGTCAGGGGCGCGGCCAGTGCGGCGCCAGCCGCCAGCAACAGCGAACGGCGGTGCTGGGAGGGTGGTTGGGCCGAACGGTGTGCGGTGTGGTTTGAGTGCATGCGTGTCTCCTAATGTGTGGCTTGAAAGGGCAAAACAGTGAACCTGGGGCTTTCAGTTGCGGAAGGGCCACAGGTGGAAAAAGCGGCGAATGCGCCGCCACATTTCTGCGAGCCCCAGTGGCTCGAACACCAGAAAACCGATGATCAGCAAGCCGAACACGACGGTCCGCACGGGCGACAGAAACACGACCAGCTCGGTGCTGTTGGGCAGCCAGTCGAACACCAGCTTGAGCAGCTCGGGCACCATGGTCATGAACACCGCCCCCAGGATGCCGCCCAGGATGGAGCCCATGCCGCCAACGATGATGGCGGCCAGGAAAAAGATGGACATCAGCAGCGGGAAGCTCTCGGGCGTGACCACACGGAAGAAATAGGCCCACAGCCCACCGGCCACACCGGCATAAAACGACGACAACCCGAACGACAGCAGCTTGTAGCGCAGCAGCGGGATGCCCAGCACCTCGGCCGAAATGTCGCGGTCGCGGATGGCGATGAACGCCCGCCCGATGCGCGTGCGAAACAGGTTGGCCGCGCCCAGCAGCATCAGCACGGTCACTGGCACGATCACCCAGTACAGCCGGAACGAGGTGTCCAGCGGCACACCGAAAAATTCGGCTGGCTGCATGCTCAGGCCCCCGGTTTTGCCGGTGATGGCCAGGTTGGCAAACAGAAAGTGGCTGATGAACGACGCGGCAATGGTGGCAATGGCCAGGTACAGCCCTTTCACCCGCAGCGACGGTATGCCCACCACAATGCCGCCCAGCATGGCCACCACACCCCCGCCGATGAGGTTGAGCCAGAACGGCGTGCCCCAGTGGGTTTGCATGATGGCCACGGTGTAGGCCCCCAGCCCCATGAAGGCCGCCTGCCCCAGGCTGACCAGCCCGGTGTAGCCGGTGAGGATGTTCAAGCCCGTGGCACTGGCCACGTTGATGCAAACCAGGCAGGCCAGGTACAGCCAGTAGTCGCTGGCCATGAATGGGAACAGCACCAGCAGTGCCGCAGCCACGGCCAGCCAGGTTTTTTGGGTGCGTGAATCGAACAGCGCCGCATCGGCGGTGTAGGTTTCTTTGAGGGTGCCGATGCGCATCAGAGTCTCTCGATTTCGTGGGTGCCGAACAGGCCGTAGGGCCGCACCATCAGGATGGCGACCAGCACGATGAACGTGGCCAGCAGCTTGTATTCACCGCCCAGGTAAGCCCCGGCCAGGGCCTCGACAAGGCCGATGGCCACGCCGCCCACCAGCGCGCCCAGCACGCTGTCGAGCCCGCCCACGATCACCACCACCAGCACCGACAGGCCAAACACCCCCATGGCCGACGAGATGCCGCCGATGGAGCCCACGATGATCCCGGACACGGCAGCCAGCATGGCCGACACCACCCATGACAGCGAAAACACCCGTGGCACGTTGATGCCCACCGAATACGCCGCCGCCTGGTCGGACGCCGTGGCCCGCAGCGCCACCCCGCCGCGCCAGAACCGGAACACCAGCAGCACGGCCGCGATGAACACCACCGCAACCACCGCGCCCCAGAACACCTTGGGTGCCAAAAAGGCCTCGCCCACCATGATGGGCTGGCTGGGCATGAAGTCGGGCAGACGGCGCTGGTCAGCTGACCAGATCATTTCCACCAGGCCCACCAGCACCGACGCCAGGCCGACCGTGACCATGAACACCGAAATGGGCGGCTCGCCCAGCAAGGGGCGGATCATGGTGCGCTCGATGAGTGCGCCCAACAGCCCCGTGCCCAGCACCGCCGCCGGAATGGCCAGCCACAGCGGCAAGGCGAACATGGCCGAGAAAGTGAAGAACAGGTAGGCCCCCACCATCAGCAGCTCGCCAATGGCGATGTTGACCACCCGCGTGGCCTTGTAGACCATCACGAACGCCAGGGCGGCCAGCGCATACAGCCCGCCACTGGCAATGCCCGTGAGGCTGATTTCGAACAGAAAGGCCCAATCCATCACGCGGCTCCTGTGGGTTGGCGGTTGGCGGCAGCATGCAGTTTGCGGCGCAGGTCGCCCACGTCACCCGAGCCGAGGTAGGCCCGGATGACTTCGGGGTCGGCCTGCACCTCGGCGGGTTGGCCCTGTGCAATGACTTGGCCGAAGTTCAGCACCACCACGTGGTCGGACAGGTCCATGACCATGCCCATGTCGTGCTCCACCATCAGCACGGTCACGCCCCATTCCTCGCGCACGTCGAGGATGAAGCGGGCCATGTCTTCGGTTTCTTCGCGGTTCATGCCGGCCACGGGTTCGTCCAGCATCAGGATTTGCGGCTGCATGGCCAGCGCACGGGCCATTTCCACCCGCTTTTGCAGGCCGTAGGACAGAGCCGACACCGGTGCATGCCGGATGTGGTCGATTTCAAGGAAATCAATGATGCGTTCTTCGATGTCGCGGCGCAGCTCGGCCTCTTCGCGCTGGGCCTTGCCAAAGTAAAGGAGCGCGTCGAACACGTTGGTTTTGAGGTGCGCGTGGCGACCGAGCTTGATGTTGTCCAGCACCGTCATGCCCCGGAACAGCGCGATGTTCTGGAAGCTGCGGCCCAGCCCCATGCGGGCACGCTGCGGTGCGGGCACGCGGGTGATGTCATCACCCTTGAACAGGATGCGCCCGCCGTTGGGCCGGTAGAAACCTGAAATGGTGTTGAACAGCGAGGTTTTGCCTGCGCCGTTCGGGCCGATCACGGCGGTGATGGAGCCGGGCTGCACGTCGAAACCCACGCCGCTGAGCGCGCGCACGCCACCGAAGGCGAGCGTGACGCCTTCGACTTGCAGCAGGGGTGGCGATGCGCCGAAATGTGGTGTGACCATCGGGGTGGGTATGCGGGTTTGTGCGGGCTGTTGTGCAATTTGACTCTTGCGTAGACTTATCTACTTACGAGTAGATTTTGGGCGTGTACAGTCATCCCGGCATCAGTACTTTCCCTGCGTCACATCCCATGAACAAGCCCCTCATCGCCAGCCAGCCTTTGCCGCCCGCCGCTTTCCCTTCCCCGTGGGCCGGTGCGCAGGACCGCGAGCAGCAACGGGAGTCCAAGCGCCAGGCGGTGCTGTCCACAGCCGCGCAGCTGTTCAACGAGCGGGGGTTCCATGCCACGTCGCTGGACGACATTGCGGCCAGGCTGAACGTGAGCAAGCCCACGCTGTACTACTACGTGAAGAACAAGGACCAGATCCTGATCGAGTGCGTGCGCCAGGGTTTGCAGATGACCCTTGACGGCATCGAGGCCTCGCGCCAGGAGGGTGGCCATGCCATCGACCAGCTGATGGCGTGCATGCGGGTGTACGCACGCATCGTCACCATGGATTTCGGCATGTGCCTCATCCGGGTGGGTGACGAGGAACTGCCGCCAGACAGCCGCCAGGAGTTGCGGCGTTTGAAATCAGCCATCGACCACGAATTCCGACGGCTGGTGGCGGCGGGCATCGAAGAGGGCTCGCTGCAACCGTGCGACCCCAAAATCACCGCGTTCGTGATTGCCGGGGCCCTGAGCTGGATCGGGCGCTGGTACCAGCCGGGTGGCGAGTACACCCCCGAGCAAATAGCCGACCAGTGCATTGCCACGCTGTGCGACGGTGTGCTGCGGCGCACGTCAGTGGCCGCTCCTTGAGCGAACGCGGCCAGGCGGATCGCCTGGCCTGGTGGTGGCTTGGCGAATCCGCTGGCTGGATGCGCCGGGTGAATGTGATGGGTGAGTGTGCCGGGTTGGTGCGCCTCAGAAAGGCGGGTCGGTGTCGGTCTCGTCGCTTTGCAGGGTGCGGGTGGTCACGCCACGGTCTACGCTGGTGGTGACCGGTGTGCCTGCGCGGCCCGCAGTGGTGGGGTTGCTTGTGGTGGTGGCTGACGGTGTGGCCCTGATGGCAGCACCCGCTCCCGTCGCGGGGGCACTGGCTGCGCCAGTGGGCAGCGGCGCAGCGGGTGCCATGCCAAACGGGGCCAGGCCATCCAGCGCGTCGATCAGGTCGCCGATCAGGGGCCCAAGTTCGGCGGTGGCCATCAGCACGTTGCCGTCAAAGTTGTCAGCATGCTGGCCTTGGGCTTTGGCCTGTTCCAGCACGCTGTCTTCAAACGCCAGCTTTTTCAGTTGCAGCGCATCGGTCAGCACGAAGTTGACGCGGTCGTCCCATTGCAGGGCCAGCCGGGTGGGCTGTTTGCCCTGGGCCAGGTGGGCTTGCACCTCTTCGGTCAGCAGCGGGTGGCGGGCGTAGCGCACCACGGCCTGGCTTTCGTCGGCTGACTTCAGCTCGCACTCCTTGCCGATGGCAAAGCCCGCCGGGGCGGCCTGTTCGGCCAGCCAGGTGGCCATGGCCACGGTGGGCGAGGTGGCGGTGTTCAGCGGCTCGGCCACGAAGCCGTCGAGCAGTTTGACCAGCGCGGTCAGGATGTCGTCGGCCCGTGCGGCGCTGGTGGTGTCCAGCACCAGGCGGTGGGTGACGGGGTCCAGCCACACCCAGGTGGACTGCTGGCGCGGGAAGGCCTGCGGCAACAGAGCAGCCTTGATTTCTTCCTTCAGGTCGCGCTTTTCTTTTTTACCGGGTTTGCGGCCCGAGGTGGCTTCGATCTGTTCGCACGCTTCTTCCACCCGGCGCTGGATGATGGACGAGGGCACCTGCCGCGTCTCGACCATGAAGCGCAGCATCCACTGCCCGTTGACCGACTCGGCCATGACGCCATGCGCCTGGCCCCGTGCGGGCATCCAGCCCACGGCCTTGTCCTGACCAGCAGTGCCGGGTACGAACGGCATGGCCGTCAGCGCGTCTTCCAGCACAGTCAGAGATTCGGGCCAACCGCCCACCACTGCATACACCCACACGTTCTTGAACACAGACTTCCTTTGGCTTGAAACCCAGATGGGCCAGTCGGGGCGTGGCACCACGCCAACAGGCTGCCCGGCTTGGGCGGGAGAGGAAGTCTATCCACTGGTGTGGGGTGGGGGCGGCCCAGTCTGTTTGAAAAAATGAATAAAAAATGCCTTCATCGCTTTGTTTGTAAGCGGTAGCAGCTATCAAAAGTGTGTGCGGTGGCCATGTTGAGGCACCGCTCGCCGCCCTGGCGGTGTCGTCAGCCGGGTACAGCGGCCACAAGCGATCGCGCCGTGTGCACTTTCTTGTAGCTGTCCATCAAGCGCTGATGCCTGTCGAGCCCTTCCAGCCGCATGCTGGTTGGCGTCAGGCCGAAGAAGCGCACGCTGCCATCTATCGACCCCATCGCGGCGTCCATGCGCGGATCACCGAACATCCGCCTGAAGTTGACCTCGTAGTCTTCCAGATCCATGTCGTCATCCAGCAGGACTTCAAGCACCACATTCAACGCTTGATAAAACAACCCACGTTCAACCGTGTTGTCGTTGTACTGCAGGAAAGCACCCACGAGTTCGTGTGCGTCCTCAAACTGTTTCAACGCCAGGTGAATCAACAGTTTCAGTTCCAGCACTGTCAGTTGGCCCCAGACCGTGTTGTCGTCAAACTCAATGCCAATCAATGTGGCGATGTCGCCGTAGTCATCCAGCTCATTGTTTTCCAGACGTTCAAGCAGCTGTGCCAAGCTGGCATCGTCCAGCCTGTGCAAATTCAGAATATCTGCACGGAACAAAAGCGCTTTGTTGGTGTTGTCCCATATCAAATCTTCCAGCGGATACACCTCCGAGTAGCCAGGCACCACAATTCGGCAGGCGGTTGCACCCAGCTGGTCGTACATGGCCATGTACGACTCTTTGCCCATTTCTTCGAGAATGTCGAACAATTTGGCGGCTTCCTCGGCATTGGAATGTTCACCCTTGCCTGAAAAATCCCACTCAACAAAATCGTAGTCGGATTTGGCGCTGAAGAAACGCCAGGAGACCACGCCGCTGGAATCAATGAAGTGCTCAACGAAGTTATTGGGCTCTGTCACGGCATTGCTGTTGAAGGTAGGCCGTGGCAAATCGTTCAGACCTTCAAAACTCCGTCCTTGCAACAATTCTGTCAGGCTGCGTTCCAGCGCCACCTCCAAGCTGGGGTGGGCGCCGAACGAGGCAAATACCCCACCTGTGCGGGGGTTCATCAACGTGACGCACATGACGGGATACTTGCCCCCCAATGACGCATCCTTTACCAGTACAGGAAAGCCCTGATCCTCCAGGCCTTTGATGCCAGACAGAATGCCGGGGTATTTCAAAAGTACCTCGTCCGGCACATCAGGCAGCGCGATTTCGCCATTCAGAATATCTCGTTTTACCGCCCGCTCAAAAATTTCAGACAGGCATTGCACCTGTGCTTCGGCCAGCGTATTGCCTGCGCTCATCCCGTTGCTGACATAAAGGTTTTCGATGAGGTTGGACGGGAAATACACCTGCTTGCCGTCTGAATGGCGCACATACGGCAGTGAACAGATGCCGCGCTTCACATTGCCGGAGTTGGTGTCGTAGAGATGCGATGCACGCAATTCGCCATCTGGGTTGTAGATTTGCAGGCAGTGTTCGTCAAGAATGCCTTTCGGCAGCGCATCGTTTCGTCCTGGCTTGAACCAGCGTTCATTCGGGTAATGCACAAAGGCTGCCTCGGCAATGTCTTCGCCCCAGAAATGGCCGCCATAAAAATGGTTGCAATTCAGTCGTTCAATAAACTCCCCCAAGGCCGACGCCAACGCACTTTCTTTGGTGGCGCCCTTGCCATTGGTGAAGCACATGGGAGACGATGCATCTCGAATATGCAATGACCACACGTTGGGAACGATGTTGCGCCACGATGCAATCTCGATCTTCATGCCCAAGTCTGCCAAGACCTTTGACATATTCGCGATGGTTTGCTCCAGTGGCAGATCCTTGCCAACGATGTACGTGCTTTCCCCGGAATGCGGATTTAACGTGAGCAATGCCTGAGCATCGGCATCCAAATTGAGAACTTCTTCAATCACAAACTCAGGCCCGGCTTGCACGACCTTTTTCACCGTGCACCGCTCGATAGAACGCAAAATGCCTTGGCGATCGATGGCAGAAATATCTGACGGCAGTTCGATTTGAATTTTGAATATTTGTTTGTACCGGTCTTCAGGATCGACGATGTTGTTCTGCGAAAGGCGAATATGGTCCGTGGGAATGTTGCGGGTGTCGCAATACAACTTCACAAAATAGGCCGCACATAACGCCGACGAGGCCAAGAAATAATCAAATGGACCCGGGGCAGAGCCATCGCCCTTGTAGCGGATGGGCTGATCAGCCACCACCGTGAAATCATCGAACTTGGCTTCAAGTCGGAGTTTGTCGAGAAAATTGACCTTGATTTCCATGGGGGTTCCAGGCTGAGGGGTGATGTAACTTGGCGGCGATTGTCAGGGGGATTCACCGCACAGCCGCTTGACACGGTCGATGGTGACCTGCGCGGCGTCAGGGCCGCCCGTCTGCCGTTGCCTGCAGTTTGCCCAGCTGGTGGGCCAGTTCCACGGCCGAGGCCACGCCGAGCTTTTCAAAGATGTTGGCCCGGTGGAACTCGACAGTGCGCTGCGTGATGCCCAGGTGGTCTGCAATGTTCTTGTTGTAGTGGCCTTGCAGCAGCTCGGCCAGCACCTCGTGCTCGCGCTGGCTCAAGCCTGCCAGGGCGGCTTTGAGCTTGCGGGTGTGCCCGTCGGCCTCGGCGCGGGCCTGGGCGGCGGCCAGCGCCTGTTCCACGCGGTCCACCAGCTGGTTGTCCTGAAAGGGTTTTTCCAGGAAATCCCATGCGCCGTTTTTCACGGCGGCCACGGCCATGCTGACGTCGCCATGGCCGGTCAGGAACAGCACGGGCCAGGGGCAGGCCAAGGCCTTCAGCTTTTCAAAGGTGGCCAGGCCCGACAGCGGCTCCATGCGGATGTCCATCAGCACCACGGCATGGCCCCATTGCGTGGCCTGGGCCGAGGCAGTCTGCAGGAATTCGGGGCCGTTGGCCCAGGCAATGGCACGGTAGCCGCGCGAGTCGAACAGCCAGGCCAGGCCGTCGCGCACGTCGGGGTCGTCGTCAACGATGTGGATGGCGGGGTGGGTCATGTCACGTTCCGAAGGTGCTGACAGCTCCCTTGGGGGGCAGCGAACGAAGTGAGCGTGGGGGTTTCATATCAGGTGTCAGGTGTCAGGTGTCAGGCGTCGGCGGATGTCTGTGGGGCAAAGGGTGGGTTGGGGGCATCGCTTGGCGGGCTGCCCAGTGGCAGCCAGATGCCAAAGCGTGCGCCGCCCAGGTCGGGGTCGCGCGTCACGTCAATTCGGCCGTGGTGCGCCTCGACGATGGAGCGGCAAATGGCCAAGCCCATGCCCATGCCACCGTCCTTGGTGCTGAAAAACGCGCTGAAGATGCGGTCTCGGTCGTCCTCGGGCACGCCCGGCCCGGTGTCGGCCACGTTGAACGATGCCGTGTGTTGGGCGTGGTCCAGGTCCAGCCACATTCGCACCTGTGGCTGCGCGGCCTGCCCCCGTGCGGCCCAGTCCAATGCGTTGCCCACGAGGTTGAGCACCACGTGCTCCAGCAGCAGGCTGTCGGCCAACACCCACAGGCGGCCTTCGGCGGGCAAGGGTTGCAGCGTGACACCGGGCGCACTGGTGCTGACTGTCGTGACGCGCCTGATGAAGGCTGACAGGTCAAGCGTCTGGCGCGACAGCTCGCGCCGCCGCGCAAACGCGTTGACGCGCTGGATGATGTTGCCAGCTCGCTCCGACAGCTTGGCCATGCGTTCCACCACCGGCACCACTTCGTCCAGCGTGATGGAGTGGCTGTGCAGGCGGTTGACCAGGCCGTTGGCAAAGCTGCTGAGTGCGCCCAGCGGCTGGTTCAGCTCGTGTGCCAGGGTGGACGCCACCTCGCCCATGGCCACCAGGCGGCCCGATGCTTCCAGCTTCTGTTGCTGCACGTCGGCCACTTGCTGGGCCCGCTTGCGCTCGCTGATGTCGAGGATGGAGCTCATCCAGCCCACGTGTTCGCCGCTGGCGGTGGTGAGGGGGGCCTCGTGTATGAGCACGTCCACCCGTTTGCCGTTGCGGTGCTGGAATTGCACCTCCACGCCAGTGTGTTCGGTGCCCTGGTGAATGATGTCGAGATGTACCGCGTTCAACTCGTCGGTGTTGTCCGGTGGCCAGTAGGGCAGTGGCGCGGACTGGCCCACCAGCTCTTCGGCGGTGTAGCCCACCATGCGGCAGAAGGCATCGTTGACGTACAGGATTTGCCCGTGGCGGTTCCATGCCCGCAGCCCGATGGTGACCGAGCTTTCCATGGCCGTGCGCAGCGCCACCTGCGCCTGCAGCATGGCCTGTACCTGCTGGCGCTTGCCCATGTCGCGCCGCAGTGCCAGCAGGCTGGCCAGCATGCCCAGCAAAAACACGATGGCCACCGCCAGGAAGATGCGTGGCACCACAGCGGGCTGGGGGGTCAGCGGTGCCATTTCGATGAACAGGTCGGTGCCCGGCAGGTTCATGGGCACCAGGTGGGGGTTGAAGTCGCCCGTGTCGCTGTCAGGCTGGGGGTCTGCACCGTCACCGATCAGCTTGATGGCGTGTTGCTGATGGAACCACCGGGGCACCAGGCCCTTCACGCAGGCCTGCATGGACAGCGAGGCCACGTATGCCCCCATGTATTGGCCTCGCTCGAAAAATGGCACGGCCAGCCACACCACGTCGCCGGGGGTGCCGTCGGCATGCTTCAGCGGGCCGCCGTAGGCTGAGCGGCGCAGGCCCACGGCAATGTCGAGCATGCTGGCCAGCGTATCTGCGTTCCCTGGGTGCGACAAGGCGTTGACGGGGCTTGCCTCGGGCCAGCCGTGCGCGGCAGGGGTGGCCTGTTTCGGCAGCCAGCCGTGCCACAGCACGGCACCGGGCTCGCTCCACAGCTGGCCGCCCTGGATCTGTGCCGGTGAGGGCTGGGGTGTGCCCGCCACGGCCTGGCGCGCCAGCAACAGCAGGTCTTCTTCCAGCCGGTTGAAGTGGAAGCGCACGCTTTGCTCCAGCCACTGGCCGTCGACCACCCGGCGGCGGTTTTCTTCGGCCCGCTCGAAGTTCTGCAAATACAGCACCAGTGCCACCACTGACGCGATCACCAGCAACAGCATGCCCAGCAGCAGCCACAGCGTGCGCCTGCTGCGCAGGCCCTGGCTGGGCAAGGTTTGCTGCAGCAGGGCAAAGTCAAGCGAGGCGGGTGGGGGTGAGGGTTGCATCGGAGTGTGTGTGCAGCGCGTCAGCCGTAGCATAGCCACCATGGAAAAAGAAACCACTGTTGGAAACCGCAGTCGCCGCCGTGTGTTGCACGGGTTGGCCGCCTCGGCATGGGCGGTGGGTGGCGTGGTGCCGCCAGCCGCCTGGGCAGGCGAGGGTGCGCCTGCTGACGGTGCTGCGGCGCTGACCATCCGGTTTGCTCACGTGGTGGCCCCGGACACGCCCAAGGGCCTGGCGGTGGAGCGCTTCCGGCAACTGGTGCAGCAGCGCTCGGCAGGGCGCATCCAGGTGGTGGTGTACCCCGATGGGCGGCTGTACGGCGACCACGACGAAATGCAGGCGCTGCAGTTGGGCGCGGTGGAGATGCTGGCACCGTCACTGTCCAAGTTCGGGCGCATTGGCTTCCCGGAGTTCGAGTTGTTTGATTTGCCCTATTTTTTCCCCGACATGGCCAGCGTGCAGCGCGTCACACAGGGCCCACTGGGGCAACGCATGCTGGACCGCCTGGTGCGCCAGCGGCTGGTGGGGCTGGGCTTCATGGACAACGGCTTCAAGCACATGAGTGCCAACCGCCCCTTGCTGGAGCCAGCTCACTTTGCGGGCTTGCGTATGCGGGTGCAGGCCTCGCGAGTGATTGCTTCGCAGATGCGGGCGCTGGGTGCGCGGCCCGTCACGCTGGCCTTCAGCGAAACCCGTCGGGCGCTGGCTGCTGGCGTGGTGGATGGCACCGAAAACCCCATTTCCAATTTCTGGACGCAGCGCATGCACGAAGTGCAGGCCGATCTCAGCCTGACGCAGCACGCCTACCTGGGCTATGCGGTGGTGGCGAACCAGCGGTTCTGGGACGGGGTTGCTGGCGCAGACAGACTCTTGATTGAAGCGGCTTTGTCCGAAGCACTGGCTTACGGCAACGACATAGCCGACGCACAGAATGCCAAGGCGTTGGCTGCCCTGCGCGAGTCGGGGGTCACCCGCGTCCATGAGCTCAACGTTGCGCAGCTTGAGGCGATGCGCCGGGCCGTGGCACCCGTGCACGCTGCGCTGGCACAGCGCATCGGTATGCAGTGGCTGATGGATGCCGCCGAGGCGATCAGATCAGGGTAAACCCTGAATGCCCGCCTGTTGAAGGCCACAGTTACGTGTGGCGGGGTGCGCCGATATCGTTGAGTCCTGTCAGGTTTGACGCATCAACTTTTCGGAGACACGCCATGAAATTGAAGTTTGTTCTGGCCAGCGCACTGCTGGCAATCGGTGCCAGCGCGTTTGCACAACCCGTGGTCATCAAATTCAGCCACGTGGTGGCGGCCGACACGCCCAAGGGCAAGGCGTCCGAGTTCTTTGCCAAGAAGGCCGCCGAGCTGACCAAAGGCGCCGTGAAGGTGGAGGTGTACGCCAACTCCGCCCTGTACAAAGACAAAGAAGAAATGGAAGCGCTGCAGATCGGTTCCGTGCAGATGCTGGCACCTTCGCTGGCCAAGTTCGGTCCGCTGGGCGTAAAAGAGTTCGAGTCGTTCGACTTCCCGTTCATGTTTGACGACTTTGCCGAGTTGCACAAGGTCACCCAGGGGCCGGTGGGTGCCGCGCTGCTGGCCAAGCTGGAACCCAAAGGCATCAAGGGCCTGGCTTACTGGGACAACGGTTTCAAGTCGTTCTCGGCCAACTTCTCCATCAAGGCCCCTGCTGACCTGAAGGGCAAGAAGCTGCGCATTCAGTCGTCCAAGGTGTTGGAGGAGCAAATTCGCTCCATCGGCGGCATTCCACAGGTCATGGCCTTCTCCGAGGTGTACCAGGCGCTGCAAACCGGGGTGGTCGATGGCACTGAAAACCCCATTTCCAACTTCTACACCCAGAAGATGCACGAGGTGCAAAAGCACCTGACGCTGACCAACCACGGTTACCTGGGTTACGCCGTCATCGTGAACAAGAAGTTCTGGGACGGCCTGGCCGCACCCGTTCGCACGCAGCTTGAGCAGGCCATGAAAGAAGCCACGGTTTACGCCAACAAAATTGCCCAGGAAGAAAACGACATGTCGCTGGAAGGCGTGAAGAAGTCGGGCAAAACCACGGTGTACGCACCCACCAAGGAAGAGCGCGACGCGTTCAAGAAGGCCATGGCACCCGTGCACACCAAGATGGCTGATCGCGTGGGCAAAGAAACCCTGCAAATGTTCTACAAAGAAACCGGCTTCAACCCCAACTGAAGCCACGGGGGCCTGCAATGGGCCCCCGCTTTGAAGGTCTGACAAATGGCCCACCCAGTGCACTGTGGGCCGCTGTCGGGCGGGGCTGCCCATCCTGGGTGGCCGTGATGTCATACCCAACCGGTACTTAACTAGGTACTCATCATGAAAATTCTGGATCACCTGGAGGAATGGCTTGTCACCTTCCTCATGGGGGCGGCAACGCTCATCATTTTTGTATCGGTCGTACACCGATATGCCGCTGGCCTGAGCATTCCCGGCCTGCAGGACTGGCTGCTGTCCATCAATCTGACGTGGGCGCAAGAGCTGACCATCATCATGTTTGTGTGGATGGCCAAGTTCGGTGCCGCCTACGGTGTGCGCACCGGCATCCACGTTGGGGTCGATGTGCTCATCAACCGTCTGGATGCGGGCATGCGGGCCAAGTTCATCGTTTTTGGCCTGGCCGCAGGTGCGTTGTTCACCGCGATCGTGGCCACGTTGGGCGGCGGTTTTGTGTGGGAAAACGGCGCACACCATTACATCTTCAACCTGTTGGGCAAGTCGGTCGATGGCATTCCGGAAGGCCCCACCACCCCTGACCTGGAATGGCCCACCTGGATCGTCTACAGCGCCATCCCGCTGGGCACCAGCCTGATGTGTTTCCGCTTTTTGCAGGTGCTGGTCGGCTTTGTCAAAACAGGCGAACTGCCTCACCACGACCACGGCCATGTGGACGGCCTGGAAGACGAGGTGCCTGTGGATGTGGACGTGTACGCCATGCCCGACAACCTGCACGCGCATGACCTGAAGCACGCCCAGTTGGGCGATGTCGCAGCGCCTAACCAATCGACCAAGGGGCAGCCCAAATGAACGCCGCCATCATTTTCTGTCTGTTGCTGGTGCTCATGCTCACCGGCATGCCCATCTCCATTTCGCTGGGTCTGACCGTACTGACCTTCCTGTTCGGGTTCACACAGGTGCCGCTGGAATCGGTGGCCCTGAAGCTGTTCACCGGGATCGAGAAGTTCGAGATCATGGCCATCCCGTTCTTCATCCTGGCGGGCAACTTCCTGACCCACGGTGGGGTGGCGCGGCGCATGATCAACTTTGCGGCCAGCATGGTCGGTCATTGGTACGGCGGCCTGGGGCTGGGTGGTGTGCTGGCCTGTGCGTTGTTTGCAGCGGTATCGGGCTCCAGCCCCGCTACGGTGGTGGCCATTGGCTCCATTCTGCTGCCCGCCATGGTCAAGGCTGGGTTCCCCCGCAGCTTTGGCGCAGGTGTGATCACCACGTCAGGCGCGTTGGGTATCCTGATCCCCCCTTCCATCGTGATGGTGATGTATTCGGTGGCCACCAACACGTCGGTGGGCGCGCTGTTCATGGCAGGTGTGGTCCCCGGCATTGCCCTGGCAGGCGTGCTGGCTGGCGTGACTTGGTACCGCGCCAAGAAGTACGACTACCCCCGCCTGCCCAAAGCCACCTGGGGTGAACGCCTCAAGGCATTCAAGGCATCGGCATGGGGTCTGTTGCTGATCGTGATCGTGATGGGCGGTATTTACACCGGCATGTTCACGCCCACTGAAGCTGCGGCCATGAGTGCGGTCTATGCCTTCATCGTGGCGGTGTTCGTCTACAAGGACATGGGCTTGAAAGACGTGCCCCGCGTGCTGCTGAACTCGGCCAACATGTCTGCCATGCTGCTGTACATCATCACCAACGCGGTGCTGTTCAGCTTCATCATGACCAACGAGAACATCCCGCAGTCGCTGGCTGACTGGATGCTGGGCAACGGATTGGGCATGATCACGTTCCTGCTGGCCGTCAACGTGATTTTGCTGCTGGCCGGCAACTTCATGGAGCCGTCGAGCATCGTGCTGATCTTTGCGCCCATCCTGTTCCCGGTGGCCATCAAGCTGGGCATCGACCCGGTGCACTTCGGCATCATCATGGTGGTGAACATGGAGGTGGGCATGTGCCACCCGCCAGTGGGGCTGAACCTGTATGTGGCGTCGGGCATCACCAAAATGGGCATCACCGAACTGACCGTGGCGGTGTGGCCGTGGTTGCTGTCGATGTTGGGCTTCCTGGCCGTGGTGACTTACTGGCCTGGCCTGTCGCTGTGGTTCCCCCGCATGCTGGGCATGATGTGACGCTGGTGGCAACCGCTTTGGCGGTTGCCACCAGACACCGGGTTTCCAGCGGATTCACATGTCACTGTCTGAAACAGAAAAAGGCTGCCTGCGGGCAGCCTTTTTCTGTTTCAGACCCTCGAGGGTGGTCAATCGGCAAACTTGCCAGCCGCTTCGATCACGGGTTTGAGTTTGGTAATTTCTGCGGCCACGAAGGCTTTGTGGTTATCACGTTCAATGCGCTTGTCAGTCACGACAATCGCACCGAGCCCTTCCTGCTTTTTGATGAAGTCGGGGTCTTTCAGGGCGACCTTGAGTGCGGCATTGATGGTTTTCAGAACGGCTTCGGGTGTGCCCTTGGGTGCATACATGCCATGCCAGATGGTGAGGTCAAAACCTTTCAACCCCATTTCCTGCAAGGTGGGGTAGTCCTTCAGCAATTTGTGGCCACTCAGGGGTTTGGCTGTGGTCACGGCAAACGCCTTGACCCTGCCCGCTTCGATCTGGCTGGTGGTGTTGGTGGTTTGGTCGCACATCACATCGACCTGCCCGCCAATCAGATTGGTCATGGCTGGCGCCGTGCCACCAAACGGGATGGTGGTCATGGATTCGGTCAGTTTGACAGCCGATTGCCACATCAGACCGCAGATATGCGAGGCCGAACCCAAGCCCGCGTGCGCAATGTTCAGCTTGCCTGCATTGGCGCGAATGTGGTTTTCAAAGTCGCGGTAGGTGTTGGCCTGCAGCTGGGGCTTGCCCAGCAAGGTCATGGGCACTTCGTTGACCAGGCCCAGGTACTCGAAGTCTTCCAGGGGCTTGAACGGCAGTTTGCGGTAGAGCGCCGGACTGGATGCCATGCCGATGTGCCACAGGAGCAGGGTGTGCCCGTCCGGCTTGGCCTTGGCTACCTTGTTTGCGCCAATGGTGCCGCCCGCGCCTGCGGCGTTTTCGACGGTGATGCTGACCCCGCCAAGTGGTTTGCGCATGGCTTCGGCCAAATCCCGCGCGACGCGGTCCGTGGGGCCGCCCGCAGCAAACGGCACCACGATGCTGATGGGTTTACCCGCAGGGAAATCCTGGGCAAAGGCGGTGACCGTACCTGTCAAGATGCCAATGGCCAGTGCCAACGATGTCAGTTGTTTCATGTTGTCTCCGATGTGATGAACACATCAACCATGCTA
The DNA here is from genome assembly GCA_030824555.1 of bacterium. GTDB lineage: Bacteria > Pseudomonadota > Gammaproteobacteria > Burkholderiales > Burkholderiaceae_C > UBA2334. Next base: position 31,111 of record JAVBXK010000060.1, read on the forward strand.
GGAGAGGTGACTGCGTTCGGAATCAAGGCAAACACTTAGACGGCTGGCAGGGATTACCCTTGGTTGTGCCGCTGCCGCTGCCGCGGGATGGCGAATGGGCGGCGCGAGCGTCAGACCATCAAAACAGACTGGCCAGCAGGAAGATGGATGTGCCCCACATCATCAGTGCCACCAGACCGTCCAGCCAGCGCCACAGTGTGGCCGACCCCAAGCGGCGGCCCAGCCAGAACACGGCCACACCCAACGCCAGAAACCACACCGTGGACCCCACTGCAGCACCCAGGCCGAACACCGTGTTGCCGGGCGTACCATAGGCCAGCGATGCGGTGCCGATCAGCACGGCGGTGTCCAGCCAGGCATGCGGGTTCAACCACGAAAAAGCCAGTGCAGACAGCACAGCCTGGCGGCGGCTGATGCCGGGTGTGGTGGGTTGATCGGCGAGTGTCTGGCTGTGTTCGGGTTGATCGGCTGGCACCGTGAGCACGGTCAGGGTGACGGGGTGCAGGCAGCGGCGGGCGGCCTCCCAGCCGTACGCCGCCAGAAACAGCACGCCTGCGCCCACGAGCGCACCTTGCAGCTTGTCTGACAGGCCACCCAGTTGCGCCAGCCCCAGCACGCCCAGGGCAATCAGCAGCACGTCGGCCACGATGCACACAGCCACGGTCAGCCACACGTGCTGGCGTTGCAACCCCATGCGCAACACGTGTGCGTTTTGCGGGCCAATGGCCATGATCAGCGACAGGCTCAGCACCATGCCGGCAGTGAAAGTGGGGCCGAAAACGGGCAGAGTGAGGGCGTTCATGGTGGTGGTGTGCGGTGGGGTGACAGGTGTGTCGATGGCGCCGAGTATGGTCTGTAAGCGCTTTGAATTAAAATGAATTGACTTGAACTCAATTCAATTAATAAATTCTTGATTAAAAGGCCACATGTTCGATGCACGTCAGCTCGATGCACTGGCCGCTGTGGCCGAGCAGGGCAGTTTTTTGGCCGCAGCGCAGACGTTGAACGTGACGCTGGCGGCGGTGTCGCTGCGCATCAAGTCGCTTGAGCAGGCGCTGGGTCAGCGTTTGCTGGTGCGAGGCAAAACCGTGCGGGCCACGGCGGCTGGGCAGGCATTGCTGACCCACGTGCGGCAGGTGCGCCTGATGGAGGCCGATTTGCTCAAGGGCCTGAACCGGGGTGGTGGCGAGGGTGCAGACCCGTGGCAGACGTTGAGCGTGGCGATCAATGCAGATTCGATGGCCAGCTGGTTTCTGCCGGGGGTCGCTCCGTTGCTGGCGGCACAGCGCTTGCTGCTGGACATCGTGCTCGACGACCAGGATCACACCCACGATGCGTTGAAAAGCGGCGATGTGCTGGGCTGTGTCACCACGCTGTCTCAGGCCATGCGTGGTTGCGTGGCCGAGCCGCTGGGCACCATGCGCTACCGGTGTGTGGGGGCCGCTTCACTGCTGGAGGCGGTGCAGGCCCCCGGTGGTGGCTTGTCAGTTCATCGGCTGCTGGCCAAACCTGCGGTCATTTTCAACCGGAAAGACGGGTTGCAGGATGCCTTCCTGCTGCAGCATTTCGGGCTGAAACAACCGGCCTACCCAAGGCACTTTGCCCCTGCGGTAGACGGGTTTGAAATGGCGATCGAGCTGGGGCTGGGGTGGGGCATGGTGCCCGACCAGCACCTGACGGCCCGGGCGGCACAACCCGGTCGGCCACCGTTGCTGGAGCTGTTGCCCGGTGCTGCCGTGGACGTGACGCTGTACTGGCAGCACTGGGAGCGTGAAGCCCCGTCCGCCCGACGGTTGACCGATGCCGTCAAAGCTGCAGCCAATCGATACTTGATTCAAGTAACGTAGCTAAAAGCTGTTTATTGGTAAGCGATGAAGGCCAAAAACATTGTTAAAACGGGGCTGACTGGCCCAGTCAAACCCGTTCTTCGCTGGGGTTGACCCGCCGAAGGTGTGCTCAGCCTTTCAGGCAAGAGCTCATGAACGCCTTGCGTTCGTCACCCTTCAACTCTTTCTTGCCTGCATCGGCATTGCAGGTTTTCATTTTGTTCTGCTGAGCGGTTTTGCCATCTGCAGGGGCCTCGGCCTTGGCGCTCAGGCATTCTTTCATGAAGGCCTTGCGTTCGTCCCCTTTCAGTTCTTTCTTGCCTGCATCGGCGTTGCAGGTTTTCATCTTGCTTTGCTGGGCAGTGGGTTCGGCCGCGAAAGCGGTGCCGGTGGCCAGTGCAAGGCCCAGGGCCAGGGTGGATGCAAGTTTGATCATGTGGAAGAGTCCTCTGAGCTCGTTGATGGGGTGCGCAGGCCCGGTCTGCAGGCCGCGTGCACATTGTGCGCTGCTGACTGTGACCATCCAAGTGGCGGTTTGCGCAGTTGTGAACAAATGCAACATCGCGCCGCCGTGCCGCAACACCTTTGGCCACGCCGTGCGGGCTGCGGGCTCCCCGTCTGCGTGGCCCCTTGGCCGGGCGTGGCCGGTGGGCACCTAAAATCGGCCCATGCTCCAAATCAAACAAGACCTGCTGGCCGCACTGGCCACAGAACTCGACAAACTCGCTCCCGGTTCGGCCGACAAGGCCATTTTCGAATCGCCCAAGGTGGCCGCGCACGGTGACTTTGCCACCACCGCAGCCATGCAACTGGCCAAACCCCTCAAGCAAAACCCACGTCAGGTGGCGGAAGCGTTGTGCACCGCACTGCGCGCCACACCGGTTTTCAACCAGTGGGTCGATGTGCTGGACATTGCTGGGCCGGGCTTCATCAACTTCAAACTGAAGGCGGCAGCCAAACAGGCCATCGTGCACGAGGTGCTGGCGCAAGGCCAGGCGTTCGGTACGCAAGCGGCCACCGGGCAGCGTGTGCTGGTTGAGTTTGTGTCGGCCAACCCCACCGGTCCGCTGCACGTGGGCCACGGCCGACAGGCCGCTTTGGGCGATGCCATTTGCAACCTGTTTGCCACCCAGGGCTGGAGCGTGCACCGCGAGTTCTACTACAACGACGCGGGCGTGCAAATCCAAACCCTGGCCCACAGCACCCAGTTGCGCGCCAAAGGCTTCAAGCCCGGTGACGACTGCTGGCCCACCGATCCGGCCAACCCTGCCAGCAAAGCCTTCTACAACGGCGACTACATCCAGGACATTGCCAACGACTTTCTGGCGAAGGAGACGGTCAAGGCCGATGACCGCGAGTTCACCGCCAGCGGCGATGTGGACGACCTGGACGGCATCCGCCAGTTCGCCGTGGCCTACCTGCGCCACGAGCAAGATTTGGACTTGAAGGCCTTTGAGGTCAAGTTCGACCACTACTACCTGGAGTCCAGCCTGTACACCAGTGGGCGTGTCGAGTCCGCCGTGGCCAAGCTGGTGGCTGCGGGCAAAACCTACGAGCAAGACGGTGCGCTTTGGTTGAAAAGCACCGACTACGGCGACGACAAAGACCGCGTCATGCGTAAAAAAGACGGCACCTTCACCTACTTCGTGCCCGACGTGGCATACCACATTGCCAAGTGGGAGCGCGGCTTCACCAAGGTGGTCAACATCCAGGGCATGGACCACCACGGTACCATCGCCCGCGTGCGTGCAGGCCTGCAGGCGGCCGATGTGGGCATTCCCCAGGGCTACCCCGACTACGTGCTGCACACCATGGTGCGCGTGGTGCGCGGGGGTGAAGAGGTCAAAATTTCCAAGCGGGCGGGCAGCTACGTCACGCTGCGCGACCTGATCGAGTGGACCAGCAAAGACGCGGTGCGTTTCTTTTTGCTGAGCCGCAAGCCCGACACCGAATACACCTTTGACGTGGACCTGGCCGTGGCGCAGAACAACGACAACCCGGTTTACTACGTTCAGTACGCCCATGCCCGCATCTGCTCTGTGCTGGCGGCCTGGGCCGACAAAGACGGTGGCCAAGTAGCCAGCCTGGCCAAGGTGGACCTGTCGCCACTCGATGGCCCGCAGGCTGCAGCGCTGATGCTCAAGCTGGCGCAGTACCCCGCCATGCTGACGGCGGCAGCAAAAGACAATGCGCCGCACGACATCACGTTCTACCTGCGGGAACTGGCCTCCAGTTATCACAGCTATTACGATGCCGAGCGCATCCTGGTGGACGATGTACAGGTCAAGCAGGCCCGCCTGGCGCTGGTGGCTGCCACCGCCCGGGTGCTGGCCAATGGCTTGGCTGTGCTGGGCGTGAGTGCGCCCAGCCGCATGTGACCATGCAGGCCACCGTGTGCACATTTGTTCAGGGTGGCGGGTCAAGCCTCTTTTTCAACGTTCCGATCACAGTCGCAAGGGTCAATCCATGACACATTCATCACGGCACAACCAGCATGGGGGCACACTGCTCGGGTTCATCCTGGGTGCGCTGGTGGGCCTTGCGGGTGCGCTGGCTGTGGCTGTGTATGTCACGAAAGTGCCGGTGCCGTTTGTGGACCGCGTGATTTCCCGCAAGGCATCGGAAGACGCTGTGGAGGCCGAGCGCAACAAGAACTGGAACCCCAACGCCATGCTGGGCGGCAAGCAGACCAAACCATCGGATGTCCCGCCCGCAGCCAAGACTGACGAACCCAGCGCACCAGCTGTGGCCGATGCGCCCAAGGGCAAAAAACAGGTGGCTGAAGAGGTCAAGGCCGCTGCAGCCAAGTCAGATGCCGCAGCCAAACCGCCAGCCGAAGCGGCTGTGGACCCCAAAGGCAAGGTGTATTCGTCGGATCCGCTGGGTGACCTGGCGCAGACCAAGGCGGGAGGCAAGTCGGTCAGCACGACCAAGGCGCCGGCCGAGCCTGTCACCGCCACGGCGGCCGAGCCGTTCACATTCTTTGTGCAGGTGGGGGCGTTCCGCACGCCCGAAGATGCGCAGGCTCAGCGCGCCAAGCTGGCGCTGATGGGGTTGGATGCCAAGGTGTCCGAGCGCGAACAATCGGGCCGAACCGTGTACCGCGTACGCTTGGGGCCCTACGAACGCATTTCCGATGCCGAAAAAATGAAAGAAGACCTGCAGCCCAGCGGCCTCGAAACCGCGTTGGTGCGCGTCCAGCGCTGATGCCTGCCGCGTGGCCTGGTTGCAGCTGCAGACGTCTTTTCCCATGGGCGTGGAACTAAATACGCCACGCCCGACACAGACCCCCTCACAAGGAGTGATTCAAGATGCGTCGTCGTGATTTCTCGCAAGTTGTCCTGCTGTCTGCCTCTGCCTGGGGCCTGTCAGTACCGTTGGCCCATGCGCAGGCCAAAGCGCCTGTTGAAGGCAAGGACTACATCAAGCTGGGTCGCCAGGCCCCCGTGGACACGCCTGCCGGCAAGGTCGAGGTGCTGGAGTTCTTCGGTTACTGGTGCCCGCATTGCGCCAAGTTCGAACCGACGTTCGACGCCTGGCTCAAAAAAGTGCCTGCGCACATGGTGGTGCGCAGGATTCCGGTGGCGTTCCGTGACAACCAGGTGCCCTTGCAGCGTCTGTATTTCGCACTGGAAGCCATGGGCAAGCTTGACGAGCTGCATGGCAAGGTGTTCACCGCACTCCATGGTGATCGCGCCAGTCTGTCTACGCAGGATGAAATTGCCAACTGGGTGGCCAAGCAGGGTGTGGACAAAGCCAAGTTTCTGGAGCAGTACAACTCGTTCAGCATGAGTGGCAAGGTCAAGCGCGCGACCCAACTGGCCGAGGCCTACCAGCTCGATGGCGTGCCCGCCATGGGCGTCGCTGGCCAGTACTTCACGTCGGGTTCGCTGGCGGGCACCATGGAGCGCGTGCTGGCGGTGGTGGAGCACCTGGCAGACGTCAGCCGCAAGGGCTGAGAGGCTGAGCGTCTTTCGCTCGTGCCCGCTCACCACCCCAAAACGCACCCGCTCGGCGTTGCAAATGCGCGCCATAGCCCGAGCTATGGCTGTGCTTTGCGCCTTGATCGGGCGTGTTTTGGTGCGTTGCTCGGGCACGCCCAAAAAACTCTCAGCCTCTGATGCGCTGGCCGCGCGGCGCGCGGCAACCAGGGGCGTCCGCTGCGTCGCATCCGGGCGATCGAAACGGGATTGACCGAGGTGATTGAGGGGAAGAAACAGCATGCGCCGAAGCTACAATGCAAAGCAAAATGCATGCCTTCATGAACACGCACACATCCCGCTCCATTTTGGTCCGCCGCCTCTGCGGCCGTTTGCCTGTATTTGCCACGGCTGTGATGCTGACGCTTGGCTTGAGCAGTTGGACGCAGGCCGACACGGCCGACCGCGACAAACCCATGAATGCCGAGGCCGATGCCTTGCGCTACGACGACGCGCGCCAGCTCAGCGTGTTCACGGGCAATGTGGTCATCACCAAGGGCACCATCGTCATCCGGGGTGACCGGGTCGAGGTCCGTCAGGACCCACAGGGCAACCAGTTCGGTGTGGTGACGGGCTCTGCCACCGCGCCAGCTTTTTTCCGCCAGAAGCGCGAAGGGCTGGATGAATTCATCGAGGGTGTGGCTGACCGCATCGACTACAACGGCCAAGCCGATATCGTCCGGTTCGAGCGTCATGCCATGCTGCGCCGCTACCGTGGTGCGACGCTGGCCGATGAAACGGCTGGCAACCTTATCGTGTACAACAACAAAGCCGAAACCTTTTCGGTGGACGGTGGCCCCGCCAGCCGCACGGCAGCCAACCCTTCCGGGCGGGTGCGCGCCATGCTGACCCCCACGCCCAAGGCTGCCGATGGCAAGGCAACACCAGGGCCCGTGCCCGACAAGGCACCGTTGCGGTCCAGCTCGCAGTTGGAAGGGGTGGGCCGGTGAGCGTGTCCGCTGCGGTGCCCGCAGCACAGCTTGCCGAGCTGGATGCCAGCGGGCAGCCCATTGCCCGGCTGGAGGCTGCGCACCTGCGCAAGTCGTATGGCAGCCGCAAAGTCGTCAAAGACGTGTCGTTGGCAGTCAACAAAGGCGAAGTGGTGGGCCTGCTGGGTCCCAACGGTGCCGGTAAAACCACCTCGTTCTACATGATCGTGGGCCTGGTTCGGGCTGATGGGGGCCGCATCATGCTCGATGGCCAGTCCATTGAAAACCAGCCCATTCACCGCCGCTCGCGCCTGGGGCTGGGGTACCTGCCGCAGGAAGCGTCCATTTTTCGCAAGCTCAACGTCGAAGACAATGTGCGCGCCGTGCTGGAGCTGCAACAGGACGCGCACGGCAAGCCGCTGCCCAAGGCCGACGTCGAGCAACGGCTGGATGCCCTGCTGAACGAGCTGCGTGTGGAACATTTGCGCCTGTCGCCCGCACCGGCACTGTCGGGTGGTGAGCGTCGCCGGGTGGAAATTGCCCGGGCACTGGCCACCAACCCACGGTTCATTTTGCTGGACGAGCCGTTTGCGGGTATCGACCCCATTGCGGTCATCGAGATCCAGCGGATCATCGGTTTTCTGAAGGCGCGCGGCATTGGTGTGCTCATCACCGACCACAACGTGCGCGAAACCCTGGGCATCTGTGACCACGCCTACATCATCAACGAGGGCACGGTGCTGGCGCAGGGCACGCCGTCTGACATCGTGGACAACGCCGACGTGCGCAGGGTCTACCTTGGTGAACATTTCCGGATGTGATGACATGACTGTGGCCCCCACGTTCGCTTCGCTCTCTGCCCCCCGAGGGGGCTGCTTCACCTTGGGGCGGCCCGGCGGCGAAGCTGTGGCCCCCACGTTCGCTTCGCTCTCTGCCCCCCGAGGGGGCTGCTTCGCCTTGGGGCGGCCCGGCGGCGAAGCTGTGGCCCCCAAGCCTCCCGTTGCCGGTCCGGGGCTCACTTTGTTCGCTGCGCCATGAAGCAAGGCCTGTCGCTTCGCGTTTCCCAGCACCTGGCGCTCACGCCGCAGTTGCAGCAATCCATCCGGTTGCTGCAACTCTCGACACTGGAGTTGGGCCAGGAGGTCGAGCAGATGCTCGACGAAAACCCGTTTCTGGAGCGCCAGGATGAGGTGGCCGACCGCGAGGCGTTTGGCCTCGCTCAGGCCGATGCCCCGGTCAGTCTGGGCGACAGTCTGTCTGAGATTGCAATTGAAAGCGTAGCTGAAAAATCATTGCCATCAAACGATGATGGCATTTTTGATTCAAAATCATCGACCACTTCAGACGACAGTGCCGAACCCGCCGCCGACGACCCTTCGCGCACCGAGCCCGAATGGGATGGCGATGGCACGGTAGACATCGCGCCCGACGACAGCGAGTGGGGCAGCGATGCCCCCCCGCGCGGCAACACCGGGGGGGATGACGATCAGGTGTCGGCCGCCGACCTGGCATTCGAGCACGTCACGCTGCAGGCCCATTTGCACCGGCAGGCGCTGGGCATGCGCCTCTCTGACACCGATCGCGCCGCGCTGTACGTGCTGATCGAATCGCTGGACGACGACGGCTACCTGGCTGACCCGCTTGACGAGCTGGCACAGGCACTGGAGCCGGGCGACGAAGCCACCGACCCCGATCTGCTGGTGCGCCGCGAAGAGCTGGTACAGCACCTGCGCATGGCCCTGGGCTGGTTGCAGCACATGGAGCCTGCGGGTGTGGGCGCGCGCGACCTGGCCGAATGCCTGCGCCTGCAGATCGAGGAAATGCGCAACACCCCCGTGGCCCGTGCGGCGCTGGCCATTTGTGACCATCCACTGGAATTCATGGCGCGGCGCGACAGCAAAAAGCTGGCCGCCCTGTGTGGCCTGGACGAACCCCTGGTGCGCGAGGCGCTGGCTGTCATTGCCCGACTGGAGCCCAAACCGGGCCGGCGTTTTGCCAACGTGGCGCGCAACGTGGTGGTGCCTGATGTCATCGTCACCCGCGCTGGTCGCGGTTTCAAGGTGCAGCTCAACCCCGACGTGATGCCGCGTCTGAAGGTGCACGACGTGTACGCCAGTGCCTTGCGCGAAGGCCGTGGCAACCGCACCGAAGGCGGCGCCCACATGCAGCAACGCCTGCAGGAGGCGCGCTGGTTCATCAAGAACATCCAGCAGCGGTTCGACACCATCTTGCGCGTCAGCAGTGCCATCGTCGAGCGGCAGCGCAACTTCTTCATGCACGGCGAGCTGGCCATGCGCCCGCTGGTATTGCGCGAAATTGCCGATGAGCTGGGCCTGCACGAGTCCACCATCAGCCGCGTGACCACGGCCAAATACATGTCCACGCCGTTCGGCACCTACGAGCTGAAGTACTTCTTCGGCTCCAGCCTGGGGACCGAGACGGGTGGCAACGCGTCCAGCACAGCGGTGCGTGCGCTCATCAAGCAGCTGGTGGCAGGCGAAGACCCCAAAAAGCCGCTGAGCGACAACGCGCTGTCAGACATGCTGAAGGAACAAGGGATCGAGTGCGCCCGCCGCACCGTGGCCAAGTACCGCGAGGCGCTGCGCATCGCGCCCGCCAGCTTGCGCAAGGCGATTTAGGGGCATCGCACAGGGGGGAAGTCGTGCAGAAGTGTCTGTGTGATACTTCACGGCTTTCTGGAAAACTGTTGTTTTTCAGCGTCTCGTTACCACACCCTTCCCGATTGGCTCATGCCGGTTTCTGTGCCTTTGGACTCGTTGCCCCTTCTCACATTTTTTGACCCCCCGGCATTGTTACAAGTGGGCGGAAATGTGGAGGTGCATTTCCGATATCAGAAGGGCATTGCACTGCTGGGTTATCTGTCATGCCAGCCGGGCAAGGTGGTTCGGCGTGAGTCGTTGGCTGATTTGTTTTGGCCGGACTTGGACGCTGCCAGCGGGCGAGCAAACCTGCGCGTGGTGCTGGCAGACATTCAATCCGTGCTCAAAAGCCTGAATTTGCCTCACATTCTGGCTGCTCAGCGGGATTGGATTCAATTCAGCCCGGACGGGGTTGTGCACACTGATCGATGGGCGCTGCAGAACTGGGGGGGGGGCACTTCCGATGCGTTCGCACATCCTGCGCAAGCCGCATACAAAGCACATTGGTTGCAGCGGCGTGCAGAGGTGCCGTGGCTGAGGGGGGCTGAAGACGGGGTGTCCCCCGACTTTGCGAGCTGGGTCCTTGCCCAAAGAGCTGTTTTCACACAGGGTCCACAAACGAGCTTGCTGTTCGATGAGCCGGTTGGCAGGGATGGCCTCCAAGCGCTTGACCGTCAGTTGCCAGTGCCCGTTTTTCCTGATTTGGTACCTGTTGCTTTGCTGAGGATTGATTTGGATCCATTGGGGGCCGTGGCGGGGGGGCGAGACGACGAGGCGCTGGCACATGTCGAGCGCCACTGTCCTGTGTTGGATGTCGAAGCTGCGTATTTGGGTGGGCAACGGATCAAGCACGATGACGTGGGTTGCCTGTATGTGTTCGGACTCAACAGCCTGCATGCGGGTTACCGGGTGGACGTGGTCCATTTCGCGCTGCGGGTGGCCCGTTTGTTGGAGGGCAAAGTTGGCATTCGGGTGGGACTGACCTGTGGCCCCGTACTGAAGCAGTTGGCCCCCGAGCCACACATTGTGGGGTGGCGCTTGCGTCTGGCCGAGCGGTTGGCACTGACGGCCAACGTCGGGCAGCTTGTCTGTGACGAGAGTTGCAGAGATCTGGCGCTATCCATGGCATTCGAGCCAGTGGGTATCCGGCAGTTCAGGGGGTTTGCTGCATCCGTCGAGCTTTTTGTGCTGAACCTGGCGCTGGCCCAGGGCGTGCAAATGCCCGGTTTGGGTGATTCGCACCTGCCTCTGGTGGGCAGGACGCAGGACCTCGAACTTCTTGAGCAGCGGCTGGGCAACGCGCCAGTTTATGGTGGGGCATCTGTTTGTCTGCAGGGACCGTCGGGGGTGGGCAAATCGCGTCTGGCACTGGAGTTCGCCCGGCGGTATGCCAATCAGGGTGGGCGGTTGGTCTGGTTTGCCGGGCGTCCGGAAACTCAGTCAGAACCCTGGTCTGTTGTGCGTGATGCACTGATCCGTGAACTTGGCGCAGGCCATGAGTCGATTCTGCACGCCGAATCTTGGCTGATCACCTGGCGCTGTCAACCTGGCGCTGAAGCCGTGGAGGTCGTTGCTCAACTGGTTCGGCAACGGCAGGTTTCAGCGTTGGCGCGTCCCGCGCTGGTGGATGCCATTGCATGGCTTTTGGGCGAGGGCTCTGCAGCGCACACAATGCCTGTGCTCGTGGTGCTGGATGATTTGTCATGGTTCGATGCCCCTGCGCTGACCCTGCTGGCCCAAGTTGCGGGCAGGGTCGAGGGCGTGCGTTGGCTGGCCATTGAGCAAGAGTTGAATGCCGTTGCCGAGATGGGGGCCGCACCTTGCCCTTTGCTGGATGCGTTACCCAACCTGGTGCGCCAATCAGTCGGGCCACTTACGGATGCGGATTGCCATCAGTTGCTGACCGCTGGCGGGTCTTACATTGCGCAGGACAGCCTGACTGACGCCGCCATGCGCCGACAGATACAGGATTCTCGTGGGCTCCCGTTGTATTTACTTGCTCAAAGCGAGCCCTCCTTACCAGGCGGACACTTTGACGCCTATTGCCATGCCTTGGTCAACCGGTTGGGCGATGCGCGCAATGTGTTTGACAAGGCGGCCTTGCTGGGGTTGCTGTTTCGCGTGAGTGACCTGGAAGACCTGTGCGGCCAGGGACCCACGCGAAGCGCATTGGCCAAAGGCTTGGCCGCGCAGTTGGTGCTCGGCCGTGGGACGGACTATTTCGCGTTTTTTCACCCCGCGCTGTTGGAATACCTCATCCGGTCAATGCCTCGGGATGTGCTGGAGGCGCATGCCACCAGTGCCGCCCGGGTCTTTCTGCGCAGGGGGCTGTTCGCCAAGGCCGCCCAGCTGTGGGAGCGAGCGCATCAGCCTGAACAGGCCATGGCTGCCTGGCGAGAGGCTGTGCACGCAGCGCTGCGCGTCAATGATGTGTATGCCTCGTGCGAGCATTTCGCCCAGATCGAGAGGTTGGGTTATGCGGGTATCGATGAGCCTGTCGGGCTGGGCGTCGAATGGCGGTTGCAGCATGCCCAGGCGTTGGTGGCATCCAGAGGGTATGGTTTTGCGCGCGTGCATGAGCTGGCCCAAGAGGTCGCAGGGCTGGTTCATGCCATCGACACATCAGGGCAACTGCAGTTCAGGGTGGCTGCTTTGGCTTACCTGGGGTCCAGTTCGCAGGGGCGTGTGGATGGTTTGGCCCATGCGCAGTCCCTGTCAGACTTGGCATTGATCCCCGCCCATCAGGTGGCAGCGGCCTGGGCCCAAGGCAACACCCTGTTTTGGCTGGGACATTTCGATGTCGCCAGAGACTGGTTCCAGCGTTGTGTCGGGCTCTGTGCCAGCGTGCCCAGCGCACAACGAAGCAAATATTTCGCATCCGACCCCGCCGTGTTCGCCTCGGTGCAACTGGCTTGGATCCTGTGGCTGCAAGGGGAGTCGGCAACGGACGTGGTGCGGCACCAACAACAGGCGGCGGACTGGTTGCAGGATTCTTCGCACAGGCAGGATGTGTGCGTGTATCACTCGATCAGTGCCTTTCTGGCCTGGAATCAGGGTGATTTGAAAGCCCTTGCCTACCATGCCGCCGAATCGTTGTTGGTGGCTGAAGCCGAGAGCTTTGCCCTGTGGCGGGCCATTGCAGGCCTTCAGTTGGCCTTGGTGCAAGCCCATGAAGGCACTGTGCCCGATCTGAGCGCCTTGACCGTTCAATCGGCAGAAGTGACCGAGTCGTACCAAGCGGGCCTGACCACAGCCTTGTGGATGGTGGCGGACATTTACCTCGCATGTGGCCAGCACGACGCTGTCCTGGCCGTGACCGAAGACATTCTTTCGCACGCAGATGACCGTGAGCACCGCCACTGCCTGATGGACGTCTGGCGCATACGGTCCCAGGCGCTCGGGGGCCAAGGTGATGCGCTCGGCGCGCGTGCTGCCATGGATGTCGCCTTGGCCCTCGCGCACAGCCATGGCCTGCAGGGTTGGATCAGTCGATGGACCCCCGCGCTGGTCTGACCAAGGTACGGACCGAAGCCCGATGTCGTTCGTTTCTCACCCGGCACCGCCGTATGCACCACCTGTCGGGACACAACTGTTGACCCTGTTCGGCGTGCCGTGCCTGTGGCAAGTTGGGCCACCGACCGTGATCAGGTTCAAATACCGCAGAACCATTGCCGTGCTGGGCTACGTGTTGGCTCATCCGGGTCGTGAGGTGCGGCGCCAGGCGCTGGCGGACCTGCTCTGGCCACAATTGACTGCCGACAAGGCCCGTGCCAATTTGCGCGTGGTGCTGGCCGACTGGGCACAAGCGTGGCGGCTTGTCAGCAACACCCCTTTGCTGGCAGTGTCCAAGGACGCCCTGGTCTATCGGCCGTCACCGCACGTGACGACCGATCTGGAGTGGCTCAGCGGGCATGACAAGGTGCCACTTATTGGCTGCTGGGACAGCGAGGCCGTGCGTGAGCAGTGCTCCCGGACAGGTTGGCTGGATGGCGTGGACGAAGGCCTTTCGGACAATTTCCTGGATTGGTTGCGTGCCCAGCGCCAGTCGTTGGCACCCTTGCTGCAGCGCGCATGCCAAGGTGCCGATGCCAGGTGGACTCAGGCACCGCCGTTGCCGTCAGCCGCACTGGCACAACAAAATGTGCTGAAAAAATATGAAGAAAAAGTGGATATATCGCTTTCATATAAAGCGACAGATGCTATAAAAAACATCGAAAATAACGTGGCACTCGATTCCGCTGCCGCCAGTCAGGAATTGGCTGTGCTGGCGCTGTTCAAGTTTGAAAGAGGGCTCGAAAGCACCGATTGGCTTGACTCAGGGGCGGATCGCGACTGGTTTCGCACCCTGGGGAGTCTCACCCAGCAACTGGCGCTGTTGGGGGGGCATCGGCTGAGTGGCGATGACAGTGCCTGTACCTTTGTGTTCGGGCTGACCAGTGAGCACACCGGTTGTCGGTGGCAGGCCTTGCAGGCCGCAGCCAGAACCTGGGCATTGTTGGGGGCCGATGCCCCGCTGCGCATGGGCGTCACCGCTGGGCGGATGCTGATACGACAGAGCCCCCAACTGGAAGTGCTGGGCTGGCGCCTGCGGTTGCTGGATCGGCTGACCCTCTACGCCGATTACGGCGAATTGGTTTGCTGCGATGCCTTTGGTGAATTGGCCGACCACACCGGTGCACGCACAGTGCCTGGCGTGGCCTTCAGAGGGTTTGATAGGCCTTTCGATTTACATGTTCAGCCACTGGCGTCGCTTGCCTGCAACCCCCTGCCGCATGGCGGCGGGGCCCTGGAAGGCCGTTTTGTAGGCAGGCAAGGTGCGCTGAACGTGGCCGAGCAAGCCCTGTCCCGCGCAGCCGCAGGCCACGCCACCTCGCTCACTGTTCAGGCCCCTCCCGGTTGGGGTAAAACCCGTCTCGCGTGGGAGGTTGCCCTGAATGCCCAGCGGCAAGGCAGCAAGGTCGTCTGGCTGTCGGGAAGGCCTGAAACGCGCTCCATACCCTGGTGCTGTCTGGCTGATGGTTTGGCCGCACTGTTCGTGGGTGAGGGCGGGCTGTCTGTCGCACTGACGGATTGGCAGCGGGCCAACGGCGGTGTATTGACGCCACCGGGCTTGTCTGCTGTGCGCAGCCTGTTGCAAAACCGCAGCGTGGCGCACGCTGCCCGAGCCGATCTGATCATCGCGCTGGCCGCTTTGCTCCGCCCGCCGTTGCAGGCTGGGGCCACGGTCTGCGTCATTGACGACCTGCACTGGGTGGACGATGCCAGCATCGAGGCCATCAACAGGGTGGCAACTGCGGCCAACGGCCTGATGTGGCTGGTCACGGTGCGCAGCGAGGCCCCCTTGCCACGGGCCTTTCAGCAACAGCCCGGTGCCGACCATCAACACATCGATCTGACACCGCTTGACGATGCCGCTGCCAGAGCGTTGGTGCGTGCCCTGCCTGGGGGCGCGCACCTCGACGATGCCAGCCTGCGAGGCCGCCTGGCCCAGGCACAAGGCGTGCCGCTGTATTTGCTGGCCGATCTCGGTGCCGGTGTCGATGGCAACCCACATTTTGGCGAGTTCTGCAACGCCATGCTCAACCGCCTGCGCGGGCACCGACCGGTGCTGCAAACCGCCGCCACATTGGGGATGCGCTTTGCCACGGCAGATTTGCGCGAACTGTGTGACACCGTTGGCGAACCCAGCACGGTTGAACGAGCCCTTGAACAGGCCCTTGCGGCTGGTTTGCTGGTGGCACGCGGCCCGAGGCACGTGGCATTTTTTCATCCCAGGTTGCACGAATACCTGTTGTCCACGCTCACCGGCGTTGCTTTGCGGCATGCCAGCGCACGCTGCGCCACCCTTTTGGAGGCGCGCGGCGAGCATGTGGGTGCGGCCGAACTTTGGTTGCAGGCACAAGACCCCCCCGCTGCGCAGCGCTGCTGGCATGCCGCAGCCACCCAGGCAGCCCGAAACGATGACCTGGTTGCGGCCATCCATGCGTTCGAGCGTTTGGCCGCGTTGGGTTACCTGCCCGGTGCACCCGGTGTAGAGGCCCGCGCCATCCACGTGCGCTGTCTGTTGGCCCGCAATGGCTATGGCAGCCCCGAGGCTCACCAGATCACGCAAACCCTTGCCACTGTGCTGCCCGACCTGGCGGCGCACCCCGATCTGGCGTTTGACGTGCTGTCGCTGGGCTACCTCAACGCCAGCAGCGAAAGCCACGACGCCGCTTTGGCTGTGGGCCGACAAATGGTCGAGGCCGCTCACAGCCCTGCCGCCCACCACACAGCTTGTTGGGCCATGGCCAACGCGCTGTTCTGGATCGGCGAGTTTGACGAAGCCCGCGTCTGGTTCGCACGCATGGCCGACAGCGGGGCTGCGCTGAGCCTGTCGCAACGCATGCGCTATTTCCCATCCGACCCCATGGTGTTGGGCCAATACCAGCTTGCATGGATGGAGTGGCTCTGCCGTCACGAGGCGGGGGGGCGGCAGGCGCAGCAACTGGCCGCCCACCATGCAAGCCAAACCACCACCCGGCAAGACCATGCCATTCACCATGTATTCGGTGCCTTGCTGAGCTGGCTGCAAGGCCAGTTCGGCACGGCGCAAGCCCAAGCCACCCAGGCATTGGACGTGGCAGATGCCGAGGGACTGGTCTTCTGGCAAGCCCAGGCCACACTGATGCTGGCATTGGCCGCAGCCGAGCAAGGCCAGCCGGTTGACTTTGCCGCGTTGGCCAAATGGGCAGACCACGTGCAAACGCACTACCCCTCGTCGGTGGTGGTGGCACTGTGGCTGGGCAGTGCTGCGCTGGTGGCCAGTGGGCAGCACGCCATGGCACTCAGTCTGATCGGCGGCACGCTGGAGATGGCGGGCGACACCGGGCACGGTACCTGTCGGGCTGACCTGCTTCGCCTCAAGGGTGTGGCACTGCAGGCGTTGGGCGAACCCGATGCCGCACACCTTGCACACCAACAAGCCTTGCTGTGTGCCCAACAGGCCGGCCTGGTCGGCTGGATGGACCGCTGGGCGGGGTGAGCGCCTGGCAAATGGCTGTGCGTTCGCCGCCAGATGCTTCGACCTGTTGTTTTAAGGCGACGCCGCCAGGCAATTGAGTTCGTTTTAGGCAGCTTTGACAGCCTTGAAAGCGGTCTGCCATACAGACAAAGGCGATTGCGTGGCCCGTTTCACGCACTTGCTAACGCTTGTCTAACGGTGACTGCCTACATTCCCCCTCACGCCACCAGATGGGTGGTGCTCCATCCATTGCTTGAGGGGAATCATGGTTCACACAATTGCACAGGTACCGCGCTGGCGCGGCAAGCGGCTGACTGCCGCCCCCAAAGGGCAGGGCGGCTTTACGTTGGTTGAGTTGGCCATTGTGCTGGCCGTCATCGGTCTCATCATCGGTGCGGTGGCCATCGGCAAAGACGTTCAGCGCAACGCCGAATACACCAAGATCAAGAACAAGTTCGTTGATCAATGGGAGCAGGCCTACAACCAGTACTACCAAAGAGCGGGTGTGGTGGTCGCTGACAGTCAGACAGCGCCCAGGTTCATGGTCAACGGGGCTGGCTACGCGGCGGCAGCTGGTCTGCCCACTTCCGGCGGGGATATGGCGACTGCAATCGCTTCGGGGAGTGAGCCTGTGCCCGTGTGTGCACGGCTGCCAGAAGCGGGCACCGTGCGTTCGGCCGCAACAACGCTTGTGACACTGCGCAACCTCATGACGGCCATTGGTGTCCGCTTGCCCCCAGGCCGTGCAGAGGGACAAGAGGATTTGTATGTGTACACAGATACCAACGGCAGCCCGCAGGAAATACAAGTGTGTTTTCAGTGGAATCGGCCCACCGAGCCTGAGGGGGCTGGCAACGTGATGGTGATCGCCGGCTTGACGCCTGACTTGGCACGCATGCTGGATCAGATGATCGATGGCAAACCCGATGCGCGCGAAGGGCGCTTCCGCTTGCGGGGAATCACTCAGTTAACCGACGGCACTCAGTCGAACGTTCCAGGGGTTGAATGGTCGGCAAACAACACATATGGCCGTGGTGCGACGGGTATGACCGATGTCGGCGCAGGCAATACGCGGGACGAGGAGCAGGTGGTCACCCTGACGGCCATTTACAAGATGAACCAGTAATGCGGTCAAAGGGATTCAACATCATGAAACACACACATTCACCCTCTCGGCGCGGCGGCTTCCAGCAGGGCTTCACGCTGGTGGAGCTGGCCATTGTGCTGGCTGTCATCGGCCTGATCATCGGTGCCGTGGCCATCGGCAAAGATGTGCAGCGCAATGCCGAATACACCAAGATCAAAAACAAATTCATCGACCAGTGGGAGCAGGCCTACAACCAGTACTACCAGCGCACGGGTGTGGTACTGCGTGACAACCAGACGTCTCCGCAAAACATGGTCAATGGGGCCGATTTTTTGACCGCAGCGGCTGGCAACCGTTCCGGGCAAAACATGACAGGCGTTACCCCACCGGGGGCGGTCTGCGACAAGGCATTGGGTATTGGCATGACCGCAAGGACGGGGGATAAAACAGATTTGCGTGCCTTGATGAGCCGTGTCGGTATCCGCATGCCCCCAGGCCGAGCCGAAGGTTTTGAAGACCGTTACGTGTATCTGGACAGCAACGGCAACCCGCAAGAGGTTCAGGTGTGCTTCCAGTGGAACCGGCCTTTGAGCAATGCATCGGCCGTGAATGCGGTGGGCGAGGGCATGGGCAATGTGATGGTCATCACCGGCTTGACGCCCGACTTGGCTCGATCGCTTGACCAGATGATCGACGGCAAACCCGATGCGCGCGAAGGCCGGTTTCGCCAACAAGGCATTACCAACGATGTCAATTCAGCTGGGACAGGGACGACTGCAGTCAACGGTCCGGGTTCGGAATGGCATGCCAACAACCGTCAAGAACAAGGTTCGGCAGCCGCTGGTGGTGGCGGACGCACGCTGGATGAAGACCAGGTCGCTACCGTGGTGGCCATTTACAAAATGAACCAGTGATGCGCGGCAGCCCGTTCACCCGACCAGGAGAAATTCGCATGACAACACGCCAACGTTTCAGCCGACTGGGCCGTACGGTCCAGCAGGGCTTTACCCTCATCGAGCTGGCCATTGTGCTGGCCGTCATCGGCCTCATCATCGGCGCGGTGGCCATTGCCAAAGACGTGCAGCGCAATGCCGAGTACCAGAAGGTGGTGAACAAGTTTGCCTACCAGTGGAAGATGGCCTACGACCAGTATTACCAGCGCACGGGTGTGGTGCTGGGTGACTGTCAGCAGGCCCCTACCTACATGGTGGACGGCTCGGCCACGCAAATCGGTACCTCTCCAGCGTGCACCCGGGCGGGCGGACAGGCTGTTGCCGGCATCCCCGAAAACTTTACCGGCAAAGGCTCCAAAATTTGCCACGGTCAGGGTTACGCAACTGCAGAAGTGGGTGCTGGTGACGTGGCGCTCAGCGCCACCAATGACCTGCGTGACCTGATGTCACGTGCCGGTGTGCGCATGCCGCCTGGCCGCGGCGAAGCGCATGAAGACCGTTTTTTGTACATCGACTCCAATGGCAACGCGGCTGAATTGCAGGTGTGCTTCCAGTGGAACCCTGCAGGCACCGCCAGCGGTGCGGGCAACGTGATGGTCGTCCGTGGCCTCACGCCCGACTTGGCCCGTTTCATGGACCAGGTGATCGATGGCAAGCCCGATTCACGCGAAGGGCGCTTTCGCATTCAGGGCCGACCCGCGCACGCCAACACCACCGATGCCAACGCACCCGGTACCCAGTGGGAGGCCAACAACACGCAGGGCCGAAACGTTGGCACTTCAAACATGGCGGGCAGCATGAACAGCCTGCCGGGCACCATCAGCAACACCAGTGGCAGTGCCGACGGCCAGGCTGCTGGCCGCACGCTGGACGAAGACCGTGTGATTTTGCTGACTGCCCACTGGGTCATGGAGCAATGAGCGTGAACAGCGTCCGCGTCATCAAGTTGGTTGCTTTGGCGGGTGCCACCGTGCTGGTGGGCGCGGGGGCCTACATGGCACAGGCTGGGTTGACCACGCTGGCCTTGGAGCGCCAGCAGGCGGCGCAGGTGCAAGCGAGGCTTGAGGCAGCGCGACGCTTGTTGCCCGAGGTGGACAAGCGTGAGGCGTTGTCCCGTTCGGTCAAAGAGGTGACCGCCAAGGTCAACGAAACCGGTTTCGACCCCGCGCAGTGGGGCGAGCGGCGCATTCGCCGCGCACTGGGTGCGGTATCCAGGGTCGACGCCGCGCAGTTTTTGTCCGAATTGCGGGCGGGTGGGCGCGGTGCGTTGTTTGTGGCCGAATCGTTCGAGTTGGCTGCGGTATCCAAAGATGCGGGCCTGTTTAACTCGCCTGATGCGGGCGACCAGGGGCTGAGCCTGGGGGTCACAGGCACTTTGCATTTCAAAACGGCCGCCGTTGCGGTGGATCGCCCATGAATGTCAACCACGTGTATCGCATCGGCCCTCAAGGGTGGCAGTTCATTCAGGGCAATGAGTGGGTGGATGCGCCCCCTTGGCCCAGGCTGAGTCACCCGGCGCTGGTGGTACTGGACACCGATGACGTGCCCAGTGACGTGTGGCGCTTCGAGGGCAAGCCCGAGTTTGCATCCGCGCTCATTGAAAAGCGTGTGCGCACCGAGGGGTTGGTGGAAGGGGCTGCCCACATCGTTGTACACCGGCTGATCAAGTCGCCCAGCGGTTTTCAGGTGTTTTTCTCGGCTGTGGCCATCGAAACCTGGCAGCGCCTGAGTGGCTGGGCCAGTCAGCAGGCTGATCATTGCGTTGTCATGACTTCGGCCGGGTTGCTGTGCAGCGGTATCAAGGCTGGTCAGGGGCGGGTGCTGGTGTCTGAGCGTCATTTGTCTTTGTTTGTGCACACCGAGGCATCCATGGCATTTTTCAGTGCGCATGCACTGGGCCAGGGTGGCGGTGCAGTGCTGGGCGCGGCTCAGTTGCTGGGTTCCAACGCACGGGGTGTGCTGTCACTGGGCAACAAGCTGCGTCTCGAATTGGGCGGTTTGTGGGGCTTGCAGTCAGAGACCGATTGGGTTGACGTGGCCGATGCGTTTGCCCAGGCCAGTGACACGACGCCTGTGCTGATGCCTGCTGCCGCCTACACCGGTGGTGGTGGCCTGGTGCACAGCGTGCTGCCCGCACTGGCGGCCAGTGCTGCGCAGACGCAGGCGCTCAACCCTGGGGTGGATCGGTTGGCTTGGCGTGCAGAGTCGTGGGTGGGCCGGTTCACTGCTGTCACGGCTGTGGTGGCCATCGGTTTGGTGGGGTTGGGTATTTTTTCGGGCCAGCAGGCGCAGCAGCAACGGCAATCGGCAGCGGCTTCGCTGAAGGCGCTCCAGCAGCTGGAAGCACGCATTCAGGCGGTGAACACCATCGAAGCGTCTGAGCGGTTGGTGCCTGTGGCCGAATTTGCACAGCGACTGGACAGCGGTGCCCGGTACGACCCGATTGAGTTGCTCAACACCTTGAAAGCCCATGCGGGTGCCGACATCCGCATTCAACGCGTCAGGCTTGAGAGCAATCAGCAGGGCAAAACAAAGATCTACCGTGTGGATGGTGTGGCGGCGCTGGATGCATCGGGCGCCGTGGTCCGTTTTGTCAATGCGTTGCAAACGGCGGGCTGGTCTTTGAAAGCGGTTGATCCGACTGACAGCGCCCCAGGCGCGTTCTCTTACGAACTGGTTGCTTCGGTGGCCCCTGCCAAATCCTGATGCCATGAAATACGCTGCCCTCATATTGAATGCCTTGGCGTTGCTGTTGCTGGGTTGGGTCCTGTACGGTGTGCTGCAACTCACGGGGGTGCGCGCTCCTTCGGTGCGCCCGGTCACGATGGAGCTGACGCCTCTGCCCCCGGCAACCCTGGCTGAACAGGGCAAAGTGGCCGAGGCGCTGGAGTCCATGCGACGGATGGCCCCTGGCAACGAGGTGGTCAAAACTGCGTCGGCAAGTGGTTTGTTGTCTGTCCCGGCACCTGGCACGCCGCAAGTTGGCAGCCTGCAAATGCCTCAGCGGTCCATGTCCTTGCATCTTGAAAACGTGCTGACGAGCAAGCAGACGGTGGTGATCGACAACCGCCTGGTGCAGCGTGGGGACCGTCTGGTTGACGGTGGCCGTGTGCTGCGCGTAAGCCCTAACGAGGCGACGGTGTCTGAAAAAGAGGGCAAACAGACATTGAAGCTGCCCTTGGACGACATGCGGGTGGGTACCCTGCGTTGGGCCGATGGTTCGCCGGCCAGCATCAACACCAAAGAGTTCAAGCCAGGTTTGCCGGGTTCTTTGCCCGCGCCGGTGCGGAGCCTGCCATGAACAAGCCTGTTGTATGGGGGGGCGCAGCTGGTGTCGTGGTGCTGGTGCTGCTGCTGGCATGGATGGGCCTCAGGCAAACTGCCGAGCAACCCGGCCCATTGCCGGCCACCAGCGGCGAGACACGTGGTGCACCAGAGGGCGTGGGGTCTGGCGCAGGCGTGTTGCCCCGAATCGGGGCAGGTGAGGGCATTTCGTCACCCGGTGGCGTGCAGCAGCCTGACGCGGCGATGTCGGCCAAGGGGTTCAAGCCACCACAGCCAGGCGCCCCCAGCCTGCAAGCCATACAAACAGAGTTGCAGGCACTCAGTGCACACGGTCGCCAGCCCTCGCCCATGGAGGTGGATGCCGTGTTGGCCAAGCTGGAGCAAAACCAGGGGTCCAGCGTCGTGGCGGGTTACGACCTGAAGGCACTCAGGGCCAACATGCAAGCGGCTGAACGCATTCGCGTATTGACTGACCAGATGCAGGTCTTGGCCAAAGATCTCACGCCCGAGAACACGCAAAAGCTGATGGACCTGATGAAGGATTTGCAGAAGATCCAGGGCGACATCCGGCTTGACATCACGGCCAGCAAGCCATGAAAGCAGGGGCGGCATGCACACTGTTTTGTACCGTTCAATGCAAACGGGTTTCTCCATGGTCGAACTGGCGGTGGTGATGGCCGTGCTCGGTCTCATGACCTGGGCGGTGTCGGCAGCATTTGGCAATGTGGGGCCGACACGTGATCGCGAGCGCGCGCTTCAGGTAGGTGAAACCCTGCGCGAGACGGTGCGCGCATTTGCCTTGCGCAACGGGCATTTGCCCTGTCCCGATACCGATGGCAACGGCTGGGAGAGCCGCGCCACCACCGGCAACCTGCGCTGTGTCAGTGCCACAGGGCAGTTTGGCTGGCTGCCTTACCGCACGTTGGGCCTTGACTTGCCTGCCGATAAATTCCGGGCCACCTATGCGGTGTTCCGCAACCCAAACGATGCCGTGCCGAGCAGCGATGCCGATCTGGCCGTGCAACTGGAACGCTCAAGCCCGGCTGATCCCATCGGTACCGTTGGATACAGAAATGCGCACGATCTGATTGCCGCATTGAACACGGCAACCGCACAAACCGTGGTCACACCCTCAGTCAGCCGCCCTCACTACACAGGCGACAACGGCGTGCAAGGGGTCGTTGACTGTGCTGCCAACGTCCGTGCAAACCCGGCGTACTGGCTGGCAATGCCGCTTGAAGACCGCGATGGCTCAGGCACGCGTTCAGATGGTGTGCAGGCCGCCGTGACTGCGGCCACCCTGGTTGCGAACGCTTCGCTGTGTGTCCAGGCACCGGGCACCGCAATGGCCTCTGACAACGACGACGTGGTCATTGCCGAACCGCTTGGTGTTCTGGCTGGCTGGCTACAGGCTCGCGCCCCCTGACTTTTGAGAATCGACCGCATGTTCACATCTGTTTCACCCCGACGCATCAAGGACCCCCTCATGAGCGCCCAACACGCCCCTACAGACCATCCCGCATTGCGATTCGGCAGCCGGTTGGGGCAACCGTTGCCTGCGACGCGCAACGCAATGTCGGCGGGGGGGCTCATTGCGATTGCACTTTTGCTGTCCGGTTGCGCGATGTCGCCACCGCGCAGCGTGGAAGGACTGCAGCCACCCGACAACGTGGCAGCCGAGCGCCTGCGCGAGCAAATGGCCCAGGAGTCTGCGCGGTTGCTGGAGCACCAGCAAAAGTTGAGGGAAGAGCTCAACAAGCCAGCCCCCAAACCTGTCATTCAGCCGATGGCGCCGGTGTTCGATCCGCTGGAAGGCAAGCTCATCAATGTGGGCATGTCCAAAGCCAGCATCAGCCAGATACTGGCGGCCTTTGCCGATGCGGGCAAGCTGAACCTGATCGTGGACCCTGCCGTCATCCGTGGCGGTCAGTTGGCTGACATGTATTTGCGTCAGGTCACACTGCGCGAGGGTTTCAACGAGGTGCTGCGAACCTACGACGTGGCGGGTGAGTTCCGGGGCAACACGCTTCGGGTCAACCTGACCGAAGACAAGTTCTTCAACCTGAGTTTCCTCAATGCCAAGAGCAGCCTGCAAATGAGCTCGGGTGGCAATGTGTTCGGTGCATCGACTGGTGGCAACTCGAGTTCCAGTGCCCAGCAGGGCAACTTGACCATGTCGGCTGGCGGCGGGGCCGCTACCGATCCCTACAACGAGTTGGAGTCTGCCTTGAAGGCGGTGCTGGGTGAAAGTGCGCAGGCCCGGGGCGGGCAGCCACAGCAAGGGCAACCAGTCCAGACGGGCTTGGTGCAGCCCTCTCAGCCTGGCGCAGGGCAAACGGGTGCAAGCATGAACAACCCAGGCCTGGCTGCCAGCACATTGGCTGTGCAGCCCACCATGGGTGATGACACCGGTTTCACCCTCAACAAAATGACCGGGACGCTGTACATCAAAGCACGGCCTTCCAAAATGAGGGCTGCGGAAAAGCTGATTGACCATGTGCAGAAAACGCTGGGCAAGCAGGTGTACGTGGAGGCTCAGCTGATCGACGTGCAACTGAGCGACAACTTCGAGTTCGGTGTGGATTGGACGCACTTGCGCAGTCGTCTGGCGACAGGTTTCGGTACCACCCCGATGCAGATCGGCGGTGCGACCACTACATTGCCCAACGGCACAGCGGGCGCGTATTTGGACCGTGCACTCACCATCCCGGCCGCGGTCATCGGAAGCTTGGCTGGTCCGGCCGCCGGGCTGTCATATCAAGGCAGTAACTATGGCGTGGTCATCAATGCGCTGCGTTCATTCGGCAACCTGAAGGTGCTGTCCAATCCCAATGTGCAGGTGCGAAACGGCACGCCAGCGTTGTTATCGGTGGGAACCAGCACGCGGTACGTGTCGCAGTCGTCCACGACACAAACCGCACCTGGCGGCGGTGCCAGCACCACTTCGGCCAACGTACAGACCGACACGGTGTTCTCGGGCGTGATGGTGGGGGTGCTGCCGTTCGTTCGCGAAGACGGCCGCATCGAATTGCTGGTCAACCCCATGCAGAGCGACGTCGATCAAAGCAGCCTGCAGCTTGTGGCTGTAGGCGGCAGCAACTTGGTGTCTCTGCCATCGGTCAGTTACAAAGGTCTGACCACCACGTTGAATGTGTCCGATGGCGACGTGGTGGTGGTCGGTGGTCTGATCGACCAGCGCACGTCGGGCAATGACCGGGGTGCGCCGGGGCTGTCCGATGTGCCCGTTTTTGGCAAGCTGTTTGGCAACGAAAACAAGACGCACCGCAGCCGTGAGCTGGTGATTGTGTTGCGGGTGCGTGTCATATGAGCCTCATCCACGATGCGCTCAAAACCGTGGATGGCGTGGCCCCTGCGGTGGCATTGCCCAGGGTGACTGCACCAGCCCCCGCTGCCGCAAAGCCTGCGGCTGGCTGGCTGGGTGGTTTGGCTGCATTTGCGGTGGTGGTGGCGGCCGGTGCCGGGGCTTACTGGCTGTGGCTTGGCACGCAGCCGGTGGTCAAGCCAGCGGCATGGGCACAGCCTCAGCCGCTTTCTCAAACCCCGCCTCCAGTACCCACTCAACTGCCCACTCAAGTGATGGGGGCGCCCGCCGCAGCGCCTGCGCAGGATGCGGTGACGGCTACCGCACCCATGCCCATTCAAGCTTCAAATGATGACAAAAAAAGGCCTCTGTCACTTGATGGTAAAGCGATAGATGCTCTCAAAAATGAAAATTCTGCGTCGGCGTCCACATCGGTGGGTGCACCGGCAGATGCGGTGCGTACTGCATCCACAACAGGCGCGGCTCGCCCGAGCAAGAGGGCGCCGGTCAAACCCGTGCCCAAGCCTGTGCCCGTCGCGGAGCCCGTGGATGACACACCCGTCGAGTTGCGTTTTGCCCGTTTTGTAGCGGCCATGCGCGTGAACGACGTGACGGGTGCCGATGCCGAGTTGGCCTTGTTGCGAAAACGCTTGCCCGAGGGCGCGCTGGGCCTGGTCAGGGCGCAGGCTTGGTTTGACCTGAAAAGTGGCCGTGAAGATGCGGCATTGATGGGATACCTGACCATCCTCGACCGGCTGCCGGGCGATGAAGAGGCCGCCATCAACGCCGCCAGTGTGCACAGCCAGCGGCAACAGGGTGAGCAGGCGCGTGGCGTGCTGGCTGCTGCGGTGCGGGTCAACCCCGATTCGGTGGCACTTCGCAACGCGTTGAACCAATTTGCACCGGCAGGTCGTCCATGAGTGCTGCTTCTGTCTACGCTGCGCTGGGCCTGTCCCGCAACCCGTTTCCGCCAACGCCGGATGCCGGGTCGTATTTTTTCACGTCGCAGCTGGAAGAAGAGTTCACTGAAATTGCCCACTGTATCCAGGCACACAAGGGTTTTGTGCTGCTCACCGGCGAGGTGGGGTTGGGCAAAAGCACCATGGTGCGCCGGTTGCTTGATACCTTGCCCGCTGAAGGGTGCCATTCGGCCCTGATATTGAACACCTTCTTGCAAGGTGAGGCGCTGCTGGCCACCATTTTGGGTGACTTTGGGTTGACTCCCCAGCCGGGTTTGGAGGCCGGGTTGGCCCAACTGAATGCGTTTTTGCTGGACAGTTACCAGCAATCCAAAACATGCCTGCTGGTGGTGGACGATGCGCAGAACCTGAGTGTCCAGTCTCTTGAGCTGATCCGGCTGCTGTGCAACCTCGAAACCGACCAGGAGAAGTTGCTGCAAATTCTGTTGGTAGGGCAACCGGAACTGGAGCAGGCGCTGGCTGCGCCCGAGTTGCGTCAACTCAAAAGCCGCATCGTCAAGCATGCCCGTTTGCGCGGCTTGCACAGAGACGAGTTGAGCCGTTACTTTGATTTCAGGGTGAATGCCGCTGGCGGGGCAGGGCGGCTGACGCTGCAACCCGCCGCAGCCGACGTGTTGCACAAGGTCACCTCCGGGAATTTGCGTCAATTGCACCTGGTGCTTGACAGGTGTCTGTACGGTTTGGCGGGCAGTCGGCAGAGTGTGGTCGATGTTGAGCTGGTGCGCCGGGCCATGGCCGATGTGCCTTCGTTGAGCGCCGATGCGGTGATTGCCCCCCCGCGCAGCATCGGCGCTGCCCGAGCAGGGCGGACGTGGGCGTTGGCAGGTCTGGCCATGGGTGTGGCCACCTTGGCTGTGGCCGCCTGGGTGGTTCATGATGGGAGCGTGCGTGCGCCTTCGTTCAGCGCACCGGTGGTGGCAGCCAGTGGTACCGATGTGGCCACTTCTGAGGCGGTAGCGGAGCCAAGCTCACGTCTGTCAGCTACCTCAGCCGTTTCAGGTGTCACGGCTTCGGTCCCCCCCGTGTCAAGTGAATCGGCTGGGGCCGCGCAAACGTCGTCAAGCCATACGGTGGTGGCTGCAAGCAAAGACGTGCCGACTCCGGTCCCCGTCCCCGAGCCAGAGGCGGATACCCGTGCTGCGTGTGAGCAGCAACTCGGCGGGTTGCCTGCCGATGGGCAACTGATTGACTTTCAGCGTTTGTCACCTGATGTGGCACGACGCATCAAACCGTCGTCACGCGTGTGCCTGTTCGGGGAGGCGGGGCAGCGCTGGGTGGCATGGGTCGCCAATGGCTCGGTTCGGCACATCGCGGCCGCGCAGCAGGCCGTGCGAAGTGCCCAGGTGGCACTGAAAAACAAAGGCTTGCTTGAGGGCATCGCCCCCGATGGCCTGCTTGGCCCACGCACCAGCGAGGCATTGGCCAGGTTCCAGCAGCAGCACCGCCTGACACCGACCGGTCAACTTGACGAAATGACTTTTTTCTTATTGGAGAACACCGATGCTGCAACCCGTTGAACAGCGCCAGACGTTGGGTGCAGCGGCATCAGCTCCCACGGCCGACAGGGCCCAGTCGTTGGGCGAAAGCCTGATCAGTGCTGGCATCGTGGCCCCTGTGGCCATCGATTACGTGCTGCAAAAGCAGAAAATTGAAAAGGTGCCCATGGGCAACCTGCTGGTGGAGCTGGGGTTCACCAGCGCCAAAGAGGTGGCCCGTTATCTGGCTCAGCAGCGCAACATCCCATTTCTGGAGGCGGCCCAGCTGCCCGAACCTGAAACTGCCGTGGCGGGCTTGTTCAATCGGGCGCAGTGTCTGAACAACGGTTTTTTGCCTGTGCGCGAATCAGCCGGGCTGGTCGACGTGGTACTGGGTGATGCGCGGCGTGAAGTGGTGGAAGACATCGTGCAGCGCAAGCTGGGCAAGGCTTGTCGGTTTTATCAGGGTGAGTTTGATCAGGTTGCACAAGCCATTCAGCAGCACTACTACTTCGCCGACAACCCGCCTGCCAAACTGATTGAGAGTGAGGTGCGCAAACTGGAGGCTGACATTGACCGTGCCTACAGTCCTGCCCGGCTTTTGGAGCACATGTTGCATCTGGGGGTGCGCGAGCGCGCCACCGATATTCACTTGGCGCCCACCGCCCGCAGTCGCTCGGTGCTGATGCGTGTCGATGGTGTGTTGCGTCCCATGTTTGCCTTGTCGCCGGCGCTTGATCGTTTGGTCGTGTACGTCAAATTACAGGCGGACATGGATGCCAGTGAGCAGCGCTTGCCTCAGGATGGCAGCTTCACCGCCGTGGTGATGGAGCAGAACTACACCATTCGGGTGTCTACGCTCATTTCGGAGTTTGGTGAGCGCATGGTGCTGCGCCTGCTGCCCGAGCGCAGCAGCCTGGACAAGCTCGATGACCTGGGTTTCAAGTCAAATGACGTGGCCGCAATGGCCAAGTCATTTGCCAGGCCGCACGGCCTCATCCTCATCACCGGGCCCACAGGCTCGGGCAAAAGCACCACCTTGCACGCGGCCCTGCGCATGCAACCGCTCATCGAACGCAACGTGCTGACGGTGGAGGATCCCGTTGAATACCGTGTGCCGGTGGCCTGCCAGACTGAGGTGAACCGCCGAGCGGGGTACGAGTTTGCCAATGCCATGCGGCACTTTCTGCGGCACGACCCTGACATCATCCTGGTGGGGGAAATTCGCGATGGCGAGACAGCGCGTGCCGCCCTGGATGCATCGTCCACAGGTCATTTGGTGCTGTCCACCTTGCACGTCGGCAGTATTTTTGGCGTGATGCCGAGGCTCAAGCTGCTGGGTGTGGATGCCGAAACCATCGCCGAAAACCTGGTGGCTGTCATCAACCAGCGCCTGGTGCGTCGCATATGTCCGCAGTGCCGTACTGAGCGTGATGCCACACCGGCCGAGCAGTCCTGGCTGGGGCAGGTTGAGTCGGCTGAGTCGGCGAAGGTGTACCACGGCATGGGGTGCCCGCATTGCCGCAACACCGGCTATTTTGGGCGCTTGCCCGTTTACGAAATGCTGCTGGTGGACCGTGACCTGGCCGATGCCATTGCATCTGATGCCAGCCGAGCCCAGTTGCGTGAGCGCGCCCTGGCCGCAGGCATGCGTCCCATTTTGACGTTGGCACGCCAGCGCGTACTGGACGGCGAAACCACCATGGACGAAATTTTGCGTGCCGTGGGCGAAGACTGATCCGCCACATTGACGCTGCCATGGCCAATCTGAATACCTACTACTACCGCGTCTTGTTACCGCACGGCGCGCTGCGCACTGGGCTGCTGCGCTTGGCTGTCGAGCGGGACTTGTCTGCCCGTTTGCGGCTTGAAAACGAGACCGATGGCACGGTGGTCAGCCTGTGGCGCTTCCCACCCTGGCTGGCGGCTGTCATGGATTTTGTGCTGCGCATTTTCAGGCGACAAGTTCGCAACGAAGACTTGGCCGGTTTCCTGCGTGACATGGGGCTGATGATGACTGCCGGTGTGCCTGCGCTGGAAGCGTTGGGCACCCTGATCGAGGAAAGCGAGCTCAGCGGGAACAAGGCTGTGAGTCAGGTTGCGCGCCACATGATGGATGACCTGAATGCCGGTGTGGGCATGACCGAGGCTTTCAGCCGCCACCCCAACGTGTTTCCTGAAACCGTGCGCAACCTGATTGCCATTGGTGATCAGACCGGCACCGTGGACCGCATGCTCAAAGAAAGTGCCGAACACGTGGAGCGCATGATGAACATCAAGCGTGACATCAAAACCGCACTCATCTATCCGGCTTTTGTGTTTGCCACCATTTTTGGGGTGGCCGCGTTCTGGATTTACTACGTGGTGCCCAACATGGCGCGCCTGTTCAAGCAACTTCAGGCCAAGTTGCCGCCGCTGACCGAGTGGCTGGTGGCGTTTGCCGACTCCCTGACCACACACCTGCCGTGGGTTGTGCTGATCACGGTGGTATTGGTTGTGCTGTTTGTGGTGACATTCAACCGGTCCGAGCGATTCCAGTTGATCACTTACAACGTGCTGCACCGCACACCCATTGCGCGCACGCTGCTGGTGTCGTCAGGCATGGCTCACATGACCGAACATCTGGCCATACTGGTACGTGCCGGTGTGGACATGGTCACCAGCCTGACCACCTTGTCCCGGGCGACCAAAAACCGCTACTACCGGACCCGCCTGCAGCAGGTGACCGAGGCGGTCAGCCGGGGTGAGTCGGTGTCGTCATCCATGCGAAGGGCAGGGGGCTTTCCGGCCATGGCGGTGCGCATGATCGCTGTCGGCGAGGAGTCGGGCAGCCTGGACAACCAATTGACTCACCTGGCTGACGAGTACCGCAAGCGGCTGGAAGTACTGGTCAGGTCCCTCGCTGAAATCCTGAAGCCGGTCATCATTTTGATTGCAGGGGGTTTGTTCCTGTTCCTGATAGTCGCTCTGCTGCTGCCAATCTACGATCTGGTGCGGCAGTCTGTCAGCCAGAGCATGGGGTCATAGCATGCCTGGTTGGCACCTTTTCACGGCGCCTCCCGTGCCAAAGCTGCGCCAGCGTGGCTTTGGTCTGCTTGAGGCGGGCCTGTTGCTGTTGTTGGTAGGCGGTGCAGTCATGGCCGGGTTTGTCGGCCTGAAAGCCCAGCAAGCCAGCGAGGAGGCAGACCTGGCCCGAACGCTGATTCGGCAGGCAGACGAGAGGGTGCTGGCTTTTGCTGCCATCAATGACCGCTTGCCTTGCCCCGATACCACAAACGATGGTCTCGAAGATCGGGTGAGTGGCGTGTGTGCGGCCCAAAAAGGCCGTTTGCCGGTCAAAACGCTCGGCTTGGACGGCGCAGGTGCCGAGCGTGGCGCAGGGCGTCTGCTATATGTGGTGCAAAGCAACGCTGACATCAACCTGGCCAACCTGACCGACACCTTCCGCCCCATTGCGTTCAATACCGATGGTTCGTCACCGCGCAGCTACAACACCACGCGCAGCTATTTGGACGGTGTTACACCTGCCACGGTGCTGTCAACCGCCGATCTGTGCTTCGCCAGCAATGCGGCGCGCAGTAAGCCAGTGGTTGCCGCGCATGCCCAGTCGGGGGGAGCGGGCTTGGCCTATGCTTTGGTACATCCCGGGCAACGGGATGCTGATGGGGTGGCGGGTAGCGCCGGTTTTGATGGATTGAATGCGCCTGTGGCGTCGACCGTGGCTGTGGAGCCGCCGACAAGGACCGCCAGCCTGGGCGTTTATGACGACATCGTGCAGGTGCGCAGCTATGCCGGATTGGCGCGTGCGCTGGATTGCGACCGCATCCTGGATTCGCTCAACCACCTGTCGCTGGCCACCGAGGTTGTGGAGGAGGTGAGCGAGCAGAAAACGTCAACCCGCAACTCGGCCATCATTGCTTCGACCATCAACGGCGTGAAGTCGGGTGTGGCAGCGCTGAAAGTAGGTCTTGCCACCAAGGGGTTGGTCAAAGCAGGTGTTCAGTTGGGCGCGGCCATTACCGCGTTGTCGGCGGCCATTGCCAGCTGCATCGTGTTGGTGGGGTGTGCGTTGATTCCCACCATGGCAGCCGCCGTGGCGGTGTCGATTGCTTCGGTTGCCGCGTTCGTGGCAACGATTGCCCTGGCCACAGCCTCATTGGCCTCGTCGCTGGTTGCCACCGGTTTGTCCATTTCGGTTGCGGTACAGGCGGGAGCTGAAGTCAACAGCAGTTTCAATTTGAGCAACGTGACCGCAGATGCACAAACGGCTTACAACAATGCGGTTACGCGCAAAAACACGGCGCAAACCAATTACAACAATTTACTTGCTCAATTCAACGCAACGGTGGCACCTGCTCGCAATTCAGCCATGACGGCCATTGAGAACAAAGTTTCTGGTTTTGCCAGTTACGTCAATGGACTCAATAACTGCAACCCGGCTGTGTACACGGGTGACACCAATTGTTCGCCTGTATTGAGCTTGGCAACGTACCAAGCCAGAATCAATGCGGTGAGGGACACCGGCGCTGAAGTGGCCCGCACGGATTTGATCTACAGGGACGCTGATGCCGCCTACTCGCGGTCGATCAACGCTGCGAACAATCCTGCGACCAATGCGCCAGCCAATTCACCTCTGCCAGCTGGCGCAAGGGCTGAATTGGTCAATCAACTCAACGCAGCGCGTGCAGCCAATGACGCAGAAAAAATAACTGGTTTGGAAAAGGCCATTGAGTATTTTGATTCGATGGCAAGTGGTCAAGCTACCACGACAGATGATCAACGGGTGACGAACCTTGCTGCGCGCATCAATCAGCTCCAGACGCAAATTGATCAATACACCGCTCAAATCAATGCGTTGACCGTGCAGATCGGCGGCAATGCCTGCTCGCCGTTGCCAACCGCAGAGCCTTTGCGGCAAAACTGCGTTGACCGCAGCATTTTGCAAGAGCAGCGCAGCAAGGCGCAGTCTTTGCAAGCCGGTCTGCAAGATCAATTGAACCAGTTGGGACTGACCCCGGCTTTGGCGCTGACGTTGCGGAACACGGCACAGACCAACCTGACCAATGCCACTTCAAATTACAACGCAGCCGTCAATGCACTCAACAACGGATTGGGGGCGATGGCCTACACGGTTTGCGTGCGCAAAGACAAAGACGGCCATGTCACCAGTGTGGCGGCTGATGTCAAGAGCACGGTTTGTACTGTTTATCAGTACAACGCCATCGCTTCAGATTTGGACATTATTCAATGGAAAGGATTTTTCATCCCGACAGGCGTGGTGAAGGATTTCACAGTCAAAGTGAGTGATCTGTACAACACGCAGTACGACTATGTGAGTCGGGAAAAAGAGCTTGCAGAAGCTCAGCGGGCGCTGACCAAAGCCCAGCAGGACGAGGCCGATGCCTTGTCCACGCTGAATGCACTGAGTGGCGTGGGGGCGGGGGGGATTCAAGTGTGGAGTGGTGCACTCGACATTCTGGAACGCGCTGACAACAAGGGGGCGGTCAAATGAGGCGCAGACGAAGCCATGAAGTGGCGCAGCGGGGGTTTTCGCTCATTGAAATGTCGGTGGGCTTGGGGGCCAGTGCGCTCATTGGCTTGGCCGTTTGGGGGCTCTACCCCAAAGCAAGACAAGTTGCTGCTGGCGACGCTTCGTTGCTGACGGCTCAGCAGGCGCAGGCTGCGGTGGATGGGTTCGTCCAGCGGCAGTTCAGATTGCCTTGCCCAGACACCGATGGCGATGGCCGGGAGAATTGCACCACGCCCAGTGCCGTGGGCTCGCTGCCCTGGCGTGATTTGGGCTTGAGTGCCGATGCGACATTGCTGCGCTATGGCGTCAATCGCGTGTCGCTGTTGACCGCAGGTGCGGCCTATGTTCCCAATTTGCCGCTGGCCCCTCTGGGGCCAACAGGCAATGTGCTGGTGAATTACGATGCCTCCGCCACCCAGAACGGGCTGGATTTGTGTCTGCAATTGCGCCAACTGGCGGTGGGCGGTGGAGGACAAACTGCTGGGGGCGTGCCATATGCCTACGCATTGGTGCACCCCGGTACCAACAGGGTGTTTGATGGCACCAATGGCACAGCCTCGTTTGCATTGCCGGGCCAGCCGCACCAGGCAGACCCTGTGTACGACGACTCGGTATGGGCCGTGGGAGTGGCTGAGCTGTCGGGTACGCTGAATTGCCCACAACGTCTGGCGGATGCGCAGGTGGCGGCACGCTCAGCCTATGCCAGTTATGACATCTGGCGCAATGCCGAGCAGTTTTATGCTTTTCGCGCGTTTGCACACCAAGTGCGCCAAACCAATGTGGTGTATGCAGGCGTCAATGTTGCCATTGCCACCATAGACATCATCAATGCAGTGGCTACAGGTGTCACGGCCGCTGCGATCACTGCAGCCTTGCCGGAAGCAAGCATTGCTACCGACATCATCGCTCTTGGGCTCGCCACCACAGCTGCGGTTGCTGCCACAGGTGCTGCAGGGTATTCCTTGGTCACGGCCATCATTGCTGAAATCAAAGCCAATGAGCAAAAACAAGCCGCACAGACAGAACTCAACCGAGCGGCTGCGGCGTACTTGCTTGGGTATTCCGATGCTGTGACGGCCGACCAAAAGGGGTTGCGACCATGAACTCACCGTATGTTCGTTGTGCGCGGTACCGGTACTTGAGTCAGAGAGGTTTTTCTCTTGTTGAAATGGGCGTGGCCTTGGTTGTGCTGGGCCTGCTGGTCACCACCGCGTTCACGTTCTGGCGACTCAATGCGCAGCAAACTGTGGTGCGCGGTGAGCGCAATGCGGCGCACGATGCTCAAACAGCGTTACTGGCCTACGCCCAGGCTCACGCCAGGCTGCCCTGCCCGGATACCAACGGCAATGGACTGGAAGGCGGCGCATCCGGTTGTGCGGCGACCGACGTGGTCGGCACCTTCCCCTGGCGCACAGTGGGCGTGTTCGCGCCAGCGGTTCGTGACATGCGTTACGGTGTGTACCGGGCGCCAGATGCTGCTGCAGCTCAAAACGACGTGGATCTGGCCGTTGCCAAGGACCGCTACCGTCCGCTGGTGGTCACAGGCGCACCACCTGCGGGTAACGAGGTGCTGCTGGGTAACTCTAACCTGCTGGATTTCTGCTTTGCTTTGCAGACAGGTGGCCGCGACGTTGTGGTGCACGCAGATCGACTGCGGGCAGCCAGTGACGCGACGGGCACCAATGTCCGTCACATGGCATTTGTGCTGGCGGCGCCAGGTTTGCTGGACGCAGACGGCAATGGCAGCAAATTGGATGGACTCAATGCCGCCGCTACGGCTGCGAATCCACTTTTCGACCATGGTGCACGCCCTCTGAGCGAAAGCTATGACGACCAGGTGCTTGCGCAGGGTTTTGACACGTTGTTTGCCGAACTGGGGTGTGGCAAGGCGTTGGGGGCAATGGGCCATGCACACTTCAATGCGGCGGCGGCCTCGCGTTTCATGGAGCAAGCCTTCATTGATTACAAGCGGCAGCTGAAGTTGCTGTCCGATGCGGCGGGCGCCAGCGTGGCATCTGCCACGGCCGGCACATTGATGGCCAGCTCGGGGTTGGCCAAGGCGATCGCCGCATCCCTTAACGTGACTTCGGTCATTTTGGTCTCGCAAGGCTCGTTGTCGGCCATTGCCGCAGCGGCCGTTGCCGCGATCATTGCGAACACGGCGGCAACGGTCACCTCGGTAGCTTCGTTGGCCACGGCCATCGCTTTCAAGGTAGAGGCCGATGGCCGTGAAACTGCATTTGCGCCCATGGTTGGCGAAATGGCGACCATCGCCGCATCGGTGGATGGCAATGCCCGTGCTGCCGATGCCGCTGGCTATTGAAAGACTGAATATGAAGCAAGAAATACGCGTCAAACTGCGCGGGTCCACTCAGCAAGGATTTACCTTGGTCGAGCTGGCCATTGTGTTGGCCGTCATCGGTCTCATCGTGGGGGCCGTGGCCATTGGCAAGGACCTGCAGCGCAATGCGGCGTATCAGCGCTTGAGTACAGATTTTGTACAGGGCTGGCTGGTGGCTTACGACTCCTACACCACAGCCACCGGACGTGTGCCGGGTGACAACGCTACAACGCCCTCCGGTTCTGTGTTCAACACTACCGCATCCGGAGCGGGCAACGGCACCATCCTGTGCGACGACTCCACCACCAACCTGCTCAACGTGTTTCAGGCCGCTGGCATTGGCCTGCCCGAAGGGCGTACCGAAGGTCAGCGCAACCGCTTCGTGTATCTGGATGCCAATGGCAACCCGCAGGAGGCACGGGTGTGTTTTCAAAATGTGATGTGGGCCGAACCTGGTGCAACGGTGGGTACCTATGTGCAGCGACCGCGCAATGTGATGGTGCTGCAGGGCCTGACCCCGTCGCTGGCCCAGATGCTGGATTCGCAGATTGACACCCAGAACGATGCGCGGTTTGGCCGTTTCCGGGAAAACTCTCTGGCAGGTGACCACACCACGACCACAGGTACGTTGTGGAGTAAAACCGATATCTGGAAGTTCAGTGACACCGCTGCACCTGGTGCCAATCAAGACGAAGCACAGGTTGCCACGGTCACGGCCTATTTGCTGATGAACCGCTGAGCTTGTGGTTCGGGGATTTGACGTTACCTGTGCTGCCGCACGACCAGCCCGTTGGCCGCCAGCAGGTCGCCCACGTCGTGGCGGATGTCCGATTGTCGGTTGCGGCTGACCTGCGCGTCGCACAGCAGGTCTTTGGCGGTGCGGGCGCACCCGGTCAGCGTGACCTGCTGCCCCAGCAGCAGCGCGTCAAGCTGCATGCGGTCGCGCTGGGCCTTGCCCGAGCGGCTGGCAGGTGTCACGCCCCGCAGCCGAACTGAAACCTGACGGTTCAGCAGTCGCACATCGGTTGCATCTTTCACATCTACCAGCATGCTTTGCGCGTTGCTCAGATGCGCCACCACGCCCAGGATGGGGTCCAGTGTGTCGGAGGCCCACGCCACACAGGTGCCGCCGCCCAGCCAGGCGGCCAGCGCCGCGCAACGCAGCACGTGTGATGCCCGTGCACCATGCAGGGGGAGCCGACGCGTGACCATTTACCGGCGCCCGCCCTCGCGCGCAGCCACTTCCACCAGCATGCCCAGCGTCGCCGAGTAATAGCTTTGCGCTGACATGGGCAGTCGCGTGGCCGGTGGCTTGCCTGACATCAGCAGCGTGCGGATGGCGGCCACGCCGGGGTCGGCGCCATAGCTGTCAATCGAGTTGTCCACCACGTTGGCCCAGCCTGGCAGGAAGGCATCGCATTTGAAGTGTGTCCAGAACTTGGTGAACGACTCGATCTTGCCCACGTCGGCCTTGCCCGCCCAGTGCAGGTACAGCGGTATGCGTGCCGCGTCGTACCCGTAGCGGGTGGTGCGGCTCGGGTCGGGCTGCAGCGGGTTGACCAGCAGCAGCCAGTCGGGCGGCAGGCCCCAGCGGCCGAAGCGGGCGATTTCGGTCAGGCGCAGGCCAGACTTGGTCAGTGCCTCCCATTGCGGATGCGGGTCTACCTTGTTCAGGGCATCGAACGCCGGGAACACCCAATACGACAGATTGACTACCTGACCCTGTGGGCTGGTGAAACCGTCTACCGCAGGCTTGAGCACGGTGCCCCAGGGCGTGCCGTCCTGCACCATCTTTTCCCGGATGGCTTTGGCAATGGCGGCTGCTTTGTCTTTGTAGGCGGCCGTGCCAAAGCGCTCGGCGCCACGCTGCAGGCCCCAGGCAATGAACAGGTCGCCATCGGCGGCGGTGTTGGTGTCGGTCACGCCACGGCCGGGTTCCCAGCGCCAGGCAAACAGGCCGTCGGGGCGGGTGCCCAGGTTGGCCTGCGTCCAGTGCCAGATGCGGTCGAACGTGGCCTTGTCGTTGGCAGCGGTGGCCAGCACCAGGCCAAACCCCTGGCCTTCCGAATGACTGATGTTGCGCTGGCCGGTGTCGGTCACCCGGCCATCGGCGGCCACGTAGGCGGCCTTCCACTCGTCCCAGCCCCGTAGACTTTGGGCCAGGACGGGGGGTGACAGCCCAAAGCCCGTGAGGGTTGCGGCGCAAAGCAGTTGGCGTCGATGGATGTTGGCTGGCATGTGTGGGTCTTTGGTCATTTCAAGCCACTTGGCTGCGCAAACGGTCGGCACGGTCTTTCGGCGCAGGGTGGGTGGACAGGAAGCTGCTGGACGTGTCGCCACTCAGTGCGGCAAGTTTGTCGAGCGCGCTGACGCAGGCCTTCGGGTTGTATTTGCGGTTTTTCATGAACCCCAGCGCATAGTCGTCAGCCTCACGCTCGTTCGACTGAGAATGCTGCGCATTGATGACCTTTTCAAACAGGTCACCCAGTTCGGTATTGGCCAGTGCACCTGCTCGGGTGTTTGACGATTGCACGCCTTTTCGCAGGGCGCTGGTACGCAATGCCGCCTGCATGCGTGATTTGGAGTGACCTGACTTCACATGGCCGATTTCATGGCCGATCACATACCGGATTTCGTCGTCGGTGAACTGGTCCATCAGCCCCGAGTAGACCCGAATGGTGCCGTTGGCCATGGCAAATGCATTGATTTGTGGCGTGAGGTACACCTTGAAGTTCAGGCGCAGCTTGTCGTAGTTCTGCAGACCGATCACCATTTTGCTCAGCCGTTGGGCATAGGGGCTGCTGCCTGGGGCGACTTGGTTCTGCTGGTCCATCTGCGCGCTCATCTGGTCAAAGTAACCCTTCAGCTCCTCATCCGTGATGGACTCTGCTTTGGCGAGATCCTGTCCGGCCTCCAAGACTTTGCCGAAATTGAACTGCGCCCAAACGGGGGCAACAGAGCTGATGCCTGAAGCAAGTACGGCGATGGATATCAGGTCGCGACGGTTCATATGGGATGCCTACAAAGGAATGGAAATGGAATCGGAACGTGCAGCAGGGCAAAATCGCATTTATACGCCCAAGTCGACGAAACGGTTCGCATCACCTCAACCGGCGGGTTTTGTCAGGTGTTTGGCGACAGGTTGGGGATGCTCTCAGGCATTGGCCAACCGGATGTGTCAGCAAAGTAACAGAGAGTGATGACGATGCCCAAAACATTTCTGAATGCCGCTGCGATGACGGTTTTGACCACGCTTGCTGCCGCAGTGGGCCCTGCCCATGCGCAGGACGAGGCGGTGGTCAAACGTTCGACCCAGCTGCGAGCCCAGCCCAGTGAAAGTGCGCCGCGTGTGGCCGATTTGACCGCCAACAGCGTGCTGATCCGCAATCCGCAGCGTCAGGGGGCCTGGATTCATGTGCGGACACCCGCCGGAGCCTCGGGCTGGGTGAGCATGTTCGACATTGGCAGTCCCATACGCGAGATGGTGGTGGCCATGCTGCGCCGCGTGGTCAGCAAGCCCAGCGCGGGCACGATGGCGACGGCAACAATTGGTGTCCGTGGTTTGGGCCAAGGTGAAATTCCCCATGTTGCGGGCAGCTCCCCTAGGGGGCCTTCCGGCGCAGAAACGGTAGCTCAATCAGAGCGGGGGCGAGCCAGCGAGGCGGATGCGCGTGGATTCGCGGCAACTGCAGGCCTTCAATCTCGCTCGATGGGGGTGTTGCCAGTGCCCGCACTGCCGCCAGGGTTGGCGGCTGAGCCTGCTGCGGGCCCCCTTCCTCCGATCGGAGATGCTTTGTTGGCTCGGGCATTGCAGGCCCCCGATGACTTTGCCGAGGCACAGGAAGTCGAGCTGGGGCGGCAGATGGCAATGCACTTGGTGCAGGGGCAACCGCTGGATGCCACGCCCGGATTGCAGTCCTATGTCAACCACTTGGGTCGCTGGCTGAGCTTGCATTCGTCTCGGCCATCGTTGCCCTGGACTTTTCTTGTGGTTGATGAGGCCGATTTCCAGATCTACAGCGCGCCTGGTGGGTATGTGTTTGTGTCGAGGGGCCTGATTGACCGGTGCGCGGATGAGTCTGAACTGGCCGGATTGATGGCGCATGAAATTGCACACGTTGCTCAGCGCCACGGTCTGAAGGCCATGCGGCACATGGCTGGAGCAGAGGCCGATCCGAGCCCGACGCGGGCATCTCTGGTTCAGCAGGTTCAGCGCAGCGGCCATGGCGCACAGGCTGAATTTGAGGCTGACAGGCTGGCCATCGCAATGGTTGCCCGTGCCGGGTTGGACCCGTATGGCTTGTTGGCTGCGCTGGTTCAGCAGAATGCAGTGAACGATGGTGATCTGCACTACGCGGAAGCCCATCCCCAAAGTCGGCTCAGGCTGGATCACCTGGAACAGGCCATGGCCCAGGGGGAGCGTCTGCCGACAACAGCTCGCGAGCCCGTCACGGTCGAACAACGTCTGGCCGCGTTTGGCAAGCGCTGACGGCATCCTGAAAAGGGCAGGCGGTTATCCTCCTCCCGTCATCAACTGACCGGCTTGCTGCCTGCATGAACCAACTCCAACTCTTTTTGCCCTGCGCCGCCGGCGTGGAAGGCTACCTGGCCGACGAGGCTGCCCGTGTCATCGGCGTGCGGGGGCAAACCGGCCGTGCCGGGCTGATGCTGTCTGCCTCGTGGCGCGACGCCATGAAACTCAACCTGCACAGCCGCCTCGCGCAGCGCGTGCTGGTGCAGCTGGCACACGAGCCCTACCGCTCCGAGGCCGATCTGTACGACGCTGCCGCCAGCGTGGCCTGGGAAATCTGGTTCACATCGCGCCAGAGCTTCAAAATTGACATCACCGCCCAGCACAGCCCGCTGCAAAGTCTGAACTTTGCAGCGCTCAAGGTCAAAGACGCGGTAGCCGACCGCTTCCGCCACAAAACCGGTGTGCGCCCCGACGTGGACACCGCCCACCCTGACGTGCGTATTTTTGTGCACTTGACCACCGACCACGTCAGCCTGTACATCGACACCTCGGGCGAGCCGTTGTTCAAGCGCGGCTGGCGCGAAGACAAGGGCGACGCCCCGCTGAAAGAAACCCTGGCAGCCGCCATGCTGGCCGCCGCCGGGTGGGACGGCAGTCAGGGCGCCGACCTCCCGCTGTACGACCCCTGCTGTGGCAGCGGCACCATCGCCATCGAGGCCGCGCAAATGGCGCTGGGCATCCCGGCCGGTTGGGCGCGCCGCTTTGGCTTCGAGCGGTTGCTGCCCTACCAGGCGCACGTGTGGCAAGGTATCAAAAACGAAGCTGAAGATGCAGTACTGGAAAGCGGTGAAGGCCAAAAACGCTTCAAAGATGGCGATGCCCCGTTCATTTTCGGCAGCGACGTGTCTCACCGCATGGTCGACTTTGCCCAGCGCAACGCCGAGCGCGCCGGTGTGGCGCATGTCATCGAGTTCCGCGGCGGCGATGCCTTGCAGCGCATGCCCCCGTGCGAGCGCCCTGGCGTGATGCTGCTCAACCCGCCCTACGGTGAGCGCATTGCTGCCGCCGGTGTGGCCGGCGAACGTGCAGCTGACCGAGCCAGTGAGCGCATGGGTGCCAGGGGCAACGAACGCTTTGACACCCGCTTCGATCCGCGCGGCCCACGCGGGCCGCAAGGAGCGGGGTTTGACCGCCCGGCCCCTCGTGTTCACCGCGTGGGCGCGAGCGCAGACCGCTCCCTCATGTCACCACAGAGGGCACCCCAGGGCATGGGCCGCGAGCAGGCGCAAACCGACGAGGGCGGCAGCGACTTCTTTCCCCGCCTGGCTTCGCACTGGAAAAAGAACTTCAGCGGCTGGACGGCCTGGATGCTGACGCCCGACCTCAAGCTGCCCAGCCAGATGCGCCTGAAAGAGTCGCGCCGCGTGCCCATGTGGAACGGCCCCATCGAATGCCGCCTGTTCCGCTTCGACCTGATCGCGGGCAGCGCACGCGGGCCACGCACCGCTGAGGCGGCAGCAGACCAGCCCGCTTCGACGGATGCCCCCGCCACACCACGCGGCCCACAGGCATGAGCCCCTCTGCTGCGCTTTGCGCTGTGACGGTGGTGTCGCCTGCCGGTGCCCGCCAGCCCGAGTGCTGGGTGCTGGACACCAACATCGTGCTCGACCTGTGGGTGTTTGCCGACCCGCAGGTGCAACCCCTGCGCGACCTGCTGGGCTTGACCACGCTGCCTGGTTTGCGCCCTGTCTCGCCAGCGGCCACAGCAGATACCGCGCATGCCGATGTGGCGTCACCCTCGGCGATGGACGCTGCCGCAGCAACTGCAGCTGCAACTGCAACTGCAACCGCCACAACCCGCCCCCGTTGGTTGGCCACGCGCGTCATGCGCGACGAGCTGGCCCGCGTGCTCACCTACCCGCACCTGGTGCGCCGCCAGCCGCTGGCCACCCACACCGCCGATGCGCTGCTGGCCGCCTACGATGCCGCCGTGACCTGGTGCGAGCCCGCACCCAAAGCGCGCTTCGTGTGCACCGATGCCGATGACCAGAAGTTCATCGACTTGGCCGTGGCCCACCGTGCCGTGCTCGTCAGCAAAGACAAGGCCGTGCTGCGCCTCAAAAAGCGCCTGGCCACGCAGGGC
Organism: bacterium; assembly: GCA_030824555.1. GTDB lineage: Bacteria > Pseudomonadota > Gammaproteobacteria > Burkholderiales > Burkholderiaceae_C > UBA2334. The sequence goes on from JAVBXK010000060.1 coordinate 73,099, forward strand.
GTGCCGGTGCTGCGGGCGTGGTCTGCTCCCGCGCCCTTGCCCACACCGGTTGCCTGACCGGCAACCCCTTTGTTCACCCGACTCACCGCCTTCATTTTCAACAGGATCACGCCATGACCACCCCCAACCCTGTGCCCGTCGATGCCCTGTCGCCCGACGACTTCGATGCCCTGGACACCATCCTCGACGACCTGCGCCAGCGCGATGACGAGGTGCCGCAATGGGAGTTCTGCGAAGGCTTTCTGGCAGCGGTGATCTGCTGCCGCGAGCCCATTACTGACCATGCCGCCCTGGATGCGCTGTTCCCCGAGTTCGACGGCGAAGAGCCTCTGTTTGCCAGCGACGAGCAGCGTCAGCAGTTTGCCGTGCTGTGGGCCCGCCGCCGCGCTGAACTGGCGGCCAGCCTGGCCGTGCAGGTGGAGTCGCTGGCCGACGATGCCGCGTTTTCCCCCGAGGTGATGGACGTGCGCGGCGCCGTGTTCAGCTTGCCCGAGGCCGAACGCGCCCAGTGGGAGGCCGACAACCCTGGCGATGCACCCATGCCTTCGTTCGCCCAGATCTGGGCGTTGGGGTTCATGTACGCAGTCGAACATTGGGAGGACGCGTGGGAGGCCCCGCGCGACAAAGACACAGCGGCCTGGCTGAGCGACTCGATTGAAAAAATCGTGGTGCTCACCGAAGACGACACCGGCGTGCCTTTCGAAAACATGTACGACGAAGAAGGCCCACCCAGTGTCAGCGAAGCCCGTCTGAACGCCTTTGGCGAAGCCCTGTGGGCTGTGTACGACCTGAACCAGATCTGGCGCAGCCTGGGACCCAAGGTGGTCGCCGTCATCAAGGCCCACGAACCCGGCCGCAACGACCCCTGTTCGTGCGGCAGCGGCAAAAAGTACAAAAAGTGCTGCGGGGCGTGAGCAGGGGCTGAGGGCTCAACCCCTCAGTTCCCGCTGGGGGGCACCTTGTCCACCAGCCGGTCGGTCAGCCCGGCTCCCAGCCACATGCCCAGCAAGGTCAGCCAGGCGGTCACGGCAAAAATGGCACCGCCTGTGATGCCCGCACCCACAGCGCACCCACCGGCCAGCATGGCGCCAAAGCCCATCAGCACCGCGCCGACGATGTAGCGGCGCATGCTGTGGCCGTCTTTGAAACCTTCCAGTTGCCACTCTCGTCCGACCAGGGCTCCGATGGCCGAGCCGGCAAACACGCCCGGCATCAGGCCGAAATCAAAACCCACTTTGGGGCCCGGGTTCTCCAGCACACGCATCAACCATTCGGCAGACGGGCCACTGAAGGTCAGGCCCTGGATGTTGACCACTTCGAACGATGACCTGGCCACCTGGTAACTGAACCACCACGCACCGGCCACGGTCAGTCCTGTGGCGATGGCCGTGACCCATTTGCGGGTTGACCAGCCGTTGCGCAACGCGAAAAACACGCCGGCCAGCAACCACACGCAACCGAACACCAAGCCGCCCCAGTGGCCCAGCCCGGTCCAGGCCGTCAGGTCGCGGGCCGCGCCGCCGTCAATGGTCCACCAGCTGCTGATGGCCAGGCGCAGCGGCGACAGTGCGCCCGACAAGGCGGCCTGGGCGGCCACGGCAAAAATCAGGCCTGACAACAGCGCCCGCAGGTTGCCAGTGGCTGACAGCACCAGCAGGCGGCTGGCGCAACCGCGTGTCAGGATCATGCCAGCCCCGAAAATCAGGCCACCCACCAACGCACCTGACAGGCTGCCGGTGTTGGCCATTTGACGGGCATTGGAGACATCGAGTTGCCCACTCAGTATCAGGGCCTGAACGGCCACCACCGCCGACGAAAACGCCAGCAACCAGACGGGGAGTTTTTCGCCGAAGCGGCCATGCCAGAACTCGACCACCGCTGCCCGCAGGCAAAACCGGGACCGCTGTGCAAAAAAACCGAACAACAAGCCCAACACCAAGCCACCGGTGGCCAGCACCGGGCCTTCGGTATAGCGTTCCAGCAAAGCACTGACATCCATGGCGCGCGGGGGGCATGGCCCCAGTCAACTGTGATGCCTGCATTGTGTGTGAAAACCGATAACCCCCGGCGGTATTTTTCGGCTCAGGGTGCCGGACGAGGGGGCTGCTCAGCTTGTCGCAACCGTGCTCACCAGCGGCAGGGTGATGTTGACCAGGCAACCCAGGCCCGTCTGGCTGCTGATGCGGAACGTGCCACGGTGCAGGCCCACGATGCGTTGACTTAAAGCCAGGCCGGTGCCCGTGCCGTCAAAGTCCATGGTGTGGTGCTGGCGCTGGAACATGACGTACATGTTTTGCGCCTGATCGCTGTCAAAGCCTGCCCCGTTGTCTTTCACCCACAGCTTGACCATGCTTTGCGGGTGCTCGTAACCCGAGGGTTGGGGGTCGGTGGGCTCGCTTTCGCGCCAGCCCAGCTCAATGCGGGCAACCGGGCGTTTGCCGGTGTACTTCATTGCGTTGCTCAGCACATGGCCCAGCAGTTTGGCCAGCAGGGCTGCATCGCCCCGCACCACGGGCCAGTCGGCGGGCAGCACCCATTCCACCTGTCGGTCGGGGTCGGCTGCCTGTGCCTGTTCAACCGCCGTGTGCACCAGCGCGGTCAGTGGCACGGCTGCCGGGTTGAGGGTGGTGCGCCCCAGGCGGGCGTACTCCAGCACGCTTTCGATCATGCGTGACAGGCGTTTGCTGGTCTGGTCCATGGCCGCCATGTGCTGCAGCACGGGCGTGTCGGCCAATGCGGGCAGGTGGGTGTTCAGGTCTTCCCGCAGCAGCGTCAGGTAGCCCGAAATGTGCCGCAGTGGCGCGCGCAGATCGTGCGACACCATGTGCGAGAACGCGTCGATGTCGCGGTTGGCCACCATCAGTTCACGGCTGCGTGCATTCACCCGCTTTTCAAGCTCCTGGTTCAGGGTGTTCATCACCTCTTCCAGTCGTTTTTGGGCCGTCATGTCTTTGGTGATGACCGACAGGCCCTGCAGTTGCCCATGGTTGTCGCGCAGCGCGGTGAAGGTGGTGTGTGCCCAGAAAGTGGCCTGGCCCTGGCGCGCCTGCCAGCCGTCGAGTTCGCTCTGGCCGTTGTCGATGGCCTGGCGGATCAGCTGGGCCAGTACAGGTTGCTGCTGGCCGGGGTGGGTGTCGTCCATCAGCAGGCCCACGTGCTGGCGCAGCGCCAGGTTGGGCAACAGGTTGTGCATGCGCTGGGCGCTGTCGGTCCAGTCGGTGATGTGGCCCAGCTCGTCCAGGAAATAGATGCAGTAATCCTGCAAGCCGTCCACCATCAGCCGGAAGCGCTGTTCGCTTTCGAACAGTTTGGTGTTGCGCTCCTGCACGCGCTCTTCCAGATCTCGGTTGGTTTCAAGCACCAGTTCTTCGATGCGTTTGTGGCTGGTGATGTCGTGCAGCTCCACAAACATGCCCACCACCTTGTCGGCGCGGGCATCGGGGGTGTACTTCACTTCGACGTGGATGCGTGCACCACCGGGCAAGACGCGTTCGTACTCAAATTCCTGTGGTTCTCCCGCCAGTGCCGCGTGAGCACGGGGCACGATGGTGTCGCGCTTGTCGGCTTGCACCAGCGATTCGAACTGTGCACCTTCCAGCGGCCGGTCCGGACTTTCAAACACCCGGCGGTAACTGGCGTTGCCATAGCGGCAGACGAGTTGGCTGTCGAAATACGCCAACATGGTGGGCGAGTTGTCCACCATGCTGCGGAGCAGTTCGGGCGTGGCTATCTCCAGCGAACCGAATGCTGCGGGTGTGGGTTGAGGCGGGGCGGACATGTCGACAGGATTCATGGCGTGCAAGGCAAGCCCGTCAGCATATCGGCTTTCCAGCCCATTGGTGGGCTGGCGGGGGCGAGATGTTTACGCGAGTCGCAAACTGCCCACACCCGCACCTTTGCCAGCCCGGGCAGGCGGCACACACAACCCACACGTGAAGTTGCGCGCAATCTCATAAGGCTCGGTCACGAAGTGACCACCGCACTTGCAGCACTTGGTCATGCCCAGCATGTTGTTGTCCATGAACTTCACCAGACGCCACGCGCGGGTGAAGCTCAGCAAGGGCTCGATGCCGCAAGCCTCCATTTGTTCGGTGTACAGCTTGTAGGCTTTGATCACCACGTCGATGTCATCCAGCGCAGCCGCTTTGGACAGGTATTCGTGGATGTTGGCAAACAGCGAAGAATGGATGTTGGGCTGCCAGGTCAGGAACCAGTCCGTCGAGAAGGGCAACTGGCCTTTGGAAGGTGACTTGCCTGCCACTTCTTTGTACAGGCGCAACAGGCGCTCGTAAGACAGGTTGGT
>JAVBXK010000125.1 GCA_030824555.1 bacterium
CAGGGCTGCGGGGGTGAGGTTTTCCAAAGGCTTTTTCTTGGCCTTCATGATGTTGGGCAGGGTGACGTAGCGGGGTTCGTTCAGGCGCAGGTCGGTGGTGATGACGGCTGGCAGGCTCAGGGCCAGGGTTTCGAGGCCGCCGTCGATTTCGCGGGTCACTGTCGCTTTGCCGTCGGCGATCTCTACCTTGGAGGCGAAAGTGGCTTGGGGCAGGTCGGTCAGGGCTGCGAGCATCTGGCCGACCTGGTTGGCGTCGTCGTCGATGGCTTGTTTGCCCAAAATGATGAGGCCGGGTTGTTCTTTGGCGACCAGTGCGGCGAGGAGTTTGGCCACGGCCAAGGGCTGCAACTCGTCTGCGCTTTCAACCAAAATGGCCCGGTCTGCACCGATGGCCATGGCGGTGCGCAGGGTTTCCTGGCATTGGGTGACGCCACACGACACGACGATGACTTCAGTCACCACGCCTTTTTCTTTCAGGCGCACGGCTTCTTCAACGGCAATTTCGTCAAAGGGGTTCATGCTCATCTTGACGTTGGCGATGTCCATGCCGCTGCCGTCCGCTTTCACTCGAACTTTCACGTTGTAGTCCACCACGCGTTTGATTGCGACCAATGCTTTCATGTCTTTTGCTCCTGAAGGGGGGTGAGGCAGTGCACCGGCCTCAATGCGTGCGCTGAACGGTTGCGGTCACGGTTGCTGTGCCGCTGCGGCCGCAGCCACCTTGGCCCGGCGGGCTGACGAGGTGGTCATGACGGTGGCCTCGCCGTCGATCACCACGGTCTCGCGCACGCGGCACACGGTTTCGAGCACGGCACGTGCCTTTTCCAGGTTCACCGACTTGACGGTGACCGTGGCGTGAACGGTGTCGCCAGGGCGCACCGGGGCCAGAAAGCGCAACTGCTGGCCCATGTACACCGTGCCAGGGCCGGGCAAGCGGTTGGCCACCGCAGCCGAGATCACGCTGGCCGTCAGAAAACCGTGGGCAATGCGCCCGCCGAAGGCCGTGGTGGCCGCGAACTCTTCGTTGGTGTGCACCGCGTTGTTGTCGCCCGACACGCCTGCAAACAGCACGATGTCGGCTTCGGTGATGGTTTTGGCGAAGCTGGCTGACATGCCCACGTGCAGGTCTTCAATGTCGTGGCCGTATTGTTCGTTCATGGCGATCCTCCGGAGCGGAGTTCAAAAGGAATGGGGGGGCAGAGGCGAGAAGCGCAGCGGGCCGTTGGATGGGGTCGCTGGACAAGCGGGAACGTGCAGGCGGGCCAGGGCGGCCCGCCGCCGCGCCGTCAGTGACCGCCCGGACCGGGTCGGTTGAGCCCGTTTTTGTTGATGACGGCATTCAGCTCGCCCACCATGCCCCGGCGGAACATCAGCACACAGACCACGAACATGCTGCCCATGATCACCGTGACCCACGAGCCCACCTTGTCGGCCAGCAGGTTCTCCAGCCCGACGATGGTGATGGCACCGGCCACGGGGCCCAGCACCGTGCCCAGGCCGCCCATAAGGGTCATCAGCACCACTTCGCCCGAGGTGTGCCAGTGCGCATCGCCCAGCGAGGCGAGCTGGAACACCAGTGCCTTGGTCGAACCCGCCACCCCCGCCAGCGAGGCCGAAATGACGAAGGCCAGCAGCTTGAACCGGTTCACGTCGTAGCCCAGCGAGGTGGCGCGTGCTTCGTTGTCGCGAATGGCTTTCAAAATCTGACCAAACGGCGAATGGATGGTGCGGTACACCAGCCAGAACCCGGCCATGAACACGGCAAACACGAAGAAGTACATGGCGATGTTGTCCGACAGGTCGAACACGCCCAGCAAGTGGCCGCGCGGGATGCCCTGCATGCCGTCTTCGCCGCCGGTGAACTTCATTTGCATGGCCAAAAAGAACACCAGCTGGGCCAGCCCCAGGGTGATCATGGCGAAGTAGATGCCCGCACGTCGGATGGCGATCCACCCGAACACGCCCCCCAACAGGCCACTGAACACGCCCCCGGCCAACACACCCAGCTCGGGCGTCAGCCCCAGGTCGCGGCACAGGTAACCCGTGATGTAGGCCGAGCCACCGAAAAAGGCGGCATGCCCGAACGACAGCAGCCCCGAAAAACCCAGCAGCAGGTTGAATGCACAGGCAAACAGGGCAAAGCACAGCAGCTTCATCAGGAACGTGGGGTACACGAGGAACGGTGCCACCGCCCCCACCACGACCATGGCCCCAAACATCCACACCACACGGTTGTTGTTCATCTTGAATCCTTCAGGCTTGCTTGCCAAACAGGCCAGCGGGTTTGACAAGCAGCACCAGCACCATGATCAGGAAAATGACCACAGCAGACGCTTCGGGGTAGAAGACCTTGGTCAGGCCCTCGACGATGCCCAGCCCCAGCCCGGTGACGATGGCCCCGAGGATGGAGCCCATACCCCCGATCACCACCACCGCAAACACCACGATGATCAGGTTGGACCCCATGACCGGGTTCACCTGCTGAATGGGGGCGGCCAGCACACCGGCAAAGGCGGCCAGGGCTGCCCCGGCCGCGTAGGTGGAGGTGACCAGCACCGGCACGTTGATGCCCAGCGCCTGCACCAAGTCGGGCCGCTGGGTGGCGGCACGCAGCGTGGCACCCAGGCTGGTGCGCTCGATGATGTACCAGGCGGCGGCGCACACGCTCAACGCGGCCACCACCACCCAGGCACGGTAGATGGGCAGGAACATGAAGCCCAGGTTCACGCCCCCCTGCAGAATCTCGGGCGCTTCATACGATTCGCCCGACACGCCAAAGAAGTTTTTGAACACGCCTTCGGCAATCAGCGCCAGCCCGAAGGTCAGCAGCAGGCCGTACAGGTGGTCCAGCTTGTACAGGTGGCGCAGCATGGTGCGTTCGACCACCACCGCCAGCAGACCCACCGCCAACGGGGCCAGCACCAGCGCCGCCCAGTAGTTGATGCCCAGCCAGTTCAACCCCATCCACGCCGCAAACGCGCCCAGCATGTACTGCGCACCGTGGGCAAAGTTGATGATGTTGAGCAGGCCAAAAATCACGGCCAACCCCAGACTGAGCACCGCGTAAAACGACCCGTTGATCAACCCCAGGAGCAATTGACCAAAAAAGGCCTGCGAGGAGATGCCAAAAATTTCCATGACCCGATTCCTTTGTTCCGAGACGCGCACCAGCCCCCGACCCGATGGGGGCCAGGGTGCATTCAGTCGGTGGATTACTTCTTGACCAGGGCGCAGCGCGATTCGGACAGCGGCTGGAACGCCTCGGCCGCGGGAATGGTGGCCTTCACGTTGTAGTAGTCCCAGGGGGTTTTGGACTCGGCAGGCTTTTTGACCTGCAGCAGGTACATGTCGTGCACCATGCGGCCGTCGTCACGGATCTTGCCGTTCTTGGCAAAGAAGTCGTTGACGGGCGTCTTCTTCATCTGCGCCATGACTTTGGGCGTGTCATCGCTGTTGATGGCTTTCACGGCCTTCAGGTAGTGCATGACCGACGAGTACTGGCCGGCCTGCACCATGGTGGGCATGCGCTTGTGGGTGGCGAAGAAGCGCTTGGACCAGGCACGGGTTTCGTCGTTCAGGTCCCAGTAGAAGCCTTCGGTCAGGTACATGCCCTGGGTGTTTTTGAGGCCCAGCGAATGCACATCGGTGATGAACATCAGCAAACCGGCCAGCGCCTGCTTGGGCGTCACGCCAAATTCGGCCGCCTGTTTGATGGCGTTGATGGTGTCGCCACCCGCGTTGGCCAGGCCAATGACCTGTGCACCCGAAGACTGGGCCTTCAGCAGAAACGACGAAAAGTCGGTACCGGGGAAGGGGTGGCGCACGGCACCCAACACCTCGCCACCGTTGGCCTTGACCACGGCGCTGGCATCTTTTTCAAGGGCGTGGCCGAAGGCGTAGTCGGCGGTCAGGAAGAACCACTTCTTGCCCCCGCCTTGCGTCACGGCCTTGGCCGTGCCGTTGGCCACGGCATAGGTGTCGTAGGTCCAGTGCACGGTCACGTCGTTGCAGCTCTCGTTGGTGACGGCGGTGGACGCGGCACCCGACACCAGCGCAATGCGGTTTTTCTCTTTGGCAATTTTTTGCACGGCCAGCGCCACGGAGGTGGTCACCAGCTCGGTGGCCACGTCCACCTTGTCTTTTTCAAACCATTCGCGCGCCTTGTTGGCCGCGATGTCGCCCTTGTTCTGGTGGTCGGCAGACACCATTTCAATTTTGAAGGTGGGCTTTTCGGCAGCGATGAAGTCTTCAATGGCCATTTTGGTGGCCACCACGGTGCCGGGACCGGCCACGTCCGAGTAGAGGCCAGACAAGTCGGTCAGCACGCCGATCTTGACCACGCCGTCCGACACCTGGGCCTGGGCGGTACCGGCCAGCGCAAAAAGGGCAAGGCCTGCGGCCTGGGCAATGTGTGTGAGTTTCATGGTTTGTCTCCGTTGTGGGTGGTATGAAAAAAGCAGCTTGAAACACAGGCCAAACAATCGGTGAGTGGCAAAAAAGCTTGTAAAAATAGCTGGTGAGCTGGTGAGCTGGTGAGCTGGTGAGCTGGTGAGTGCGCTCACACGCCCAGCAGGTCGTGCAGGTCGCCGGTGCGGGCTTCGAGTTCGTCTTTGGGCACCGTCATCACCACGTGGCCGTGCTCCAGCACGTAGTGGCGGTCGGCCAGCGGGGCGGCAAAGCGGAAGTTTTGCTCCACCAAAATGATGGTGTAGCCCCGGGTTTTCAGCAGGCGAATCACCTCGCCCAGCTTCTTGACGATGACGGGGGCCAGGCCCTCGGTGATCTCGTCCAGCAACAACACCTTGGCACCCGTGCGCAGGATGCGCGCCATGGCCAGCATCTGCTGCTCGCCACCCGACAGGCGGGTACCGGGGCTGTTGCGCCGCTCCAGCAGGTTGGGGAACACCGTGTAAATCTCGTCCAGCGTCATGCCGCCGCTGGCCACCACGGGGGCCAGCATCAGGTTTTCTTCGGTGCTCAGGCCCGCAAAAATGCCGCGCTCTTCAGGGCAGTAGCCGATGCCGAGCCGCGCGATGGTGTGCGGCTGCATGCGGGTGACCTCGTTACCGTTGAACATGATGGAGCCGGTGCGCCGCCCCACCAGGCCCAGAATGGCTTTGAGCGTGGTCGAGCGGCCCGAGCCGTTGCGGCCCAGCAGCGTCACCAGCTCGCCCCGGTTCACCTGCAGGTCAATGCCGTGCAGGATGTGCGACTCGCCATAGAAAGCGTGCAGGTCGGTCACGCGTAGCATTTCGCCGGTTGGTTTGAATGCGCTGCTCATGCTTCGACTCCCACATACGCTTCCAGCACACGGGGGTCTTTCGACACCGTGGCGTAATTTCCTTCGGCCAGCACCGAGCCGCGTTGCAGCACGGTGATGGTGTGGCACAGCGTTTCCACCACCGACAGGTTGTGCTCCACCATCAAAATGGTGCGGTTGGCCGACACTTTTTTGATGAGGTCCACCACACGGCCCACGTCTTCGTGGCCCATGCCCTGGGTGGGTTCGTCCAACAGCATCAGCTCGGGGTTCAGCGCCAGCGTGGTGGCAATTTCGAGTGCGCGCTTGCGGCCATAGGGCATTTCCACCGTGACGGTGTCGGCAAAGCTGGCCAGGTCCACCTCGGTCAGCAATTCCATGGCGCGGTCGTTCAGCACGTTCAGCTTGCGCTCGGACGACCAGAAGTTGAACGAATCCGAGCGGTTGCGCTGCAGCGCCACACGCACGTTTTCCATCACGGTCAGGTGGCTGAAGGTGGCCGAAATCTGGAACGAGCGGATCATGCCGCGCCGCGCGACCTGCACCTGGTTGTCGCGGGTGATGTCGGCACCGTTGAACAGAATTTGCCCTGCGGTGGGCGGGTGGTATTTGGTCAGCAGGTTGAACACCGTGGTTTTGCCTGCGCCGTTGGGGCCGATGAGGGCGTGGATGGTGCCGCGCTTGACCTTCAGGTTCACGTCGGACACGGCGTTGAAGCCCAGGAACTCTTTCGAGAGCCCCCGGGTTTCCAGAATCAAATCTTGAGTCATGGGTGGTTCCGGGGGGTTATTCGATGGCCGAGGTCGACTTGACCTGGTTGCGCAGCACAAACTTCTGAATCTTGCCGGTCGAAGTTTTGGGCAGGCCCACAAACACCACGCGCTTGGGCACCTTGAAACGGGCCAGGTGGGTGCGGCAGAACTCGATGATGTCGGCCTCGGTGGCCATGGCGCCGGGCTTCAGCTCCACAAAAGCGCAGGGCACCTCGCCCCACTTGTCGTCGGGCTGGGCCACCACGGCGGCCAGCATCACGGCGGGGTGGCGGCACAGGGTGTCTTCCACCTCGATGGAGCTGATGTTTTCGCCGCCGGAAATGATGATGTCCTTGCTGCGGTCTTTGATCTTCACGTAGCCGTCGGGGTACAGCACGGCCAGGTCGCCGGTGTGGAACCAGCCGCCCGCAAAGGCTTCGTCGGTGGCGGCGGGGTTTTTCAGGTAACCCTTCATCACCACGTTGCCCCGGAAGAAGATTTCGCCCATGGTTTCGCCATCGGCGGGCACGGGTTGCAGGGTGAGGGGATCGAGCACCGTCACGTCTTCCTGCAGCGGGTAAGGCACGCCCTGGCGGCCATTGAGCGCGGCACGTTCCTCGATGCTCAGGCTGGCCCAGCTGTCTTGCTTGGCGCACACGGCCGCCGGGCCGTACACCTCTGTCAGGCCGTACACGTGGGTCAGCTCAATGCCCGCAGCTTCGCAGCCTTCTATCACGGCTGCGGGTGGCGCGGCCCCGGCAATCAGCCCGTGCACGGTGTGTTCAATGCCTTCGCGCAAGTCGGCAGAAGCATGGATGAGCATGCTGTACACGATGGGCGCACCGCACATGTGGGTGATGTGGTGCTGGAGGATCAGCGGGTAAATCAGAGCAGGGTCCACCCGGCGCAGGCACACGCTGGTGCCGGCAATCAGCGCCATGGTCCAGGGGAAGCACCAGCCGTTGCAGTGGAACATGGGCAAGGTCCACAAATAGGTGGCGTGGTGCGGCAACTGCCATGAAATGACGTTGCTGGCCGCGTTCAGGTACGCGCCCCGGTGGTGCGTCACCACGCCTTTGGGGTTGCCGGTGGTGCCACTGGTGTAGTTCAGCGCGATGGCATCCCACTCGTCGGCTGGGCGGTGCCAGGCGTAGGCCGGGTTGCCCTCGGCCAGCAGGGCTTCGTAGCTGAGCTGGCCCAGGTACTCGCCAGCGGGCGCTTCGTCGTCTTCCACTTCAATGACCAGCGGGGCATCGCTGCCCAGCATGGCCAACGCGGGGGCCACCACCTTGGCAAACTCGCGGTCTGTCAGCAGCACCTTGGCTTCGCCGTGGCGCAGCATGAAGGCAATGGCCTCGGCATCGAGCCGGGTGTTCATCGTGTTGAGCACCGCGCCGGTCATGGGAATGCCGAAGTGCGCTTCCAGCATGGCGGGCACGTTGGGCAGCATCACGGCCACGGTGTCGCCCACACCCACGCCGCGCTTGGCCAGTGCCGAGGCCAGCTGCTTGCAGCGGGTGTAGGTGTGGCCCCAGGTCTGTTGCCGCTCGCCGTAGACGATGGCGGTGCGCTGGGGGTAGATGCGCGCGGTGCGCTCGATGAAGCTGAGCGGCGACAGCGCCACAAAATTGGCGGCGTTCTTCTCCAGCCCAGATGAATAGGGATTGATGCGATCCATGCTTGTCTCCGTGTTGTCAAGCGCCTGACGACCTGCGGGCCAGCCGGGCAACCTGTTTGTGGGGCGCATCATCCGAGAGCATGTTTGCAGCAATCCGTGCCGAATGTGACGAATGTTTGCAAGGTGGGCACCCCATCACCCAGCCGCCTAAAATTTGAGCAACCCAGCCATTGATGACTGGCAGGAGACAACGTGACCACTGCGGCACACGCGATTGACAACACCGAAACCGTCCGCGAAGGATCGTTGCAGGCAGGCCTGGACCTGATCGACCAGGGGTTCACCCTCATCGACGAGCGCCTGAGGGTCGTGGCATGGAACACGGCCTTCCTGCGGCTGCTGGATTTCCCCGATCACATGGCCTATGTCGGGGCGCCCTTCGAAAGCTTCATGCGCTTCAACGCCGAGCGCGGCGAATACGGCGATGGCGACATCGAAACCGCCGTTCGCGAGCGGGTCGAGGCGGCCAGGGCATTCAAAACACACGACATCGAGCGCACCCGCCCCAACGGCACGGTGCTGCGCGTGCACGGGGTGCCCGTACCGGGCCATGGGTTCGTGACGCTGTACTCCGACATCACGCAGCAGCGGCAATCTGAAAACCTCATCCGCGAGCAAAACGCCCTGCTCGAATCGCGCGTGGCCGAGCGCACCAGCGAGCTCATGGCCACCAACGACCAGTTGCGGGAAGCACTCAGCCAGAAACGCCAGTTTGGCGAATCGCTGGAACGCAGCGAGGCCCAGATGCGCCTGATCACCGACTCCATCCCGGCACTGGTGGCCTACTTTGACGCCACGCTGGTGTACAGCTACACCAACCGCGGGTACCGCGACTGGTTCGGCGTGGACCCCAACCGGCCCGAACAGGTCAGCGCCAGGGAGTTTTTGGGGCTGGACACCTACACGCGGATCAAACCCTTCATCAAGCAGGCCTTGCGCGGTGAACGGGTGACGTTTGAATATGAAGCGACCACGATGGGGGGCGGCAAAAAGCTGCTGCGCACCTCGCTCATCCCTGAAATGAAAGAAACGGGCCAGGTGATCGGTTGCTTCGAGTTGACCTTTGACATCACCCAGGAGCGCCGCTCGCATGAAATGCTGGTGCAGGCCCAGAAAATGGAAGCGCTGGGCCAGCTGACCAGCGGCCTGTCGCACGATTTCAACAACATCCTGACCGTGATCCTGGGCAACCTCGCGGCCCTGGCGAACCAGCCCGACGTGAAACACCACCTGGACGAGTTCATCTCGCCCGCCATCGAGGCCGCCCGGCGCGGCTCGGACCTGATCAAGGGGCTGCTGGCCTTCTCGCGCCAACAGCCCATGGCATGCACGGTGGTCGACATCGACGCCTGCGTGCACAGCATGGACAAGCTGGTGCGGCACACCCTGCCCGAAACCCTGAGCCTGACGTTCGCACTGCAGGCGTCGCCCGCCCGCTGCGAGCTGGACGCGCACCAGCTGCAAAACGCGTTGCTCAACCTCATCCTGAATGCCAAAGACGCCACCGAATCCAAGGGCCACATCGTCATCCGCAGCGAAGTCCAGGCATTGGATCTGCCGCATGCACAGCGGCTGAACCTGCCAGCCGGCCCGTACGCCTGCGTGGCCGTCGGCGATGACGGCTGCGGCATGGACGCGCTGACGCAATCGCGCGTGTTCGAACCGTTTTTCACCACCAAACGGGTGGGCCAGGGCTCGGGCCTGGGGCTGTCCATGGTGTATGGTTTTGCGCGTCAATCAGGGGGCACCGTCGAGGTGGCCAGCGAACCCGGCACGGGCACCACCGTGCGCCTCTGGCTGCCCCTGAACCCCGCACCCTCTTCGGATGAACCGGCCCCGGATGCCCCCGACTTGGCTGCGCACCACCAGGCGGGAGGGGCGTCACAGGGCCTGGCCTTGCTGGTCGAAGACGACCTGAACGTCAGGAAAGTGGTCAGGCGGCACCTGCTGGACCTGGGTTATGCCGTGATCGAGGCCGAGAACGGGCAAGAGGCCCTGGACATCCTGGCGCAGACGCGCGGCCTGAACGTGGTGCTGTCAGACTTTGTCATGCCGGGTGCAGTCGATGGGCAGCAGGTGACCCGCCAGGCGCAGGCACACGGGCACATTGCCAAAGTGGTGTTGATGAGTGGCTACACGCCCGATGTGCACCAGCTCAAGGGGGTGCCCCTGATCCAGAAACCGTTCACCCGGGAGCAGCTCCACGAGGTGCTTCAATCCATTCCGAACTGATCGCCATGTCCAGCAGCAGCGCGCCTTCCCAGAACAGAAGCCTGATCTACCTCGTTGAAGACGATGAAGACGTGGGAAGGGTGGTGGTGCGCGTGCTGGAGGAGTTCGAGTTCCTGGTGGAATGGTTTCGCGACGGCACATCGCTGCTGCGCAGGCTCAAAACCGAGCACCCGGACCTGTGCATCCTGGACCTGGGCCTGCCCGACATGGACGGCGTCACGCTCATCAAGCAAGTGAGTGCGCTGCGCAACTGCGGCGTGCTGGTGCTGACGGGCCGGGGCCATGCGTTCGACCGCATCATGGGGCTGGAAATGGGCAGCGACGACTACGTGGTGAAGCCCTTCGAGCCCCGCGAACTGGTGGCGCGTGTGCGCAGCATCCTGCGGCGCAGCTGCGCCGCCAGCAGCGCCCACCACACCACGCCCCGCCGGTTCGCTGGCTTTCTGGGGTGGACGCTGGACTGCGCGTCCAACACCCTGACCTCGCCCGATGGCACCGAGCACCTGCTCAGCACGGCCGAGACCCAGGTGCTGCGCGTGTTCGTCGAGCGCCCGCACCAGATCCTGACACGTGAGCAGTTGCTGGGGCAACGCGACCTGTCGCCCATGGACCGCAGCATCGACGTGCGCATCTCGCGCATCCGCCGCAAGGTCGAAGAAGACCCGCAAAACCCCAAAATCATCAAGACCGTCTACGGCGCCGGGTACATGTTCACGGCCCACGTCACCTGGTCTTGATGTAAAAACAGCCTTCTGCGCTTGACTGGCATGCACAGTCAGCTCACTTTTCAATACAACGCCCCACTGCCATGACGCCTTCAGACATCCTCGAACAATACGGCCCCCGCGAGGCCATGGAATACGACGTGGTCATCGTGGGTGGCGGCCCCGCAGGCCTGGCCACGGCCATCCGCCTGAAGCAACTTGCCGCCGAAAAAGGCACAGACGTGTCGGTCGTCGTCCTCGAAAAGGGCTCCGAACCCGGCGCACACACCCTGTCAGGCGCCGTCATGGACCCCATCGCCCTGAACGAACTGTTCCCCGACTGGAAAGAACGCGGTGCACCTGTCACCCAAGCCGTGACCGGCGACGACATCCTGTTCCTGTCCGAAACCGGCACCACCCGCACCCCCGACTGGCTGGTGCCCCGCAACTTCCACAACGACGGCTGCTACATCGTGAGGCTGGGCTCGCTCGTCAAATGGCTGGGCGAGCAGGCTGAAGCGCTGGGTGTGGAAATCTTCCCCGGTTTCACCGCTGCCGAAGTGGTTTACAACGAAGACAGTTCATCGAATGCAGGCGGTGTCCCTTCGGTAAAGGGCGTCGCCACCGGCAACATGGG
>JAVBXK010000019.1 GCA_030824555.1 bacterium
CCAGGGCGCACTGAAGGGTGTGCTGGGCTACACCGAAGACAAAGTGGTGGCCACCGACTTCCGTGGCGAGGTGTGCACCAGCGTGTTCGACGCCGACGCCGGCATTGCCTTGGACACCACCTTCGTCAAAGTGGTGGCCTGGTACGACAACGAGTGGGGCTACTCCAACAAGTGCCTGGACATGGCGCGTGTGGTGTCGGCCTGAGCCGTTCAAACCGTTTCATTGCAAGAGGAACGCAACATGAAATTCATCCGTTTTTCAGATGTCATTGCCAACGGCCAGGCCAAGGGCAAACGCGTGTTCATCCGCGCTGACCTGAACGTGCCGCAAGACGACAACGGCCACATCACCGAAGACACCCGCATCCGCGCCAGCATCCCCGCCGTGAAGATGGCGTTGGAAGCGGGTGCCGCCGTCATGGTGACCAGCCACCTGGGCCGCCCCACCGAAGGCGAGTTCAAACCCGCTGACAGCCTGGCCCCCGTGGCTGCCCGCATGAGCGAACTGCTGGGTGCACCCGTGCGCCTGGTGGCCGATTGGGTGGACGGCAACTTCACAGTGGCCCCCGGTGAAGTGGTCATGCTGGAGAACTGCCGCCTGAACAAGGGCGAAAAGAAGAACAAGCCCGAACTGGCCGAAAAGCTGGGCAAGCTGTGCGACGTGTTCGTGCACGACGCGTTCGGCACCGCCCACCGCGCCGAAGGCACCACCTACGGCATTGCCGAAACCGCACCCATTGCGTGTGCCGGCCCGTTGCTGGCGGCCGAAATGGATGCCATCGGCAAAGCACTGGCCAACCCGAAGCGCCCGCTGGTGGCCATCGTGGCGGGCAGCAAAGTCAGCACCAAGCTCACCATCCTGCAGGCCTTGTCCAGCAAAGTCGATGGCCTGATCGTCGGCGGTGGCATTGCCAACACCTTCATGCTGGCGGCGGGCCTGAAGATCGGCAAGAGCCTGGCCGAACCCGATCTGGTGGGCGAAGCCAAAGCGGTGATCGAAGCCATGAAGGCACGTGGTGCCGACGTGCCAATTCCCACCGACGTGGTGTGCGCCAAAACTTTCAGCGCCGATGCAGAAGCCACCGTCAAGGCCGCCACCGATGTGGCCGATGACGACCTGATCCTGGATATCGGCCCCGAAACCGCTGCCAAGCTGGCCGCGCAGCTGATGAAGGCCGGCACCATCGTCTGGAACGGCCCTGTGGGCGTGTTCGAGTTCGCCAAGTTCGAAAACGGCACCAAGGTGATTGCCCAGGCCATTGCTGCCAGCGAAGGCTTCAGCATCGCCGGTGGTGGCGACACGCTGGCCGCCATTGCCAAGTACGGCATCGAAAAAGATGTGGGCTACATCAGCACCGGCGGCGGTGCCTTCCTGGAAGTGCTGGAAGGCAAAACCCTGCCAGCCTTTGAAGTGCTGGCGCGCCGCGCGGGTTGATGACCTGATGTGACCGCCCCCTGGCTGCGCGCCGTGCAGCCAGGGGGGCAACCAGCCAACGCAGGGCGACGGTTCTGCGGCGGCTGGGGTAGAGAACATGAGAACGGGCAGGGGAGGCATCCCCTGCGCCAAGAGCCTGAGAAACCGCCCCGACGGGTCAACCCAATCTCAGCCTCCAGGCCACCAGCAGGTGGCGCAAAGCATTCATTTTTTGGTAGCTGAAATCGCTTGTCAATCAAGCGGTGGGGGCGTTTTTTTCTTAAATTTTGATTGGAGACACACCATGGCCTTGATTTCTTTGCGTCAACTGCTGGACCACGCTGCCGACCACAGCTACGGCCTGCCTGCTTTCAACGTCAACAACATGGAGCAGGTGCAGGCCATCATGCAGGCGGCGGCTGCGGTGGACAGCCCTGTCATCCTGCAAGGCTCGGCCGGTGCGCGTTCGTATGCGGGCGAGCCGTTTTTGCGCCACCTCATCCTGGCGGCGGTCGAGATGTACCCCCACATTCCCGTGTGCATGCACCAGGATCACGGCGCGTCGCCTGGCATTTGTGCGCGCTCCATTCAGTCGGGTTTCAGCTCGGTCATGATGGACGGCAGCCTGCGCGAAGACGGCAAAACCCCCGCCAGCTACGAATACAACGTGGCCGTCACCCGCCAGGTGGCCGACATGGCCCACGCCTGCGGCGTGTCGGTGGAAGGCGAACTGGGTTGTTTGGGGTCACTGGAAACCGGCATGGCCGGTGAAGAAGACGGTCACGGTGCCGAAGGCAAGCTGGACCATTCCGCCCTGCTGACCGACCCCGACGAGGCCGCCGACTTCGTGGCCAAAACCCAGGTGGACGCGCTGGCCATCGCCATCGGCACCAGCCACGGCGCGTACAAGTTCACGCAAAAGCCCACGGGCAAGGTGCTGCGCATCGACCGCGTGCGCGAGATCAACCAGCGCATCCCCAACGTGCACCTGGTCATGCACGGCAGCTCCAGCGTGCCCGAAGACTGGCTGGCCATCATCAACCAGTACGGCGGCGACATGGGCCAGACCTACGGCGTGCCGGTGGAAGAAATTGTGGAAGGCATCAAGAATGGCGTGCGCAAGGTGAACATCGACACCGACCTGCGCATGGCCAGCACGGGCGCCATTCGCAAGTTTTTGGCTGAGGACCGCAAAAACTTTGACCCCCGCAAGTTCTACAAAGAAGCCACCAAGGCCATGCAGGCCATTTGCGCCCACCGTTACCAAGCGTTCGGTAGCGCGGGCATGGCCAGCAAAATCACCCAGGTACACAGCCTGGAAGCCATGCAGCGCCGGTATGACAAGGGCGAGTTGGCACCACGCGTGGCCTGAGGGGTTGTTCACACGGGGCAACACGGTGGGGTGATGAGAAAGCCTGCCTGGCTGCATGCTCGGGCCAAGTGTCCCAATGCCTGTCAGGTGTTTTGCCCATGTGCACAGCCTCATGCGGGCAGTCCCAGAAACGCACGCATGTTTGCCAGTTCGGCTTGCAGCGCCGGGTTGAACGCCGCGTCACTGGGCGGCGCACCTGCCACATAGCCCAGCGCAACGTGCATCTGACCTTGGGCCACGGACACATTGGCCCACCCCATCACCTGTTCGCGCCACAAGAGCGGCAGTGCGTAGTAACCCCGCACCCGTTTGGGGGCGGGTGTGTAGGCCTCAAAACGGTAAGCCCAGCCCCACAGGTGCTCGAAGCGGCGGCGGTCCCACACCAGCGGGTCAAACGGGGCCAGCAGGCGCATCGCCTCCATGGGCGCATGGCAGCGTGACGCCGGGTTTTCATCGGCGGGCCAGTAATAGGTTTGGCCGTCAACGGTGGCGCTGGCCAGGCGCGTTTGGGCACGCGTGAACGCGTCGCTGCGCAAATGGGCCCACTGTGGTGCGCCGCCGCGCAGGTGGCCAATCAAGGCCTTCAAGCTGTGCTCAGGCAAGGGCGCGTAGGTCTGAACGATCACGTCCACCAGCGCATCCAGGGCGTGCTGCGGGTCGGGCGCATTCTCGGGTGCGCTGCGCGCAGCGTAGGTGCGCACGCCACTGGCACGCCCGGCAATGCGCAGCAGGCCGCGGAAATGCATGTCGTCCAGCAGTTGGGTGCTGGCATTGCTGGCGCCGCCAAACCAGTTGCGCGACTTGCCGTGGGCAAAGTGTGCGTCCACCGCGCGCGGATGCACCACGCCGTGCGTTTGCACAAAGGCCAGTACCGCGTCCATTTGCGCACATCGCTCGGCGCTCAGGGCGGTTTTGGGCGTGCGCGGGTGCATCAGTGCCTGCGTGGCCCGTGGCAAAAAGCCGTAGTTGACGAAGAAGTCTTCCTCAATGTCCAGCTTTGCGTAGCGCTGTTCCAGGTCGCCAGCACGGTAAGCCTTGACGCGGTGGCGAAGGATGAGGTCTTGCGCCCGTGCCGGGGCACGTATCGGGTCGGCCTGCACAAAGCCCAGTTTGACAATGGCCTTGGCCAGGGTGGTGGGCGCAAACAGGGTGCGCGCCACGGCGTAGCGGCGAAGGGTGTCCAGGGTGATGGGCATGGTGGCAGGCGAACGTGTACTGTGCAAAAATACAGTGTACCGCTCCCAAAGCAACCAAGATGGACCTCTTCGACGATTTGCCCCCGCACCCCGATGCCGCTCCCACGCCCATCGCGCCCGGCGCGGTGCTGCTGCACGGTTTTGCGTGCGACGAGGCGGTTGCCCTGTTGCAAGCCGTCGAGGTCGTTTTGCAGCAAGCCCCCTTGCGTCACCTGCAAACCCCTGGCGGCTACACCATGTCGGTGGCCATGAGCAATTGCGGGTCGCTGGGTTGGGTGTCCAGCGTCAACGGTTACCGTTACACCGCGTGTGACCCGGCATCCCACCGGCCGTGGCCGGCCATGCCCGCGTGCCTGCTGGACCTGGCCCAGCGCGCTGCCGCGCAGGCGGGCTACCCGCAGTTTGCCCCCGATGCCTGTTTGATCAACCAATACGTGCCCGGTGCCAAACTTTCGCTGCACCAGGACAAGGACGAGCTGGACCTGCTCGCGCCCATCGTCTCTGTGTCGCTGGGCTTGCCTGCGGTGTTTCTGTTTGGCACATCCAGCCGCAAAGACCGCCCGCAGCGCCACCGCTTGGTGCACGGTGACGTGGTGGTGTGGGGCGGGCCGTCGCGCCTGGCGTACCACGGGGTGAACGCGCTGGCCGATGGCACGCATGCGCTGCTGGGGCAGCGCAGGTTGAACCTGACGTTTCGGTGCGTGCGGTAGTGTGTTGCGAGCACTCGGCGTTATCCGTGGTGCAACCGTTCAGCTCATCCGCACCCAACGGATTCAGCGCCTTCTGCGGGCAACAAGCGAAAAAAAGGGCCATGTCACCAGACATGGCCCCAAGCTTTGAACACCGGGGGCATGTTCGTGTTCACATGTGAACCACATGCCCGCCAGTGCTCTCGCACATCAAACCCGGGTGTGCGGCCAGCGGTGTGCAACCGCTGGCACGCCGCAATCATTTGCCGCTGAGGTACTCCGCCACGGCGTGCATTTCAAGTTCGGTCATTTTTTCGGCCACCACGTGCATCACGGCGTTGTCGTTGGTGCGGTCACGCTTGTTGAACATCTTCAACTGGTGTTCCAGGTACGACGCAAACTGCCTGCCCAGGCGCGGCAGGTTGGCTGCGCCTTCTGCGTTCTGGCCGTGGCAGGCCACACAGGCGGGCACACCGGTGAACTTGTTGCCGTTGTGAAAGATGTAACTGCCCATGGCAGCCAGTTGAGGCTCTTTGGGCTCTTCGCGCGGCAGTTCCATCTTCTGGTAATAGTGGCCCAGCGCCGCCATCTCGTCGGGTGTCAGCTTGGCGGCCATGTCGGCCATGGCCGTGCTTTTGCGCGCGCCTGACTGGAACGCAGTCAATTGCTTCACGATGTATTCGGCGTTCTGGCCAGCCAGGCGCGGAAATATTTCGCTGGTGGATTCGCCCTTGCCGCCATGGCACAGGAAGCACGAGCCACCGGCAATTTTCTTGGCGCGTGCCTCGTCGGCCTGGGCCCATGCCTGCGTTCCCCAGCCACCGATGGTCAGGACGATGGCCGCTGCGGCGGTCAGTGTGTGTTTGCGATGTGCGTTGCTCACGTTCACCTCTTATAACTTGCTTACATACTTATATTTGTAGCCGAAAAAAACCGCCGGGGTGTACCGGCGGTTTTCGGCTTCAGTGCAGGCTCATGCCAACGAGTCGGCCCAGATGTTGCGCGCCCAGGCGTGGGCATAGCGGCCTTCCAGCTCGCTGGCGGCGCTGGACACACCACCGGCGCCGGGCACCGTCAGCATGGTTTTCTTGGCGGCGTCGTATTTGTGCACGCTGGACACGTGCACCACGTCTTCGTCGGTGACGAAGCTGTAGCAGGTGTTGGCGTAAATGGGCAGGGCGGGGGGTGCCTTGCCTTGCAACAGCGACACCACAGCAGCCGCGCAGGTCTTGGCGTGCTGGTTGGCCATGTGGCCTGACTTGGGCATGAGCGGTGCAATTTGCAAGGCATCGCCCAGCACGTGCACGTTTTTGACGGCGACCGATTCAAACGTCAGCCAGTCAATTTCGCACCAGCGTTTGTTGGCCGTGGCCAGACCGGTTTTGACGGCGATGTCGCCAGCGCGCATGTTGGGCACCACGTTGGCCACGCTGGCCTTGAAGTCGTCGTTGAATTCAAACTTCAGCGTGTTGGTGGCCGTGTCCACGTCCACCACGTTGTGCTTGGGGCGGTATTCGATGATGCCCTTGTAGTGCTCAGACCAAGCCTTCATGAACAGGCCTTTTTTGGACTGAATGTCGTCGTTGGCATCAAAAATGATGACCTTGCTCTTGGGTTTGGCCTTTTTGAAGTAGCTGGCGACCAGGCACGCACGCTCGTAAGGGCCGGGGGGGCAACGATAGGGCGCACGGGGAATGGTCAGTGCGTACACACCGCCGTCAGGCATGGCTTCGAGTTGCTTGCGCAAGGCAACGGTCTGCGGGCCGGCTTTCCAGGCGTGCAGTACCTTGTCTTTGGCTGCCGCGCTGGCCATGCCGGGCAGGGTTTCCCACATGAAGTCGATGCCGGGGGACACGATCACGCGGTCGTAGGGCAGTTCGCCGCCACCGGCCAGCTTGACCACTTTCTTGTCAGCATCGATGGCCGTGACCATGTCCTTGACCAGCTTCACGCCATGGCGCGACTGCAGGTTGTCATAGGGCGTGGTGATGTCGGCCATGGTTTTGTAGCCACCGACCACCAGGTTGGAAATGGGGCACGACACGAAGGCGGCGTTGGGCTCGACCAACGTCACGTCGACGGTGTGGTCAGAGAACATGCGCAGGTACTTGGCTGCCGTGGCACCACCGTAACCCCCACCGATGACCACCACCTTGCCGATGCTGGCACCCCCCCCCACGGATGCACAGCCTGACATGAAGCCTGCTGCGCCCAGCGCTGACCCAGCGCCCAGTGTTTGTACAAATTGACGACGTTGCATGGTGTGGGCTCCTTATTGTTTTTTGGGTTGGGCAGCAAAGTAGGCGGCCAGTTCCTGCAACTGCTCGTCGCTGTAGCCCTTGGAGAGCTGGTGCATGATGGTCGCGGGCTTGCGGCCAGACTTGAAGTCCATCAGCTTTTGCAGCATCTCGGCCTTGTCTTTGCCGGCGAGTGCCTCGTTACCGGGGAGCGCCTGGCCGTTGGTGCCGTGGCAGTTGGCGCACGCGGCTGCCCACACCTTGATTTGCGCAACTTGCGCCTGAGCCAGCGTGGCACCGAGGGCCAGGGTGCAGCCCAAGAGGATTCGGGAGGTCAGTTTCATTTTGTGGTGTTGCTCCGGGTGAGGTTGATGGCGATGGAGTTTAGCAATATCAGTTGTTGCGGATATTGCAATTGATGGTAGCGGTGCCCAAGGCGTGGCGGGACCGTAGAAACCCTGAAACAGGGTCACACCACGCAGTATTTTCGATCAACTGACGGCGTGCTTACGCTTGCCCGCAGCTGGCCAGTCAGCTTGTGTAGGGTTCAAGGGTTTACACTAATCCGTATATTCGCAATAACGCATATAGTTTGTTGCAAACGAACACATCGGAGACGCTTTCTTGGACACGCTGCACGGAGTTTTTGAATCTGCGGCACGCTATTTCAGCGTGTTGGCAGAGCCTGCACGGCTCAAGATACTGCACGTGATCTGTGCCGAAGAAAAGAGCGTCAACACCATCATTGGCGCCACGGGCATGGCGCAGGCCAATGCCTCGCGCCACCTGGGGCTGATGTACCAGGCCGGCCTGTTGTCGCGCCGCCGTGAAGGCACGCAGGTGTTTTACCGGGTGGCTGACAGCATGTTCCTGGAGTTGTGTCGCACCGTGTCAACACAAATCGAATTGCGCAGCGGCCTCGATCGATCTGCCCAGGCCTTTGGCCAACCCATTCCCGTTTCCCCCTCCAACCAGAAGGAACAAGCAAGTGTCTAAAGACCTGAGCGACGTCATCGGGCGCGTGTTACCCGCGCCTGAAAACAACTTGAGTGCAGAAAAGCACGAGCAGGCGCGCAAGGCCCGCCGCAGTTTCATGGGCAAGGCCCTGGCCATGGGTGCGGGTGTGGCAACGGCCGCCAAGGTCGGTGCCGCGCAGGTTGCCGAGGGTGAAGATGTCATCCTCACGCTGCCCGAGCACACCAAAGGTTTGGGGCTGCCAGTGGCCATGAATCCCTACGGCATGCCCAGCAAATGGGAAGCCGCACTGCAGCGCCGCGAGAGCCCTGGCTTGACCCGTGTGCCCCAGGCCTCGGTCAGCTTCACGCCCTTGCAGGGCCTGTTCGGCATCATCACGCCCAGCGGCTTGCACTTCGAACGCCATCACCAGGGCTGGTGGGACATTGATCCGTCCAAGCACCGCCTGATGGTCAACGGCATGGTCAAGCGCCAGCGCGTGTTCACCATGGACGACCTGATGCGCCTGCCCAGCGTGTCGCGCATTCACTTCATCGAATGCGGTGCCAACTCCGCCACCGAATGGGGCAACGTGGCAGTGTCATCCGTGCAGTATTCGCATGGCATGCTGAGCTGCTCAGAGTTCACTGGCGTGCTGTTGTCCACGCTGCTGGAAATGTGCGGCTACGACAAGAAAAACGCGAAGGTTGTGCTGGCCGAAGGTGCCGATGGTTCTTCCATGACCCGCACCATCGACATCGAGCGCGCCATGGACGACTGTGTGGTGGCCTGGGCCATGAACGGCGAGATGCTGCGCCCCGAGAACGGCTACCCGTTGCGCCTGGTGGTGCCCGGTGTGCAGGGTGTGAGCTGGGTGAAGTACCTGCGCCGCATCGAGGTGGGTGACGAGAAATACGCCACCAAAGACGAGGCGGTGCACTACATCGACCACATGCCCGACGGCATGCACCGCCAATACACCGGCATTCAGGAATGCAAGAGCGTGATCACCACACCTTCTGGCAGCCAGACGCTGCTGGACAAGGGTTTCTACAACATCAGTGGCCTGGCTTGGTCCGGCCGCGGTGCCATCAAGCGCGTGGATGTGAGCGTGGACGGCGGCCGCAACTGGCGCACGGCCCGCATCGAGGGCCCGGTGCTGCCCAAGGCGTTGACACGTTTCAACATCGACTGGGTGTGGGATGGCAAGCCCGCCATCCTGCAAAGCCGTGCGATCGACAGCACCGGCTATGTACAACCCAAGATGAACCAGCTGCGTGCCGTGCGCGGTACGCGTTCGGTCTACCACCAGAACGCCATTCACTCGTGGAAAGTGGCCGAAAACGGTGAAGTCTCTAACGTGCAGGTGTTCTGATGAAACTGACATTCAAACTTTCCGTTGCAGCCGTCGCACTGGGCGCGGCGTTCGCGGGCTCTGCCATGGCAGATACCAAGGCGGCCATGATGGCCATGGGGCGCGATGCCACACCGGCCGAGGTCAAGGCCTGGGACATCGATGTACGCCCTGATTTCAAGGGCTTGCCAAAGGGTTCGGGCAGTGTCGCCAAAGGCGAAGAGCTGTGGGAATCCAAATGTGCGTCTTGCCACGGTGGTTTCGGTGAGTCGAACGAGGTGTTCACGCCGCTCATCGGTGGCACCACCAAAGACGACATCAAGACTGGCCGTGTGAAAGGGCTGGAAGAGGGCAAGAGCATCGTCCCTCAGAAGACCACGCTGATGAAAGTGGCCACGGTGTCGACGCTGTTCGATTACATCAACCGTGCCATGCCCTGGAATGCGCCCAAGTCCCTGAGTACCGACGAGGTTTACAGCGTATTGGCATACTTGTTGAGCTTGGCCGATGTGGTGCCCGCAGACCACGTGCTGTCCGATCAGAACATGGCCGATGCGCAAAAACGCATGCCCAACCGCAACGGCATGACTTACTTTGAACCTCTGTGGAAAGTCAATGGCAAAGGCGACGTGAAGAACGTTGCCTGCATGAAGGACTGCCCCACAGACGCCAAGATCACGTCTGCATTGCCCGATTACGCGAAAGACGCCCAAGGCAACACGGCCGAGCAGAACCGGACCATTGGCCCGGTTCGCGGTCTGGACACCTCCAAACCCGCCCCGGCCAAGTGAAGCCGGGTAAGCCCCCTCTACGTTTCAGTTTGTTTGTTCCAAAGTCGATTTTTTAAGGAGTTCACATGAACAACACCCGCCGTACCGTCATCAAGACGACCAGCGCATTCGGCACCCTCGTGGCCCTGGGCCTGGTGACTCAGCAGCAAGCCATGGCCGCCGTGGACCGCGCAGCTTTCGATGTCAAAACGCTTGACGATGCCCTGAAGGCCATCGGTGGCAAGCCCGCTACCAGCGACCAAGTGTCCGTGATTGCCCCCGATATCGCCGAAAACGGCGCAGTGGTGCCTGTCGGTGCCACCAGCAACATCCCCAACACGACCGAGATTTACCTGATCGTCGAGAAGAACCCAACGCCCCTGGCGGCCGGGTTCGAAATTCCTTCCGGTACGGAAGCCTCGGTGCAGACCCGCCTGAAGATGGGCCAGTCCACCAACGTGATCGCTGTGGTCAAGGCTGACGGCAAGCTCTTCTCGGCCACCAAAGAAACCAAAGTGACGCTGGGCGGTTGCGGCGGCTGAAAGCCACTGCATACACCGTTACCCGTCAGTTTTTCCTTTTCAAGCAATCAATCAGTTTCACAGGAGTCCAGTCATGGCAGATCCAATGCGCATCCGTGCCGCCAACAAAGAAGGCGTGACCGAAGTTCGAGTTCTCATGTCCCACCCCATGGAGTCGGGTGCCCGCAAAGACGCAGCCGGCGCCACCGTGCCTGCTCACTACATCAAAGACCTGGAAGCCACCCATGCCGGCAAAACCGTGCTGAAGGCCCAGTTCAGCGGCGCTGTGTCGCAAAACCCCTTCCTGTCTTTCAAATTCAAGGGCGGCGCCAAGGGCGAAAAAGTGTCCGTGAAGTGGACGGACAACAAGGGTGACAGTCGCACCGACGAAGCTGCCATCGCCTGATTGGGTTGGTGGCAAACGGCTTGCTTGTGTGGCGAGCCGTTTTTCAGGCTTCTATAAGCAAAAAGAGGAGACATCGTGATGACCAAGTACGTGATGGCGCTGGCCGCTGCACTGGCTGCAGCGGGCACCGGGGCGTTGGCGCAGGATTCGGCGGCCGATGGCATAGCCAAGTTCCGCGAAATGCTGGCCGACGGCAACCCTGCCGAGCTGTTTGAGGCCAAGGGCGAGGGCTTGTGGACGCAAAAGCGCGGTCCCAAAAACGCCTCCCTGGAGCAATGTGACCTGGGCCTGGGTTCTGGTGTGGTCAAAGGTGCATTCGTGCAGTTGCCCAAGTACTTTGCCGATACCCAGCGCGTGCAGGACTTGGAAACGCGCCTCATCACGTGCATGGAAACGTTGCAGGGTTTCAATGCGGCAGAGATTTACAAAACACCGTTTGGCAAGGGCGAGCAAGTCAACCTGACCGCGCTGGCCACGTGGATCAGTGCCGAATCGAAGGGCATGCGGTTCAACGTGTCGCAAGCGCACGAACCCGAGCGCACCATGTATGAAGTGGGCAAGCGCCTGTTCTTTGCCCGTGGCAGTTCACACGACTTTTCCTGTGCCACGTGCCACGGCCAAGATGGCAAGCGCATTCGCCTGCAAGACCTGCCCAACCTCACCAAAAACCCCGGCGACGGTATCGGCTTCGCGGCGTGGCCTGCTTACCGCATTTCAAACGGGCAGATGTGGGGCCAGCAACTGCGCCTGAACGACTGCTACCGCCAGCAGCGTTTCCCCGAGCCCAAGTTTGGCAGCGACGTGACCATTGCACTGGGTGTGTACATGGGCGTGAATGCCAAGGGCGCCGAGTCCATTGCACCTGCACTGAAGCGCTGAGGAGCCACACCCATGAAAAAACAACTGTTGCTGGGCTTGCCCTTTGCTGCACTGGTGCTGGTGGGCTGCTCCACTGGCATGTCCTCTGTTGACTACGACAAGCTTGCGGCCGACATCACCAAAGCGTCCTTTCAGGACAAGAACCTGGTCAAAGTTGACCGGTTGGTGCAAGACGATGTCATGGCCGCTTGCAGCGCTGCCGACGTGGCTGGCAAACCGCTGGACGAGAAAGCGGCCAAGGCCATTGAAGCTGCCGCCATGAAAACCATCAAGTGGCCGACCGACGGCAAGTTTTTGGGCGACTGGAAAAAAGGTGAGGCCATTGCCCAAAGTGGTCGAGGTTCCACGTGGTCAGACGGACCCAAACAAGTCAACGGCGGCAATTGCTACAACTGTCACCAGATCGATAAGAAGGAAGTGTCCTACGGGACCATCGGTCCCAGCCTGTACAACTACGGCAAGACCCGTGGCGTGACTGACCCCAATGGCGCTGCAGCCAAAGAAATTGTGGCCTACACCTGGGGCAAGATCTGGAACCCACATGCGTACAACGCCTGCTCCCTGATGCCCCGTGCGGGCGCAAAGGGCGTGCTGACCGAGCAACAGATCAAAGACGTGATGGCCTTGCTGCTGGACCCCAAGTCGCCAGTGAACCAATGATTACGGTCAATCAAGGGGCGTTATGCGCCCCTTTTTTTGCCCCAAATATGCACATTTAATCAACAAGGAATATTCATGAGCTTTTCCCGCCGCGAATTTATGCAGGTGCTGGCCGTGGCCAGTGCAGGGGGCATGGCCCTGGACCACAAAGATGTGCTGGCAGCCAAACCCGGCGCGGTCAACAAGCTGTACGACCTGCCCAAGTTCGGCAACGTCAGTTTTCTGCATTTCACCGATTGCCACGCGCAG
Source organism: bacterium (assembly GCA_030824555.1). Lineage (GTDB taxonomy): Bacteria > Pseudomonadota > Gammaproteobacteria > Burkholderiales > Burkholderiaceae_C > UBA2334. The sequence goes on from JAVBXK010000019.1 coordinate 12,702, forward strand.
TTGATGCCCATCTACTTCCGCGAGCCCAACGTCAACCTGGGGGTGTCGGAAGCCTATGGTCGCCCCCCCCATGTGGTGGGCGAAGGCCTGCTGAAGCACTTCAACATCCGCCCTGGCACGGCAGAGGCGCATGCCTTCACGTACCTGAACTTTGAAAAAGCAGCCAAAACCTACGGCAAGGTGGGTGGTTTTGCGCATTTGGCGACGTTGGTCAACATGCTGCGCGCCAGCCGCCCACATGCCATGCTGCTCGACGGTGGCGACACCTGGCAGGGCAGTGCCACGGCGCTGTGGACCAATGGTCAAGACATGGTCGATGCCTGCAAACTGCTGGGCGTGGACGCCATGTGCCCGCACTGGGAATTCACCTACGGTGAAAAGCGCGTGCAGGAAATCATTGAAAAAGACTTTGCGGGCAAGCTCGACTTCCTGGCACAAAACGTCAAAACCAACGACTTTGGTGACCAGGTCTTCAAGCCCTATGTCATCAGGGAAATGAATGGCGTGCCCGTGGCCGTTATCGGCCAGGCCTTTCCGTACACGCCCATTGCTAACCCTGGTTACATGGTGTCGAACTGGACCTTCGGTATCCAGGACGACAACATGCAGAAAATGGTCGACGAAGCCCGCAGCAAAGGTGCGCAGGCCGTGGTGGTCATCAGCCACAACGGCATGGACGTGGACATCAAGATGGCCTCGCGCGTGACTGGTATCGACGCCATCCTGGGCGGCCACACCCACGACGGCATGCCTGCACCCATCGTGGTGAAAAACGCCAAAGGCCAGACGCTGGTCACCAACGCCGGCTCGAACAGCAAGTTCCTGGGTGTGCTCGACTTCGACGTGCGTGGTGGCAAGGTGCAAGACTTCCGCTACAAGCTGCTGCCCGTGTTTGCCAACCTGCTGCCTGCCGACAAGGCTATGCAGACCTACATCGACAAGGTGCGCGCACCCTACAAGGCCAAACTGGACGAAACGCTGGCTGTTTCCGAAGGCCTGCTGTACCGCCGTGGCAACTTCAATGGTTCGTGGGACCAGCTCATCGTCGATGCGTTGATGGAAGTCAAGGGCGCTGACATGGCCTTCTCCCCCGGCTTCCGCTGGGGCACCACCATATTGCCGGGCCAGTCCATCACCCGCGAACTGATGATGGACCAAGTGGCCATCACCTACCCAGCCAGCACACTGACCAACATGACCGGCGAAACCATCAAAACCGTGATGGAAGACGTGGCCGACAACCTGTTCAACCCCGATCCCTACTACCAGCAGGGCGGTGACATGGTGCGCGTGGGTGGGCTGCAGTACACCTGCGACCCCAAGGCCGGTGCGGGCAAGCGCATCAACAACATGATGCTCAACGGCAAAGCCATCGAGGCTGACAAAACCTACAAGGTGGCGGGCTGGGCACCGGTGGCCGAAGGGGCCAAGGGCGACCCCATCTGGGACGTGATGGAGGCCTACTTCAAAAACCACAAAACCATTGCACCACGCAAGATCAACACACCCAAGCTGGTGGGCATGGACGGCAACCCGGGCCTGGTGGTCTGACACTTCTGTGTGGGTTTTAGCAAGAAAAAGCGCCTTCGGCGCTTTTTCTGTTTCATGTGCTTGCTGTCTTCAGATACATTGATTGCAGCGGGCAGGCTGCGATATTGCCTGAGTGATGGCCTGGTGACCCAAGACGGCCCCCGCGAACAGCTGAACCCAGAGCGCCGCCAAGAAGGCGACTGGCACCGGGGAGGATTGTCGCCATTGGAGGGGTTGCCATGTCACGCCCTGAGCCTGTCGCCTTGGATGGCGGCCCACTGCTGTCAGCGATAGTCGATTGCAACCCCGTGGCGACGTTCGTGCTGAATGCGCAAGGCCAGGTCACGCACTGGAACCGCGCCTGCGAGTTGCTGACCTGCGTGCCCGCCTCGGACGTGCTGGGCACCACCCGCGCATGGACTGCGTTCTACGAATCTGCAAGGCCCGTGCTGGCGGAGCTGGTGTTGGCGGCGCAGCGTGACGAGGGTGAAGTGCTTGAGCTGGCACCCCTGTACTACAGCCGCTTTCAGCCCTCGGTCACGGTCAGCGGCGGCGTGGAGGCCGAAGACTTCTTCCCGCGCATGGCCCCCGATGGCCGGTGGTTGTCGTTCACGGCGGCACCGCTGTTCAATGCCGCCAACCAGTTGTGCGGGGCCATCGAAACCCTGCAAGATGTGACGGAGCGGCACCTTGCCGACGAGGCCCTGCACGACAGCCGCAACTACCTGGCGCAGATTGTCGATGGCGGCGCGGTGGCCACGTTCGTGATTGACTGGCACCACATCGTCACGCATTGGAACCGAGCCTGCGAAGCCTTGACTGGCATGCCCGCCCGCGATGTGTTGGGCACGCAGCAGCAGTGGCGGGCTTTTTATGACGCCCCCCGCCCGGTGATGGCCGACATCGTGCTGGACGGTGCCCACGAAAATGCGGTCAGCACCTATTACCACGGGAAATACCGGCCCTCGTCGGTCATCAAAGGCGGGTTCGAGGCCGAAGATTTTTTCCCGGCGTTCGGTGAATCAGGCCGTTGGGTTTTTTTCACGGCGGCACCCCTGCGCAATGCTGCCGGCCAGGTGGTCGGTGCGGTCGAAACCCTGCAGGATGTGAGCAGGCGCAAGCGAGCCGAAATTGCACTGCGCAAAAGTGAGGAGCGTTACCGCCTCATCAGCCAGCTTGATGCGTTGACGCAACTGTTCAACTCACGGCATCTGCACGAGCAGCTTGGGCGTGAAATCGAGCGTGCGCAACGCTATGCACGTCCGTTGTCCCTGATGATGATCGATGCAGACCACTTCAAACGTGTCAACGACACGTATGGGCACCTGAAAGGCGACAGCGTGCTGCAGACCCTGGCCCACACCCTGCGCGAATGCCTGCGGGCCAGCGACACGGCGTTTCGCTACGGCGGGGAGGAGTTCGTGGCGCTGATGCCTGAAACCGTGCTGGCAACCGCCCTGGTGGTGGCCGAGCGCTTGCGGCAACAGTTTGCTGCGCTGGCGCTGGACATGGGGGGTTCGCAACCCTTGCATTGCACCATCAGCATTGGCGTGGCTGAACTGACCGCCGAGGACACGGCCCACACGCTGTTGCAGCGGGCTGACCAGGCTGCGTACAAGGCCAAGGCGAAAGGCCGCAATCGCGTCGAACGGGCGTGAGCATGGGGCCATGCCGCTTGTTCAAGTGAGCCTGCGGGTTGGGGGCAGCCTGTTGGCGACGATACTCACCCTGTCATGACGCCTCATCCCCACCTGCCCACCGATGCCGAGAGCATCTTGGAGCTCGCCGCGCGCTCCATGTTCGACCTGTTTGCCAACGCCAGCGAGGGCATGCTGCTGGTGGACCGAGACGCGCGCGTGGTCTGGATCAACGACCAGTACCGCCGCTTCCTTCCCGCATTGGGTTTTGCGCGCGAGGCAGATTTTGTGGGCCACCCGGTGTCGGCTGTGGTGCAAAACACGCAAATGCACCAGGTGCTGCAAACGGGCAAACCCATTTTGATTGACCTGCTGAGCAACCGGGCGGGCACCTTTGTGGTCAGCCGCATCCCGCTGCGCGATGCGAGCGGGATGGTCATTGGGGCGTTGGGCATCGTGCTGTTCGAGCAGCCTCAGGCCAATTTGCAGCCGCTGATTGCCAAGTTCTCGGATTTGCAGCGCGAATTGGAAGATGCCCGAAAAGAATTGGCAAAAACACGACTTGGTGCAAGTGGTAAAAGACAATCTCGCTACACATTTGCAAGCTTTGTGGGCCGCAGCGAAGCCGCTGTTGACGTGAAGCGCCAAGCACGCCGTGCCGCGCAAACCAGCAGCCCTGTGCTGCTGCTGGGTGAAACCGGTACCGGCAAAGAGCTGCTGGCTCAGGCCATACACGCGGCGTCGGCACGGGCGCAGGGGCCGTTTGTGGGGGTGAACATCGCGGCCGTGCCCGACACCTTGCTGGAGGCTGAATTTTTTGGCGTGGCCCCCGGTGCCTACACGGGCGCAGACCGCAAGGGCCGCGACGGCAAGTTCAAACTGGCCGACGGTGGCACGCTGTTCCTGGACGAAATTGGCGACATGCCGGTGGGCTTGCAAGCCAAGTTGCTGCGTGCGCTGCAAGAAGGCGAAATAGAGCCCTTGGGCTCCAACCGCCTGGTGCCGTTCAACGCGCGCGTGGTGGCCGCCACCTCGCGCGATTTGCAGGCGCTGGTCAGGGAAGGGCGGTTCCGCGAAGACCTGTACTACCGCCTCAGCGTGTTGCCCATTCGCGTGCCCCCGCTGCGCGAGCGCCGCGAAGACATTCCCGCGCTGCTGGAAACGCTGGGTGAAGACATGCTGCACCGCGACGGCGTGCACCCGCCCGAGCTGGAGCCCCAGGCGTTGGCGCTGCTGAGCGCGCAAACCTGGCGCGGCAACATACGCGAGCTGCGCAACGTGCTGGAACAGGCCACGTTGCGGTGCGACACCGACCGCATCGGCGCTGCGCAGGTGGAACAGGTGCTGCGCGCATCCGGTGTGGCCGAGGTGGCCCCTGCGTTGCCGGTGGCCAGCGTGTCGGGGGCCGATGACGTTACCCGCCCGCTGGCCGAGCAGGTGACCGAGCTGGAGCAGCGCGCACTGGCCGCTGCCTTGCAGGCCACCCAAGGCAACAAGCAAGCAGCGGCCCGCAGGCTGGGTATTTCGCGTGCCAAGCTGTATGCTTTACTGGATAACCCTGATTGAATTTCAGGCATGTGTCTGAAATCCAGGCAATTGAGTTGTCTTGATTTCAGGCAAATTGAGTGGCCTGGGATGGCCGCATGGGTGAGTAAGCTGAGCAAAATCAAGCACTTGGTGTGCAACTCGACAGCTGGCACAAAGGGTGCAATGGGGCTGTACCTAACCAGGAGACACCTCACATGCAACGCCGCCCCCTTTTCAAGCTGACCGCCCTTGCTGCTCTGGCCACCGTGGCCGGTGCATTCGCTGCACCCGCGATGGCACAAGGCAAAGACATCAAGATTGCCCACATTTACAGCAAGACCGGTCCGCTGGAAGCCTATGGCAAGCAAACCCAGACAGGTTTGATGATGGGCCTGCGATACGCTACCGGTGGCACCATGGAGGTGAACGGCCGCAAGATCGTGGTCATTGAAAAAGACGATCAGGGCAAGCCCGACCAGGGCAAGAGCCTGCTGGCCGCCGCCTATGGCGACGACAAGGTGGACTTGGCCGTGGGCCCCACCGCATCGCCCGTGGCGCTGGCCATGCTGCCCGTGGCCGAAGAGTACAAAAAGATCCTGCTGGTCGAGCCCGCCGTGGCCGACAGCATCACCGGCGACAAGTGGAACAAGTACATCTTCCGCACCGGCCGCAACAGCAGCCAGGACGCCATTGCCAACGCCGTGGCGCTGGACAAAGAGGGCGTGACCATCGTCACCATGGCGCAAGACTCGGCCTTCGGCAAAGACGGCGTCAAGGCGTTCAAAGAGTCGCTCAAAAAATCCAAGCTGGTGCACGAAGAGTACCTGCCTCCCGCCACCACCGACTTCACCGCCGGTGGCCAGCGCATGATCGACAAGCTCAAGGGCCTGCCAGGCCGAAAGGTGATCTTCATCATCTGGGCTGGCGGCAACCCGTTCAAGATTGCCGACATGGACCTGAAGCGCCACGGCATCGAAATTGCCACGGGCGGCAACATCTTGCCGGCCATGGTGGCGTACAAGCAGTTCCCCGGCATGGAAGGCGCTGCGTACTACTACTTCGGCATGCCCAAAAACCCGGTCAACGAAGCACTGGTGGCCCAGCACTACAAAGAGTTCAAGGCCCCGCCCGACTTCTTCACGGCCGGTGGCTTCAGCTCGGCCATGGCCATCGTCACGGCTTTGAAAGCCACCAAGGGCGACACCACCACCAACACCCTCATCAAAACGATGGAGGGCATGAGTTTCGACACCCCCAAGGGCAAGATGACCTTCCGCAAGGAAGACCACCAGGCCATGCAGAGCATGTACCACTTCAAGATCAAGGTGGACCCTGCGTTCGCCTGGGGCGTGCCCGAGCTGGTGCGCGAGATCAAGCCTGAAGAAATGAACGTGCCGATCCGCAACAACAGGTAATGGCAGGCGGTAAGAGGCAGGAACCTGAAATTCAGGATCATTTCTGCCTCTGTCGCTTGACCCTGTTGGGTTGTCAGCTACTGATTCAGCAAGCTGGCAACCCCTTCGATTCCGCTTCAATTGGCCGCCAACGGCCCGCTTGCAACCCGTTCCATGCTTCAAACCCAAGACCTCACGATCCGCTTTGGCGGACACGTGGCGGTGAATGCTGTCTCGTGCACGTTTGCACCGGGCACGCTCACCGCCATCGTCGGCCCCAACGGCGCGGGCAAAACCACGTACTTCAACCTGATTTCGGGCCAGTTGCCCGCGTCAGCTGGCAGCGTGAGCCTGAACGGGCACAACCTGTCGGGCCTGCCTGCGTCGGCCCGCACCCGTGCGGGGCTGGGCAGGGCGTTTCAGTTGACCAACCTGTTCCCCAACCTCAGCGTGCTGGAAAACGTGCGGCTGGCCGTGCAGGCCGCCAGCGCCGGACCACACCGCCGGGGGCTGAACCTGTGGAGCATCTGGAGCGACCACGCCGCCCTGACTGACCGCGCGCATGCCATTCTGGTGTCGGTGTCCATGGCCGCACAGCAGGATGCCGTGGTGGCCAGCTTGCCGCATGGCGACCAACGGAAACTGGAAGTGGCGCTGCTGATGGCGCTTGACCCACAGGTGTACATGTTTGACGAACCCACCGCGGGCATGAGCCACGACGAGGCCCCGGTCATCCTCAACCTCATTCGGCAATTGAAAGCCGATAAAACCAAAACCATTTTGCTGGTGGAGCACAAGATGGACGTGGTGCGCGAACTGGCTGACCGCATCATCGTGCTGCACAACGGCACCTTGGTGGCCGACGGCGACCCGGCCACCGTGATTGCTTCGCCCGTGGTGCAAGAGGCCTACCTGGGTGTGAGCGCCCAGCCCGATGCGGCGGCCAAAGCTGCAGGAGCCGTGGCATGAGCAACTACCACAGCACAAGCGGTCTGTTTGCCCCGCAGCCCGCCAAAGTGGCCACAGCCAAACAAGTGCCCTTGCCGCCGACCGTACCGGTGGAAGCGCTGCTTCGCCTGGAAGGTGTGCACACGCACATCGGTGCGTATCACATCCTGCACGGGGTGGATTTGGTGGTGCCACGCGGGCAGCTCACCATGCTGCTGGGCCGCAACGGCGCGGGCAAAACCACCACGTTGCGCACCATCATGGGGTTGTGGCAGGCCTCGCAGGGCAGGGTGGTGTTCAACGGGCAGGACATCACGCGTCTGCACACGCCGCACATTGCGGGCCTGAACATTGCCTATGTGCCCGAAAACATGGGCATTTTTGCCGACCTGACCGTCAAAGAAAACATGCTGCTGGCTGCCCGTGCGGCCAAGCGTGCGAGTCAGATGGACGAGGCCCGTTTGCAGTGGATTTTCAAACTGTTCCCGGCTGTGGAAAAGTTCTGGAACCACCCGGCAGGCAAGCTGTCGGGCGGGCAGAAACAGATGCTGGCGGTGTCACGCGCCATCGTCGAGCCGCGCGATTTGCTCATCATCGACGAGCCCAGCAAAGGCTTGGCCCCCGTGATGATCAACAACATGATCGATGCCTTCCAGCAGCTCAAAGCCAGCGGCGTGACCATTTTGCTGGTGGAACAAAACATCAATTTTGCCAAACGCCTGGGTGACACCGTGGCCGTGATGGACGATGGCCGCGTGGTCCATGCCGGCAACATGCAGGCATTGGCACAAGACGAGGCGTTGCAGCGTTCGCTGCTGGGGTTGGCACTGTGAAAAATTGCAATAAAAAAATGCACCTTACGCTTTCTTGTGAAGCTTTGTTTGCTATTGAAAATATAGAAATGGAGTGTGCATGAAGCTCGTCAGTCTGGATGTCAAGCCCCTGTTGCTGGTGCCGGTGCTGGCGCTGGCCGTGCTGCCCTTCATCGGCTCGGGGTCCACGTGGGTCACGCTCACGGTGGCGGGACTGGCCATGGGCATGATCATTTTCATCATCGCGTCCGGGTTGACGCTGGTGTTCGGCCTGATGGACGTGCTGAACTTCGGCCACGGCCTGTTCATTGCGCTGGGTGCCTTCGTGGCCACCAGCGTCATGGGCGGCATGGGCGACTGGACGGGCTCTGACGAGCTCTGGCGCAACATGGTGGCCGTGCTGCCTGCCATGGCGGTGGCCATGGCCGTGGCGGCTGCGGTGGGCCTGGCGTTCGAGCGCTTCATCGTGCGGCCCGTGTACGGCCAGCACCTGAAGCAAATCCTGATCACCATGGGCGGGATGATCATTGGCGAAGAGCTGATCAAGGTCGTCTGGGGGCCGCTGCAAATACCGCTGCCCCTGCCCGAAGGCATGCGCGGCGCGGTGTACCTGGGCGATGCCGCCGTGGAAAAGTACCGCCTGATCGCCGTGGTGGTGGGGCTGGCCGTGTTTGCGCTGCAGTTCTGGGTGCTGGCGCGTACCAAAGTGGGCCTACTGATCCGTGCAGGGGTGCAGGACCGCGAGATGGTGGAGTCGCTGGGCTACCGCATCCGCCGCCTGTTTGTGGGCGTGTTCGTGGTGGGCAGCGCGTTGGCGGGCCTGGGTGGCGTGATGTGGGGCATGTACCAGCAAAGCGTGGTGCCGCAAATGGGCGCGCAGGTGAACGTGCTGATCTTCATCGTGATCATCATCGGCGGTCTGGGCTCCACGGGCGGGGCGCTGATCGGCTCGCTGCTGGTGGGGCTGATGGCCAACTACACCGGTTTTCTGGCACCCAAAGTGGCGCTGTTTTCCAACATCGCGCTGATGGTGGCCATCCTGTTGTGGCGCCCGCAAGGGGTCTATCCCGTGGCCAATCGCTGAGCCCCCGAAGGAATGCTCCCATGCTGAAACGACTCATTTCAAACGACCTGCCGCGCAGCCGCGTGCTGGGTGTGCTGTTGCTGGCGCTGCTGCTGGCGCTGGCGTTCGCGCCGTTCCTGGTGCCCGGTGTCAAGGCGCTGAACGTGGCGGCCAAGGTGCTGATTTTTGTGGTGCTGGTGGCCAGTTTTGACTTGCTGCTGGGCTACACCGGCATCGTCAGCTTTGCGCACACCATGTTCTTTGGCATCGGTGCCTACGGGGTGGCCATTGCCACCACGCGCATGGGGCCCACCTGGGAGGCGTTGGCCGTGGGCATTGCAGGCGCGCTGGCCTTGAGCCTGGTGCTGTCGCTGGCGGTGGGGCTGTTTTCGCTGCGGGTGCGCGCCATTTTCTTCGCCATGATCACGCTGGCGGTGGCCACCGCGTTCATGACCTTGGCCTCTCAGCTGTCCGACATCACCGGGGGGGAGGACGGCTTGTCGTTCAAGCTGCCCTCGGTGATGTCGCCAAGCCACGAGTTTGCCGACGACCCGTTCCTGGGTGTGATGCTCGACGGCCGGTTGCTGACCTACTACGTGCTGTTTGCCACGGCGCTGGTGCTGGTGTTGGCGTTGCTGCGCATCGTCAACTCGCCGTTCGGTCGGGTGCTGCAGGCCATTCGCGAGAACGAGTTCCGAGCCGAAGCCATTGGCTACCGCGTGGTGGTGTACCGCACCACATCGAGCGTGCTGTCGGCATTGTTCGCGTGCCTGTCGGGCGTGATGCTGGCGCTTTGGCTGCGCTACAACGGGCCGGACACGTCGCTGAGCTTCGAAATCATGATGGACGTGCTGCTCATCGTCGTCATCGGTGGCATGGGCACCATCTACGGCTCGGCCATTGGGGCGGTGCTGTTTCTGGTCGCGCAAAGCTATCTGCAAGACCTGCTCAGGCTGGGCAGCGAGGCCACGTCTGCCGTGCCGCTGCTGTCTGCCTTGCTGTCACCTGACCGCTGGTTGCTGTGGCTGGGCGTGTTGTTTGTGCTGTCGGTCTACCACTTCCCGACCGGCGTGGTGGGGCGGTTGCGGGCGGGGGCAGCCAGCCGATAAGCGTTTTTTCTCGGGTCAGTTCAATTCAAAACATCAGGAGACAAGCATGAAAGCATCTGTGACGAACTGGGGTTTGACCGTGGTGGCTGCCGCCAGCCTGGCCGCGTGTGGCGGTGGTGGGGACGACATCAACCAGAAACCTGCGTACCTGGGCAGCGTGGCCGAAGCCACCTATGACGGCAACACCAACGACCTGCTGACCGCCGGCCTGGGCAAAACCGGCTTGGCGTCGCCCGTGGCCCCGGCGTATGCCGACCCGCTCAACCCCACGGCTGCCGAGCTGCGTCGCAACGCCATCCACGCCAACTACCGCGCCATGCTGGACATGACTGCAGCCGGTGGCTATGGCTCGCTGTACGGCCCCAACGTGGATGCCGCTGGCGTGGTGGGCACGGGCGAGGGCAAGGTGGCCGGCACCGAATTCATTGCCTACGCCGACGACGGCACCGGCAAACAGAACGTGACGCTGATGGTGCAGCTGCCCGCCAGCTTCAACGCGGCCAGCCCCTGCATCATCACGGCCACGTCATCGGGCTCGCGCGGGGTGTATGGCGGCATCACCACGGGTGAATGGGGCTTGAAACGCGGTTGTGCGGTGGCCTACACCGACAAAGGCACAGGCGCCGCCCCGCACGACATGGGGGCCGACACCGTGCCTCTGGTCGATGGCAGGCGCGCCAGCGCGGCCATGGCTGGCCAGGCTGCGGCGTTCAACGCAGGCCTCAGCAGTGCCGAGCTGGCGGCGTTCAACACCGCCACGCCCAACCGTTTTGCGTTCAAACACGCCCATTCGGGCCAGAACGCCGAGAAAAATTGGGGCCAGAACACCTTGCAGGCCGTGGCGTTTGCGTTTTACGCCATCAACCAGAAGTACGGTTCGCTCGATGCACTGGGTAACCGCTACCAGACCATCAAGCCGTCCAACACCATCGTCATCGCGTCCAGCCTGTCCAACGGCGGCGGGGCGGCCATTGCCGCAGCCGAACAGGACACGGCTGGCCTGATTGACGGCGTGGCCGTGTCCGAGCCCGCCATTGAAATGCCCGCCAACCCAGGCGTGACCGTCAAGCGTGGCACCACCACCCTTGCCGTGACCAGCAAAACCCTGGTGGACTTCACGACCCACGCCAACCTGTACCAGGCCTGTGCGTCGCTGGCGCCATCTGTCAGCACCAGCCCGTATGCAGCGGCATTCACTGCCGGGTTTGCCAGCACAGCACTGCCCATTGCGCCCAACCGCTGCGCCGCGCTGCAGGCCAAGGGCTTGCTCACGGCCACCACCACAGCAGGCCAGGCCGAAGAGGCGTTGCAAAAGCTGCGTGACTACGGCTGGGAGCCCGAGTCCAACACGCTGCACGCATCGCTGGCCGCTTTCGAAGTGGCTCCTGCTGTGGCCGTGACGTTTGCCAACAGCCTGTCACGCGCCAGCGTGAAAGACCACCTGTGCGGCTTCAGCTTCGGCTCTGCTGTGGCAGCAACCGGTGCAGTCAACACGCTGGCTGCCGCCTCGCTGGCAGGCATGTTTGCCACCGGCAACGGTGTGCCACCCTCCAGCGGCGTGCAGCTGCTCAACAACCAAGGCAAGTTGGGTGCCGGGCGCGACTTTTTGTCGTTCAACGCCGCAGGCGTGGCCGACTGGAACCTGGACGGTGCGCTGTGCCTGCGCAACCTGGTCGCAGGTACCGATGCTGCGGCGCAGAAGCTGCAGGCCGGTGTCAACGAAACCCGCCGCAACGGCAACCTGCGCGGCAAGCCCACCGTCATCGTGCACGGCCGGGCCGATGCATTGCTGCCGGTCAACCACACCTCGCGCCCCTATGCCGCGCTCAACCGCCAGGTGGAAGGCACCGCCAGCAAGCTGAGCTACGTGGAAGTGACCAACGCGCAGCACTTCGATTCGTTCATTGGTCTGCCCACCGTGCTGCCAGGCTATGACACCCGCTATGTGCCCCTGCACGTGTACCTGAACCGCGCGCTCGACGCCATGTACTACCACCTGAAAAACGGCAAACCACTGCCCGCCAGCCAGGTGGTGCGCACATTGCCACGCGGCGGCACACCCGGTGCGGCACCGGCCATCACGGCTGCCAACGTGCCCGCCATGCTGACCACCCCCGCAGCGGGCGATGCCATCGCCATCACGGCAGCCAGCATCGTGGTGCCTGACTGAGCAACCTGCGTTTTACACCCCACCTACACAGGCCTGCTGCCATGCTTGCTGAATCACGCTACCTCCGCTGCGCTGGGCGCGAACTTCATTTTGTTGACTGGGGCGACCCCAACGCCCCGGTGGTGGTGGCGTGGCACGGCCTGGCCCGTACCGGCCGCGACATGGACGAACTGGCCCGCCACCTGGTGGGCCAGGGGTACCGCGTGTTGTGCCCCGACACCGTGGGCCGGGGTCTCAGCCAATGGAGCGCCGACCCCGCCAACGAATACAAGCTGTCGTTTTACGCCGCCCAGGCGCGTGACCTGCTCGACCAGCTGGGGTTGCAGCGCGTGCACTGGGTGGGCACCTCCATGGGCGGGGCCATCGGCACGCTGTGCGCAGGCGGGCTGGCCGAGCCCACGCTCAAAGGCCGCATCCGCAGCCTGGTGCTGAACGACAACGCGCCGCAACTGGCGCAGCCCGCCATCGAGCGCATCAAGGCCTACGCTGGCCAACCCCCTGCGTTTGACACCGTTCTGGAGCTGGAAGCCTTTTTCAGGCAGGTTTACAAGCCCTACGGCTGGCTGAGCGACCCGCAGTGGAAGGTGCTGACCGAAAGCTCGGTGCGCCGCCTGCCCGATGGCCGCGTGACCCCGCACTACGACCCGGCCATGGTGCAGCAGTTTGTGAACCACCCCGATGACTATTTGATTTGGCACCATTACGACGCCATCACCTGCCCGGTGCTGTGCCTGCGCGGCGCCGAGTCAGACCTGGTGCTGCCCGACACCGTGACCCAGATGCACACCCGTGGCCCCGGTGCACGCGGCCAGCTGACCGTGGTGGAAGTGCCCGGCTGCGGCCACGCCCCCGCGCTGAACGTGGACAGTCACTTCAACTGGGTGACCGGGTTTTTGAAAACCGCCGAGCAGGCCGAGGCAGGTGCTGGCCTGTGAGGCCCCCACGGCCACTGACAGGTACTGTCTGATGGTTCAAAAAGCGCAGCATAAAAAGTGAGCTGTTTGCGCTTGTGAATATTGCGCTAAAGCCAATTTCGCATGTCAAAAAATAGCCGAAAAACACCAAAAATAAGGCTCAAACCGTTTGGGCAGGCGTTTTCAGGGTCATTGGTGGTTGATTTGGGTATTTTCGACAGATTTTTGACCAATTTCAGGTGACTTTTTTGGGTTCAAACGCCTTTAAATAAAGTGCAGGCAGCTCACTTTTTTTGCTCTGATTTCAGAAGCACATTCAACCCTTCGCCCCCATCGTCAACGCTGCTTGCTTGCTGGCTGTCAATTCGGCCCCATCCGGCAGTGCCTGTGTAGGCCAACCTGAAAGGTGCTGGGCGGCGATGTCGGTCAGCGCACGTACCCAGCCCAGGTCGTCGTTCAGGCAGGGGATGTAGTTGAACGTGGTGCCGCCCGCGTGCAAAAACGCCTCGCGGGCTTCCATGTTGATTTCTTCCAGCGTTTCCAGGCAGTCGCCTGTGAAGCCGGGGCACATCACGTCCACCTGCTTGGTGCCCGCCTGGGCCAAGGCCACCAGGGTGGGCTCGGTGTAGGGCTCCAGCCATTTGGCCTTGCCAAAGCGGGACTGGAACGTCACCACGTACTGCTCTTTGCGCAGGCCCAGTGCCTGGGCCAGCAGGCGGCCGGTTTTGTGGCATTCGCAGTGGTAGGGGTCGCCCAGGTGCAGGGTGCGTTCGGGCACACCATGGAAACTCATCACGAGCTTGTCTGGCTGGCCGTTGGCCTGCCAGTGTTTGCGCACCGTGGCGGCCAGGGCGCTGATGTAGCCGGGGTCGTCGTGGTAACGGTTCACAAACCTGAACTCGGGCAGGTGGCGGGTTTGGCGCCCCCAGTCGTACACCTGGTCGAACAGCGGCGCGGTGGTGGTGCCGCTGTACTGCGGGTAGGCAGGCAGCAGCAGGATGCGGGTATGCCCCTCGGCCTTCAACCGGTCCAGCTCGCTGGCGATGGATGGGTTGCCGTAAGTCATGGCGTAGCGCACGGTCACGTGGTGGCCGCGTTCACCCAAAAAACCTTGCAGCAGCTTGGCCTGCTTGTCAGTCCACACCTTCAATGGTGAACCTTCAGGCGTCCACACGCTGGCGTATTTGGCTGCCGACTTGGCCGGGCGGGTGCGCAAAATGATGCCGTGCAAGATGAGCCACCAGATGGGCCTGGGAATTTCCACCACCCGGTGGTCACCCAAAAACTGCGCCAGGTAGCGGCGCAGGGCCGGGGCGGTGGGGGCATCGGGCGTGCCCAGGTTGCAGTACAGCACGGCAGTGCGTGCAGGTTGACCATGGGTGAACGGGGGTTCGGTGCGGAAGGGGGATGAAAGCGGGTTGAAAAAGGCCATGCGGTATTCTCACGCACCTATGCTGGACACCACGCGCATACGCGCCATAACCTTTGACCTTGACGACACGCTGTGGCCCATCTGGCCCATCATCGAGCGTGCCGAAAAAACGCTGTCTGCCTGGTTGGCTGTGCACGCACCGATGACGTCGGCCTTGTTTGCCAACGCCCATGCGCGGCACGACATTCGCCAGCAGGTGATGAAAAGCCGACCAGACATCCTTCACGACTTGAGCGCCATCCGTCGCGAGGCCATCAGGCTGGCGTTGACCCGTGCTGGCGACGACCCCGCATTGGCCGAGCCCGCTTTCGACGTGTTTTTTGCCGAACGCAACCACGTGACGCTGTTTGACGACACGCTGCCCGCGCTTGCGTGGCTGGCTTCGCGTTACCCGTTGGTGGCGTTGTCCAATGGCAATGCCGATCTCGGTAAGGTGGGGCTGTCGGCCTATTTCAAGGGTGGCATCAGCGCGGCGCGTTTTGGTGTGGCCAAACCCCATGTCAGCATCTTTTTTGCTGCAGCAGAGTTGGCTGGTGTCGCGCCGCACGAGGTGCTGCATGTAGGTGACGATGCCCACCACGACGTGATCGGTGCACTGGGTGCGGGCATGCAGGCGGTCTGGGTCAACCGCAGTGAACACCTGTGGACCCACACCCCGCACGAACCGAACGAAACCATCGGTCAACTCAACGAACTGTGTGATTTGCTGGCGGGTGAATGCTGACACGGCCCCTTCAGTTTGAGTGTCGATGCCATCCAAGGAGCCTGACATGACCACACCCGCTCTGACCATTTACGGCATTGCTGCCTCACGTGCAGTGCGCCCCCTCTGGGTGGCCGAAGAGCTGAGCCTGCCCTATACGCACGAGCCTGTGCCCTACCTGAATGCGGGTGCACGCACGCCTGAGATGCTGGCGCTCAACCCCAACGGCCACATTCCGGTGCTGAAAGATGCCCGCCCCGAGGGCGACGTGATCGTCTGGGAAAGCATGGCTTGCGCCCTGTACCTGGCCCGCGTGCATGGCAAAGCTGACGGGGTGGACATCAGCCCCGCCAGCGCGGCGGAAGAGGCCGATGCCCTGCGCTGGTCGTTCTGGGCCGTGACCGAGCTGGAAAAAGACGCCCTGACCGTGCTGATGCACCGCGTGGTCATGCCTGCCGAGCAGCGCAAGGCTGATTTGGCCGATGCCGCCGAAAGACGTCTGGCCGTGCCGTTGGGTGTGATGGAGCGGCACCTGGCCGCACAGCAGGCCAAAGGTCAGTCATGGCTGGCTGCCGATCGGTTTACCGTGGCCGACGTGTGTGTAGGCGCCGTGGCCGCCTGGGCCCTGCCAGCCCGGCACCTGATGGCCAGCTTGCCGCTGACCGCCGACTGGATTCAGCGTTGCCAGGCACGCCCGGCCCAGCAGGCGTTGCGCGTGAAGGCCCGCTCGGGCCGGTGACGGCAATTTTTTGGAACCTCACGTGCGCAGCGCAATGGCCTGCAGCGCCTGGCGAAGCCGCTCGGGTATGGCCACGGGCTTGTTGGTGGCCTGCGCCACGAACACATGCACCATGGACCCCACGGCACTGGGTGCTGTTTCTCCGGGCTTGAACAGCGCCACCTGATACGTGACAGACGAATGGCCCACCTTGGTGGTGGCAATGCCCACTTCCAAGTTGCCCGGGTAGGCCACCGGCCCCAGGTAGTCGCACTCGGAATGCACGATGAAGCCCACCACGTCGCCCCGGTGAATGTCCAGCCCGCCCTGGTCCACCAAGTAGGCGTTGATCACGCTGTCAAAGTAGTGGTAGTACACCGCGTTGTTGACATGGCCGTAAATGTCGTTGTCGGTCCACCGGGTTGAAACGGTGCCCACATGCGGGAAGGCGTGGCGTTGAGGGTAGGTTTTGCGCATGGCTGTGGCTGCTGCAGGTAGGGCGTTGGCGGGTGTCCAGGTCGTTCAGTCGTGGTGCTTGCCGAACAGTTACCACGCAGCCTGGTATATGGCACGTGCATCGTCGAGTGAAACCGGGCGCGGGTTGTTTTTCAGCAGCCGCTGCTGGCCCATGGCTGCGGCGGCCAGCGCATCGATGGCATCGGCCGCAATGTCGCAATCTCGCAGGCGCTGGGGCAGGCCGGTGCGGGCGGTCAGGTCGGCCATGTGGGCAATGAAGGCATCGCACCTGGCCTCTGCCGAGCCTTGCACGGCGGGCAGCACCACCGTGGCCAGTTCGGCATACAGGTTGGCACAGGCGGAACGGTTGAAACGCATCACGTGGGGCAACACCAGCGCGTTGCTCACGCCATGGGCAATGTGATAAATGCCCCCCAACGGGTACGCCAGTGCATGCACGGCCGCCACGGGCGAGTTTTCGAACGCCTGGCCCGCCAGCATGGCCCCCAGCAGCATGGCTTCGCGTGCAGCGGCATCAGTGCCGTTGGCATGGGCACGCAACAGGTTGCTTGACAGCAGTTGCAGCGCCTGGCGTGCCAGCATGTCAGACAGTGGGTTTTTGCGGTGAAGGCTGGTGTAGGCTTCGATGGCGTGCACCATGGCATCCACGCCCGTAGCGGCCGTCACGGCGGGCGGCAGGCCAATGGTCAGCTGCGCGTCCAGCAGCACCAGATCGGCCAGCAACGCGGTGTTGACGATACCGGCCTTGGTGCTTTCGCCCGTGGTGACGATGGCAATACTGGTCACCTCCGAGCCCGTGCCTGCTGTGGTGGGCACCATCACCAGCGGCAAACGCGTGGCGCGCACGCTTTCCACGCCATACAGGTCTGGCAGCTTCAGCGCTGTGCCTGGCAGCGCCAGGCAGGCGACGATTTTGGCCACATCCAAGCTGCTGCCGCCGCCCATGCCCAGCACCAGATCCACACCTTCGCTTTGTGCCTGCGACACCGCAGCCTGCACCACGGCTTCGGACGGGTCTGGCAACACACCTGTGAACTCGAACACGCTGAAACCCGCGTCGCGCAGCGACTGGCGCGCAGGGTTCAGCAAGCCGCTGCCAGCCAGGAAGGCATCGGTCACGATGAGCGCTTTCCGGGTTTGCGAGGCGGGTCCGAGGATTGAGCTGGCCAGGTCACCCAGGCGTTGCGAGCCGCCTTGCTCGACCACGGTGCGTCGCACGGTGTTGAATGGGAATGGTGTCATGTTGTCTCCTGCTGGGTTCCGATGGTTTCGGCGGGCGGATGGTAAGGCAAGCCTGCGTGGGTCGGCTGTCGCTCACGTTGAAAACGCTGTGGTTGCTTAAAAATGTGGCACGTCAACGGGGTTTCAAGCTGCGCCTGGCTTGCGGCAAGGGCTCCCCATGCTGTCCAAGGGTTATCCACAGGGTTTGGCGTGTGTTTGCGGGATAAGTGCCCGTGAGTGGGCACGCACAGCGGAAAAGTGATGATTGTGTTAGGGTATACCCTTATATGTAGGTCTGATGAGACCGCTCAAGGCGCCAGTCCCTGCAAACCAGGTCACACATAGCGCTTCCACACACTGTCGTGTCAGTGCCCTCTGTACAGACTTCACTGAGAACCCCAGATCATGACCACTGTCGAATTGACCACGCACCGAGCTGCCATGGCGCACATGCACATCGCCCACATCACAGAACCTGCTGAACGCCGCATGCAAACCCAAACTGCCAGCGATCAACTGCGTTTTGCCCTGGCTGAAACCCAGGCGGACCGACACACGCCTGACAGGTCATTGTTCGGTGCCCAGAGCAACTTCGATCTTTGCAAATACCTCATCGGCGTTTGAAGGGGCCGTCTGTTGGTGCGGACGAGGCCGTGGACATGGTTTGACGAACCTGACGCATCGGTTCAGGCAAGCAAGCACAGACAAGAAAAAAGCACCTAGGCATTTCTGCATAGGTGCTTTTTCATTCTTGATTTTTGGTGGGTCCTGAGTGGCTCGAACACTCGACCTACGGATTAAGAGTCCGCTGCTCTACCAACTGAGCTAAGAACCCGAAAACTGGTGCCGGAGAGATGAATCGAACACCCGACCTTCTCATTACGAATGAGCTGCTCTACCGACTGAGCTACACCGGCGAAGCTTTCAATTATAGCTCGGTGTGATAGCTGGTTACGCGGTCTACTTCGTTTTTGGAACCCAGGAACACCGGCACGCGCTGGTGCAGCTTGGTCACGGGCACGTCGAGGATGCGTTGGGTGCCATCTGTGGCTGCGCCACCGGCTTGCTCCACCAGCCAGGCCATGGGGTTGGCTTCGTACATCAGGCGCAGCTTGCCAGCCTTGTCGGGTTCGCGCTTGTCCCAGGGGTACATGAACACGCCGCCACGGGTCAGGATGCGGTGCACATCGGCCACCATGCTGGCCACCCAGCGCATGTTGAAGTCTTTGCCGCGCACGCCTTCTTTGCCTTGCAGGCATTCGTCAATGTAGCGCTTCACCGGGGGGGCCCAATGGCGCATGTTGCTCATGTTGATGGCAAATTCTTTGGTGTCCGCTGGAATCTTCACATGCTCTTCGGTCAGCACGAAGGAGCCTTGCTCGCGGTCCAGCGTGAACATGACCACGCCGTCGCCCACGGTCAGCACCAATGTGGTTTGCGGGCCGTACACGCAGTAGCCTGCAGCCACCTGGTTGACACCGGTCTGCAGAAAATCGTTCTCTTCAATGCCGCGGTCGCCATCGGGTTTTTTCAGCACGCTGAAGATGGTGCCGATGCTCACGTTCACGTCGATGTTGCTGGAGCCGTCGAGGGGGTCGAACAGCAACAGGTATTCGCCTTGTGGGTAGCGGTTGGGCACCAGGTAGATGCTGTCCATTTCTTCCGATGCCATGGCGGCCAGGTGGCCGCCCCATTCGTTGGCCTCGATCAGCACTTCGTTGGCAATGATGTCCAGCTTTTTCTGCATCTCGCCCTGGATGTTTTCGGTCTCAGCACCGCCCAGCACGCCGCCCAAAGCGCCTTTGTTGACGGCCTGGCTGATGCGTTTGCAAGCGCGGGCCACCACTTCGATCAGCAAACGCAGCTGCGGTTGGATGTGGCCTTCTTCGCGTTGCTGTTCGACCAGGTATCGGGTCAGCGAAATTTTGGCTGCCATGGGTATCTCCTTGGGGTGTGTATTCAGGTTGTTCGGCTGTCAGTCGGCCAGCGCACGGTTGACCACTTCGCGCACGTCGTTGCTCAGGCTCTGGCAGGCGGCCACGCGCTTGATGGCTTCTTGTGCGGCGGTTCGATACGGCGTGGCCAGCTTCTTCCAGCGGTCGAGTGCGCGCGCCAGGCGTGCGGCCACCTGGGGGTTGAAGCCGTCCAGCTCGACCACCAGTTCGCTCCAGAACACGTAACCCGCCGCGTCGATCCGGTGAAAGCCCGCCGGGTTGCCCTGGCAGAACGTGCTGACCAGGCTGCGCGCCCGGTTCGGGTTTTTAATGTTGAAGTCAGGGTGGCTCATCAGGCGCTTGACCAATGGCAGCACCTGGCCGTTGCGGTCTATGCAGCCAGCCTGCAACCCAAACCACTTGTCGATGACCAGCGCCTCGTCTTTGAACAGCGCGTGAAAGCGCTGCAGCGCGTTCTGCGCCAATGGGTGCCCGGCGTTGACCAGTGCGGCCACGGCACCGAACCGGTCGGTCATGTTGGACGCGTCTTTGAAGCGTTGCAACGCTTTGCCGGGCCACACTGTCTCGCCACGCAGGGTGGCTGCCAGGCACAGGTGTTGCAGTGCCTGGTTGGCCAGCGCACGGCGGCCACTGCTGACGGCGTCTGGTGAATAGCCGCCGATGGTCTGGTGTGTGTCGTAGGCCCATTGCCAGTCGTCGTACAGCGCCAGTGCCAGGGCTTCGCGCATGGCTTCACGCACGGCGTGTATGCGTTGGGGGTCGACCACGTCAAGCTGTTCGGCGATGTAGGTCTCGGACGGCAGGGTCAGCACCAGTTCCTTGAATGCCGGGTCAAGGTCGGGGTGACGCAACACCGACCGCATGGCCTGAATATATGAATCATTCAGTGCCTCACCGCTTGATGGTGTTGAATTGTTTGCTATCAACCCAATGGCTGTTCTGAGTGCCAGGCGTTGACCGGCTTCCCAGCGGTTGAAGGCGTCTTCGTCGTGGGCCAGCAGGGTCAGCAGCTGGGCATCGGTCAGATCGATATCGAGTTGAACGGGTGCACTGAAGCTGCGCAGCAGCGAGGGTACGGGCGCAGCCGTCAGGCCTGCAAACACCAGCGTCTGGCTGGCCTCGGTCAGCACAAAGGTGCGGGTGTCGGCGGTGGCAGGGGGCTCGCCTTCCAGTTGCACCGGCAGTGGCTGGCCGCTCTGGCTGAGCAAGCCGATGGCCATGGGGATGACGAAGGGTGCTTTGTCCGGCTGACCCGGGGTCGCCGCGCAGCTCTGGTTGAACGTGAGGGCATAGGTGCCCGACTCGGCATCAAAATGACCGGCAGCAGACACGCGTGGCGTACCCGCCTGTGCATACCAGCGCTTGAACTGGGGCAGGTGCCTGGCCAGCGGGCTCTGTGGGTTGGCATCGGCTATGGCACCCGCAAAGTCGTCACACGTCACAGCCTGGCCGTCGTGACGCTCGAAATACAGCTTCATGCCCTTCGCAAACCCTGCGCGGCCGTTGTCAGATGCATTGGCTGTGGCCAGCGACTGCATCATGCGCACCACTTCCGCGCCTTTTTCGTACACCGTCACGGTGTAGAAATTGTTGATCTCCATGTAGCTGTCGGGCCGCACGGGGTGGGCCATGGGGCCCGCGTCTTCAGGGAACTGTGCGGTGCGCAGCACACGCACGTCCTCAATGCGCTTGACGGCGCGGGCTGACGGGCTGCCCGCCATGTCCATGCTGAATTCCTGGTCGCGGAAAACGGTCAGGCCTTCTTTCAGACTGAGCTGAAACCAGTCACGGCAGGTGACGCGGTTGCCGGTCCAGTTGTGGAAATATTCGTGGGCTACCACGCTTTCCACGTTGCCAAAGTCCACATCGGTGGCGGTGGCGGGGCTGGCCAACACGTATTTGGTGTTGAAAATGTTCAGGCCCTTGTTCTCCATCGCGCCCATGTTGAAGTCGCTGGTGGCGACGATCATGAAGCGCTCCAGGTCCAATGGCAGGCCAAAGCGGGTTTCGTCCCAGGCGATGGATGCCATGAGAGAGTTCATGGCGTGCTCGGTCTTGTCGAGGTCGCCCGGACGCACGTACACCTGCAACAGATGGTCGGTGCCGGTGCGGCTGCGGATGGGCTGGGTGCGGCACACCAGGCTGCCTGCCACCAGCGCAAACAGGTAGGCGGGCTTTTTGTGGGGGTCCACCCACTTGGCAAAGTGGCGCCCGTCTTCAAGCAAGCCTTCTTCCACCAGGTTGCCGTTGGACAGCAGCACGGGGTATTTGGCTTTGTCGGCACGCAGCGTGACGGTGTAGCTGGCCATCACGTCCGGGCGGTCCAGGAAGTAGGTGATGCGGCGGAAACCTTCTGCTTCGCACTGGGTGAAGAAGGTGTCCTGGCTGACGTACAGGCCCATCAGCTTGGTGTTTTTGGCCGGGGCGCAGGTGGTGAAGATTTCGAGGTCGAACGCCTCGTCACCTTCTGGCAGGTTGGCCAGCACCAGCTGGCTGCCATCCATTTTGAAGCTGGTGCCCTGGCCGTTGACCAGCACGCGGGCCAGGTTCAGGTCTTCGCCGTCCAGCGTCAGGGGTTGTGCCGGGACATCGGGGTTGCGGCGCAGGCGCATGCGGTTGAGCACGCGGGTTTTTGCCGGGTCCAGGTCGAACGTCAGGTCAACGGTGTCGATCCAGAACGCTGGCGCTGTGTAGTCCTCACGCTTGACGAGTACGGACGGGCCTTCTCGAAATGACAACATGGGATTTCCTTTTCTTGTGGGTGTGGGAAGCCGCCCGAACAGGGCTGGTCAACGGAGCTGGCCAACTGGGCTGAGTCTTGGGGCTCGATTCGGGGCGGCTGTCGTCGTTGGGCGTGCGGTGGTGGTGCGAGGTGTACAGCGTGTGGGCCGCAGCCTCACACGCCTTGTTTCAGGCTGGCTTCAATGAACGCGTCCAGGTCACCGTCCAGCACCTTTTGCGTGGCTGAAATCTCGACGTTGGTGCGCAGGTCCTTGATGCGGCTGTTGTCCAGCACATAAGAGCGAATCTGGTGGCCCCAACCCACGTCTGTCTTGGTGTCTTCCAGCTTTTGCTGTTCTTCCTGTTGCTTGCGCAACTCGTGGTCGTACAGGCGGCTGCGCAGGCGTTTCCAGGCCACGTCGCGGTTGCTGTGTTGGCTGCGGCCGTCCTGGCACTGCACCACGATGCCGGTGGGGATGTGCGTCAGGCGCACGGCCGAATCGGTCTTGTTGATGTGCTGGCCGCCCGCACCCGAGGCACGGAAAGTGTCGGTGCGCACATCCGCCGGGTTGATGTTGATTTCGATCGAGTCGTCGATTTCGGGGTATACGAATACGCTGGCAAAACTGGTGTGGCGGCCGCCCGAGCTGTCGAACGGGCTTTTGCGCACCAGGCGGTGCACGCCGGTTTCGGTGCGCAGGAGGCCAAAGGCGTATTCGCCCTCAACCTTGATGGTGGCGCTTTTGATGCCTGCGGTGTCGCCAGGGGTTTCGTCTTCCAGTGTGGCCTTGAAGTCTTTGCGTTCAGCGTACTTCAGGTACTGGCGCAGCAGCATGCTGGCCCAGTCGCACGCCTCGGTGCCACCGGCCCCGGCCTGGATGTCGAGGAAGCAGTTCAGTGGATCGGCCGGGTTGTTGAACATGCGGCGGAATTCCAGCTGCTCCACGGTACCGCCCAGCTTGGCGGCTTCGGCCTCGATGGTCATCAGGCCCGCGTCGTCGCCTTCTTCCTTGGACATCTCGAACAGCTCCGAGTTGTCGGCCAGTTCGCTGGTGAGTGTGTCCAGCACCACCACCACGTCTTCGAGCGATTTTTTCTCTTTGCCCAGGTCCTGTGCCCGCTTGGGGTTGTCCCAGACTTTTGGGTCTTCCAGCGCGCTGGTGACTTCGCTCAGTTTGCGTGCTTTGGCATCGTAGTCAAAGATACCTCCGTAACTCGACGACCCTGGTGCTCAGGTCAACGAGGCGGTTGCTGATGGTATTGATGCGTTCTGCTTCCATGATCGGTGTCTGCTTTTGTATGGGCTAAAGCCAAGATTTTCTCACGGCGGGTCAGCGCGCCGAGCAACCCGGCTCAAGTTGACGTGATGTGGGCTTCGATCAGGCGGGCAACGGCCTCGGGCTGGTCGTGGTGCAGCATGTGGCCAGCGTCGTCAATCACCTCGATGCGGACGTTGGGCACGCTTTGCAGACGCTGGTGGTACTCGTCCAGCGTGTAGCGGTTTTGCCACCACTTGGCCATCTGGTTGTGGCTGGCTTCCACCGCCAGTGTGGGCGCGGTGATGCGCTGGTAAATGGCTTGCACCTCTTCCACCCGGTACAGCTGCGGGTTGACCAGCTTGTGCCCGGCTTCACCCAGGATGCGCCACTGGCCTTGCGCGTCGGGGGCTGCCCACTGGCTGGCCAGCCACAGTGCCTTGTCGGGGGGCAGGCGCGGGTTGGTTTTTTGCAACCGCTGGGCCACGGCTTGATGGCTGGGGTAGGTCTTGAGGTCTTTGTCGCCCTGGCGCAGGGCTTTCAGTTCGTCCATCCACAGGGCGTAACGGCCGGGGGCCTGTGCGGGTTTGGCCGCAGGCAGGCCAAAACCCTCCAGGTTGACCAGCTTGCGGATGCGCTCGGGACGGATGCCCGCATACAGCATGACCACGTTGCCGCCCATGCTGTGGCCCACCAGGTCCACCGGTGCGTCGGGCGAAAAGTGGTCCAGCAGCGCGTCCAAGTCGGCCAGGTAGTCGGGGAACCAAAAGCAGTCGGCCCCGCCAGACGGTGTGAGACCGAAGCCGCGCCAGTCGGGTGCAATCACCCACCGCTCGGTGGCCATGGCATCCACCACAAACTGGTACGACGCCCCCACGTCCATCCAGCCGTGCACCATGACCAGCGGCGCAACGCCGGGTTGCGGCTGGCCCCACTGCAGCACGTGGTAGGGCAGGGTGCGCACGGGCAGGGTGCTGCTGCGGGCGGCACGCCGAGGTGAGTAGGCCGGCACGGTCAGTACGGGTTCTTCCGGGGAAATGGGGGGCTGTTGGGTGTCGTTCATGGGCAGCAATGTAAGCAAAATGGAGGGCTGCGCCAGTCAGTCCAGCGACATGCCCTTGTTTGCTTGCGCCTTACGCTGCTGCCTGCTTGTTCCCGCCACCACGGATGCACCCACATGACCCCTGACACCAAGGCTTTGCAGCCCCTCAACTCGTTCGCAGGGCCGCCCCAAGAACGATTGCACCCCCTTGGGGGGCCTGGCGAAGCCAGGGTTGGGGGCGATGTCAACTCGTTCGCAGGGCCGCCCCAAGAACGATTGCACCCCCTTGGGGGGCCGGGCGAAGCCAGGGTTGAGGGCACCAGCACTCGACATGACCACCACACCGCCATGCAGGCGCGTTTCGGGTGGCAGGTGCCCACGCACCTCAACATGGCGCATGCCTGCTGCGTGCGCTGGGCTTTGCACCCGGAGCATGCTGAAAATATAGCTGTCATCGCAGATGGTGTAAGCGGTAAGGTCACTTTTCATACCTATTTTGATTTGTGGCAAAGCGCCTGCCGCCTGTCGAACGTGCTGGGCGGCCTGGGCGTGCACCGGGGCGACCGCGTGGCCATCGTGCTGCCGCAGCGCTTTGAAACCGCTGTGGCCTACATGGGGGTGATGCAGGTCGGCGCGGTGGGCATGCCGCTGTCCATGCTGTTCGGGCCGGAGGCGCTGGCCTACCGCTTGCAAGACAGCGCGGCCACCGTGGCCATATGCGACCAGGGCGGGTTGGGTCAGTTGTTGCAAGTGCGTGCCGATTGCCCCAGCCTGCGGCACATTTTGGTGGTGGGCGATGCGCCGACGAGCGATTCGTCCGCCGCTGCCGACCCCATGCTGTTGCCCTGGCACGAAGCCCTGGCAGGCGCCGCCAGCACCTACACCGCCGTGGACACCCTGGCCGACGAACCTGCCGTGTTGATTTACACCAGCGGCACCACGGGCAACCCCAAGGGCGGGCTGATTCCGCACCGTGCGCTGGTGGGCAACCTGAGCGGGTTTGTGTGCAGCCAGAACCTGTTCGGCTTTGCGCCGGGGCTGCAGGGCGAACTGCCGTTTCCCAGTGCGGCACCGCGCCGTCGCGCGGCCGAGGGCGACGCACCGGTCCGCACCGCAGCAGGGCCGTCTTGCGCGTATGACGTGTCGGCCACGCCCAACTTGCCCACCGGCAGCCAAGCCGTGTTCTGGTCGCCCGCCGACTGGGCGTGGACGGGCGGGCTGATGGACGCGCTGTTGCCCACGCTGTACTTTGGCCGCCCCATCGTGGCGTACAACGGGCGCTTCAGCCCCGAGGTGGCGTTCAATCTGCTGCAGCGCCACGGTGTGACGCACAGCTTTTTGTTCCCCACGGCGCTCAAAGCCATGATGAAGGCCTACCCCCAGCCCCGCAAGCAGTTCACTTTTGCCCTGCAAGGCCTGATGAGCGCGGGCGAGGCCGTGGGCGACGCCGTGTTTGCCTACTGCCGCGAACAACTGGGCGTGGTGGTGAACGAGATGTTCGGCCAGACCGAGGTGAACTACATCGTCGGCAACTTCTGCCTGGGCCAGGTGTGGGGCGATGACGCTTCGCTGGGCACGGCAACCCACCCCGCCCAACTGGGCCTGGGCTGGCCCGCCAAACCCGGCAGCATGGGCAAGGGCTACCCCGGCCACCGGGTGAGCGTGATCGACGACGACGGCCACGAGTGCCCCAACGGCGTGCCCGGCGAGGTGGCGGTGCACGCCCAGAGCCCCAACGGGCAGCCCGACCCCATCTTCATGCTGGGCTACTGGCGCCAGCCCGAGGCCACGCTGGCCAAATTCACCGGCCCGCGCGAGGCCAGCTGGTTCCGCACGGGCGACATGGCCGTGCGCGATGCCGACGGGTACTTGTGGTACCACGGGCGGGCCGACGACGTGTTCAAGTCAGCCGGTTACCGCATTGGTCCCAGCGAAATTGAAAACTGCCTGGTCAAACACCCCGCCGTGCTGAACGCGGCCGTGGTGCCCAAACCCGATGCCGAGCGCGGTGCACTGGTCAAGGCCTATGTGGTGCTGTCGCCTGATTACATAGCTGCTAACCTATGCCAAATAAGCGCTGAAGGCATTTTTGACGCTGAAACCATGGCCCCGCTGGCGGCCGAGCTGCAAGCGCACGTCAAAACGCTGCTGGCCCCCTACGAGTACCCCAAGGAGATCGAGTTTGTTGAGCACCTGCCCATGACCACCACCGGCAAGGTGCAGCGCCGCATCCTGCGTTTGCAGGAAGAAGCCCGGGCCCAAGCTGCCAAAGGTTGATGCGCCTTGCGCCAGCGTGTGTGCTGGCGGCGCGTTAACCTTGTGCACTGCGCGCACTTGCGTTTGATTCGTTACGGTTGGCAACCATTTTCGCAACCCGGCTTGCCCGTTTATGTTTGCCCTTTTGGGTTGACCCTTTCGTTCAGTTTTCTTGTTCGGCTTCTTTGTTCGTTCTTTTCGTGCCTCGTTTTTTGCAACCGTTCACACCGCTCCCAACATGAACCTCATTCCACTTGGCCAGTCAGGCCTGTCCGTCACCCCCATCTGCCTGGGCACCATGACCTTTGGCGAACAAGTCAACCAGGCCGATGCCCATGCCATCCTCGACCGCTCGCTTGAGCGCGGCGTGAATTTTCTGGACACGGCCGAGATGTACGCCGTGCCCGCCAAGGCCGAAACCTGTGGGGCCACCGAAACCATCATTGGCAACTGGTTTGCCGCCAACCCCGGCGCGCGCCAGAAAGTGGTGCTGGCCACCAAAGTGGCCGGGCCGTCGCGCGGCATGCCGTGGATCAGGGGCGAGGTGTCGGGCCTGACCAAGGCCGAAATCCTCAACGCCTGCGACGCCAGCCTGCGCCGCCTGCAGACCGATGTCATCGATTTGTATCAAATTCACTGGCCAGCACGCAACACACCTGCATTCGGTGCTATTTATTTCGACCCCAAGAAGGACAAGCCCTGCGCCAGCATCCACGAGCAGCTCGAAGCTATGGCCGAGCTGGTCAAAGCGGGCAAGGTGCGCGCCATCGGCCTGTCGAACGAAACACCTTATGGTGTGCACGAGTTCGTGCGCCTGGCCGAACAGCATGGCTTGCCCCGCGTGGCCACCGTGCAAAACCCCTATTGCCTGATCAACCGCAGTTGGGAAAACGGGCTGGACGAAACCTGCCACCACCTGAACGTGGGCCTGCTGGCCTACTCGCCCTTGGGCTTTGGGCTGCTGAGCGGCAAGTACGACGACGGCGGCATCCACAAACCCGCGTCAGCCGACGGCCAGAAAGGCCGCATGGCCCTGTACGACAGCATGAAAGCCCAACGCTGGGGCCGCCCCGAGTCACTGGCCGCCGCACAGCAATACAACACGCTGGCGCGCGAGCACGGCCTCACCCCGGCGCAACTGGCGCTGGCGTTCTGCTACCGCAACGCCAAAGTGGCCAGCACCATCATCGGCGTGACCAGCCTGACCCAGCTGGACGAATGCCTGGACGCCTGGAGCGTGCAACTGTCACCCGAGCTGCTGAAAGCCATCGACGCCATCCGCTGGCAACACCGCGACCCGGCGCAGTGAACATGGCGTGTACACCCGCCGTGCACATGTTCACGCATGTGTTCGCCCAAGTGCTCGTGCCAGTGCGGACGCTGTTCCGCTTGGCGCAGCCGGCAGTTGGGGCGCGTGTCGTCCTGGGATTGGCATGACACTTGAGATCGCGCAGTCCACCCCCACAGCCCGGGCCATTGGCGCGCTGGTCGAAGCCCAGTACGCCCTGGGGCCCGTGGTGGATGCCGAGTTTCTGCGCCGCTCCTTCAACCAGGTTTACCGGCTGACCTTTGCCAGCGGGCAGCGCGTGGTGGCCAGATTGAGTGCCGAGCGGCCCCGTGGCCCAGCCAATGTCGCCTTCGAGGCGGCTGTGCTGGCGCACTGGCATGCCCACGGGTGCCCGGTGTCCCGCTGCCTGCCCACATCGGCGGGCGTGATGGCGGTGGCGGTGGCGTTGCCCGAAGGCGAGCGCCCGCTGATGCTGTTCGAGTTTTTCGACGGCGAGTTCACTGGTGAGGCTTTGCCCGATGTCGCTGCCTTTGGCCGGGGCCTGGCAGCGCTGCACCAGGCTGGCCAAACCTACCAAGGCGTGTCAAGCCTGTACGCGCTGGACCTGGAACACCTGTTGGTGCGCCCGGTGCAATGGCTGCTGCAAGCCCCCACCCTGACCGCAGAACTGCGCCCGCAGTTCGAGGCGCTGGTGCAGCGCCTGCACAGCCGCATCCTGGCGCTGGGGCCACTGACCCAGGTGCTGGGCCATGGCGACGCCCATGGCCAGAACAATTTCGTGGTGAACGGGCCGCACGGCGAGCGGCAGGCGGTGTTTTTCGACTTTGACGATGCCGGGCCAGGCTACCTTGCCTATGAACTGGCGGTGTACGCGTGGAGCATGCACCCGCATTCGGTGGACGGCGTGATGAGCGACCAGGCGCAGGCGCGCTGGCGGCACTTCCTGGCCGCATACCGCGAAGTGGGTGCCGTCAGCCAGGCTGACCTGGCCGCCATGCCCCTGTTCATGGCCGTGCGGCACATCTGGTTACTGGGTGAATACGCAGGCCGCGTACCCGTGTGGGGCACGCAGGCCATGCCCACCGACTACCTGCGAAGGCAGGCGGACATGCTGACCCAATGGGAAAACCTGACCTTGCCTGCGTGACAAGCCTGCCTGCAAGACGCGTTTGAGTCGTTGCAAACTTCTATTCATGGCCAAAAAAGACAAATCCACGGCGCACGTTTCCGAAACCCCCGCCACCGCCTGGCTCAAAAGCCATGGGGTGGCCTATACCGAGCACCCCTACGAATACCTTGAGCACGGCGGTGCGCAGCACAGTGCCAAGGTGCTGGGGCTGGACCCGTTCACGGTGGTCAAAACCCTGGTCATGCAAGACCAGGATGCCAAGCCCCTGCTGGTGCTGATGCACGGCAACCGGCAGGTGTCCACCAAGAACCTGGCGCGGCAGATCGGTGCCAAATCGGTCGAGCCTTGCAAACCCGAGGTAGCCAACCGCCACAGCGGCTATCTGGTTGGCGGCACGTCGCCCTTCGGCACGCGCAAGGCCATACCTGTGTATGTCGAGGCGGCTGTTCTGGCGCTGCCGCGCATCGTCATCAACGGTGGGCGGCGGGGTTTTCTGGTCGGCATCGATCCCCGCGTGCTGGCAGACGTGCTGGGGGCCCGGCCCGTGGAATGCGCACTGGCAGAATGAGCGGTTTTCCGTTGTGGCCGAAGGTGCCGGGCTGTCGTCGCTGTCGGCGCTGCTTGTGGTGGGGTGTATCCACCAACACGCTGTGCATTCGTGGGTTCTGAATGCATAGCTGCAAAGTACCGTATATCAAGCGGTAAAGGCCAATTTCATTCAAAGGATGTGTCGTGGATGCTGTGTTGCCATTTCTGGCCGTTGTGGGAGCTTACCTTGTGGGGTCGCTGTCGTTTGCCGTCATCGTGAGCAAGGGGTTCGGGCTGTCTGACCCGCGCACCTACGGCAGCAAAAACCCGGGGGCCACCAACGTGCTGCGCTCGGGCAACAAGGCGGCGGCGGTCACCACGTTGCTGCTCGACGCCATCAAGGGCTGGTTGCCGATGTGGGCGGTCAAAACCTGGGGCATGGCGCATGGCCTGGGCGACGTCACACTGGCTGCGGTGGGGCTGGCGGCATTCATGGGGCACCTGTTCCCGGTGTTTTTCAAGTTCAAGGGTGGCAAGGGCGTGGCCACGGCGGCGGGCATGCTGTTCGGGGTCGATGCGCTGCTGGGACTGTTCACGCTGGTGGCCTGGGCGGCGGTGGTGGCGGTGTGGCGCTATTCGTCGCTGGGGGCCATTGCGGCCGGGGTGCTGGCACCGGCCATTTACCTGTTCGGTTCTGGCGAGTTGTGGACGTCATCCGGCCCCATGACGGGTGCCATCTCTGTGATGAGCGCGTTTTTGGTTTGGCGGCATGCCGAGAACATCAGCCGCCTGCTGCAGGGCAAAGAGTCGAAGCTGGGGGCCAAAAAATCATGAGCAACCACATTGCCAGCGGCCACACGGGCGCTCAGGCTCAGACCGTTGCCGAGGTGCAGCGCCACCATGTGTCAACTCGCTACAGCGAGGCGGCGGTGTTCAACGGCGTGGTGTACCTGGCGGGCATGGTGCCCGAGTGCGCGGCCACCGACATCCGCAGCCAGACGGCCGATGTGCTGGCCCAAATTGACACCCGCCTGGCCGAATGCGGCAGCGACAACACCCGCCTGCTGCGGGTGCAGATTTACCTGACCGACATACAAAACATTGCCGCCATGAACGAGGTGTGGGATGCTTGGGTGCCCGCAGGTCACGCCCCACCTCGCGCCACGGTGCAGGCGGCGTTGGCCGACCCGGCCTGGCAAATTGAAGTGGTGGTGACTGCCGCACAGCGTCCCGCCACGGTGTGACGCGTCAGGGCTTGCGTTCCAGCGTCATCTGATCGTTCTGGCGCACCATCTGGAAGCGCGTCAGAAAGCTGTTGCCCAGCAGCACAAACGGCATGGGTTGGGGCAGCACCACGGCTTTCACGTCGCGCACCTCGGCATCGCCCAGGCGAACCTTGTCAAGCCGGTGTTCGTACCCGTCCACCGTGCCGTTGGCGGTGTTCATGCGCACGCGGGTGCCTTGCTGGGCTTTCAGGCCAATTCGCTGCGCCTCGGCCTGGCCCAAAGTGACCCAGGTGGCCCCTGTGTCCACCAGAAAACTGACCGTTTGGCCGTTGATGCTGCCCAGTGACTGAAAGTGGCCCTGGCTGTCGGCGGTCAGCACCACTTTGTTGCCGCTGCCTGGGGCCTGAGCGGATGGGGCCATGGTGACGTTGAAGGGTGTTTCGCCCAGTTTCAGCAGCAGGGCTTGGCCCTTCACCTCGACTGTGGCCTCGCCACCCGCCACCTGCAGCACCTTCACGCCAGCGTGCGACTGGCCTGTGGCCACGAATTTGGGTGGTGCACCATCGACCACCAGCAACGCTTTGTCGTCCGACACACCTGCCAGGTTGACCGATTGGGACCGTGCGTTCACCAGCGGTGCGCACAGCAGGGCGGCCAGGGCACCGTGCAACCAGGCGGCACTGCGCGGACACGCCCGGCGTGGGTCAGACGCGGCCCGTGCCACGGTCGGCCCCGGTTTTGGTGAAGGCCAATTGCCTGAGCATGAGGTCGGTGTTCAGGCGCACGCGAATGGTCGAGGCTGACACACCTTGCACCACCGCCACGTCGGGTTTGGATGTGTTGTGCAGGCGGGGCTCTGAAATGGGTTCGTCGCGCTTGTTCAGCACGCTGGCCACGTAGGGCTCGTTGGGCTTGGCACCCTTGCGCAGCACCACCGCGGTTTCGCCGTTGGCCAGTTTGACAAAAGTGCCCGCCGGGTGCAGCCCCAGCAGCATCATGAGGGCCAGCCCCACTTCGTCGTGCCCGGCGGCACCGGGCTGCACGATGGCCGAGCGTGCGGCGTCTTTCGACTCGCGGCCTGCGCGTGACACGCGGGGGCTCATGGCTGCGGTGTAGCGGTCCACCACCTGCAGGATGCGCGCCAGCCGCTCGGCCGGTGGGCGCTCGACCAGTGGCACGCCTGCGGGCAAATCGTCGTGGTGTTTGAACACCACGTTCAGCCACAGCGAATCGGTTACGCCTGCAGCGTGCAACAGACGCACGCCCTCAGCTGCGTGCTTGTCAATCTGGACTTGTTGTATGGGCGAGGGTCGCTGCTTCTGATTGGCCAGCGCGTCTTGCAGGGCGGTCATGCCCACGTTCATGGTCAGGGCGGCGCGGGTCAGACTGGCGCTCTCAGCCGGGCTGAGTTTGAGCGGTGTGGCCAGCAGGTGCACCACCGTGGCGGTCAGCAGCGAGTGCAGGGCGCTGTAACCCGTGAAGGCCGTCACGGCACGGTGAATCAGCAGGAACAGGGCGGCTTCGCGGTCGCGGTTGAGCAGCTGCTGCAGGAACATGTCAATGGTGGTGCCGATGCGCCCCACGGCATCGGATGCCGGTTGGCCGCCCAGTGCCAAGCTGCTCAGCAGCGCACGCAGCCGCGTTTCCGCCTCGATCCAGCCTTCGGGCAGCGTGCCTTTGACGACTTCCTTGGTTTCGGTTTCATTGAACGACACGTACTTGTCGATGTCCTTGAGGGCTGCATCGCGTCGTGTGGCCTCGTTCAGGCCGCTCATCAGCACTTTGACGGCTTCGTCGGATTCGTCGTAATCGACGTACACCGCGCGGCGCTTTTGCAAGGCTTCGAGCGCGTGGTGGTTCTCGATCCTCAGCCCCTTGGCCAGCAGCACCTGACCGCGTTCGTCACGCAGCGTGAAGCGCAGG
Source organism: bacterium (assembly GCA_030824555.1). Classification (GTDB taxonomy): domain Bacteria; phylum Pseudomonadota; class Gammaproteobacteria; order Burkholderiales; family Burkholderiaceae_C; genus UBA2334. The sequence goes on from JAVBXK010000019.1 coordinate 45,681, forward strand.
GCAATGCCCACGTGCAACTTCTCGGTTGACACGGCAATCAGCTCGCCTTTGGATGAGGGGTCGGCCATGGCTTGACGTGCAGTTTCAGTTCATTGCAACGTCCAGCCTGCTGGCTGACTGGTGGCGCAGCATCTGTTCTTCGTTCAGTCGCACCCGGATGCTGGAGCCCGACAAACCGGTCTCCACCGCCAATTCAGGCAACTCGGTGCTGAACACGCGGGGTGCCAGCACGGGTTCGCCCTGTCGGTTCAGCACATTGGCCACCACGGGTTCGTTCAGCCGCAAGCCGCGGCGCAGCACCACGGCGGCGTCGCCCCGCTTGAGCTGCACAAACGTGCCCGGCGGAAACAGGCCCAGGTTCTGCATGAGGTCAAGGCCCACTTCGTCATGGTCAGCCGTGCCGGGCGAGCGGATGACGGCCTTGACCGCATGGCGCGATTCGCGCCCGGGCCGCGAGCCGCGCGGGCTCATGGCCGCCGAGTAGCGGTCGATCACCTGCAACACCTTGGCCAGCTTTTCGGCGGTGGGCCGGTCGTTGATGGCGGGGCAGGGGGGCAGGTCGTCGTGGTGTTGGCCCACCACGGCCAGCCAGATCGGGTCGGTCACGCCTGCGCGGTGCAGCAGGCGCATGCTTTCGCGCGAATGTGCGTCAATGGCCAGCAACTGCTCCTGGGTGGGCTTGTTTTTTTGCCCAGCCATGAGGTCTTGCAGCGGTTTGATGGACACGTTCATCGTCAGCGCGGCACGCACCAGGCTGACGGTTTCGGCGTCGCTGATGGGCAAGCGGCTGGCGGCATCCCAAGCCAGGGCAGCGCACAGCAGCGAATGCAGGGTGCTGTAGCCGTTGAAGTGTGTGACCGAGCGGTTGAACAACAGGAACAGGGCGGCCTCGCGGTCGCGCTGCATCAGCGCCACAAAGCGCGCTTCAATGATCTCCAGCCGCTTGATGGCTTTTTGTGCAGCCTCGCCACCTACCGCAATGCTGCCCAGCACGGCACCCAAGTTGGATTCCAGGTCGGTCCACAGTTCGGGCAGCGTGCGGCGGGCAGCGGCCTCGGCTTCGGCCCTGAGCTGCGCTTGCTGTGTGGCCTCCGGCGACGGTGTGGTCGCCATGATGCGCTGCGTGGACAGCTCTTGCATTTTGGTCAGCGGTGCACCGCGGCGTGTGGCTTCGTTGAAGCTGGACAGCACGGCGCGCGCGGTTTCGCGCAGCGACGCCTCGTCTGTGAACAGGGCCGGGTGCTCGCGCAACGACTGGAGCAGCGTGGGCGTGTTGATGACCTGGTGTTTGGCCAGCAACAAATTGCCACCCTCGTCGTACAAAGGTGTTTGCAGCGCCATGCCCAGCTTCAGTGACACGGAGGGCACCGGCTGGAGGGAACTGGGGGGAATGATCTTGGCCGACATGCGTGAAAGGCCTGTTGATGGGCCGTTGGGTGTCAGTCCCTGAAGTTGTTGAAGCTCAATGGCAGGTCGGCCACGTCCTTGCGGATCACGGCCATGGCGGCCTGCAGGTCGTCGCGCTTGGCACCGCTGACGCGCACGGCGTCACCCTGGATGGCGGCCTGCACCTTGAGCTTGCTGTTTTTGATGGCTTGCTGAATTTTTTTGCCGACATCGGCTTCAATGCCATTGCGCACCGTGATGACCTGCTTGACCTTGTCACCACCGATTTTCTCTATCTTGGCAGCGTCCAGGAAACGCACGTCCACGCTGCGTTTGGCCAGCTTGTTGCGCAAAATGTCGTCCACCTGCGTGATCTGGAAATCGCTGTCGCCAAACAGCGTCACGGTTTTGTCCTTCAGCTCCAAGTTGGCCGAGGTGCCTTTGAAGTCGAAGCGGGTGCCCACCTCTTTGGCGGCCTGGTCAACGGCGTTTTTCACTTCAACGAGGTTGGCTTCGAGAACGGTGTCAAAAGTGGGCATGGCGAATGTGAAAAATGGGTGGGTTCTGAGAGTGAAAACCGGGGTGAGACAATTCCGCCATGTTAGTCGAGAACCTGGTCCCCCTTCAGCCCTTCAACACGTTTGGCATCCAGGCGCGGGCGCACACGTTTGTCCGCATTGACAGCGTGGCTACCTTGCTGGCATTGCACCGCGCACACCCCAGTTGGCTGCGCAGCCAGCCGCTGGTGCTGGGCGGTGGCAGCAACCTGGTGCTGACCGGCGACGTGACGCAAGCCGTGCTGAAAGTCGAGATCATGGGGCGCGAGCTGGTGAGCGAAACTCCTCACCACTGGGTGGTGCAAGCCGGCGCGGGCGAAAACTGGCACGGCTTTATCGATTGGACGCTGGCACAAGGCTGGCCTGGGCTGGAAAACCTGGCCCTGGTGCCGGGTACCGTGGGTGCCTCGCCGGTGCAAAACATCGGTGCCTACGGCGTGGAGCTGCAAGACCGCTTCCATTCGCTCGACGCGGTGGACCTGCACACCGGCCAGCTGTTCTCGCTGGACGCGGCGCAGTGCGGGTTTGGCTACCGCGACTCTGTGTTCAAACACGCACCCGGCAACGCCCGCCACCTCGGCCTGGCAGGCCGTGCGCTGATCACGCATGTGCGGTTTGCGCTGCCCAAAAAATGGGTGCCTGAACTCAGCTACCTGGACCTGGTCCGCAAGGCCGAAGAAACCGGCACGGCGCACCCGTCTGCCCGGCAGGTGTTCGACTGGGTGTGCGACATCCGCCGCGCCAAATTGCCCGACCCATCGAAAGTGGGCAATGTGGGCAGTTTTTTCAAGAACCCGACAGTGAGTGCCGAGCAGTGCACCGACATCATCGCCCGCGACCCCAAGGTGGTGCATTACCCCATGCCTGACGGCACGGTGAAGCTGGCCGCCGGTTGGCTGATCGACGCCTGCGGCTGGAAGGGCAAAGCCGTGGGCAATGCCGGTGTGTACGACAAGCAGGCGCTGGTGCTCGTCAACAAAGGCGGCGCGGCCAACCCCGCAACCGGTGGCGAGGTGATGACGCTGGCCAAAGCCATACAGACCAGCGTGTACGAGCGGTTTGGGTTGCGGCTGGAGATCGAGCCCGTGGTGGTTTGAGCGGTGGGAGCTTCCCAGCGTCGCACCACCATCAGCATGGGGCGGCTTCGGTTGTGCCACCGCTGGAAAAGACACCATCTGTGTTGCTGCGGAGGCACTGACATGGGTCGATCGCGAACATGACGTCGACCGCAGGACACGTCACATGGCAGTGAGGTGGCGCATGTTCGTCGGCATGGACGTGAATTTGCAGTGCACCGCAACGCGCAACGCGGGTACCATCCGCAAAGCTGTGTTCAAGCTGTTCGCCGGTAGGCTCTTCCACCTGATCAAAAAAGGTACACGCCATGCGATTTCAATCAATCAAACTGATCGTGGCCTATTTCTGGCTGCTGGCGAGCGTGTTGATGTGCGCCGGTGCCGCGGCACAAAGCGTCAGCCCACCTCCGTTGACCGACGTCACGTTCAGCAGCCCCTTCATCAACATCGGGGGCAGTCCTCAAAACATTTTTGTGACGCCCGTTCCCGCCACTGCCTCGGTGGCCAATTGTGCGATCACAAGTCCAACCACAGCGTTGGCGACGTACAACCCCACCTACCTGCTTGGGCCCACGATAACGGTCTCGTCACGGGCAACAGGTACGACGCAAGCGGTGCAGCACACCTTCACATGTGGCGCGGTGTCCAAAACGTTTGTGGTCAAACCACCGACCTATCCGGCTGACATTGTGTTGATTGGTACCCAACTTCAAGTGGGCAGCACCACCAACCAGAACCTGATAGTGAGCCCGGCCCCCGTGGACACCGTGTTGCCTGCCTGCACGATCACCAGCACACCTGCGCTGGCAACCGTGACGGTGGATGCGGCGGGAGGCACAAAAATAGCCCTGACAACCGCAGCCAACGCCATCACGGCCGATACTGCTCAAACGGTGACCTGCGGGTCGTTGAGCAAAACATTCATCGTCAAACCTCCGCAGCCCAATCTGCTCACGCTCACCGGTTCCGGGGCTCTGAAAAGTGGAGCCCGCACCGCGCTCACGGCGACGATCCGATACCCTGACAACAGGGAAAGCGTCGTCAACCCTGTGTGGTCCAGCTCAGACCAGGCGGTCGCCTCCGTGAACGCGGTAGGCGTCGTGACTGCCGGGGTGGTGTCAACCCCGACGCCTGTCACCATTTCTGCTGTCTGGACTGAAAACGGGGCCACCGTGACGGGCCGCCACGTCATCACGGTCTCCGCTGCGTTGTCAGTGCCGACAGATCTCACGGTCACCGGTTCCGGCACCCTGCAAAGCGGAGCCCGCACCACGCTCACGGCGACCGCCAAGTACACCGACAACAGCACCATCACAGTCAACCCGAAGTGGTCCAGCTCAAACCCGGTGGCCGCAGCCGTGAGCGCGGCTGGCGTGGTGACTGCCGGTGTGGTGTCCACCACGACGTCCGTCATCATTTCTGCCGAGTGGATTGAAAGCGGGGTCACTGTGGAAGCGCGCCACGTCATCTCTGTTTCCGCTGCGCCCGCTGTGCTGACAGACCTCACGATCATCGGTGCAGCCAGCATGCAGTCTGGCGGGCAGGCGCGGTTGGTTGTGAATGCTGTGTACGCTGATCACTCCAGCAAAGCCGTCTCCGCGACAGGTTTTACCCTGTCTGACCCCGCCCTGGGCTCGGTCAGCAGCCGGGGCGTGCTCACCGTCGGCAGTGTCACGGTCAACACTGTGCTGACGGTGACCGCCACTTACCAGGAGGGCGGTGTGACCAAGACCGCTCGCTTGTCCATCACGGTTTCTGCTGCGCCGGCAGTGCTCACGCGCCTCACGTTGGTAGGTGCCACTGCGCTGGTGGCCTCTGGCCAGACGCTCAACCTGTCGGCGCTGGGTGTCTACGAAGACACTTCCAGCAAACCCGTGGCGGCGACCTGGCAAGTCACCGGCACGGCGGCCACCGTGTCCAGTACGGGGGTCTTCCAGGCGTCGTCGGTGAGCGCTGACACGCCCGTTGTGGTGTCAGCCAGTTACACCGAGGCCGGTGTGACGGTCAGCGCCCAGTTCCAGGTCATCATTCAAGCCACGGTGCCGTCATCGCCCATTCAAGCGGAAGTGCAGGCTACCGGCACCCGCTCCAAATTCAGTTTGGCCGTGTGGACCAGTGCCACGGCCTTTGCGCCCAGCGGAGCCAGCCTTGCCAGCGCCAATCGTGCGAGCAGCCTGCCTCCGGCGGCCAAGGCCCGTGCGGTCTACAAATTGTTTGTGATGACCCTCATACCCGGTGGTCAGCTGGTGCCGGTGGACACCATCTTCACGCTCAACCGCAACAGCGAGTGGCAAGGCCTGAGCTTTCCGGTGGGTGAATACCTCAACGGTGTGACCGACGACAGTGTGCAGTTGGTGGAAATTCTGGACAGCCTTGATGTCAGCGTCATCTCGGGCACCAAAATCTACGTGGGGTATGGCATCGATGACCTGGAAATGCTTGCATCGGGCCGCTTCCGGCTGGTTTACCAGATTCAGTAGTTGCGATACCCGGTGTGTTGGGCCATCGTGCCCGAAGTCTCTTCAGGGTGCGAAACCGGGTGCATCAAAAAATATGAATAAAAAGTGCTTCTACCGCTTTATCAGTAAGCGGTAGAAGCTATGAATTTCATATTTCGTTGATGTGGCGCAGCAAACAGGCCGCTGGCCCTTGTGTGTTGAGGGGCTGCCATGTCTGGTGAGCCGCCCAAGGCCGGGGTGGGGCGGGCTGCGGGCTTCATGCTTGCCCCGCCAGGGGCGAGGTTCCCTGCCAACAACATTGCCCCCACGCTCCCTGCGGTCGCTGCCCCCCGAGGGGGCGTTCGCCGCCTTGGGGCGGCCCGGCGGCGGCTCAGGCCATGGGGTTGGTGCTGCGGAACTCGCTACACGCCCCTTGGGCGCTCCGCTCAAACAGCCGCAGCAAGTCAGAAGTTGAAGCGTGCTGCGCACGCCGACCCCATGGCTGTGCTTCTCAGCGTCGCATCACAAGCCCCCAGCCCGTCCCACCCCTGCCTTGGGCAGCGGGGAGGTTGCTGTATTACAAGGAAAAAGTGCCTATTTCGCTTTATTGGTAAGCGTTTATAGCTATGAATTTTGTGTATTATCTGGTATGCACAAGTGGTTGCTGGCCCGCGTGCCTGAACTGATGCAAGGGTGCTGCTTGAACCTGACTGCGATAGGGGGTCTGACGGTTGTAAGTGGTCGTTGTCGCGCTACTTGAACGACCGGCTAGACCTTTTTGTATTGAAAGTGGAATGCTGATGCATTTGGATCCACGACATCAATCAAGCCATCGGCACGTAGCTTCTGTAAAGCTTTTTTTACCTTATTGATGTCATCTTCACCACTGAGTTGGCGCGCCAATTTGTTCGTCATTGTGGCGCTAGGATTTTTCTGCAAATGCTGCATCACGACATCCTCGACAGATGCCATCCGTTGGTGTCGTATCGTCGCAAAAAATGCATTTCCGCGAAGTTCGAAGGTTGGAGCAACAAGGCCAGCCTTTGTCATCTCATTTCTTACGGTATCCAAGCCCTCACCGATGTCGTGATTCAGTGGGTCAGGAAGGTTGTGAAGCATCCGAACAATATTCGGATTTCTGGAGAACCTCTCGTCGTACAGGTTATCCAGCGTCATGTACCCAGGCAGTTTCCCGGGGCTTGATATCTCGATTCGGTTGTCAAAAAGTCGAACATGTATGTCGTCATTCAGGCTGTAGTCACGGTGAATGACGGCATTGACAAGCAATTCTTTAATGGCCTCGACCGGATATTTGAGTGCAACAAGGTTTTCGCCCTCGTAGTACGACGCACCGTTCACTAGCTCCGCAACTTTTGCGAGGGCGGATCGAATCTGTATTTCGAGCGGCCCATTTATGGTGGCTGGCATTTCCGCCAAATGTTCCCGTTTGTATTCGGTGTCTGTTGTTCTTAGTCGGTACACCTTGATCGCGCACCGCGTCTCAACTGTTGCTTGTGGTTCTTCATCGAAAAGTAAGACACAGCCTACGTTCGGGAAGATCGCCTGATTCCTGTCAGTAGTCAGTCGCTGCTTCTTGAGGAACCGCTTGGGTTCGAGCGATGTACCCACGCGTTCCATATATGTGGCCAATGCTTCTGCAGAGGCAATCTCGTCAATGTCAACCGACTCAACTGCTACGCGCTCATAGAGAGCTGAGCCTTTCGAGTAGGCGAGACTGGTAACTCGCTCTCCTTTAATCTTTACCTTCGCTGCATTCAGGCGTACGAAGCAGTCCCCGGATGCCGTGTAGTGCACTTTTGGACTCTTTGGTACGGATATGTGAAGTACGCTACCGCCCGTCACGGTAAGAAATTCGATGGATACGTTCTCAACCGCAGGGGTGGTCTGCTCAAGCAATACTGTCAATATGGCGTTGGCATCTTCCTTTGCTGCAAAGGGTTGCAATCGCTCCCCTTGGCACTTCTTATCTTCGACACCGACATAGATGTCCCCGCCATCTGCATTTGCGAAGGCCACGAACGTTTCTTGTAGTTTGGCCGGCTGGATTAGCTTGGACTTAAAGTCGAAGAAGTGGTCTTCTTCTGCTGTCAAGAGCTTCTGAGTTTCAGCGGAGTTTAGGTTGCGTTCTTCAATCACGAGTCACCCTGGGGTAGTGTGGGTTGTGTCAGGCAGGAGCTGGTGCGACAGTCCGCAAGGCCAAGGTGACCCCAGCACGTGCTGGGGCGGAACAGAAATATCAGGGCTTGATGCGCAGCATGTCTGTCCCGTCGCCTGCTGACAGTAAACCCGCCTGGGCGTAGACGCCCAGCTTGGCGCGGGTGTCTGAGATGTCCAGGTTGCGCATGGTCAGTTGGCCGATGCGGTCCAGTGGGCTGAACGGTGCGTCTTCGACTTTTTCCATGCTCAGGCGCTCGGGCGCGTAGGTCAGGTTGGGGCTGTCGGTGTTCAGCAGGCTGTAGTCGTTGCCGCAGCGCAGTTCCAGCGTCACGGTGCCGGTCACGGCGCGGGCCACCCAGCGCTGGGCGGTTTCGCGCAGCATGATGGCCTGGCTGTCAAACCAGCGGCCCTGGTACAGCAGGCGGCCCAGTTTGCGGCCGTTGTCGCGGTACTGTTCGATGGTGTCTTCGTTGTGGATGCCGGTCACCAGGCGCTCGTACGCAATGAACAGCAGTGCCAGGCCGGGGGCTTCGTAAATGCCACGGCTCTTGGCTTCGATGATGCGGTTTTCAATCTGGTCGCTCATGCCCAGACCGTGGCGGCCACCGATTTCGTTGGCCTTCAGGAACAGGGCCACCAGGTCGGGGTAGGCCACGCCGTTCAGGGCCACGGGGCGGCCTTCTTCGAACGTGACGGACACCTCTTCGGCCTTGACCACGCAGTCTTCTTTCCAGAACGGCACGCCCATGATGGGGTTGACGATGCGGATGCCGCTGCTCAGGTGCTCCAGGTCTTTGGCTTCGTGGGTGGCACCCAGCATGTTGCTGTCGGTGCTGTAGGCCTTTTCGGCGCTCATTTTGTAGCCGTGCCCGTGCTGTGTCATGAACGCCGACATTTCGGCGCGGCCGCCCAGTTCGTCGATGAACAGCTGGTCCAGCCAAGGCTTGTAGATTTTCAGGCTGGGGTTGGTCAGCAGGCCATAGCGGTAGAAGCGCTCGATGTCGTTGCCCTTGAAGGTGGAGCCGTCGCCCCAGATGTTGACGTCGTCTTCCTTCATGGCGGCCACCAGCATGGTGCCGGTCACGGCGCGGCCCAGGGGGGTGGTGTTGAAGTAGGTCACGCCAGCGGTGCTGATGTGGAAGGCACCGCTTTGCAGGGCGGCCAGGCCTTCCGATGCGAGCTGGGGGCGGCAGTCGATCAGGCGGGCTTTTTCAGCGCCGTAGGCCATGGCCTTGCGGGGGATTTCGTCGTAATCGGCCTCGTCGGGCTGGCCCAGGTTGGCTGTGTAGGCGTAGGGCACGGCGCCTTTCTGGCGCATCCACAGCAGGGCAGCGCTGGTGTCGAGGCCGCCGGAGAAGGCGATGCCCACTTTTTGGCCAGCGGGAATATTTTGCAGAATGGTGTTTGACATTAAATTGGCCTCTGTCGCTTTATTGGTGAGCGATGATTGCTATGAATATGTTGATGGCGCCCGCAGCGGCTGGCGCTGCCTGGCAACCAGGGCCTGCATCAACCGAAGTGGCAGATGTAGTGGTATGCGTCAAAGCCTTCGGTCACACGGATCTGGAACTTGGCGTTGCCGGGTACGTTGAATTGCTGGCCTGCAGCGGATGTCACCCACACGTCGGAGCCGTCCAGTTTGTAGTCGCAGCTGCCACCGACGCATTCCATGATTTCGGGCGCACCGGTGTTGAAGGTGAGTGTGGCGGGCAGGATCACGCCGACCGATTTGCGCGTGCCATCGGCCTGGGTGAAGCCGTGGCTCACGCATTTGCCGTCAAAGTACACGTTGGCTTTGGTGGTGACGCTCACGGCGTCGATGGTTTCGGTGGTCATGGTCGCTTGGGTGAAAAGGTGTAGGGGTGGGTGTGCTGGCCGGTGTTCAGGCGGCCAGTGTGCCTTGGGTAACCCGGTATTTTAGGTTGCTGAGGTCAGCCGTTTGGGCATGCAGCGTATGTCACTACTGTATGCCGCCAACGCATGGCCCTGGCCCATGGCTTCATGGCTATGTGGCCAGCGTCTGCCATTGTTCGGGCACAAACCCCACGGTCACCACCGGGCCGCTGACGACCACGGGGCGTTTGATGACGCTGGGGTGCAGGCGCATCAGCGCCATGGCCGACGCGGCATCCACCACGGTGGCCTGCTCCTCTGCTGGCAGCTTGCGCCAGGTGGTGCCTTTGCGGTTGAGCACCGGCTCCCAGCCGAGCGCGCCCACCCATTGCGCCAGGGCGTCGTCGGGCACACCCTGTTTTTTGAAGTCGTGAAATTCAAAGGCCACGCCGTGTTCACCAAGCCATTGCCTTGATTTTTTGACGGTGTCGCAGTTCGGGATGCCGTAAACAGTGGTCGTGTGAGACATGGTTTGCAAGTGAGTGGGTGGTCAATGGGGTGAATGGTAGTGGGCGCAGGGCGCTTGCGTGTGCTGCGCGACAATCACGCCCCATGGAACATTTGACGACACTGGCCGACTGGTTGACCCATTGTGAACAGCTGCACCCCAAGGGTGTGAACGGCATTGAACTGGGGCTGGACCGCATCCGCACGGTGGCCCAGCGGCTGGCATTGAAGTTCGACTGCCCGGTGTTCACCGTGGCGGGCACCAATGGCAAGGGGTCAACGTGCGCCATGCTGGAAAGCATCCTGCTGCAGGCGGGGTACAGCGTGGGGGTGTTTTCGTCGCCGCACCTGGTGCACTTTGAAGAACGCCTGCGCATCGGCGGCGAGGCCGTAGACGGCAACCGGCTGGTGGCGGCCTTTCGTGACGTGGAAGTGGCCCGCACCCAGCCAGGTGCCGAGGTGCAGCTCACGTATTTCGAATTCACGACGCTGGGCATCTTGCTTGAAATGTCCCGCAGCCGCTTGGACGCGGTGGTGCTGGAAGTGGGGTTGGGCGGGCGGCTGGATGCCGTGAACCTGATCGACACCGACTGCGCCATCATCACCAGCATCGACCTGGACCACACCGAACTGCTGGGCACTGACCGCGAAAGCATCGGCCGCGAAAAAGCCGGCATCGTGCGCACCGGCAAACCGGTGGTGGTGAGCGACCCCGTGCCGCCGCAAAGCGTGGTGGACCATGCGATGGAGGTGGGGGCCGACCTGTGGCGTGTGGGGCGCGACTTCAACACCTCGGGCGACAAGCAGCAGTGGGGCTGGTCCGGGCGCGGGCGCCGCTACAGCGGGCTGGCCTACCCGGCCCTGCGGGGGGCCAACCAGTTGCTGAACGCCGGTGGCGTGCTGGCGGCGCTGGAGGCCATGCGCGAGCAATTGCCCGTGACGGCACAGGCCATCCGCAACGGTTTGGCTTTTGTCGAATTGCCCGGGCGGTTTCAAATTGTGCCGGGCCAGCCTGCGCTGGTGCTGGACGTGGCCCACAACCCCCATTCGGTGGCGGCACTGGCACTCAACCTGGATGCCATGGGTTTCTTCCCGGCCACACATGCCGTGTTCGGTGCCATGGCCGACAAGGATTTGGCCCCCATGCTGGCCAAGGTGGCCCCGGTGATTGACCACTGGTACCTGACCGACTTGCCCACCCCCCGTGCCGCCACGGCCGAGGCGCTGGAACAGAAGCTTGCCAGTCTGGCAGGGCGCAAGGCCGCCGTGGCGGGGCAGTTCGCTTCGCCGCAGGCTGCGCTGGACGCAGCCGTGGCTGCGGCAGACCCCGCTGATAGAATCGTCGTCTTCGGTTCCTTCTACACAGTGGGGGGTGTTTTGCTGAATGGCACCCCGCGACTTGCTGCCAAACACCTCTCGTCCTGACAGGTTTCGCCCCCGCGCTTTGACGTGGGTGACAAGCACTCACAACCCGATTCGCACGCATGTTAAAGCCTCGTTCAGCCGCTGCATCTGCCACGCCACCCAGCGTTGAACTGGTCAGGCAACGCGCCAAACACCGCCTGATGGGTGTGTCGGTGCTGGTGCTGGCCGCTGTGGTGCTGTTCCCGTTGCTGTTCGACACGCAGCCACGGGCCATCCCGGTCGACATCCCCATTGAAATCCCATCTCGCAAAACGGCCAAGCCGCTGACGGTCGATCCCGTGCCCGACGCGCCCGCAGAGCAGGTTCTGGCCGCTGCGCCCAAAGGTGCCGAGACCAAACCTCAGCCCAAAGGCGAGCCTGCTGTCAAAGCAGTGGCTGATGACGAAGAAATCATCTTGTCGCATACGCCTGCGCGCAGCGTGGCAATGCCCCCTGCGCCAGCTGTGGTGGCTGCCGTGAAGCCACCGGCACCCAAGCCAGAAACTGCCAGACCTGAGCCTGCACCCGTCAAGGAAACCGCCAAAGAGGCAGTCAAAGAGTCGCCCAAGGAACCAGCCAAGCCTGCTCCTGCGAAAGAGGTTCACAAAGAGCCCGCGAAGGAAGTATCCAAGCCTGCCCCTGTGAAAGAGGCCGCCAAAGAACCGATCAAAGAGCCTGCCAAAGAAGCTGCCAAGGACGCACCGAAAGACGCGGCAGCCGATGCCGCACGTGCCCAGGCACTGCTGGAAGGCAAGGTGCCGCCAGCGGCCAGCAAACCGGCTGCCACCGCAGATGCCGCCGGTGCGCGTTACATCGTGCAGGTGGGGGCCTTTGCTGACAGCACCGTGGCCCAATCGGCGCGGCTGAAATTGGAGCGGGTTGGGTTGAAAACCTACACCCACGAGGCCCAAACGCCCGAGGGCAAGCGCATCCGTGTGCGCTTGGGGCCATTTGCCACCCGTGCCGAGGCCGAGAAGGCCGCAGCCAAGGCCAAGTCAGCAGGCACTGCGGCCGCCATCCTCACGCTGTGACCGAGTCTCCTGTGGCGGTGGGCATGGGTGAGCGCGTACAGAGGTCGTCTGCATGGCACTGAATGCAGTCGACATGGCTATTTTAGTGATAGCACTGGTATCAATAGCTGTAGGCGCGTGGCGTGGTTTTTTGTATGAAGTGCTGTCGCTGGCTGGTTGGTTTGCGGCTTTTTTCCTGGCGCGTTGGCTGGCGGCAGACGTGGCAGCCATGCTACCCATGGGCGGCGCGTCGGCTGGCTTGAAGCTGGCGGTGGCCTTTGTGCTGGTGTTTGTCGGGGCCGCATTCGCGGCTGGCCTGGTGTCCTGGCTGGTGCGAAAACTCGTGGCTCAGCTGGGCCTCCGGCCTGTGGACCGCTTGCTGGGTGCCGTGTTCGGCATGATCCGGGCGGTGCTGTTGTTGATCGTGGGAAGTTTTGTCGTGGGCATGACCCCGCTGGCAAAACATGAAATGTGGGTGGCTTCTGCGGGTGGACCGCTGCTGCTCAAAGCGGCTGATGCGGGTAAGACCCTGCTGCCAACTGAACTTGTGAAGGTACTACCTTAATGTGCGGAATCATCGGCGTCGTCAGCAACGCCCCTGTCAATCAGCTGATTTATGACGGTTTGTTGTTGCTCCAACATCGGGGGCAGGATGCGGCGGGCATTGCCACGCAGGATGGCCGCAAGTTCTACATGCACAAGGCCAAGGGCATGGTGCGCGACGTGTTCCGCACCCGCAACATGCGCGCTTTGCCGGGCAATGTGGGCATGGGCCAGGTGCGCTACCCCACAGCGGGCAATGCGCACAGCGAAGAAGAGGCGCAGCCGTTCTACGTGAACGCGCCGTTCGGTCTGGTGATGTCGCACAACGGCAACCTGACCAACGCCACCGAGCTGAAAGCAGAGTTGTTCAACAGCGACCACCGCCACATCAATACCGACAGCGATTCCGAGGTGTTGCTGAACGTGCTGGCGCACGAGCTGGAGCACACCACCCGTGGCCTGGCGCTCATGCCATCCGATGTGTTCGAGGCGGTGCGCGGGGTCAACCGCCGCATCAAAGGTTCCTATGCCGTGGTTGTGCTGATTGCCGGGCACGGTTTGCTGGCGTTCCGCGATCCGTTCGGTATTCGTCCGCTGTGCATGGGCCATGGCGACGGGCATGTGGCCGTGGCCAGCGAATCGGTTGCGCTGGAGGGGTCTGGCATGGTCTTTGACCGCGACATCCAGCCAGGCGAAGCCGTGTTCATCGATCTGACGGGCAAGGTGCACGCGGCCATCTGTGCCGACAACCCGATTCACTCACCCTGCATGTTCGAGTACGTGTACCTGGCCCGCCCCGACTCGGTGCTGGACGGCATTTCCGTGTATCAGGCCCGTTTGAACATGGGTGAGACGCTGGCCAAGCGCGTCATTTCAACTGTGCCGCCTGACCAGATCGACGTGGTCATTCCCATTCCAGAGTCGTCACGGCCCAGCGCCATGCAGTTGGCGCAATTGTTGGGCCTGCCGTACCGTGAAGGCTTCGTGAAGAACCGTTACGTGGGCCGCACCTTCATCATGCCGGGGCAGGGCGTGCGCAAAAAGTCGGTGCGCCAAAAGCTGAATGTGATTGCCAGCGAGTTCAAGGGCCGCAACGTGCTGTTGGTCGACGATTCCATCGTTCGCGGCACTACCAGCCGCGAAATCGTGCAAATGGCCCGCGATGCCGGTGCCAGCAAGGTGTACATGGCCAGTGCCGCGCCACCTGTACGCTTCCCCAACGTCTACGGCATTGACATGCCCACCAGCGCCGAACTGGTGGCGCACGGCCGGACGGTGGAAGAAATCCGCCAGATCATCGGTTGCGACGCGCTCATTTACCAGGATGTGGACGCCATGAAGCAGGCCGTGCACGCGCTGAACCCGGCACTGAACGGCTTCGACGCGTCGTGTTTTGACGGTGTGTACTGCACCGGCGACATCACGCCCGCTGACATCGAGCGGCTGAACTCGAAGCGCGTGAACACCGCCGAGCCGACGGAAGACACCTCACGCCTGGCCCTGCCCAACGCCCAGGAGGCTTGACCATGTTTGAGCAAGACCCGCATTGGGCACCGGAAACGCAGGCTGTACGGGTGGCCAGCCCGCGCACGCCTTACGGCGAAAATTCCGAGGCGCTGTTCCTGACCAGCGGTTACGTGCAACCCTCGGCTGAGGCCGCCGCCAAGCGGTTTGCCGGTGACGAAGAGGGTTACACCTATGGCCGCTATGGCAACCCCACGGTCACGTCGTTCGAGCAACGGCTGGCGGCCATGGAAGGTGCCGAGGCAGCCATTTCAACCGCTTCCGGCATGTCAGCCATCCTGATGATGTGCATGGGCTTGCTCAAGGCCGGTGACCACGTGGTGTGCTCGCAGTCGATGTTCGGCTCGACCATCAAGCTCATCGGGTCCGACCTGGCCAAATTCGGGGTGCAGTCCACGTTCGTGTCGCAGACCGATCTGGCTGCGTGGGCTGCGGCCATACGGCCCAACACCCAACTGCTGTTTGCCGAAACCCCGACCAACCCGCTGACCGAGGTGTGCGACATCCGTGCCCTGGCCGACATGGCGCACAACGCCGGTGCCCTGTTTGCGGTGGACAACTGTTTTGCCACGCCCGCGCTGCAAAAACCCATGACCATGGGGGCCGACGTCGTCATGCATTCCGGCACCAAATACCTGGATGGCCAGGGCCGGGTCATGGCAGGAGCACTGTGTGCCAGCGAAGTGCTGGTGCGCGAAAAATTCCTGCCTGTCCTCAAGAGTGCCGGCATGACCTTGGCACCGTTCAATGCGTGGGTCGTGCTCAAGGGGCTTGAAACGCTGTCGTTGCGCATGCAGGCGCAATCCGCCAGGGCACTGGAAGTTGCCCGCTGGCTGGAAGGCCATGCTGCGGTCGAGCGCGTGTTTTACCCAGGTCTGCCATCGCACCCCCAGCATGAACTGGCCATGCGCCAGCTGTCTGGCGTGGGCGGGGCGGTGCTGTCGTTTTCGGTCAAAGCAGCCGATGCCGACCAAGCCAGGGCACGTGCGTTCCATGTGCTTGACAGCATGAAGATGCTGTCACTTTCCACCAACCTGGGCGACACCAAAACACTGGTTGCCCATCCTGCCAGCACCTCCCATGGCCGCCTGACCGAAGCGCAACGCCAGGCTGCGGGCGTGGGGCAGGGGCTTATCCGCGTGGCGGTGGGCCTGGAGCATCTGAAAGACATTCAAGCAGACCTGTCGTTGGGTCTGGATTCACTGACATGACCACCAAAACACGCACCCGTTTCGCACCGTCGCCCACAGGCTTCATTCACCTGGGCAACATCCGCTCGGCCTTGTACCCCTGGGCATTTGCCAGGGCCACTGGTGGCGACTTCATCCTTCGCATCGAAGACACCGATGTCGAGCGCTCTACGCAGGCTGCTGTCGACGTCATCCTGGAAGGCATGTCCTGGCTGGGTTTGCACCATGATGAAGGCCCGTTCTATCAGATGCAGCGCATGGACCGGTACAAGGCTGTGCTGGCCGACATGGTGGCAGCCGATCTCGTGTACCCCTGCTACATGAGCGTGGTCGAGCTCGACCAGCTGCGCGAAAGCCAGATGGCTGCCAAAGAGAAGCCCCGCTACGACGGCACCTGGCGCCCTGAGCCCGGCAAAACCTTGCCACCTGTGCCCGAAGGCATCAAACCTGTGCTCCGTTTCAAAAACCCGAAAGACGGTGTGGTGGCTTGGGACGACAAGGTCAAAGGCCGCATCGAAATCAGCAATGCCGAGCTGGACGACCTGGTCATTGCGCGCCCCGATGGCACGCCCACCTACAACTTCTGCGTGGTGGTGGACGACATCGACATGACCATCACCCACGTGATCCGTGGTGACGACCATGTCAACAACACCCCGCGCCAGATCAACATCTTCCGCGCGCTGGGCAAGGAGCCGCCCGTTTACGCCCATTTGCCCACGGTGCTGAACGAGCAGGGCGAGAAGATGAGCAAGCGCAACGGTGCCAAACCCGTCACGCAGTACCGTGACGAAGGTTACCTGCCCGAAGCCATGGTGAACTACCTGGCACGCCTGGGCTGGAGCCATGGCGACGACGAGCTGTTCAGCCGCGAGCAGTTCGTGTCCTGGTTCAACCTCGATCACCTGGGCAAGAGTGCGGCGCAGTTTGACGAAGCCAAATTGCGCTGGGTCAACGCACAGCACCTCAAGGCGATGGGCAATGCCGAGCTGGCTGCCCTGGTCGTGCCCATGCTGGCCGCACAAGGTCTGACGCCCGACGGGCGACTGGACGCCATCTGTGGCCTCTTCAAGGACCGGTGCACCACGTTGGTTGAACTTGCCCAGTGGTGCAAGGCGTTCTATGCGCCAGTCGACGTGAATGCCGAAGAACGTGCCACACACGTCACCGAGGCCATCCAGCCCGCCTTGCGTGCGTTGGCTGCCAGTTTGATGGACTGCGTCTGGCAAAAGGCAGACATTGCTGCAGCCATGAAAAAGGTGCTGAGCGAGCAAGGTTTGAAAATGCCGCAACTGGCCATACCTGTGCGCGTGCTGGTGATGGGAACGGAGCACACGCCGTCCATCGACGCCGTGCTCGAATTGCTCGGCCAAAAAAATGTGATCGAGAGATTGCAAAGCCTCTGAAAAGTACTCTATAATTTGAGGCTTGCCAGACAGCAACAAGTTAAAACGAGTTGCTGTTGATTGTAGACCTGTTGGGGGTATAGCTCAGCTGGGAGAGCGCTTGCATGGCATGCAAGAGGTCAGCGGTTCGATCCCGCTTACCTCCACCAAAAAAGGTGCTACAATCAAAGGCTTGAAAGTTTTAGGTCATGACCCTATCGTCTAGAGGCCTAGGACATCACCCTTTCACGGTGAGTACCGGGGTTCGAATCCCCGTAGGGTCGCCAGATTCGTTGTAAAACGAAAAAGGCAAATCAAGTGATTCAGTTATGAGTCACTTGAGAGGAGTGGTAGTTCAGTTGGTTAGAATACCGGCCTGTCACGCCGGGGGTCGCGGGTTCGAGTCCCGTCCACTCCGCCAACATTCAGCGAATGCGCTGTAAGAAAAACCCGCTACAGAAATGTAGGCGGGTTTTTTCTTTTTGAAATGCGAAAAAACGAAATTTGGCATTTGAACCGTTTCAAGCTGCAGCTGAGGTCAGGACACTGAACACCTGCGCATCGACCCCGCGCGTGCAGGTGAAACAGTCCCTCAGCGCTTGCGCGGCAACAAGCCTGACGACAAGGCCGTACCCAGCATCACCACGACGCCGCAGACCACCATCGTGAGGGTGACTTGCTCGTTCAGCAGTGTCCAGCCGTAGCCGAGCGCAAACACGGGTATCAGGAAGGTGACGGTCAGCGCCTTGGCCGGACCTGCCGACTCGATCAGGCGAAAATACAGGATGTAGGCCACGCCTGTGCACAACACGCCCGACACCAGCAATGCCAGCCATGCGTTCAAACTGGGCTGGGTGGCAGGCCACATCAGCACGGCGGGCAAGCTCAGGCCCAACGTTGCCCCGATTTGGCTGCCGGTTGCCGTCAGCAGCGAAGGCAAACCTTGCAGGTATTTCTTGGTGAAACTGGCTGCAATGCCGTAACACAGCGTGGCTGTCAAGCAAGCCAGCACGGCCAGCAGCGTGTGAACGCCATCGGCTGCAAACGTGCCGGGCCGCGTCTGGCTGAGCGTGAGCACGGTGACACCCGCAAAACCCGTGACCAGCCCCACGGTGCGCCAAGGGGTGAGTGTGTCTTTCAGCCAGACCCAGGCGATCAACGCGCCGAACAACGGCACCGTGGCATTCAGGATGGCCGACAACCCGCTCGATATGTACAGCAGCGCGAAGGCATAGCACGCAAACGGAATGCCCGAGTTCAACATGCCCACCACCAGCATGGTTTGCCAGCGGCTCAGCAGTGCCTTGCCCAGTCCGCGCCACAACAGAATGGGTATCAGGAAAGCGGCAGCAATGGCCACGCGTGCGGCCGCTGTGGGCAGTGGCCCGAACTCGGCGACCGCCGTTTTCATGAACATGAACGACGACCCCCAAATGGCCGCCAGCAACACAAAGTCTATGACCCAGGCTGGGACGACGGGCTTGGTTGTGGGCTGAACAGGCGTGCTCATGTGCGGGCTTCCAATGCCAGTAGGGCACGTTTGCGGTCAAGGCCACCTGCATAGCCGGTGAGTTGCCCGCTGGCACCCAGCACACGGTGGCAGGGCACGATCACACTGATCGGGTTGCGTCCGACGGCGTTGCCGATGGCGCGGCTGCCGCCCGGTTTGCCCAGCAATTGGGCCAACTCGCCATAGCTGCGCGTCACCCCGTGAGGAATGGCGTTCAGCTGTTGCCAGACGGCTTGTTGGAAGTCCGTTCCCGAGCTGAGGTCCAGCGGCACGGTGAATGTGGTCAACTGGCCATCGAAATAGCGCATCAGTTGCGCAGTGGCGTCATCCAGCCAGCGGCAGGCTGGTTTTGGTGAGGTCGGTTGCGCACCTGTTTGAACAGGATAGGTTGGTGCTGATCCCGGCGTTTGACCTGGCCAGTTGGCAGGAAAGTGCTTCTGCCCCATGAACCAGGCTCCTGCCAGCCCGATATCGGAAGCTGCCAAGGCAACGGCACCGAGAGGGCTGCCAACCTCCCGACATTGAAGTTTGGAAAAATTAATCATTTTATTGATGCTTGACGCTTTATTTATCATGATTTATTGCTACTGAAATATGTCCCGCTCACAGGCCCATTTGGCGAGCGCAAGGTAGCTTCGCCAGGGACGGGCTGCGTGGTCATTTGTGGCCACCACATGGGGTTTGGCTGCCGCTGAGGTCGAGGTCGAGGTCGAGGTCGAGGCAGAGGCAGAAGGCAGTTTTGCTTGGGCCACAGCCACAGCCACAGCCACAGCCACAGCCACAGTAGCAGTAGCAGTAGCAGTAGCAGTAGCAGTAGCCGCCTCCGCCAGGTCAACGTCTGGCCAGTGCAGGCAGCGCATCAGCAGCCAATTGACCGTGGTGTCGCTCAAGCCGGGCAGTGCGTGCAGCTGTGCTCGCGCAGCGCCGGGGTCGGCCCCCACACTCAGATCGAGCGCACCCCGCATCCACAGTGAAGCAGCCGTTGCCAGCAGGCAGCTCTCGGCAGGCGTCAAGCCAGCCTCGGCCAGTGCAACCGGGCTGGCTTGCATCACATCAAGTGGCGATGGACAGGCACGCACCACGCCAGCGTGTGGCGTGCTCACCGGCATGGCCAAGAGATCGGCGAAAACCTTCAGGCGCTGTTTCAGTGCCGCAGAACCGGGCTGACAGCCGGGGGCCTGGGCCAGCAGCGTTTGCACGAACCACTCGAACGCAATGGGCGCGGCCGGCACGCGCACGCCATGGGCGTCCACGCCGCCATGTGCAAGCGCGGCAGAGAATTCAGCCGGATCGGCATCCAGGTCGAGCCACTGCCGGATGGTTTGCAACACCTGCGGCAACGCGGTGCCCAGCAACGGGTCCAGCCGGATGTGGACACGCGGCTGCAGTGTGTCAAACCTGACCGCTACCCACCCATGGCTAGCTTGTTCATGCTCTGTTTGCCCATGTCCATTCGGCAGCGGCAGGGTCCGCATGACCTGGCGTTGAGGGATGTCCACATGCTCGACACCCGGAACGGCCCATGCATCCAGAAACCGCAACAGCCCGGTGGCGTCATAGGGTGGTCGGTACGCCAGCGTGACGTTGACCGATGCCGTATCACCTGTCGGGCTGAATTGACGGGGTGGCTTGCCGGGCTGCCTGCGCAGGGCGCCGGGCGTGAGCCGGTAGTGGGTTTGCATGGCGGCATTGAAGCGCCTGACACTGCCGAACCCGGCCAGCGTGGCCACACTGTGGATGGGCAAGGTGGTGTCTGTCAGCAACTGTTTGGCGCACAGCAGGCGTTGCGTTTGCCAGTATTGCAGCGGCGTGATGCCCAGCGTGAGTGTGAACACGCGGTGCAAGTGCCGCTCGCTGATGCCCAATCGGGTGGCCACCCAGGCAATGAACGGCTGTTTGCCATGCCAGTTCCCCGCTTCACCCATGATCTGGCAGGCGGCTTGCACCAGCAAGGGCGCTGCATCCGTGTGCGACCAGTGCCTGTGTTGCGGCGCCAGTTCCGGGCGGCAGCGCAGGCAGGGTCTGAACCCCTGCGCCTCGGCCTGAGCGGCGAGCGTGAAGAAGCGGCAGTTACCCTGTTGCGGCGTCCTGACCCGGCACACCGTGCGGCAGTAAATGCCGGTAGACGTGACCCCGGTGAAAAACCGACCGTCAAACCTGGCGTCGTGCGACACCAGCGCCCGGTAGCAGGCGTCGGGGTCGAGGTCGGTCAGTGAGGGCATGTGACCCATGGTACACACCCGCAGGTGGGGCAGTGGCCGTATTCGGACATGCAAGCGACAGCTTTCCCGCCACTGGCGAGTGGTCTGCAGTTCGCCAGTTGCAGACAAGTGGCGAGCAAGTGGCAGGTAAACCGCATGCAAGCAGTGACGAGCAGTCAGCAGTCAGCACGCAGCAAATTGCAGCCAAGCGTGCACGCAAGCACGCAAGCACGCAAGTGGTAGCCAAGTTGCGTCGTGAGTGCACGGCCCGCGCACAGAGGGCTACCCAGCCCGCCACCTACAATCCGTTTGGCCCGGGCGGCAGATGCGGCAGCTGTGCTGCGGCGTACCCGGACCGAACCATTTTTTTAGGGATGAACCATGCAAGTTGCAGCTTCCGTTTTCAAGGCATATGACATCCGGGGCGTGGTGCCTGCCGGTCTGAACGAGTCCGTGGCCGAAGGCCTGGGCAAGGCCTTTGGCACGGCGGCCATGGCTGCTGGCGAGCGCACGGTTGCGGTGGGGCGAGACGGCCGCCTCAGTGGCCCGACCCTCAGCCAGGCGCTGATGCGCGGGCTTGCGGCCACGGGCGTGCAGGTGATCGACGTGGGCATGGTCACCACCCCCATGCTGTACTTTGCGGCCAGCACGTTGTGCGCCAGCGGTATCCAGGTGACGGGCAGCCACAACCCCAAAGACTACAACGGCTTCAAAATGGTGCTGGGTGGCCGAGCCATTTATGGCGATGAAATCCAGGGCCTGCGTGCCACCATGGAAGCTGAAACCTGGGTGCTGCAACCGGGTGGTGCCATCCGTTCGGTGCGGGTGAACGAAGACTATGCGGCCCGCATCGTGTCCGACGTGAAACTGGCCCGCCCCATGAAAATCGTGGTGGACAGCGGCAACGGTGTGGCCGGCGCATCGGCTCCAGGCATTTTCCGGGCGCTGGGGTGTGAAGTGATTGAGCTGTTCAGCGAGGTGGATGGCACTTTCCCCAACCACCACCCCGACCCCAGCAAACCCGAAAACCTGAAGGACCTGATGGCTGCGCTGGCCACCAGCGGCGCCGAATTGGGCCTGGCATTCGATGGCGATGGTGACCGCCTCGGTCTGATCACGGCAGCTGGCAACAACATCTTCCCCGACCGCCAGCTCATGCTGTTTGCACAGGACGTACTGTCGCGCGTGCCGGGTGGCACCATTCTGTTTGACGTGAAGTGCACGCAGCGCCTGGGCCCCGCCATTGAGGCGGCAGGGGGCATACCCGAAATGTTCAAGACCGGCCACTCGCTCATCAAGGCGCGCATGAAAGAAGTGAATTCGCCACTGGGTGGCGAAATGAGCGGTCACGTGTTTTTCAAGGAACGCTGGTACGGCTTCGATGACGGCACCTACGCCGGCGCGCGCATGCTCGAAATCCTGAGCCGCTACGCCGACCCGTCCGCCGTGCTCGATGCATTGCCCACCAGTTTCAGCACGCCAGAACTGAACGTGGCCTGCGCAGAGGGCGAGCCGCATGAGCTGGTCAAGCGCTTGCAGCAAGCCACGTTTGCGGCACCGGCCAAGGTGTCCACCATCGACGGATTGCGTGTGGACTGGCCCGATGGCTTTGGTCTCATTCGCGCTTCGAACACCACACCCGTACTGGTGTTGCGCTTTGAAGGTCACACGCCTGAAGCGTTGCATCGCATCGAAGCCGAGATGCTGGCGCTCCTGAAAACCGTCAAACCCGATGCGGTGCTGGGCGCTTCGGCACACTGAGCGGTTTTCACCCACGCATGAAAGACCCACTGCGCTCAACGCGCAGGGCGGCCCACGCACACAACCCCACTGACACGCCTGCTCTCAGCAGTTGCCACGCATGCCCTCTTACACCGGCCTGAACGTTGACCCCGAAGTCATCGTTTTCAACCTGAAGAAACGCTACACAGGGGTGTCAGCCACGGTGAATGCGCTGGTGCCGCTGCAAATGACGCAGTGGCGTCTGGGGTACTGCGGCACCACCCAGTCCAACGGCGTGGTGGGCATGACGCTGCGTGAGACCATCCGGGTGTCGCGCAACCCTCCGGCGGGCAGGCCGTTTCGCATTTGGCACGTACGGCGCGACCCGGAAATGATGGTCGGCCTGTGGGCGCGCGATGTGCTGCGCCTGCCCATCAAGCTGGTGTTCACGTCGGCTGCGCAGCACGTGCACGGTGCGTTGCCCCGGTGGCTGATTTCGCGCATGGACGCGGTCATCAGCACCACGCAAAAGGCTGCTGACTGCGTGCCCAACACCACGGCCGTGGTGCACCATGGCATCGACTTGGCGCGTTTTGCCTGCGTCGACAAAACCCATGCATGGGCCGACAGTGGCTTGCCCGGTCGATATGGCATCGGTGTGTTCGGGCGCGTGCGCGACGACAAAGGCACCGATGTGTTCGTCGACGCCATGATCAAGGCGCTGCCAGCCCATCCTGATTTCACGGCCGTGATTGCCGGGTTGGCCCAGCCCAAGCACCGTGCCTACGAAGCCGATCTGAATGCGCGCATCGCGCAGGCGGGGTTGGCCCGGCGCATCGTGTTCCTGGGTGAGGTGCCTGCCGGCGAGGTGCACCGTTGGTACCAGCGCTGCCTGATTGGTGTGGCATGCCCGCGGTACGAGCCTTTCGGCCTCACGCCCTTCGAAGCCGGTGCGACCGGTTGTGCGCTGGTGTGTTCGCGCACTGGCGCGTTCGAAGAACTGATCACGCCCGGTGACGAAGGTTACCTGGTGCCCACGGGCGATGCCCCTGCGTTGGCGCAAGCCGTGAGCCGACTCATGGCCGATGTGCCCGCTACCCAGGCCATGGGGGTGCGTGCGCGGCAGACCGTGGCCACCCGGTTTTCGCTGCAAGCTGAATCCGAAGGCATTGGCCGCGTGTACCAGCAACTGTGGGCGCGTGGCTGATGCGCACTGACCCATATCACCGCCACGCTGTCAGCGGGGTGGCATGCGCCTGAGCTGGGTCGAGTGCGGCACCCTGTGGGTGTACGGCATGTTCATGCGCCTGGCGCACCCCCTGCTGCGGCGCAAGCTGCGCAAGCGCGCCGTGTTGGAACCCGGTTACGCCCACGATGTGGATGCCCGCTTCGGGCACTTTGAGGGCAGTGCCCAAAGCGTTGCCACGCTGGCATCAGGGGCCTGGGAACCCGCACCGCTGATCTGGGTGCATGCCGTGTCGCTGGGTGAAACGCGCGCGGCTGCCATCCTGATCGAGGCCTTGCGTCGCCGAATACCGACCATGCGCCTGTTGCTGACACACAGCACCGCAACGGGCCGGGCCGAAGGGGCCAAGTTGCTGCAGGCAAACGACTTGCAAACTTGGCTGCCATGGGACGATCATGCCAGCGTGCAGCGTTTTTTGAACCATTTCCAGCCCACGGCCGGTGTGTTGATGGAGACCGAGGTGTGGCCGGTGCTGATCCACACCTGTCAGCAGCGCGGTGTGCCGCTGGCGCTGGCCAACGCCAGACTGAACGACACCTCGTTCAAGCAGGCAGCGCGCCTGGCCTGGCTGTCGCGCCCGGCCTACGCAGGCTTGGCTGCCATCTGGGCGCAGACCGCTGCCGACGCACAGCGCCTGACGCAGCTGGGCGCGCACGTGAATGCAGTGATCGGCAACCTGAAGTTCGATGCCAAGCCTGACGCTTCTCAATGCACCCAAGCTGCGGCTTGGCGCAGACAGCTGACACGCCCCGTTGTGATGCTGGCCAGCTCGCGCGAGGGTGAAGAATTGGCATTTATCAAGCTTTTTTGTGCTTCATCGCTTTCAGGTAAAGCAAACATTGCTATTAATAATGCAAGTGCAAGTGCAAGTGCAAGTGCAAGTGCAAGTGCAAGTGCAAGTGCAAGTGCAAGTGCAAGTGCAAGTGCAAGTGCAAGTGCAAGTGCAAGTGCAAGTGCAAGTGCAAGTGCTGGTGCTGGCGGTAGCGGTGTGCAGTGCTTGATCGTGCCGCGTCACCCACAGCGGTTTGATGGGGTGGCTGACTTGTTGCGCGCGCAGGGTTGTGTGGTGCAGCGACGGTCTGACTGGGGGGGCGAGTTGGACCAACTGGTGGCTGCTGGGCCAGTGGCCGGCGAACAGGTGGCGTCCGCCCATGCAACGCGCGATGCGGGAGACAATGCAATGAACGCAACCAACGCAGCAGAGCTGGCAAATACAGCCAACTCAGTCACCGCAGCAGACGCACCCGTGGTCTGGCTGGGCGATTCGCTGGGCGAAATGGCCCTGTACTACAGCCTGGCCGATGTGGCGCTGCTGGGGGGCAGTTTCGAGCCGCTGGGTGGCCAGAACCTGATCGAGGCGGCGGCATGCGGTTGTCCGCTGGTGGTGGGGCCACACACGTTCAATTTTGCCGATGCAGCCGAGCAGGCTGTTGACATGGGTGCTGCCATCAGGGTGGAGGGCATGCAGGCCGCCGTGGCAGCGGCAGGTGCTTTGGTAGCGGACAGCGGCCGACATGCATCGGCGGTGGCCGCCGCGCGGGCGTTTGCGGCGTCGCAGCAGGGTGCTGCAGCGGCCATGGCCGAGGCCGTTGCGCAGTTGTTGCCGCTCAATGGCTGAGCGAAAACGTCTGAGTCCTCTGGTTCTCAGCGGTTCAGCAGCGCGTTGACGGCGTTCAGGTCGTCAGCCACCAGCGTGCCGCTGGCCTGGCGCAGTTTCAGGCTGCCCACCAGCACGTCGTAGCGGGCCTTGGCCAGGTCGCGTTTTGTCTGGTACAGCTGGCTCTGGGCATTCAGCACGTCGATGTTGATGCGCACGCCCACCTGGTAGCCCAGCTTGTTGGCATCGAGTGCGCTCTGGCTGGAAGCCTCGGCGGCCTCAAGGGCGTTGACCTGGCCCTTGCCCGATTGAACCCCGAAAAACGCGGTGCGGGTGGCCTGGGCCACGCTGCGTTTGGCACCGTCGGCGTCTGCACGTGCCTTGTCTTCCAGTGCCAAGGCTTCGCGGACGCGGTTTTGAATGGCATACCCGGCAAACAGCGGCAGGTTGAACTGCACACCCACGGTTGCCGTGTTGCTGCGCAAGGGCAAACCGGTGGTGGAGGACGGTGCCTTGGACAGCTGGTACTGCGCGGTCAGGTCCACGGTTGGGCCGTGGCCAGCCTGGGCCTTTTTCAGTTCCAGCGAGGCAATGTCGAGTGCCGTTTGCGCCTGGATCACGCCAGGGTGCCCGGTTTCTGCCAGGTTGACCCATTGGCCGACATCGTCCGGTGCCACCACTGGCAGCGCCACGGGCAAAGCCAGTGTTTTGGGTTCGGCCCCGGCTTTACCGACCAGGGTGTCGAGCGCCAGCCGCTTGACCCGCAGGTCGTTTTCAGCCGCAATTTCTTGAGCCAGCACCAAGTCGAACCTGGCTTGGGCCTCGCGTGAATCGGTCACGGTCGATGTGCCGACTTCAAAGTTGCGTTTGGCTGCGGCCAGCTGCTCGGCCACTGCGGCTTTTTGGGCCTTGACGTAAGTCAGCGTGTCTTGCGCGGCCAATACGTCGAAATAGGTCTGGGAGGTACGCACGATCAGGTCCTGTTCGGCCGCTTTCAGCTGCGCCTGCGCCACGATCAATGACTTCTGTCCCTGCTCGTAGGCCAACCGGTTGACGGGCCGGTACAGCGGCTGGCTGGCGGCCAGCGTGGCATTGCGTGCGTCGTAGCTGCGGTCGGGTACCGGGCTGGCGTTATCAACGTTGCTGCGGCTGACGCCTGCACTCAGGCCCACCGTGGGCAGCAAGCCTGCACGGGCCTGGTCGGCTTTGGCCACGGCAGCGTCGTGCGCCGATTTGGCCGACTGGAAGGCTGCGTCGAACCCACGTGCAGCATCGAACAACTCCACCAATGACTGGGCCTGTGCAGACACCCCCCATGCGCTGCAAGCCAGCCCGACCGTCAGCACCAGGGCATTGAGCCGCAAAGAAGACGGTGTGTGCAACAAACGGGTGCACTGTTGTGTGTGTGAAGTCATGACGGATCCTGCGAAAAAAGGCGGTGGCGTGGGCCAGCGAAAGCGAAGGGGGCGGAAAGGTGACGAAGAAGGCCCTGGGCAACTGCATCAATACATCGGCACACGGGGGTCGTGCTCAGCGGCCCACGCATGGATGCCGCCCTGGATGTTGACCACGTTGCTGAACCCGTTTTGCGCCAGAAAATGGGCCACCTGCATGCTGCGCGCCCCGTGGTGGCACAGACAGGCCACCGGTTGCGCACGGTCCAGTTCCAGATAGCGGGCGGGCACGGTGCGCATGGCCATGTGCACCAGCTTGAACCCGTTGGCCGCTTCATCGTTGACGATGGAGGCCGTTTGAACCTCCCACGCCTCGCGCACATCCAGCACGATGGGCAACTGGCCGGGGTGCTCAAGCGCTTGTTGCTGCGCCCATGGCGTGACTTGGGTGACGGGAATCTGGATCATGCTTGGAACAGTGTCAGAACCGGAAGGTTGAGGGAGCGGGGAAGTTGACCAGGCGCGGGGCCACGAAATCCCATGGCTGTGCCGTGGCAAACGCGGTATCCGACGCGCGGGTGATCAGGGTGGCGCGGACAACGGGGTCTTCACCCACGAATGCGAACAGGCGGCCGCCCACTTTCAGCAGGTCGAGCAGGGCTTGCGGCACCTCTGCCACCGTGCCACTCAGCACAATGGCGTCGTAAGGGCCTTGCGCAGCGCAGCCCTTGAAGTTGTCGGCAGTGGCATCGGCATGGCGCACGTCGACGTTGGTGATGCCGGCACGCTGCAGGTTGTCAGTGGCTTGCTTGGCAATGGCCGCGTTGATTTCGAGGCTCAGCACCGATTTGGCCTGCTTGGCCAGCATTGCCGCTGTGAAGCCCGAGCCGGTGCCGATGTGCAGCACCGTTTCATCTGACTTGAGTGCAATGTCTTGTGCCAGACGGGCCTGAGCCTTGGGGTGCAACATGCTTTCGCCCTCTTTGGCGGGGCTGGACAGGGGCAGACCCACGTCCGCATAGGCCAACCCGCGCAGGGCCGTGGGCGCGAACTGGTCGCGCGGCACGCTGTCCAGCAGCGCCAAGACGGTGGGGTCTGCCACGTCCCAGGGGCGAATCTGCTGCTCGATCATGTTGAAGCGTGCGACTTCGATGTCAAGTGCGACGGGAGACTGTGATTGCATGGTGCTCATTTTATACTCCGGTGGGTATGTTTGACGTGGTTGACTGATTTTACCGGGGTCATTCAGGCGACGGCGTCTGTTCAAGGTGGGAAACGGGTTGACCTGCAAATTTGCGCTTGATCCACTGGCCCAGGTCATCCATGTAGCAATACACCACAGGTACCACCACCAGCGTCAGGATGGACGAGGTGAGCACACCCCCGATCACGGCTTGGCCCATGGGTGCACGCTGCTCTGACCCTTCGGACAGCGCAAATGCAAGCGGGACCATACCGAACACCATGGCCAGTGTGGTCATCAGAATGGGGCGCAACCGCACGTGTGCGGCCATCAGCAAGGCCTCTGTACGGCCCATGGCAGGGTGATCGGCCGTGCCTTCGCGGGCGCGGATGGCAAAGTCCACCAGCAAAATGGCATTCTTTGTGACCAGCCCCATCAGCATGATGATGCCGATGACCGAGAACATGCTCATGCTCGACTGGAACATCATGAGCGCCAGCACCACCCCGATCAGCGTCAGCGGCAGCGAGGTCATCAGCGCCAATGGCTGCAAGAAGCTCTTGAACTGGCTGGCCAGGATCATGTAAATGAAGATGATGGCCATGGCCAGCGCCGACACCGCATAGGCAAATGACTCCTGCATGTTTTTGGTTGACCCCCCAAACTGGTAGCGGTAGCCCGGTGGGAAGGCGGTGGCATCCAGCGTTTTTTTGATGTCGGCCGACACGTCACCGGCGGTGCGGGCATACACGTTGGCGTTGATGGCCACTTCACGGGTCAGGTTGCGCCGGTTGATCTGGTTGGCTCCGGTCGATGTTTCGACCGAAGCCACTTGGTCCACACGCACCACACGCGGCGTGCCATCTGCCAGTGTGCCCACCACCAGGTGCATGCGTGCCAGGTCTTGCGGCGACTGGCGGTCGGCGGCGGGCAGCCTCACGATGACGTCATAGGTCTGGTCGTCTGCGGCGCGCCAGTTGCCCACCGTTTGCCCGGCCACCATGATGCGCAGCGGCGAGGCAATGGCCGAAACCCCCACGCCCAGATCGGAAGCTGCTGCGGTTTTCATGCGCAGTTCGACCGTGGGTTTGTCGGGTTTGACCGAAGAGTCCAGGTCCACCAGGCCGGGAATGGGCCGTATGTCGGCCAAGACCTGCCGGGTCAGCCGTTCGAGTTCATGCAGGTCGGGGCCTTGCAGCGAAAACTCCACCTGCTTGTTGCCGCCCACGGCATCCAGCAGGCCCACGTGCGTCACGTTGATGCCGCTGACGCTGCGCAGGCGTTCCCGCAGCTTGGCCGACATCGCGTCGGCGCTGACCGTGCGGTCTTTGCGGTCCACCAGCCTGAGGTAGATGTTGGCGTAAATTTTGCCCTGTGCGTTGCCCGTGTTGATGGTGGTCAGCGTGTAGCGCACCTCGGGGAATTCACGGGCAATCGCCTCGACCTGGCGTGCCTTGGCCTCGGTGTTCTCCAGCGACGAACCGGCCGGTGTGTGGAAGGTCAGGCTGGTTTCCGAGAAGTCAGCCTTGGGCACGAACTCGGTGCCCAGCAGGGGCACCAAGGCAATGCTCAGCGCGAACACACCGGCAGCCATCCCCAGGGTGGTTTTTTTGTGGTTCAAAGACCAGGCCAGCACGTGCTGGTAGGTGTCGGACAGGTCGTCCTGCATGCGGTCTATCCAGCCCGTGACGCGGCCAATGGTTTTGTCGTACAGGCTGCGCCTGACGGGGGTGGTGGCATCGTGACCGGTGCCGTCCGGCCCGCTGTGCAGGTGGACCGAGGGGTCGTGCCACACCGACGACAGCATGGGGTCGAGCGTGAAGCTCACGAACATCGAAATCAGGATGGACGCGGCCACCGTGATGCCGAACTCGTGAAAAAACTTGCCGATGATGCCTTCCATGAACCCGATGGGCAAAAACACCGCCACGATGGACAGCGTGGTGGCCAGCACGGCCAGCCCGATTTCGCGCGTGCCATCCATGGCCGCGTTGTAGGGTGTTTTGCCCATCTGCAGGTGGCGCACGATGTTTTCGCGCACCACGATCGCGTCGTCAATCAGCAACCCCACGCTCAATGACAGCGCCATCAGCGTGAGCATGTTGATGGTGAACCCGAACAGGTTCATCACCATGAAGGTGCCGATCAGCGCAATGGGCAGCGTCAGCCCGGTGATGATGGTCGAGCGCCACGAGTTCAGGAACAGAAAAACGATCAGCACCGTGAGGATGGCACCTTCGATCAGCGTCTGCCGCACGTTGGCCACCCCCACGCGGATGGGGCGCGAGCCGTCCTGCACCTCGGCCAGCTTGAAGCCTGCAGGCAATTGCGCCTGCATTTCCTTCAGTGCGGCCTGCAGGCCGTTGACCACGGCAATGGTGTTTTCGTCCTGGGTTTTCTGGATTTGCAGCAGCAGTGTGCGTTCGCCGTTGTAAAGCGCCAGGTTTTCCTGCTCGACCGTGCTGTCTACTGCCTTGGCCACCTGGCTCAGGTAGATGGGCTGACCGCCACGGCGGGTGACGATGATCCGCCCGAAGTCCGCTGGCTGGTCCATGCGGGCTTGCAGCTGCACCACCTGCTCCTGCTTGGCTGTGCGCAGGGTGCCCAGCGGCGCGTCTTGATTCTCGGTGCGCACGGCGGCCACCACCTGGTCGGCCGTGATGCCCAGTGCCTCCATGGCAGGCAGGTTGAGTTCAATGTTGATGGCGCGGCGTGTGCCACCGACCAGATTGACCGCGCCCACACCGCGCACGTTTTCAAGCCGTTTTTTCAGCACCTGTTCGGACCATTGCGTCAGCTCTGCACTGCTGGGGGCCTTGGCGGTTTGGGCATCCGGCAGCACCGCGACCGACCAGATGGCGCGGCTGGCTGGGTCGAATCGCAGCACCTTGGGCTCTTTGACCTCGGTGCGCAAGCTGGGTTTGAGCAAACCAATTTTTTCGCGCACGTCTTCAGCCGCACGGCGGCCGTTCATGTGCAGGCCAAACTCGACGATCACGACCGACTGGCTTTCGTAGCTGCGTGATGTCAGCGCGTTGATGCCGGCAATGGTGTTGACCGCTTCCTCGACCTTTTGCGTGACCTCGGTTTCGACGATTTCAGGTGCTGCACCCGGGTACTCGGTGGTGATGACCACCACGGGGAAGTCGATGTTGGGGAACTGGTCTACCTGCAGGCGCTGGATGGAAAACAGCCCCATGACCACGAAGGCCAGCATGACCATGGTCGCAAAGACCGGATTGCGCAGTGAAACCTGGGTGAACCACATGGATGTGTGCGGGCGTGCCG
>JAVBXK010000047.1 GCA_030824555.1 bacterium
CTTCAATCGCCGCTTTGACATGCCTGCCATGATCCCCAGGCTGTTGCGTGCCGCTACCCTCACCCAACCTCAGCCTTTGCGATCGCTGCGATCGTCTGAGGTATGTACCTAATCAGGCATTTTTGTTGATATTTTCAGGGCCACCCGCCGCCCTGTCAGCCCACCGCTGACAGTCCCAGCGCGGCCAGCCAATCGCGACAGGGCTGGGGCCGGTGGATGTGGTAGCCCTGAAAACGGGCGCACTGGCGGCTTTTCAGAAACTCGAACTGGGCAGCGGTTTCCACCCCTTCAGCCACCACGCTCAGGTGCAGGTGCTGTGCCATGGCCAAAATGGTTTCCACCAGGGCCACGTCGTTGGGGTCATCAGGCACGTCTTGCACAAAACTCTTGTCGATCTTCAGCTCGTACAGCGGCAGGCGCTTGAGGTACGACAGCGACGAGTAACCGGTGCCAAAGTCGTCAATGGAAAAACGTATGCCCAGTGCCGCCAGCTCCGACATGCGGCCCATGGTTTCGGTCATGTGCTCGACCAGCAGGCCCTCGGTGATTTCCAGCATCAGGTGGCTGGGGTCAGCCCCCGTCTGGCCGAGGATGTCGCGCACGCGGGCCACGAAATTGGCCTGCGCAAACTGCAGCGGGCTCACGTTCACAGCAATGTGCAGGCTGTGCCCGGCGGCATCGAGCTGGGCAATCACCTCGCAGGCCTGCTGAAGCACCCATTCGCCCAGCGGCAAGATGAGGCGTGTTTCTTCGGCCAGGGGAATGAAGGTGGCTGGGGCCACCAGGCCGCGCGTGGGGTGGCGCCAGCGCACCAGCGCCTCGGCCCCGGTGAGGTGCCCCGCCCCGTTCACCTGCGACTGCAGGTGCAGCTCGAACGATTGCTGGGCCACGGCCTCGCGCAGTTCTTGCTCCAGTGCGTAGCGTTGGGTGACGGTGTTTTGCATGTCCGTCTGGAAAAACGATATGGCGTTGCGCCCGCTCTCCTTGGCGCGGTACATGGCAATGTCGGCCTCGCGCATGAGGTCGTCCACGGTCTCCTCCCCCTTGGGAAACAGCGTGACGCCCACGCTGGCTGCGGTGTGATAGTGGGTCTCACCGATGTGGATGGGGGCTTCCAGCGCGATGCGGATTTTGTCGCCCACGGCCTGTGCCAGGGTGGCGGCGCTGGCGATTTCGGTGCCCAGGGCGGGCAACAGCACCACAAACTCGTCGCCGCCCAGTCGGGCCACGGTGTCTTCGGTGCGCAAATAGAACTTCAGGCGGTTGGACACCTCGATCAGCACGGCATCGCCCACGGCGTGCCCGTACACGTCGTTGATGTGTTTGAAGTGGTCCAGGTCAATGAACATCAGCGCCCCCAGCCGCTTGCTGCGCCGTGCGGCGGCCATGGCTTGCGTGAGCCGGTCCTGAAACAGGGCTCGGTTGGGCAGGCCAGTCAGGGTGTCGTGGTAGGCCAAGTGCGCCACTTTGGCTTCGGCTTGCTTGACTTGCGTCAGGTCCAGGCAGTGGCCCACATAGCCCAGGAAGCGGCCCTCGCTGTCATGACGCGGGCTGCCCTGGTCCAGTATCCAGCGGTACTCTCCACTGACGTGGCGCAGGCGGTACTCCATCGCGAATGACTCTCGGGCCTCAAAGGCTTTGACGTAGGTCGCAAAGCAGTGCTCAAGGTCATCGGGGTGCACGCCGTCTGCCCAGCCGTCGCCCAGTTCCTGCTCAAGGGTACGGCCGGTGAATTGCAACCAGATGGTGTTGAAGTAGCCGCACTTTTTGTCCAGGCCGGCGGTCCAGATCAGGGCCTGCCCGCTGTTGGCCAGGGTGCGAAAGTGTTGTTCGCTTTCGGCAAGGGCGCGGCGCATGCCATAGCGCTCGGTTTCGTCCTGAAACACCAGCACCACGCCTTCAATCTGGCCCTGGGCGTTGCGGATGGGGGCTGCGGAGTCGGCAATGTCACGGCGGGTGCCATCGCGGGCGATCAGCACGGTGTGGTTGGCCAGACCCAACACGATGCCCTCGGTCAGCACGCGCTTGATGGGGATGTCGGCGGGCTGCCCCGTCATGGCGTTTTCGATCACGAACACCTCTTCAATGGAGCGGCCCCTGGCCAACTCAAGCGGCCAGCCGGTGAAGTGCTCTGCTGCCGGGTTCATGAGGGTGATGCGCTCGCGGGCATCGGTGGCAATGAGCCCGTCGCCAATGGAGTGCAAGGTGATGAACAGGCGCTGCTCGCTGGCCAACAGGGCCCGCTGCGCGTCTTCCATGGCCTGGGCCATGGCGTTGAAGTTTTGCGCCAGCTCGGCAATTTCGTATGGGCCTTGCACGGCGGCGCGCGTGCCCAGCTGCCCCTGCTTGAGCAAACTGGCCGAATGGGCCAGCCGTTGCAGGGGGCGTGCCACATAGCCGTTCAACAGCATGCCCACGGCCAGCAGCACCAGCATGGCGGTGACCAAACCGGGCACACGGGACACCAATGTGGCGTGACGTGCGTCTTGCCAGGCTTGCTGCAGGTTCATCTGGACAAACACCGCGCCCCGGCGCGAGCTGCGCACCTCGTTGCTGGCAGCGGGCAGTTCAAACGGGTGAAGGGTGGCAATGTGGAGCGCGTCGGCTGACGTGCGCGCCTGTGGCAAGCGACCACCCACCACCTTCAGGCGCCAGTTGTCGTCAAACCCGCTGACCACGGCGGTGGCGGCCTGGCCTGTCCAGCTTCGGCGGTGCGCCATGAGGATGTGGCCCTGATCGTCAAGGATCAGCACGGCCTCTATACGCGGATCGGTGCTGACCTGCCCCAGGTCAGACTCCACCAGCAACAGGCTGGTTTGCAGGCCCTGCTCGGCCATGCGTGCCAGGTGCGAGGCGTGGTCCAGCGCGTCTTGCCGAGCGGTTTGCGTCAGGCTGGCCAAGCTGCTGTTGAGGCTGCTCCAGGTGAACACGCCTGTGAACACCAGTAACAGCACGGCCAGACCGAGTGGCAGGGTCCATTTCAAACCAAGGTGGCGGCGCATGTGGGGCTCTCCGATCAGGCTGCGGGTAAAAAGCGGGGGTCAACCAGGTCGGCCAGGTTGGGGGTGGTTTTCAGCAAGCCTGTGCTCAACATCAGCGCTGACACGGACTGCGCCATGGACAGCAACCCAGGTGGGTTGCCTGCCAGCATGGCCCGGTTGTCGTCCAGCGATGCCATGCGCACCCCTTTCAGCGCCTGTGTCAGCTCAGGTGGGCTGAGCCCGAGGGCGGGTGCCATGCGCGCGGTGGTTTGGGTGGGCGAGGTTTGCAGCAGCAACAGCGCCTGGAAGTAGCCCGCCACCAATCGCGAAAACTGGGTGGCCGATGCCGCCAGCGCAGCGCGTTTGGCCACCAGCACATCAACGATCACACCCGGAAACCGGCTGCTGTCAATCAGGCGCCTGGCCCCCAGCTTGGCCAAGTGTGTGGCATGGGGCTCGAAGCAGACCACGGCATCGACCTCGTTGTGTTCGAACCCGTGTACCAGCATGGGGCCCGACAGGGGCACCTTGATCACGTCCTCGGGGCGCAAGCCGGCTGCATCGAGCGTGCGCGAGAGCATCAGCGCACCGGTGGCAGTGTCTTCGACCGCGATGCGTCGCCCCCGCAAGTGGGCCAAGTGTGTGATGTCAGGGTGGGTCATCACCACATCGGCACCGGCTGACTCGTCAAACACCGTGAGCACTTGCAGATCAAGCCCGCCTTCACGTGCCACCAGCAGCTCGTCGAGCGTGAGGCCAGCTGCCTCAGCCTGGCCCGAGGCCAGGGCCATGAGGCTGCCCGAGTTGGACGACAGCTCCAGCAACCGCAGGTTGGTGGTGTCGAAGTTACCCAGCTCGCGCGCCAGAAACAAAGGGGCATAGCCTACCCAGGCATTGGTTGCCACACGCACCAGTGGCTCTGGCCGCTGGCACCCGCTCAGGCCCGCCAGGGACAAGCCCGCTGCGCTGGCCAGGAGCCGTCTGCGAAACGAATCGACGCCGCTCATGGTTTTCCTCCCTCAGTTGCACGGTGTGCCACGATGCGTGGCACCCTTTTTATGAAGTGATGCTACCGCAAGCCCACACATGCGACTGAGCACGCTCATTCACGCAGGTTGCAAAGCCAAGCTCCCCCTGACGCCCCTGCCGATGCAAAACCAACGCAAGCACCACTTTGCATTCCGCTTGGAATTGGGTATAAACCGTATAAATTATTTATATTGTTTATAAAAATCGAATGCAAGGACAAGTTATGGACGCAGATACCCTGACCTGGTGGTCGTTTCTTTGTGCCGTGAGTGCAGTCAATGCAGTGGCCTGGGCCGTGTCAGCGCAGCGTCTTCAATACCAGGCCTCAAAGCTGCCGGCGGAAGCCTGGGCCCTGATCAAATGGCAAATGGTGCTGTCAGCCGGGTATGTGCTGGGGTGCGGCTACCGATCGGTGTTTCCTGTGTTCGACGTGCAGCGGCAAGTGCTGATCGACTCGTGGCTGTCAAGCGTGATCGTCGGCCGCTCGGTGGCGACTGTGGCCGAGTTGTGTTTTGCCGCGCAATGGGCATTGATGCTTCGCAGCGTGGCGCAGTCGTGCAAAAGCCCGGTTGCGCTCAAGGTGTCGCACTGGATCGTCCCCATGATCCTGGTGGCCGAAACGTGCTCTTGGTACGCGGTGCTGACCACGTCCAATCTGGGCCATGTTCTCGAAGAATCCATTTGGGGCTTTTGCGCTGCCATGCTGGTAGCCAGCCTGGTGTTTTCGTGGCGGCACAGCGACCGCGCGTTGCGCCCCATGTTGCTGGCGGCAGGCGTCATGGGTGTCGGCTACGTCCTGTACATGCTGCACGTGGACGTGCCGATGTACTGGGCCCGCTGGCTGAGCGATGAAGGGCAAGGCCGCCAGTATCTCGATATCTCTCAAGGTCTGGCCGATGTGTCCAGCCGCTGGGTGGTGTCAAACCGCTGGGAAGACTGGAAATCGGAGGTGGTCTGGATGTCGCTTTACTTCAGCGTCGCAGTGTGGCTGAGCATCGGCCTGATGCACGCCGCATTGGGTGTGGGCAAACGCAACGTGGCCCGTTCAAACCATTATTGATAGCTGCTTACGCTTAATTTATAAGCTCAAACGGCAGTTTTTATCAATAAAACGCTGACCAAAAGACTGCTCAGTGGCCTTCCCGCGCCTCGTCGCACCCGGCAAGGCTGCGACCAGACTGGGCACACCGGTCTCACTGCATCAGTTTGCCTGCTGCCTGCGCGTTGGCGAGCCAGTCCGCCACAGCGTGGACGGGCATGGGATGCGCAAAGTAATACCCCTGGGCAATGTGGCAACCCAGCTCGCCCAGGTGGCGGGCCGTTTCGGCGTCTTCAACACCCTCGGCAACGGTGACCATGTCCAACGACTTGGCCAGCTGGATGGCGCTGTGCACGATTTCATGGCTGCGCAGCGAAGCAGCCATGTCTTGCACGAAGGCTTTGTCTATTTTGATGCAGGCCACGGGCAACAGTTTCAGGTAGTCGAGGCTTGCGTAACCGGTACCGAAATCATCCAGCGCAATCGAAACGCCCAAGGCAGACAGCTTGGCCAGCACTGTGCCGACTGTGGCACGGTCGTCGATGACCACGGTCTCTGTCAACTCGACTTTCAGCTCATGCGGCGCCATGCCGTGCGCGCACAGTTGCGCCCGAATGTCCTCGTCCAGTTGCGGATCGGCCAGCTCTGCAGCAGACAAGTTGACACTGACAAACGGCCCCAACGCCAGGGTGGACCGACAAAAACGGCGCAGGTAGGCCCAATCTGCAATGGCCCGGCGCAACACCCATGAGCCCAGCGGGTGAATCAGGCCTGTTTTTTCGGCCAACCCGATGAAATCGTCAGGCATGGTCAGCCCCCGCGTGGGATGCCGCCACCGAACCAGCGCCTCGAAGCCGACGAGCGACCGGGTGGCAAAGCTGATCAGCGGTTGGTAATGCAGTTCAAGCTGGCCATGGTCGAGCGCGTACGCCAAGTCCCTGGTCAAGGTCAGGGTGCTCAGTGCCGCCCTCTGGTCGTGGGCCGAACCTGGCGTCCCCACTTCAGTACCCGCAGGCAACTGGCTGCGAAAGCGCTCAAGCAGCAGCGTCAACAGGTGGCGGATGACCGGATCGGTCCGTTTGAGCAATGCTTTGACATGAGCCCGGTCGATCCGGATCAGCACGGTGGGCTCCAGCGTGCGCACAGTGGCGGTGCGAGGCAGGTGGTCAAGCAAGGCCACTTCGCCGAACAGGGCCCCAGCCCCCAGAATGGCCAGCCGAGCATGCCCCTCGGACAGCACTTCAACGCTGCCGCTTTCGACCACATAGGCAGCCTCGCCCGCATCGCCCTGCCGAAACACCGTTACATCAGCCAAATACTGCTCGCGGGGGCGTGAATCATCCATGGTGTGTGTCTCCGGATTGCCCGGTTGGCGAGAGGTCAGGCGGTTGGGTCGCAATGACCTGCTCGCCAGGTTCAAAACAGGTGACGCGGTTGCGCCCTGCCGCCTTGGAGCGGTACAGGGCGGCGTCAGCACGTGTGGCCAGTGTGTCGGCATCGGCACCGTGGTACGGGAATCCGGCCACGCCTGCCGACAAAGTGACATGGATGGAGAAGGCGCCCAAGACAGTGGGGGTTCGGGCGAGGCACAGTTGCCACTCGCTGACCCTTTGCATGGCCTGAGCAGGCGATATGCCGGGCAAGACCACCAGAAACTCCTCCCCACCGTAGCGGCAGACGGTGTCACTTTCCCGTGCACCATGGGTCAAAATGCCCGACATGGTTCTGAGCACCTCATCACCGGCGGCATGACCGTAGGTATCGTTAACCGCTTTGAAATGGTCAAGGTCGAGCATGACCAACGTCAGCAACTGATCTTCGCGCTTGGCCCGAGACAACTCGCGCGGCAGCGTTTCGTTGAGGTAGCGGCGGTTGAACAAGCCAGTCAAGGGGTCATGAATGGCCTGCTCTTGCAACAGCACCTGCAGGCCTGAAATTTTGGCCAGTTGTGCCTCCAGTTGCCACTTGGCAATCTGCTGCGCTGCCTCGAACTGCTTGCGCTCGGTGATGTCGCGCGCAATTTTCGACACGGCAACCACCTGCCCCACTGCGTCAACGATGGGAGAAATGGTGACGGACACATCAATCAGGCGACCGTCCTTGTGGCACAGCACAGTCTCGAAGGACTCGATCCGCTCACCTGCGGAAAGGCGAGCCAGGATGCCAGGTTCCTCCCCTGCCCGCTCCGACGGGATCAGCATCTGCATGGGGTTGCCGATGGCTTCTGCTGCGGTATAGCCAAACTTGTTTTCGGCTCCCCGGTTCCAGCTGGTGATGATGCCTTGCAGGGTTTTGCTGATGACCGCGTCATCGGTCGAGTCCACAATGGCTTTGGCATGGCGCAACTCGCGCTCCATCAGTTTGCGTTCGGTGGTGTTCTGGTAGATCAATACCGCACCTTTGAGGGCGCCGCGCAGCGGCACGGCATGCAGAATGAACCAGCGTTGCTCGTTTGGCGAATGGCAGGCCGCCTCTTGAATGAACTCCTGGCAGGAGCCGTTCAGCACAGACCGCAGGCCCGCAGCAAACGCCGATGCCTCGGTGTCACCCCCCTGTTCGCTCGCCTTTTGACACACATCGAAGTAGTTGGCGCCCACACCATATGCGTGCGAGTGCGCCGCACCGTTGCGCTGTGCAAAGTACCGCCAGGCTTGGTTGACTTCGATGATGACACCGTGTGCATCCACCACTGCAATGTGCTCGGGCAGCGAGTCAATGACATCGCGAACAAAAGCCTGGCCGTCACTGAGTTGTTGCCGGTGGATCTCGGTTTGCCGGAATGAGCGCAACAGAAAGCAGCCTAGCAGCAGTGACAACAACGCAAAACTGGCCACCATGGCCAGCGTGCGGTGCAGTTCCTGGGTCCAGGGTGTCAGGTAATCGTCCTGCGCCGTGGTCACGATGATCACCATGGGCGCTTTGCTCAAACGGATGAAAGTCACCATGCGCGGCAAACCCTCGGTGCTGTTGGCCGAGAAGTAAGTGGCGGTGCGCACGCCAGAGTCCATGTTGCGGCGAAACTCATCTGACACTGTGGTGTTGCCCAATTGACCGATCACCTTATCCGGCACGGGCGGCACGCGGGTGACCAAGCCCATGTCGGTGCCACGCAAAATGATCGAGCCCTTGGGCCCCAGATCAAACTGCGACAGCATCCCAGAAAAATAGCTGACGGCAATGGGGGCCGCCACCACCCCGGCAAAGCGGCCATCGGGGTGGTTGTAGCGTCGGGTAAAGGCGATGATGGCTTGTTTGGCCACCCGCCCCATCAGGGGTTTGGAAATTTGCAAGCCACCCTCGGGGTGGTCGCGTAAAAAAATAAAGTAGTCTCGGTCAGCCCAACTGGCATGCTCGGCGGGCTGGAGCCCTCGACCCAGAAAGACCAGGCCATCGGCCTGCGCCACCCGAAACGCCTCGACTTCCGGCAAGCGCTGTTGCTGACGCGCCAGAAAGGTGTCCATGGCCGCAGGGTCAATGCCCTTGCCTGCGAGTTGGCGTTCCAGCTCGTCGGTCACCGTTCGCAAAGCGAGGTCAATTTTGTCGACACTGCCGACGATGTTCTGCTCCAACGCGCTGGCGATGTTTTGCGTTTGGGTTTGGGCTTGCTGCTTGTAGAGTTGACGGCTGCGGTGCAGTGCATCGGCAGACAGCCCCATGACCACCAGGTTGGCCACGATCAGAACACCTGTTGCCATCGCCCGCACGGGCTGTCGCGGCTTCCCCTTGGGCGGGGGAGGAACCTCGGTCCCATGGGCGGAACGGGCCAATTCAACCATTTGTGTCAATTGTTTCAAGCTGGTCTGTGGGCCGCTCACCCCTTGCTGGCTCAGTTGAGGTACAAACCCACCATTGATGCCAGATATTGGCGGCCCGACACACATCTTGCCATGAACCGACCGAAAAGACGCGAACCTGACTTGCTGGACTGCACCGCTTTGGTGGTGGACGGAAACGCCATATCGCGGGGTGTCATCCTGCAGCAGCTGCGCGACTTCGGCATGACGGCGGTGGAAGCCGCCAATCGCCCCCTTGAAGCGCGCAGCAAGCTGGAGACCAAGCCCTTTGAAATCGTGCTGTGCGAACAGCGCTTCCCGGACACTGACTACACGGGCCAGGAGTTGCTGGACGACCTGCGTCGGGCACAAATCTTGCCCTATGGCACGGTGTTCGTGATGCTGACGGCCGAGGCCACCTACGCGCAGGTGTCGGAGGCGGCTGAATCTGCCCTGGACAGCTACCTGCTCAAACCACACACCGCTGGTGGTCTGTTGGAAAGGCTGAAACACGCCCATCAACGAAAAGTGCAGCTGGCAGATATTTTTGAAGCCATCGAAGCGGGCGACTTCGGCACCGCCATCCAACACTGTCTGACGCGTTATCGCGCGCGCGCGCAGTACTGGTTGTTCGCCGGGCGTGTGGCCGCCGAGCTGTTGATGCGCGAAGGCAAGCCCGACGAGGCCGGCGACCTGTACCGAAGCATCGCAGCCCAGCAGCCCCTGCCTTGGGCACGACTGGGTGTCGCACGCTCGCAACTGGAGGCGTCCAAACCCAACGAAGCGCTGTCGAGTCTGGAGCTGCTGGCCAAAGACCAACCTGCTTTTGCCGACACGTTTGACGTGCTGGTGCGTCTGCACCTGGACAACAGCCAACCGGCTGCGGCACTGGAGGCGGCCAAGCGCGCAGCCGACATCACCCCAGGCTCAGTGGACCGCCTTCAACGCTACGGCATGCTGGCGTACTACCAGGGCGACTTTGCCGAAGCAGCCCGTGCGCTGGACCGCGCAACGCTGCTGGGGCTCACATCCAAGCTGTACGACGCGCAGTGCCTGATGCTGCTCACCTTTGCGCGCCTGCAACTCAAAGATGCCCAGGGCATCAAGCGCTGCACCGATCAAATTCAAAAGCTGATGGAGCGCCAGGAAAACCCGCCCCGGCTGGTGCGTTTCAAGGCCATGGCGAACACCTTGCTGCTGCTGGCCAACAAGCAACTGGCGGCAGTGGTCGAAGAGGTCAAAGTGCACGCACAGGAACTCCGCTCACCTGCGTTTGATGTGGAGGCGGCCTGCAACTTCCTCGCGCTGATCAGCGAAATTGGCCGATCGGAACTGTCGCTTGAAGTGGCAGATGAATGGGTGAACACCCTTGCACAGCGCTTTTGCACCAGCAGCAGCCTGACCGATCTGCTGGCCAACGCCGCCGCACGCCACCCGCCGTATGCAGCGGCTGTGCGGGCGGGCTACCAGCGCATCGGTGCCATCGCGCAAGTGGCCATGGCCCTCACCATTGCGGGCAAGCCTGCCGACACCGTGAAGACGCTGCTCAGCCAATGCGACACCACCCTCAACCTCAAGCTGATGGAAACCGCCCGGCTCACGCTGGAGCGCCACCGTGCCCGCATACCGGACGCCGATGCACTGGAGCCCGATATCCAGGCCCGGTTGGCACTGTTCACCCCATCGTGCGTGACCCCGCCCATGGGGCAGGCCAAGGGCCGCTCTGCAGGCGGACTGAAACTGCGCACGGCCAAAGAAGCACCCGCAGCCAAACCCAGCGTGCAAGTGGACTGATCCCCCGCCCCGGCAAAGCGACCGTTTCCCCCTCGCTTACCCGCCATCGGGAATGGCTGCGCCCCGGTCACTTTCAAGCAAAAGCGTGGACGCCAGTGCGGTAACCGGTGCGGGCCGCCCAAAAAGGTAGCCTTGGTAGTGGTGGCAGCCTTGCGCGGCAAGGCAATCGCGCTGAAATTGGGTTTCCACCCCTTCGGCAATCACCGCCAGGCCCAAGCTGTTGGCCAGCGCGACGATGGTGCGGACAATGACCGCATCGTTTGAATCGATCAGCAAGTCGCGCACAAATGACTGGTCAATTTTCAGCTGATCAAGTGGCAGGCGCTTGAGGTATGACAGCGAAGAGTAGCCGGTACCGAAG
Source organism: bacterium (assembly GCA_030824555.1). Lineage (GTDB taxonomy): Bacteria > Pseudomonadota > Gammaproteobacteria > Burkholderiales > Burkholderiaceae_C > UBA2334. The sequence continues at coordinate 10,978 of JAVBXK010000047.1, forward strand.
TCATCGAGTGCAAACCCGATGCCATGGGCCTTCAGCGCGATCATCTTGGGCACCATATCTTCAACGTTGTCCAGCAGCAGGCTCTCGGTCAGTTCGAGTTTGAGCTTGTGGGGGCTGGCACCTGTGGCCATCAGTATGGCCAGCACCTGTGCCACGAAATCGGGCTGTCGGCACTGGCGTGCACTGAGGTTGACTGCCACGCAGAGATGCGCCATGTTCGGGTCGTTCGCCCATTGCGCCAGCTGATGGCAGGCGGTCTCCAGTACCCAGCGGCCCAGCGGCAATATCAAGCCGGTTTCCTCCGCCAGCGAGATGAACTCACTGGGCTGTACCGGGCCTCGCAGCGGGTGTTGCCAACGCACCAGGGCTTCGACACCCACCACGGCACCAGTGCAATCGACCTGTGGTTGGTAGTGCAGAACAAACTGATGCTGGTCGACGGCGTCACGCAGCTCGGTTTCGAGCGCAGCCCGGAGGCTGACCACAGTGGCCATTTCCGGTGCGAAAAACCGCACGGTATTCCGGCCTGCCGCCTTGGCCTGGTACATGGCCAGGTCTGCACGTTTGAGCAGCTCTTGAACCGAAACGTCGTGATTCTGAAAAAACGTGATGCCGATACTGGGGCTGCAGCGGTGATCATGCGCTGCCAATTTGTACGGTTGGTTGAGTGCCGTGAGGATTTTCTGGCCAATGACCCTTGCTTGCTCGGTCGCTTCGTCTTCTTGCGGGCTCAGGTTTTCGAGCATCACCACAAACTCGTCGCCGCCCAGGCGAGCCACCGTGTCACCTTCACGCACACACAGCAGGAGCCGTTCAGCCACGGCTTGCAGCAAGATGTCGCCTTTGTCGTGCCCCAGCGTGTCGTTGAGGGTCTTGAAGTTATCCAGATCGATGAACAGCAACGCACCACTGCGGGCGCTGCGGGCCCCCCTGAAAAGGGCTTGCTGAAGGCGGTCCAGCAACAGACGGCGGTTCGGAAGGCTGGTCAGCGGGTCGTAGAAGGCCAAGTGCCTGATTTCGTTCTCGGCCTCCTTGCGCTGGGTGATGTCGGTCAGCGTTGACACGTAGTGAGAAATGTCCCCGCGGTCATCTTTGACCGCCGTGATGGTCAGCCATTCAGGGAAAATTTCGCCGCTTTTGCGGCGGTTCCAGATTTCGCCCTGCCAGGCACCTGTTTGCTCGATGCTTTCCCGCATGGCGGCATAAAACGCATCCCCGTGCCGCCCGGATCTGAGCAGGCTCGGTGTGCGTCCAACGGCATCTTCCGCTGAGTAGCCGGTGATGCCGCAAAAGCCCGGGTTGACCCGCAAGATGATGCCGTTGGCATCCGTGATGAACATGCCTTCCTGTGCTTCGAAGGCGGTTGCAGCGATGCGCAAGTCGGATTCAATTCGTTTTCTGTCGGTGATGTCCGAGAACACACCCACATAGTTGAGCACTTGCCCCTCGCTCCCCCGCGAGGTCGCAACCGACAGCCATTGGGGGTAGACGCGGCCGTCTTTGGCACGGTTCCAGATTTCCCCTGACCACGTTCCAACGGTGCTGATCTCACGCCACATGGCCTGATAGAACAAGGCACCGTGGCGGCCTGACTTCAACAAACCGGCCATCTGTCCGACCGCCTCGGCGTGTGTGTAGCCTGTGATGCGTGTGAATGCCGGATTGACGGAGACGATCCGCCTGGCGGCATCGGCCACCATGACGCCCTCGGACATTTCGGCCACGGCGCAACCGGCCAGCCGAAGCTGGTCCAGCGAGGCATGCAAGGCCTGGCGGGAATGCTGCAATTCGCCCATCAGCGCCTGGAAAGAGTCTCTCAGTTGCGCCAGTTCAAGCGGTTGCTCATCGGGCAAACAAATGCGCTCGTCGGGGTTGCGCCGCAAATCGTCGATGGCTTGTTGCAGGGCACGCAGAGGGAGGATGATGGTGCGCAGCATCACCCACACCAGCAGACCAAACAGGACCAGCCACAGGCCGGTTTTGACCATGTTGATGCGAATCCTTTGCCAATAGGCGGCTTCGAATTCGTCCATGTATATGCCGGACCCCATCACCCAACCCCAGGGCTCGAAGCGCTTGACAAACGACAACTTCGGATAGAGCTTCGGCGTGACACCCCCTTGGGCCAGGGGCTTGTACCAGTCATAGGTCACAAACCCCCTGCCCTCTGGCGAGGTGGCCACAGCGTTCATGGCGGAGAACAGGTTGTCACCCTTCAGGGGTTGAAATTCGCCGGTCGAGCCCGCTCGGCTGGAGGTGGCGCGCGCGAATTCAGGCGAGTCAAGCGCCGCGCTTTCCAGTGCAGGGAGGGTCGGGTGCATCACCATGTGGGCCACGGGTTGGGCGAGGTCGTGAATCCAGAAATACTCACGCTCGCTGTACCGCAGGGGCCGAATCGCCTGAATCGCTTGCTGGCGGGCATCAGCATCGCTCAGGCGACCCGCGCGAGCCTCGGCTTCGTAGTGGATCAGTATGGAATGCGCCGTTTCGACCTGATGTTCGAGTTGCTGCTCCTTTTCGGCCCGCAGCCGCTGACCGTGGCGCATCATTTCGCTCAGGTTGTCCACGAGCACAGCCACGGAAAAAATGGCGACCAGAAGCCACAAACGGGTAGAAATCGGCAGTGATTTGAGGTTGCGCACCATGACAAAACCGAAGCGAACTGCATGCCAAAATTTCAGTTTGGCAATGAGTGGCCCGTGATCCCTGCTTTCTTTTGAAGAGAATTTGTCCGGCAATGCACTGCGGGTAACCGGACTGCGTCGCTGGCACACCCGACAGATACGCTGGGTCAGATGCTACCCATTCATAAGCACATATCAATATAGGTGGTAACCCTGCCCAATATGTGGGTATTGTGCACACCGAGCATGCCAAAACGCAGCCCATGCATGCGCACCGTGCCAGATGGGATCAGTTCATCGGGGATGAGTGCAAAAATGTCTGGCCTTGTCATGACATTTTTATGCATAAAATAGCCTTCTATCGCTTTACACGAAAGCGCTAACAGCTATTAAAACAGTATTTTTCAGCTGTTTGCCATGACGCTTCCTGGCTCCACGTGCGCTGCACCACACGGCGGTTGCGCACCCGCCGTGTGGTGCGCATGCCACCAAGCTTGCACGGCATTTGCTAGAAATGCCGTGCACACTGGGCTCCCTCGCAAAACGTGGGTGGGTGAGTGTGTCCGGTGCCTGTGGCACCCGTTTTTGTCACAGCAAGTGTCATGTCCGTGTGTCAGCTTTGTCTGCATGCGGTCACACATGTGTAGTTTTACAGACCGGCCACAAGAAAGGGAACCGACCATGGCTGACACATCGTTTCTGCGCCTGCAACCCGAACAGGTCCACGCCTGGCTGGCGCAACGGCCCAACGCGTTGGTGCTGGACGCACGCGAAGCGCATCACCACGCTGTCAGCCACCTGGCGGGCTGCACCCGCCTGGATGGCCGCAACCACGAGCGCCTGCTGATGCGTGAACCCAAAAGCCGCCCGGTGCTGATCTACTGCTATCACGGCAATGCCAGCCAGACGTATGCCAGCATGTTCACCGACTTTGGGTTTACCGACGTGGCAGACCTGATCGGTGGCTGGGGTGCCATGGCCCGCGTGGCACCGGCCCAACCTGAGCTGGCCAGGCAAACGGGTTCTGCCCCCTGATCAGCTCCATGCCACCAGCCCTGGCACAACAGATGAACGGTACGGTTGAAGATGAATCCCTCGAACACACAAGCTACCCAGCCCGTGACATGGCACACCGGCCCGCTCAGCACTGACTTTGCACCGGGGCTGGCGCGCACCCGAGTGACCAACCTGGTGTCGGACACCCCGCTGGCATCGCTGATTGACGTCGAAGCATTGCGCACCCTGCTGGACGACTTGACCCAGTTGGTGGGCATGCCCACCGCACTGCTTGATCTGGAGGGCAACATCATGCAGGCGGCCGGTTGGCAGCGGGCCTGCACGGCGTTTCACAGGGCAACGCCCAGCTCGTGTGCGAACTGCACCGAGAGTGACTTGTTCCTGGCCAGCCACCTCAAAGAGGGTGAATTCGTCGACTACAAGTGCAAGAACGGTCTGTGGGATGTGGTGACACCCGTTTTTGTCGGCACACATCACCTGGGCAATCTGTATTGCGGCCAGTTTTTCTACGACGACGACCAGATTGACGACGCCTACTTCACCGCCCAGGCCAAACGTTTTGGCTTCGATCCAGCCGACTACCTGGCCGCCATCCACGACATGCCCCGCTTCAGCCGCGAACGCGTGCGCAGCGTGATGCGAATGATCGTTGGCCTGGCAGCCTACCTGTCTCACCTGTCGCTGACCAACCAGCAGTTGAGCGAAAGCCGCCGTCACATGGAAACCCTGCTCAACGCCTTGCCAGACCCTGTCTGGCTCAAAGACATGCAAGGTGTTTTCCAGGCCTGCAACCAAGCCTTCGAGCGCATGCTGGGTGCCACGGCGGAAGAGATCATTGGCAAGACCGATCATGACTTCCTGAGTGCTGAGCTGGCTGATTTTTTCCGCCAGAAAGACTGCGAAGCCATCGCAGCGGCCACCTCGAAAGTCAACGAAGAGTGGCTGAATCACGTCGAAAAGGGCAAAGCGGTGCTGCTTGAAACGATCAAGACGCCCCTGCTTGATGTGAACGGAAAACCCATCGGTGTCCTGGGCATCGGCCGTGACATGACCGAACGCAAGCGGGCCGAGGACAACCTGCACCTGATGTCGCGCGTGTTCTCCAACAGCGGCGAAGCCATCCTGATTGCAGACGCGAACAACCGGATCCTGGCCATCAACCGCGAGTTCACCCGGCTGACGGGCTACAGCGAAGAAGACGTCATCGGCAAAAATCCGCGCGTGCTCTCGGCGGGCAACACCCCGCGCGAGGTCTATCAGGAAATGTGGGCAGCGCTGGCCAAGCACGATCACTGGCAGGGCGAGCTGTGGGACCGGCGCAAGTCCGGCGAGCCGTACCCGAAACGGCTGTCCATTTCGATCGTCAGGGATGCTGCGGGGCAGGTTATCAACTACATCGGCAGTTTTGAAGACATCACCGACAGCAAGGCCGCGCAAGACAAGATCCGCCACCTGGCCCACCACGACCCCCTGACCGGCCTGCCCAACCGCTTCAGTCTGTACGAACGCATCGAACAGGGCATGGCCTTTGCCAGGCGTTTTGAAAAATCCCTGGCCGTCATGCTGATCGATCTGGATCATTTCAAACAGATCAACGACACGCTCGGGCACCCTGCCGGTGACCAGTTGCTGGTCCAGGTGGCCAAACGTCTGGAACACACTGTGCGTGACAGTGACATCGTCGCCCGGCTGGGGGGCGACGAATTTGTGGTGGTGCTGGCTGGCATCACAACGGTGGCGGATGCCGCCGAGATCGCCGGCAACATCGTGGAGAAGGTCTCCGCGCCCTACTCCATTGCAGGCAACGAGTTGCGTACCTCGCCCAGTGTGGGCATCTGCTTTTACCCGCAAGATGCCATCGATACCAGCGACCTCATCAAGAACGCCGACATCGCCATGTACCACGCCAAGGCATCTGGCCGAGGCAACTACCAGTTCTACACCGAAAAAATGCGTGCTGACGTTGCACTGCGCGCCACGGCAGAACATGAGCTGACCCTTGCCCTGGAGCAGCGTCAGTTCACCCTGCACTACCAGCCGCAAATTGCACTGGACAGCGGCAAGGTCGTGGGTGTCGAGGCGCTCGTGCGTTGGCACCACCCGGAGCGCGGGCTGATTTACCCCGGCGACTTCATCGGGCTGGCCGAAGAAACCCGCCTGATCGTTCCCCTGGGGAAATGGGTGCTGGAGGAGGCTTGCCAGCAACTCCAGCGTTGGCACGCAGCGGGCTTGCCAGACCTGCACATGTCGATCAACCTGAGTGCCCTGCAGTTTCAGGACCGCCAACTGCCTGGGCTGATCAGGCAAACCGTGGCGCAATGCGGCTTCCCCGCCAGCCAACTGCATCTGGAAATCACCGAGTCCATGGCCATGCGCCACCCTGAGGAAAACATCTTGATGATGAAGGCCCTGACCGAAATCGGTGTCAACCTCGCGCTGGATGATTTCGGTACGGGTTATTCATCGCTTGCCTACCTCAAGCTGTTTCCGATCAGCACCGTCAAGATCGACCGCTCGTTCGTCAAAGATGTCGACACCGACGAAAACGATGCCGCCATTTGCGAAATGACCATGCTGCTGGCCAAACGGCTGGGCATGCGGGTGGTCGCCGAAGGCGTTGAAACCGACAGCCAACGCCGCTTCATGGCCGACATCGGGTGTCCTTGGCTGCAGGGTTACCTGTTCAGCAAGCCGCTCGCGGCAGACGCGGTCCTGACGTTCATTCAAAATTTTCAGCTCGACCACTGAACATCGGCCTGCTGCCGGTGCCACACCAGCAGTTGGTCCAATGGCATGGGGCGGCCCACCGCATAGCCTTGTGCGTAGTGCACCCCCAGGCCGCGCAGCAGCGCCAGAATGGCCGGGCTCTCGACAAACTCCGCCACGGTTTGTTTGCCCATCAGGCAACCGATTTCATGGATGGACTTGACCATGGCCAGGCTGACAGCATCGCTTGCGATGTCGCGTACAAACTGGCCGTCAATTTTCAGTACATCGACGGGCAGGTTGCGCAGGTAGGCAAAGGAAGACAGCCCGCTGCCAAAATCGTCCAGCGACAGCTTGCAGCCCAACTGGCGCAGGGTGTCAATGAAATGATTTGCAGTGTGCAGGTTGCTGATGGCAGCCGTCTCGGTGATTTCAAAACACACTTTGTGGCAAGGCAAAGGGGTGTGGGCCAGGGTGTCCAGCACAAAAGCCATGAACACCTCATCGCCCAGCGATTGGCCCGAGAGGTTGATCGAACACAGGTCGATGATGTCCTGGTGCTGCACCATCCACTGCAGGGCATGGGTCAACACCCATTTGTCCACGCGGGGCGCCAGGTGGTAGCGCTCCACAGCAGGCATGAACTGGCCGGGCAACACCCACCCACCCACGTCGTCCTGCATGCGCAACAGAAATTCGCAGTGCAACCCCGTTGCGTGGCCAGGTGCAATGGGCACGATGGGTTGTGCGCAAAGCACAAACCGGTCTTGCACCAACGCACGTTCAATGCGGCTCACCCACTCCATCACGCCATAGCGCTGGGCCAGTGCCGGATCGTCATTGGCATAGACGTGGATGCGGCCCCGCCCTGCGTCTTTGGCCACATAGCAGGCACTGTCGGCCGCTTGCAGCAAGGCGCCCACGCTCTCGCTCTGAGGGTCCAGCGCCACCATGCCAATGCTCACACCCACGCCAAAACTTTGGTCCTGCCAGACAAAGCGGTACGCCGCCAGCCTTTGCTGCAAACGTTCGGCCACGCGCAATGCCTGGTCCATGGTCAAGTGGGTCAACACGATACCGAACTCGTCGCCACCGATGCGGCACAGGTGGTCATCGCTGTGCAACACCTGCGTGAACAGCTGGGCAATCTGACGCAACAACTCGTCCCCGGCGGTGTGGCCACAGGTGTCGTTGACCACCTTGAAATCGTCCAGGTCCAGGTAGCACACCACATGGTGCTGGTTGTCGTGGCGCGTGTGTTCAAAACACTGCGCCAAGGCCTGCTCGAAGGCGCGGCGGTTGCCCAGGCCAGTCAACTCGTCATGGGTGGCCTGGAAGGCCATTTCCTGGCTCAAGCGCCGCTGCTCGGTCACGTCCCGAAACACAAGCACTGCGCCCTGCACGTCGCCGTCGGCATCTCGGATGGGTGACACGGCCGCCTCCACCACGAAGCGGCCATGCGCACGGTGCACCAGGTTCAGCTGGGGGTAGCGGTGGGTTTGCGCTGTGACAATGGCCTGGGCCACCAGGTTGTCGGGCACGCCAGCATCGTCGGACGCAGCCCCCAGCAAAAAGACCTCCTGATAGGGCCTGCCCACCGCCGCCTCCAGCGTCCAGCCCGTCAGCGCCTGCGCCACGGGGTTGATGTAAAGCAACTCACCTGCCGCATTGGTGGTGATGACCGCATCACTGATGGCGTGCAAGGTGACTTGCAGGCGCTCTTTCTCCTGGTAGAGCGCATCTTCGGTGCGTTTGCGGGCCTGGATGAACCGCACCCTGTCCAAGGCCACCGCCACGTGGCCAGCCACGGTCTGCATGAATTCAAGTTGCCAGTCTGATGGCGGGCGCACACCCTCTGCGTCCCCATAGGTTCCCATGCCCAAGGTGCCCAAGCGCTCGTCGGCCAACAGCAGGGGCACGTTGATGATGGTGCGGTTGTGCAACTGCGCAACCACGTCCTTGTTGGTGCGCGGATCGGTGCGCGCATCGTTGACCACCACCACGTGGTCGGCCGCCATGATTTCCGCCAGCATGCGGTCACCCGCCAGCGGGATATCCAAGGACTGCGCCTTGGCATGCAACTGCTCGAACCCGGTGCCCGCCGTGGCCTGGCTGATGATGGTCACAAAGCCGGGGCGCTCCCCCACCAGGGCCAGCCAGGCATGCGGGTAACCCAAGACCTCGTCCATCACGGGCGCCAGTGCGGCCAGGATGTCGGGCAAATTCCAGGCCCGCTCCAACCGTTTGCACAGCTGCAACAGGGCCTTGGTGGGTTCTGTGGTGTCCGGTGCGACAAGTGGGTCGTACATGGGTCGAGTGTAAAACGGATAGCAAACTCATTCGAGCACACAGCAGCCCGCCCCTTCCCTGCTGTGTGCTGCAGCGCACAGATAGCCGGGCCGTTTGAAACTAAGCTGCGATGCCCAGAGGCAACTGACAACACACAGGGCATATCCGCAATGGCAATCCCCGTATCCAGCACGGCGGCAGCTGAGGGCAATTCCACACCGCGCGCCGATGCCACACAAAAAGCCCTGCGCATTTCCGAGAGCCGTTACCGCCGATTGTTTGAAGCGGCCCAGGACGGCATCCTGCTTCTGAACGCGGACACCGCGCAGATCGAAGACGTCAACCCCTACCTGATCAACATGCTGGGCTACTCGCATGGTGAATTCCTGGGCAAAAAACTGTGGGAAGTCGGTCCGTTTGCCGACATTGCCCAGAGCAAAGAAATGTTCGCGGAGCTGCAGGCAAAGGGCTACGCGCGCTACGACGACCTGCCGCTCAAGACGAAAACAGGCGCCATCGTCCCGGTTGAATTTGTCAGCAATGCCTACGACTGCGAAGGCATCAAGGTCATTCAATGCAACATCCGCAACATCAGCGAACGCCATGCGGACCAGGCCAAAATTCAGCGGTTCACCCAGCTCTATGCCACCTTGAGCCAGTGCAACAAGGCCATCGTGCACTGCACGACCGAAGCCGGGTTGTTTCAGAAAATCTGCCAGGTGGCGGTGCACTTTGGCGGTATGAAGATGGCCTGGGTCGGTCTGCTCAACCCCGAGACCCTGCGGGTAGAACCGGCGGCCAGTTTCGGTGATGACACGGCTTACCTGAAGAGCTTGAGCATCTCTGCCGATGCCAGCAGCCCACTCGGGCGGGGGCCGACAGGGCTGGCCATCAGCAAAGAACAACCCGTCTGGTGCCAGAACTTCCTGATGGACCCCACCACCGCCCCCTGGCATGAACGTGCCGGGCTCGCTGGGCTGGCAGCCTCCGCCTCGTTGCCGCTGGTCAAAAACGGCAGGGTGGTCGGCGCGTTCACCTTGTATGCGGGTGAAGTCGATGCATTCGGTCCATCCACGCGTGACCTGCTGATCGAGATGGCCGAAGACATCAGCTTCGCGCTGAACCGATTTGCCAGCGAGTCGTTGCGCTGCCAGATCGAGGAAGAGGTTCAACTCAAAAACGCCATTCTCAAGACCCAGCAGGAAACATCGCTGGACGCCATTCTGGTGGTCAGCGAGCACGGCAAAATCATCTCCTACAACCAGCAATTCATTGACCTTTGGCAGCTGGATTCGCAGTTGGTGAGCGCACGGGTGGATGCGCCGGTCCTCCAGGCGGTGGCTGCGCAAACGGATGACCCGCAAACCTTTGTGGCCCGGGTCCGCCACCTGAATGAGCACCGCGAAGACAAGAGCCGCGAAGAGGTACGGCTCAAAGACGGCCGAATCATCGATCGCTACTCGGCACCGGCCACCGGCGCAGACCAGACGCACTACGGACGCGTCTGGTACTTTCGCGACATCACTGAGCGCAAAAAGGCCGCACAGAAATTCAAAGACCTGCTCGAATCGGCGCCCGATGCCATGGTGATCGTCAACCGCCATGCCGACATGGTGCTGGTCAATGCCCAAGCGGTGCACCTGTTCGGCTGGGCCCGGGATGAGCTTTTGGGCAAAAAGATTCACAGCCTGGTGCCCACGGGTCTTCGCGGCACACATCCGGATAGCTACGACGGATATTTTGAACAACCGCGTGCGCGGCGCATGGGGGTCGGTCTTGACCTGTTTGGCTTGCACAAGGACGGCCACCAATTTCCCGTGGAAGTCAGTTTGAGCCCCATGGAGTCAGATGAGGGCATGCTGGTCATTGCCGCCATTCGCGATGTGACCGAAACCCGCAAAGCGCAGGAGCGCATCACTTACCTCAACCGTGTGTATGCCATGCTCAGTGGCATCAACACGCTGATTGTGCGCACCGTCAGCCGTGAAGACCTGTTCAAGCAAGCCTGTGAAATCGCCGTGGACGGTGGATTCAACATGGCCATGATTGCCATGGTGGACCCGAAGACCCGGAAACTGGTGCCCATGGCCTCGCAAGGCAAGGACGAGGCGCTGATGACGGCCATCCAAGGCATCCTGTCATCGGATGAAACGGCAGCCCGAACCATGGGTGCGCGTGCGATCAGGGAGAAGCACGTCGTGGTCTCCAATGATTCGCAACAGGACCCACAGGTTGTGTTCGGCGCCCAGTACACCGCATGCGGCATCCGCTCGATGGCCGTTTTTCCGCTCATGGTTTCAGATGATGCGGTGGGGATACTGGCGCTGTACGCCAGTGAAATTGAATTTTTCCACGGTGACGAGTTGAAGCTGCTCACCGAGCTGGCTGGCGACATCGCGTTTGCCATCGATCACCTTGAAAAGCAGGAACGGCTTACGTACCTGGCCTACTACGATGGCCTCACCGGCCTGGCCAATCAGAGCCTGTTTCTGGAGCGGGTGGCGCAGTCCTCCCGCATTGCGCTAAAGCCCGGGCACAAGCTGGCCATCGTGTTGATCGACCTGGAGCGCTTCAAAAACATCAACGACAGCCTGGGCCGCACCGCTGGCGACGAGCTCCTGAGGAAGGTGGCCCTGTGGCTCACCCGCTACGTCGGCGACGCCAACCGCCTGGCCCGGTTGGGTGCCGACCATTTCGCGGTACTCATGCCGGTGGTCAAGCCCGTGCATGACGTCGAGCACCTGCTCGACAAAATGATGAAAGCCTTTCTGGCCCACCCCTTCCGGTTGAACGACGCGGTCTTTCGCATCGCGGCGAAAGCCGGCGTGGCGTTCTACCCTGATGACGGGGCCGACACCGACACCCTGTTCCGCAACGCCGAGGTTGCGCTCAAAAAAGCCAAGTCAAGTGGCGAGCGCCATCTGTTCTATACCCAGAGCATGAACGAGATGGTGGCAGGCAAATTGACGATGGAAAACCAACTTCGTCAGGCCCTGCAACTGGGTGAGTTTGTGCTCCATTACCAGCCCAAGGTGAATCTGGTGAGTGGCAAAGTGACCAGTGCCGAGGCCCTGATCCGGTGGAACAGGCCTGGCACAGGCCTGGTGCCACCGGGCCAGTTCATCCCGATTCTGGAAGAAATCGGTTTGATCAACGAGGTGGGGCGGTGGGCGCTGCACCAGGCCAATGCAGATTACCTGCGCTGGCACACGGCAGGCCTGGCGCCGGTGCGCATCGCGGTCAATGTGTCTGCGCTGCAACTGCGCAACCGCACGTTTTTTGACGAGGTTCGCCAGCTCGTCGAAAGCGATGCCCGCACAGCCGAAGGGCTTGAGTTGGAAATCACCGAGAGCCTGATCATGGAAGACGTCAAACACAGCATCAGCAGCCTGCAGGCCATCCGCACCCTGGGCCTGACCATTGCGATTGACGACTTCGGAACGGGCTTTTCCTCGCTCAGCTACCTCGCCAAGTTTCCGGTGAACACCTTGAAAATAGACCGGTCTTTCGTGGTCGACATGACCGCAGCCCCCGAGGGCTTGTCCATCGTGTCCACGATCATCGGCCTGGCCCACGCGCTCAAGCTCAAGGTCGTGGCGGAAGGTGTTGAAACGCAGGAGCAGGCGCGGCTGCTCCGGTTGCTGAATTGCGACGAAATGCAAGGCTATCTGTTCAGCAGGCCCGTGCCAGCTGACGCCTTCGAAGCGCAATTCCTGACGCCCTGAGCGTTCATGCCCTTGTGCCACGAAAATTCATGGTGTTTCAGGCCTCCAGCGCTTTTGCAGAAAGTGGTAGCAGCTCACTTTTTTGATATTGTGAGCCGCCTGACCGATTCAGGCTTGCCACATGTGTTGTCGCAGAGGTCCCTCAACCCTCCAGCGCCAGCGCTTCAGTCGGGGCGGGCGAAAAGGCATAGCGGTTTCGCCCGGCCTCTTTCGCCTCGTACATGGCATCGTCTGCGGCCTTGAGAACCTGCTCGACCGTGTCGCCATGCGCCGGAAAGAGTGCAATCCCAATGGAGACGCCTACTTTGGCTTGTGTACCGGCAATGTCAAAAGGCTTGCCGATGGCTGCAATGATGCCGTTGGCCACACGCACCGCATCCTGACGGTCCCGCAGGTTGGGCAAAATGACCGTGAACTCGTCACCCCCCAGGCGTGCGACCGTGTCGCTTTGCCGCACCTGCTCCCGCAGCCGCACACCCACGGCGATCAGCAACTCATCGCCAGCCGCATGGCCCAGTTGATCGTTCACGTCCTTGAAATGATCCAGATCGAGAAACAACAAGGCCCCCGACACCCCATTGCGCTGCCCCTGGTTCAGGGCCTGCGCCAACCTGTCCAGAAACAACCCCCGGTTGGGCAAATCGGTGAGCAGGTCAAACTGTGCCGAGTGTTGAACGCGTTCTTCTGCCGCCTTGCGTTGGGTAATGTCTTCCAGGATCGCGACGTAATGGCTGACTTGACCGCTCGCATTCAGCAAAGGCGTCACGGTCTGGTTGACTGTGTAGGTGCTGGCGTCTGGTCGGGCATTGACGATCTCGCCATGCCATGTCTTGCCACTGCTGATGGTTTGCCAGAAGCGTTGGAAAAAATCGGCATCCTGACGACCCGAGCTGAACATTTTGGGCGTTTTGCCCAGAATGTCGTCACTCGAATAGCCGGAAAGTTTTGAAAACGCCCGGTTGACCCACTGGGCGCTGCCGTGGGCGTCGGTGATGAGGACCGCGTTGTCCACATTGGCCAGGGCTGCATCCAGCAAAGTCAGCCACTCCTGTTGCAACGCCGATTCAAGCGTTGCACCGAGCCGAACGGCAATGGCCGCCAGGCGCTGTGGCAACTGCTGCCCCTCGAACTGGTGGGCGTCCCGCCCGTAGAGTGTCAGCACTCCCCAAGCCTCCCCCCGCAAGTTCAGCGGCAGGACAATGACCGCCCGCGTGCCGATGGCATGGGTCACAGCGCTGCATGTCTGGCAATCCACAGTGGCAGAGTCCACGATCTGCCAATGACCGCTGCGGATCACCGCACCCGTCGGCAGGCAGCAGGCGGGCTCGCCCTTCCAGCGCTTGCCCCCGGACTGCAATGCGTTGAGAAATCCCTTCTCGGCACCTTCGGCGCTGGCCAGCCAGGTGAGCCGGCCGTCCTTTTCCGCACGGGCAATCCAGGCGGCTGCCAGGTCAAAGATGGGCAGGATGTCATCGCAAAACATTTGGGCAATCGATGCCAGGTTCATCCGCCACTTGAGCAACACCGCATCGAGGTTGCGGAAAATGTCATCCACTTCGTTTGCGCTGTGCTGCTCGGTCACGTCCTTGGCATACACGGCGACACTTTCCACGGCTCCGGATCCATCCTTGACCGGGTAAATGCTGTTGTCAAAAAAGATCGCCCCGCGTCGGTCCTGTGAATGCAAGGGCTCGCCCGTGGTGACCACTTGCTCAACCAGCGCGCGCCGCTTGGTTGCCAACGCTGGCGCCAGCAGTCCGTAAAAATTCTTGCCCGTGATGGCCTCTGGAACCTGGCCGAAGCGCGCCGCGCCGAAGGTGTTGATGGCCAGGATCTGGCCTTCCGGATCCAGCAGCAACACCGACTCGCTGGTGGCATCGAGCAGGGCCCGCATGCGGATGCGGTTTTCCTGGATCACTCTTTCAGCCCGTTGGTGCTCGCTGAGTTCTTGCTGCAGCTGCGCGTTGGTGTCGTGCAATTCCGCCGTGCGCTGCGCGACCGCCGTCTCCAGAGACTCGCGGTATCGCGCCAACTGGGCATCGCGCGCCTCGATATGCGCCAGCATGTCGTTGAAACCGTTCGCCAGCTCGGTGAATTCGCTGCGGCCCTCTGTCGGCAGGCGCGGTGCCAACGTGCTTGCGCCGAGGTCCAGGCGGCGCATGTGATCAACGGCCTTGTGCAATGGCTGGGTGATGCTGCGCGCAATGAACGTAGCAGCCAGCAGCAGCAGCGCCCCCACCCCGGCCACCAGCAGCACATGACGCCCCACCTGCTGGCGCACGACGGCATCGACATCGTCGACGTACACACCGGAACCAATCAGCCAGCCCCAGGGGGCAAATTTTTTGACGTAGGACAGTTTGGAATAGAGCTGTTCCGTCACACCCGAGCCGAGCGTGGGTTTTTGCCAGTCGTAGACGACGTAACCCTGTCCGCCTTGATTGACCACCTCGACAAAAGCGACCCCAATGTTTTTCTTGCCATCGGTGACGGTGAACGCACCCTCGTTGCCAACCCGCAGGCTGGTAGCACTGTTGAACTGCGGCAAGTCCAGCAAATGTCCGTCAAGGGCTGGCATGGTCGGATGCATGATGATTTTGGGAAACGGTGTTCCCAGGTCACTGAGCCAGAAATACTCAGTTTGGTCATAGCGCATGGCCCGGATGGTGCTGATGGCTGCCGCTTGGGCAGCAGCCTCAGAGAGTTCGCCCTTTTGTTGGAGCGAATGAAAGTGGGCCAACACGCTGGCCCCGGTTTCCACCAGTTGCCGGGTTTTTGCCTCTTTCTCGTGCCAAAGCACCTCACGCAGCCGAAATGTATCGATGACTGCACCCACCACCGTGCTGCAAATCAGCATGACCACAATGGTTCGGATGCGGTTGCGCACGCTCAGACGGTTCAATAGAGTGAACATCAATTTGTCCCAACGATTTGTGGTTTCAGCTTACGCCTGTGGCGCAGAAACTCAATGCTTGGCGCCAAGAGGCTCAACAAAAGGTTGATACAAATCAGGGGATGTCTGTGAATGCGGGAAGTGCACTGCAACCGGGTTCTCGGCGCACGCGCGAACGGGTGACACCGCACGGGATAAACCAGCCAAATTGCCGGGTAATATCCCCCCAGCAATGTCCACGGCCTGAAGGGCCATCAGTTCACTGGGATACCCATGCGCAACATCAAGCTGTTTGACTCAGGTTCGCACCAATTTGTCCTGCTCAACGAGAGCGAGGCTGGTGAAGAAGACGGTGTCCGTTCCAACCAATACCTGATTCAGCACGACGGCGTCGGGGTGTTGCTCGATCCCGGTGGCTTCGGCGTGATGCCACGCGTGTTGGCTGAACTGCTGCGCTATTTGGCACCGGAAAACATCCGGGGGGTGTTCCTTTCGCACCAAGACCCTGACATCGTCGGGGGCATCGCCACCTGGCTGGAGCTGGTGCAGGCACCGGTCTACATCTCCCGCATCTGGATGCGTTTCTTGCCGCACTATGGGCTGAAAGACATGTCCCAGTTCGTGGGCGTACCCGACGAAGGCATGGACTGCGAAGTCGCGCCCGGATTCAACCTCAAGGTGTTGCCCGCACACTTTTTGCATTCGGAAGGTCAGATCAATGTGTACGACCCGGTGGCCAAGGTGCTGTTCACGGGTGACATTGGCGCAGCCATGTTGCCGCCCGACAAGGACGACGCCTATGTGGACGACTTCGCCAGCCACCTGCCATTCATAGAAGGTTTTCACCGTCGCTACATGTGCTCCAACAAGGCCATCCGGTGCTGGCTGGACACCATCGATGGTCTCGACATTGACATGATCGCGCCGCAGCACGGCCCTGTGTACCGGGGCGCTGCCGTGCCCGCGTTCCTGGATTGGCTCAAAGACCTGCAGTGCGGTGTTGACCTGCTGCTGCCCGGTGGGCGGTTCAGCAAATGAGCAACGTGCTGCCCAACCACCTTGAGGGCGTGCGCCTGCGGGTGATCGACCGCATGGCCGCGCTGCTTGAAAGCCAGACGCGTACCAAAATTTTCGGGGGCAACCTGAATGCCTTGGTCAGGGAGTTTCACAACGAACTGATGACCGAGCTGCGCGACCTGGCGGACAAACCCGATGCCCAAGACCGCGCGGAACGGCTGACACAAGTCGTGCGAACCTGCGAGTGCCTGGATGGCACCCTGGACCTGCTGCTCGATGAGCGGCAACGGCAGTGGCACCGCAATGGCAATTACGTGCGGGCCACGATGCAGGAGTTCAACGAGACCCTGACCAATCTGGCCTCCACACTGATAGAAAAAGACCTGTTCGAGCGCCAGAGCCGGGTGCTGGAGCGCATCATCCTGTCGCACGAGCACGTGGCCCAGTGGAAAGAGTTTGTGCAGGAAATCCTGGTGGACTTTCATGCCATCTTCCCTTTCAATTTTTTCTACATTGCGTTTGCCGAAGAGCACGGGCTGTCGTTGTTCCTGTACTACCTCGGTGACTATTCAGACGAACTGAGGAAAACCGCACGCGACATGCTGTCGGTGCAGATGTTGAGCAACTTGAATCTGCCCAGCGATTCGCTGCTTGAGATCGAAGAGTTTGTCGTTCTGAAAAACGGACCTGTCAACACCGTTGACGCGATGCGCATGATCACCGTTGCGGTGCCCGAGCACACGCCCAAACTGGCCGGTTTGCTGGGTGTAGCCTACGTGCCCAGTAGCGAGTTGAGCCCACAGGAAGAAAGTGTGGTGCGCTCCATCCTGTCGGTGATGGTGATGGTGGTGGGTTCCAGCAAAGCGTTGTCGCGGACTTTGTCCGAGCTGGAGTACTACTCCATGCACGACCCCCTCACGGGTCTGTACAACCGGCGGCACTTCAACAACATACTGGAATATGAAATTGGCCGCTCCGAGCGGCACCAGCACGAATTTGCGTTGCTGATGCTCGACTTGGACGACTTCAAGGACATCAACGACACCTACGGCCACCCCGTCGGCGACGAGGCCCTTTGCGGCGTGGCTGAAATTTTGCGCGAGTACATCCGCAAAGGTGACTTGGCCGCACGCATCGGCGGCGACGAGTTCACTGTGATACTGATGGAGACTGGTCGTGCGGGTGCAACCGTGGCCGCCGCTACCCTGGGCAAAGCCCTGCGCGAGCGCGTGTTCACCACCCCGGAGGGCAAGCACTTTCACCTGACAGCGTCCATAGGCATCGCGTCTTACCCGGCAGATGCGCAAAGCGATGCCGACCTGATCGCGGGCGCCGACGTGGCCATGTACCGGGCCAAGGGCATCGGCAAGGACAGTGCCTGCACACTGGAAGAAGGTGATGAACGCGTGAAAGTGGGCCGCACCACGCGTGATTACGCCGAAAAACTGCGTGAAGCCCTGCAACAGGGGCGCATCACGCCTTACTACCATAGCATCGTGAACTGCAAGACAGGCGAGCTGTTTGCCTGCGAAACGCTGGCGCGGATGGTTGAACCGACGGGTGAAATTTTGTCTGCGGGCCAGTTCATCGAAACGGTCGAAAAATACGGCATGGGGCGTGAGCTTGACCGCATCGTCATCAGCAAAGCGTTTGAAACCAAGCGCGAGCGCATGAAAACCGGCCCCTCGGGCACCAAGCTGTTTTTGAACCTGTCGGCCCAGGAAATTCAGGGGCGCGGCATTTTGGGGTACGCCGAGGAACTGTGCAACAAACTGGAAATACCACCCGAGTGCGTGGTGTTTGAAATTCTGGAACGCGACGCCATCAGCGACATGACCAACATGCGCAAGTTTCTGGCCAATTTGCGCCAAAAGGGTTTCGCGTTTGCGTTGGACGACTTTGGCAGCGGCTACAACTCGTTTCACTACCTGCGGGAGCTGCGGTTCGAGTACGTCAAGATTGACGGCGCTTTTGTGCGCAACATCCTGAATTCCAAAATCGACTATGCCCTGGTGCACAACCTCACCCGCCTGTGCCAGGACATTGGCATCCTGACCGTGGCCGAGTTCGTTGAAAACCAGGCCATCCACGACGCACTCAAGGGCATGGGCGTTGACTATGTCCAAGGCTTCCACATCAGCATGCCCACACGCGAGATGCCCTGACCACCTCGGTAGGTCGTCATCCCCACACAACATTTTTGTCAGGTCCCAATGATGAGCTTCGAAAATCTGAAAATTTCCTCCCGCATCTCCATACTCGTTGGCTTGTTGTCAGCCGGACTGGTGGGCATAGGCGTCATGGGTTTGTTCAGCATCAACCATACCAACGAAGCCTTGAAGTCGGTTTATGAGGACCGCACCATCCCGATGGGGCAAATTGCCCAGATCGACAAACTCATCCTGCAAAACCGCTTGATGATTGCCGGGGCGTTGCTGGACCCCACGCCAGAAGAAGTGGCCGCCGACACTGCCGGGGTGGACGCCAACATAGCAGCCATCAACAAGCTTTGGGAGGCCTACATGGCCACCACGCTCACGCCAGAAGAGGCCGTGCTGGCCAAAGAGTTCGCTGAAAACCGCGCACGCTTCGTGAACGAGGGCCTGCGCCCGGCCGTTGCCGCCCTGCGTGCAGGTGACCTGGAGGGTGCCCGGAAAATTGTGTTTGAGAAAAACCGTCCACTGTACGTGCCCGTTGGCAAAAATGTGACCGCACTCATGAAGCTGCAGGTGGACGTGGCGCACGACGAGTACCTGGAAGCCCAGGGGGAATATGCCAACATGCGCCTGATCATGATCCTGTCCATTTCCGGTGGCATTGCCATTGCCGGGGTGTTCGGCTTCCTCACCGTGCGCTCCATCGGTGGTGAATTGGGGGCGGAACCCCGCGAGGCCGCAGACGTCGCACGCCGTGTGGGAGCGGGCGACCTGACGGGGCGCATCGACCTCAAAACGGGTGACACCACCAGCCTGATGGCGCAGCTGAAGTCCATGCAGGAAGGGCTGGTCAACATCGTCAGCCAAGTGCGCACGGGATCCGGCACCATGGCCACCGCCACCAGTCAGATCGCAGCAGGCAACACGGATCTGTCTTCCCGTACCGAAGAACAGGCCAGCGCCCTGGAGGAAACGGCAGCCTCCATGCAAGAGCTGGGTGCCACCGTCAAGCAGAATTTCGAAAGCGGCCAGCAAGCCAATCAACTGGCCAGCACAGCGTCCGAGGTGGCTGTCAAAGGTGGGGCGGTGGTGAGCCAGGTGGTGCACACCATGGAGGCCATCAATGCGTCATCCAGAAAAATTGCCGACATCATCGGTGTGATCGATGGCATTGCTTTCCAGACCAACATCCTCGCGCTCAATGCGGCTGTCGAAGCGGCTCGGGCGGGGGAAGCCGGCCGTGGCTTTGCCGTGGTCGCATCCGAAGTACGTGCGCTGGCAGGCCGTTCGGCCACGGCAGCGAAAGAGATCAAGGGGTTGATTGAAACCTCCGTCAACAACGTCAGCGAAGGCTGTCAGCTGGTTGAGCAAGCGGGCAGCACCATGGACGAAATTGTGGTCAGCGTGCGCCGTGTGGCCGACATCATGGGTGAAATTTCCGCTGCCAGCCAGGACCAGACCTCCGGCATCGATCAGATCAACCAGGCCATGTCGCAAATGGACCAGGTGACCCAGCAAAACGCAGCGCTGGTAGAAGAAGCCGCTGCCGCAGCACAGTCTCTGGAGGCGCAGGCCAGAAAAATGGTTGAAGTGGTCAGTGTGTTCAAGCTGGGCCAACAAGACAGCCTGGCGTTGTCTTTCGACAGGTCCCACGCCTGATGCCGACGTCAAGCCGGGCATCAGGCTACAGCGTTTGTTCCAATCAATGGGGAATTGCACATGGCATATTTTGAATGGGCCCGGGACATGGAGATTGACCAAGGCCCGATCGATCAGGATCACCGCAAGCTGGTCGACTTGGTCAACCGGCTGCACTCGGTCACGACGGAAGGACGGGGGCAGGAAGTCGTGGCCAGGGCTCTCGACGAGCTGATCTCCTACACCACCGACCACCTTCGCCGGGAAGAACAGCTGATGGAGTCAGTGAAGTTCCCCAACTTGGCCAACCACAAAATTGGCCACGAAGCCTTCATGGTGTCGATTCGGGACCTCAAGAAAAAATACGATGCGGGCAGCATCACCGTCGCGTCGCAGTTGTCTACCGTGCTGCGCGACTGGTTGTCGTTGCACATCCGTCGGTCGGACAAAGAATTGAAGAAGCTACTTCAATCACCCGTGCCCAAACCCAGTGTCAGTGGTCAGTCACCAGTGGGCAAGCCGACAACTTTTGTGAAGAAAATTGGCAGATAGCGCTTTTTCTATAACACCTTATAGCTATTGTTTTGATTCATTCGACTGCCCGCATGATGCCGCGAAAGGCTGATCGCTCTGCCTTTATTCATTGGTAGCATGTGGGCATGTGGCTCCCTACCCGACTTCTGCGCGCCCTCCTGTTGCTGGCCCAGCTGCTGGCAGCTTCAGTTGTCGTGCATGCCGAGCCCCTCCGCCTGAACAGTGGTGTCGGTGCGCCCTACTTCAAGGACGGCAAGTCCGGATTTCTCGATCTGTTGGTTCCCGAGCTGTTTCGCCGACTCGGTGTCGACGCCGAAGCCGTGCGCTATGGTGCAGCCGAACGGGCAATGATCAACGCCAACACAGGTGTTGATGACGGCGTTGCAATGCGCATCAAGGGGTTGGAAAAAATTTACCCGAACCTGGTGCGTATCGAAGAAAAAATCATTGACAACGAATTCATCGCCTATTCGGCACGTG
This sequence comes from bacterium, assembly GCA_030824555.1. Lineage (GTDB taxonomy): Bacteria > Pseudomonadota > Gammaproteobacteria > Burkholderiales > Burkholderiaceae_C > UBA2334. The sequence continues at coordinate 32,057 of JAVBXK010000047.1, forward strand.
TCCAGGTCGCCACCACCGGGTTTGATGTCCTCAAGGACTACCAAGTCGGTTATATCAATGGCTGGAAAGTCTTTGAAGTCGGCCTGTTGCCGGGTACGGTGACAACCAAGGTACAGGATGCAGAGCAGTTGTTCACCTTGCTCGCCAGTGACCGCGCAGACTTGGTCCTCTTCGAGCGATGGCAAGGCAACCATATCCTTCGCGAGCGGGCCATCAAGGCGCACATGTTGCGGCCACCACTGGTCACGACAGAGATGTTCATGTATCTGCACAGCAAGCATGCCCAGCTGGTTGAACCTGCTGCGCGCGCGCTGCGTGCCATGAAGGCAGACGGTACGTACCAGCGCATTGCAGCACAAACCCTGCCCGACTACGGCAAACAATGATGCGATCCCTCCCCTGGAGTGGCAGCCAACGCCTCGCCAAGCGATTGGTCTTCCTGACGCTGCTGGCGAGTGGCCTGATTGCTGCGTTCATCACAGCAGCTCAGCTTTACCTTGAATATGACCGCGAACTGAAAGACATCCAGACGCGTTTCGTCGAGATCGAAACCACTTACCTGCCGAGCGTCAAGCAAGCCTTTTGGGTGATGGACCGACCGGCACTTCAGATCTTGGCCGATGGCATCCGGCAACTTCCCGACTTCGAATATGCCTCGCTGCGGGTCAACGGCCAGCAGCTTGCGGCCAGCGGCGTGCCCCCGGCCAACAGCAAGCTGAGCAGGACATTCGAGGTGGACTACGTCTACCGCGGTGTGATCCAGCGCATCGGCACGCTCGAAGTGGCCGCCAGCAATGCCGGTGCACTGCGGCGTACTTGGGAGCGCCTGGGCGTTGTACTGGTTCTGAATGGTCTGAAGGCCACCGCCATTGCGCTGCTGGTCCTGGTACTGGTGAAGCGCATGATTGACGACCCGGTGTCCCGCATTCACCACCACACACGCACCATGGCCGCCGGCGAGCTTGAGCAGCCGCTCGTCCTCGAAGCTCACTATCCGTCGAGTCAGAACGATGAAATCCACGAACTCGCGCAAGCCGTGGACGATATGCGCATCCACCTGCGCGATCGCAATGCCACCCTTGTGCAACTGAACGCGCAGCTCACCGAAGCATTTACCGCCAAGGAATTTGCGTTGATGCAGGTGCGGGCCCATGCCGACGCCCTTGAGCTTGCTGCAGGCGTATTCGCTCACACGTTTGAAGGCATCATGATCACCGATGCCAACGACACGATTCTCTCGGTCAACCCGGCGTTTACCGTCATCACCGGCTATGAGCAAGCCGAAGCGGTCGGACAAACTCCACGGCTGTTGCATTCCCAGCGCCAGACAGAACAGTTTTATCGCGAAATGTGGGGCGTTCTGACGGCCACTGGTGAGTGGCGCGGTGAAATTTGGAACCAGCGCAAGGATGGCGATATCTATCTGCAATGGACCAGCATCACCACCATCAAAGATGCTGCCGGGCAGCCACATCGGCGCATCTCGGTGATGACTGACATCACTGAAATGCGACGCAAAGACGAACACATACGACATCAGGCCTACCACGACACACTGACGGGTCTGCCCAATCGCATGCTGCTGCAGAACCGACTGGAGCACGCCATCAAGTCCGCCCAGCACGACGAGACGCGCATCGCCGTGCTGTTCATTGATCTCGACCGTTTCAAGGTAATCAACGACAGCCTGGGGCACATTGTGGGTGACGAACTCCTGCAATATGCCGCCAAGCGGTTGTCCAAATCAGTACGCGCCAGCGACACCCTGTCACGCCAAGGCGGTGACGAATTCGTCATCCTCACTGTCATTGATCACATCACCGATGCTGCGCACATCGCCGAGAAAGTGATCGCAGACATGAATGCGCCCTTCGAAATCGGCGGTCACAGTCTGAGTGCTGGCGCAAGCATCGGCATCAGCATCTATCCGCAGGATGGCGGCGATACAGCCACGCTCCTGCGCAATGCAGATATTGCCATGTACGCCGCGAAAGAAGCTGGCCGACGCACCTTCCGTTTTTTCGACTCAGCCATGAATGCACGTGCGCAGCAGCGGCTGCACATGGAAGGCAACTTGCGTCGCGCCATCGCCAACAACGAGTTCGAACTGTTCTACCAGCCCAAGGTCCGTCTGATCGACACCCGCTATTGCGGAATGGAAGCCCTGATCCGCTGGCGAGATCCCGAACTGGGCCTGGTCTCGCCATTGGAGTTCATTCCACTGGCTGAGGAAACAGGGTTGATTGAACCCATTGGCTTCTGGGTACTGGAAACCGCATGTGCACAGATGCGACGCTGGGCTGATGCCGGGCAGATCAATGGCCCGGTAGCGGTCAATGTGTCCGCACGCCAACTGGACGATCCACTGTTCGCTGCGAAAGTTGAAGCCATCTTGCAGATGCATCGGCTGCAAGCCCGCTGTCTTCAGATCGAAGTCACCGAGTCCACCGTGATGACCAACCCCGAGAAAGCAATCGAAGCACTGGCCAAGCTTGCGGCCCTGGGCATCACCATTGCCATCGACGACTTTGGTACAGGCTATTCCAGTTTCAGCTACCTCAAGCGCCTGCCCATTCACCTGTTGAAAGTGGATCGCTCCTTTGTCACCTACATCGGCAGCTCACGCGAGGGCGAAGAAATCGTCACCGCGATTGTCCAGGTTGCCTTGGCACTCAAGCTTATGGTTGTGGCTGAAGGTGTCGAAACACAGCAGCAGGCCGATTTCCTGAATGCTTTGGGCTGCCATTTCGGCCAAGGTTATCTTTACGCCAAGCCGCTGCCGCTCGACGAATTTGAACGTTTGGTAAGCCCCGACGGTGCTGCCCACCTCATGTAGAAAGTGGCCCGCATCAAACGGGCTTGTGGTCTTTTACAAACTGTTCAAATGGCACTTCTGCCAGTGGTTTGCTGAAGAAATATCCCTGGTAGGCGTGGCAACCAGAGGCCGCCAGAAAGTCCCGCTGGGCTGCCGTTTCGACGCCTTCGGCAATGACCCCCAGGCCCAGGCTTTGGCCCAGTGCAACCACGGTTCTGGCAATGGCTGCATCGTTGGGGTCGCTGAGTACTTCACGGACAAAGGACTGGTCGATTTTCAGCTGGTCGAGCGGGAGGCGCTTCAGGTAGGACAACGATGAATAGCCGGTGCCGAAATCGTCGAGTGAGAAACCAATGCCCCTGCCCTTGAGGCGGTGCATTTTTTCAATGATCTCCTCCACATTGTCGACCAGCAGGCTTTCGGTCAGTTCAATTTTCAGGCGATATGGATTGGCGCCGCTTTGCGCAACGATGGAAAGCACCTGTTCAACAAAATCGCGCTGACGGAATTGTTTGGCGCTGACATTGACGGCAATGGTCATCGCCGCCAAGTTTGGCTGGACAGACCAGGCTGCGAGCTTGTGACAGGCCGCTTCCAGAACCCATTTTCCCAGAGGCAGGATCAAATCGGTTTCTTCCGCCAGCGGGATGAATTCAACAGGCGAAATCATGCCGCGCGTCGGATGCGCCCAGCGGACCAGCGCTTCGGCCCCGGTGACGCGGCCATCGTCAAGAACCTGGGGCTGGTAATGAAGGAGAAACTGTTGCTGCTCGATGGCCTGTCGCAGGTCGTCTTCCATTTCAGCGCGCACCTTGACGATCGCTTCCATCGCCGGATCGAAAAAGCGAACGACATTTCGCCCAGAGGCCTTGGCGCGGTACATGGCCAAGTCAGCTTGTTTCATCAAATCGTCGACCGAGGCACTGTTTCCTTTGAACACGGTGACACCAATGCTGGCCGTGCTGTGGTGAAGCAAATGACCCACCTGATAGCTCTGGCTCAGTTCTGCCAGGATTTTTTCGGCAATGGCCTCTGCCTTGCTGGCGACATCCTTGTCAAGCAGCCCAAGGTCAGGGAGCAACACGACAAACTCGTCCCCACCCTGCCGGGCAACTGTGTCCTCGCCTCGCACACACGTCTTCAGGCGGATGGCGACCTGTTTCAGTAACAGATCGCCCATGTCGTGGCCTTGTGTGTCATTCAGCGTCTTGAAATTGTCCAAATCGATGAAAAGCAGGGCACCGTAACTGCCACTTCGCACGCTCGCGGCCATGGCGCGGTTGAGGTGTTCCACCAACAGGGTTCGGTTGGGCAATGCCGTCAGCTGGTCATAAAACGCGAGCGCATTGATTTTTTCTTCAGCCCGTTTACGCTCGGTCAGGTCGTAATGTGTCCCGATGTAATTCGTGACCTGACCTTCCGCATTTCTGACCGTCGAGATATTGAGCCACTTGGGATACACCTTGCCCGATTTGTGGCGGTCCCATATTTCCCCCTGCCAGTTGCCGGTTTGGGCAATGGTTTCCCACATCTGGCGGTAAAACTGGTCATCGTGGCGCCCCGATTGCAGGACACGCGGTGTTTTGCCAACGATGTCTTCACTGCCGTAGCCCGTTGTCGCGGTAAACGCCTTGTTGATGCGCAACACAGTGCCCTGGGCATCGGTCACCATCATGCCTTCCTGCGCTTCAAAGGCGGCAGCGGCAATCAGCAATTGCTCGGCCGCTTTTTTCCGGTCGGCCAGAAAACGGTTGATGGATTCCACGAGCGAGTCGAGCTCGTCACGGTAGGCATTGGTTTTGCGCCGGTCGATGGCAACCCGCATGTCCAGGTTGCCTGGGTCCAGCGCAACGACATCGACAGACAGGCTGTGCAAATGGCGGGCAATCTTGCGGTAGACGATGACAAAAAGGATGAAAGCCAGACCGACAATCTTGAACAATTCGGTGGCAATCAAGGTGCGGATCATCTGGTCGATGTGCCGGTTGACTTCCGCATACGATTCGGTCACACGCAAGGTACCGATGGTTGTCTTGCCGTCGGGCGCGGTGATGGGCACGCTCCAGACACGGTCGGTGTCGTTCCCGTTGGCCGGATCGCGTATGTCGGCAACCGTCTGGTCGTTGTCGGCAAGCTCCAGACGGGCTATAGCCGGAACCTTGGTCATGCCGCGCAGCAATGTCGTGAACACGGCCTCGTCGTAATTCCACAAGGCCAAAGCGACGGCATCGAGATTGCTGCTGACGGCCGCGCTGGCTTCCTGATGTGCCGCGCTGAGCGCTTTGCTGCGCTCGTGTGCCACACCCAGCGTGGTGCCCAAAAGAAAGACAAGCATTGCTGCAAGCAGCACCCAGAGCAGGACTCTCAGCGCGAGGACGGATTGTCTTAAGAAGGCCATGGCGGGGACAGGCTTGGCTCGACACGCGCCAATGCTGTGGCGCAAATTATCCCACCAATCATTCGCCTGTTTCCTGGGCAGCGCTGAGGCTGCTCATTTGCCGTGAGCTTTGAGAATGGCCGGAATGTCGAGTGAGGCAGCGATGTTTTCCAGCCGAGCCATGACCGTGGCAGCATCCGGATAGGATTTCGACAAAACAAGGTGTACATCTTGCCGCAGCAGCAGATCGGAGCGGATACCCACGGCCGGATCGCTGACCAGCACCTCGGCTGCAGGCCCGGCATAGTCGATCAGGTAATCGGCCCGGCCGCTTGTCAGCATCCGGAAGGCTGCGGCATGACTCGGCGAATCGTTGTTTTGGATGCGGTTTTTTTCATCTGCAATGAACGTGCGCAAACCACCGTAACTGTAGCCACGGATGGTGATGACGTTTTTGCCGATCATCTCTTCCAGTGTTTTGACCGGCACCGTATTGCCCAGGCGATAGACCCTGATTTCAGCCGCAGTGACGGGGTTTTTGCTCCACAGGCAGCAGGCTTGCAAGGTCGGGGCCTTGACGAGCATCGAGAACTGGGTGGTCCCATCCTGCAAATATTTGAACAGGCGTGCAGCGGGGTAGGTTTTACCGTGCCACGGTATGTTCGCCTTGGCAAACAGCACGTTGGCCAAGCTCAGCAACGGGTTGTCGGGCTCACCCCGTTCGTTGAGCTTGGTGGTCCAAACGGATTGATCGGGTGAGCCGTATTCGATTTCGGTGGCGTGTACCGGTGCGGTGAGCACCAGTGCCAGCGTAACCAGGGCAAACAAGGCGGTTTTCCATTGAAGCGCCCGGCAAAACAACGCATCGGATGGCATCAGGCAAATGGATGTTGGCATGTTGTTTGAATCACAAGGATCGCTGTCACTGCCGGGGTCATGCGACTGTGCACCACACTGTCGGCAGAAGATGGACGAATCCGCGATATTGCGTGAACGGTTTGGCCCTTGGATAGCGTTCGGTTGCCTCAGAGGTGCAGTCGAACTGCACATTCAGCAAATGCTTATCGTAAGATGATTTATCGTTGGATTTATCTGTGGCCCGCATGCCAGAACATAAAAAAACCATTCGGATCGGCTTGCCCGGTCGGCTGACCATTGGCCGCTTGCTCATCACAGTTTTCGTATCCGGGTTGCTGGTTTCAGCCGCATCGGTTTACCTGGCATTCACGACCTACCGAATGGGTGCCGTCAGGACGCTGGCCGATGCGGACGGCCAGCGCATCGCATCCCTGGTTTACGAGAATCTGTACTCCGTCATGCGCAAAGGTGCGAATCGAGGCGAGCTTGACGACCTTGTTCACCACATTCAGGGCCACTTGACCGATTACCAAGTGGCCATCGTTCGAGCCGAGCCGGTTGCCAAACAATATGGTGAACGCCCCGGTCAGGCCGAATGGCGACAAACCGACCTCGTTCTGGCCGATGTGCTCAAAAATGGCCGCGATTTCTCGGGGACCGATGGGCGCTGGCAACGCTACCTTTTACCCGTCAAGGTCACGGGGGAATGCCTGACTTGCCACAGCGTGGCCCATCTGGGTGACATCAACGGTGTGATCGATGTCAGGGTGCCGCTCAACGCCTTGGAAGCCCCCATTGCGGCCCTGGCTTACCCCATGATGTATCTGGTGCTGGGGCTGCTGTTTGTGTTGTTGTTGGTCACGTTCCTGATTTTGCGTGCGTTGGTCAGTCGACCCATCCAAGACCTTGCACTGCATGTCAACGACCTGTTCACCGCGAAGGATTACACCAGCCGTTTGCACGTTGGCCGGGTCTGGCCCAATGAAGTGCGCAGCCTGGCAGTTGGTTTCAATCGACTGATGCGCCAAGTGCGCAGCTCACAGCAGCGGTTGGCTGAGATATCCCTGCGCGACCCCCTGACTGGATTGTTCAATCGGCGCCACTTCGATGCGGTGCTGGAGCGGGCTGTTGCCGAAGGCGACAGCGAAGGGCATGCGTTTGCCGTGCTGCTGATTGACCTGGACAGGTTCAAGCCCATCAACGACCAATACGGCCACGCAGCAGGCGATGCCCTGCTGATCGCGGTGGGCAAGGCACTGATGGCAAACGTGCGTGAATCGGAAGTGCCAGCGCGCATCGGCGGCGATGAATTCGCCGTGCTGGCCTTTCCGTCTTCACCTGAAGGTGCGATCGAGTTGGCCCATCGACTGCGGACTGCGGTGGCCGCATGTACGTTACGCCTGGGGCAAGAACAAGTTTCGGCGGCCTGCAGCATCGGAATTTCGGTGTTTCCTGACGGCGGACTGAGTGCGTCGGATTTGCTGCATGCGGCAGACGTGGCCATGTACGAAGACAAACAAACACGCAAGCGGGCAAGGATTTGAGCCTGTAGACAACACAAGGGCACGCCCGCCATCATAGGGGCCTGGTGCCTTTTGGGGGTACGGTTTGCAGGCGAAGAGGCCACCCAAGAAGAACTCTTCGAGCATGCCGATGCGACCAAGTGCGTGACCGTGTTTCTTGCCGTCCCACAATGCGATACTCCGACACAAATCGTTGGCGATCTCCATCTGCACGGTGTGCATGGGGACAGAAAAACCGGAGGAATGCCTGTGGCTCCTCTACCGTATAAAAATCAGAGTTTCCTGAGTGTGAAGGGCCGTGCTACATGGTCTGTTATGAGCTGCCTGGTGCTGTGTGCCGGGCTGCTGCAGCCATGGGGCAGCCCGGTGCATGCTGCGCCCCCTGCCCCCTTGCTGGCAGGCTTTGATGCCGACCCCAATTCGTTTGCCAACCGCTGGTCCGTCCTGTATTTTCAAGAGGCATTCCGGCGTCTGGGCATGTCCATCCAGATTGCCTATTACCCACTGGCGCGCCGCACAGCGTTGGTCGATTCGGGCGAAATTGACATCGATTCGGGCCGCGTTCGCGCCTACGGCGATGCGCACCCCAAACTGGTTCGAGTTGAAGAACCCTTCATGGCGTACAACTTCGCGTTGTTTACCGCCCATCCAACCCTGCAATTGGAGAATGTGGACAGCTTGCGGTCTGCCGAGTGGCTGGCAGAGTACCGGCGCGGGATTCTGTTTTGCGAAAAGGCCCTGAAAGCGGCGGTTCCCGCGGAGCGGCTGTCCGACATTTCCAGCGAAGAACAAGGCATCCACAAGCTGCTGGCTGGGCGGACCGACCTGTATTGCGACCTGGAGTACGTGGTCAGCGAGACCCTGCGGTCCCCCGACATCAAAGACGCTGCACGGGTGCGCAAAGCACTGAGCCTGGGCTCTGTGCCCATCTATACCTATCTGCAGCCCAGGCACGCTGAATGGGCGCCGCGACTGGCTGCCATCTTCAAAAAAATGAAGTCTGAAGGCCTGATGGAGGCCTACCAGGCGCAGGTTGCACGTGAAATGGGCCGAGCACCGTGAAGACTGACGGCGGGCACACCAGCCCCATGGATGCACTGGACAATTTCCGTATCGGGCGACGCAACCGCATCGGGCTGCGCCTGATTGTCCTGATCATCGGGTTCAGCACGCTGATCACGCTGCTTGCCACGGTGGCCCAATTGGCACTGGAGTACCGGGCCTTGCGCAGCGAGCTCGACCGGCAACTGGACAGCGTGAGCATCTACGTGCCCAGCATCGCGGGCAGTGTGTGGGATTTCGATGAACGGCAGGTCCGCCTTGCCTTGGGCGCGTTGACCCAGTTGCCAAGCATCGAACAGGCCCAGGTGACCGCGCAGGACAATCCCACCCAATGGAAGGCTGGAGAGGCCCTGTCCACCCACACGGTGGTACGGGGATACGCCTTGCACCACCGGATTCGGGGCCAGGAAGTGGAGATTGGGCATCTTCAGGTCGTGGCCAGCCTGAACGGCATCTACCAGCAGGTGCTCAACAGTGCGGTGTCCATCTTGGTCAGCAACGGCCTGAAGACGTTTTTCGTGGCCTTGTTCATGGCCTACCTGTTTCGCCAGTTGGTCACCAGCCGCCTGGGCAAATTGGCTAACAAGGTCGCGGGGCTCAAACCCGTCAAGCTGCCCCTGCGCCAGGGCGAGCCTGGCGAAGCACCCCACGCCCCCGAGCACCTGGATGAGCTGTCCGTGGTCGAGTGGACGCTGGACAACACCGCACGACAGCTTGATCTGGCTGCCGCCGCCATGGCCGACCTGAACCGCGAACTCCAGCAACGCGTGGCTGAACAGGACGCCCTGCTGCAGAACGCGCTGGTGGGTATCGTCATGCTGCGTGACCGCCAAATCGTGGCCTGCAACCGACGCTTTGAAGAGCTGTTTGGCTATGGCCCCGGTGAACTCCTGGGTATGTTGACCAGCGTTCTGTATCCCGATGAAGACGCCTACGCCCGCAGTGGCGCAGAGGCCTACACCGTGCTTGCCGAGGGCAAGGGTTACAACCGCGCCCTCGCACTCAAAAAGCGCGACGGATCGTCCCTGTGGGTGGAAGTGGCAGGCAGCGTGATCGACCGTGCCCAGCCGCACGAGGGCAGCATCTGGATATACACCGATGTCACAGAGCGCCAGCAGGCGCAGCAGAAGATTGAATTCATTGCCTACCACGATGCGTTGACGGCCCTGCCCAACTGGTTGCTGGTGGCAGACCGCTTCCATCAATCGGTGGCGCATGCGGAGCACGCCCACGCCAAGATGGCCGTCCTGTGCCTGGACCTGGACAACTTCAAATCCGTCAACGACTCACTGGGGCATGCCGCAGGGGATGGTTTGCTCAAAGAAGTGGCTGCCCGCTTGGCGGCCTGTGTGCGCGACACGGATACGGTGGGGCGTCAGGGCGGCGATGAATTCCTCATCGTACTGCCCAACCTGGCCGACCCGGAGGCGGTGGCCCCCATCCTGGTCAAGCTGATGGAGCGGTTGCACGAGCCCTATGTCGTCCAGGCGCGGGAGTTGTCCACCTCGGTGTCGGTCGGGGTTGCCATTTACCCCGATGACGGCACCGATTTCGACACCTTGCGCAAAAAAGCCGACATGGCCATGTACCGCGCCAAGGCAGCCGGGCGCAACACCTACCATTTTTACGACGAGCAGATGAATGTCGAAGCCATGGAGCAACTCAGCCTGCTCAATGGCCTGCGCCGTGCGTTGGAACGCCAGGAGTTTGTGCTGCACTACCAGCCGCAAATCGATTTGAGCACGGGCACCGTGGTCGGTGTGGAGGCACTGATCCGCTGGCGTCACCCGGAACTCGGCATGGTGCCGCCCGCACGCTTCATTCCGGTTGCCGAGGAAAGCGGGCTGATCGTCCCCATCGGCCAATGGGTGTTGCACGAAGCCTGCCGCCAGGCCGTGGTGTGGCACAAGGCGGGCTGGCCGCATCTGACCGTGGCCGTGAACCTGTCGGCCCTGCAATTCCGGCGAGACGACTTGGCGCAATCCGTGAACAGCGCGCTGGAGTCCTCAGGCATCGCGCCCGCGTTGCTGGAGCTGGAGCTCACAGAATCCATTCTGATCAGCGACACACAGGCTGTCATGGCCACTGTCCACCGGCTCAAGGCCTTGGGGGTGCAGCTGTCCATCGACGACTTTGGCACCGGGTATTCCAGCCTGTCGTACCTCAAGCGTTTCAATGTGGATCGGCTGAAAATCGACCAGTCCTTTGTGCGCGACCTGGCCACTGACCGCGAAGACGCGGCGATTGTGCATGCCGTCATCCAGATGGCCCACAGCCTGGGGCTGACCACGATTGCCGAGGGTGTTGAAGACGAAGCAGCCCTGGCCCGCCTGCGCGGCTACGGTTGCGATCTGGCGCAAGGCTATTTCTTTGCCCGGCCCATGCCGGAAGACCTGTTGAGAAGCTATCTGACCCAGCCGAATGCCCTGTTCAGCTGACCATCCCACCGAAAAAGGTCCGCGCCATGGCACGTTATGGCTTCACTGTTATTGATAGCTGCCACCGCTTTATATGAAAGCGACAGAGGCACTTTTGGCATATAACTTTCCAGCTGAATTGCGTCCTTGCAACACGTCATTTCAAACCGCCTGAACAGGGCGGGATCGGGCCCACGTGGGAGAATGACATGCCGCAGTGGGGTACCAAGATGAAACCAAATTTCCACACCAGATGGGTCGCTGGGTTCTGTTTGATGGTGTCGCTGGCTTTGTCAGCGCATGCCGTCACCCCCACGGTGGCTGCAGGCTGGAGCCACAGCATGGCGCTGACCGCCGAGGGCAAAGTGCTGACCTGGGGCAGCGACAACAGTGGGCAGCTGGGCATCGGACGGCAAACCTTTCTGGCCACACCGCAAAGGGTGCCAGGCATGAACCTGGGCTCCCGTGCCAGTGGGCCGCAGCTCGCGGCAGGCACTTACCACAACGCGGTCGTGAAAGCCGATGGCACGGTGTGGACCTGGGGTGACAACCTGTCGGGCCAGTTGGGCGACGGCAGCATCACCGCCAAGTCAACGCCCGGCGCGGTACCCGGTTTCAAACAGGCGGTGGCTGTGGTGGCCGGTTTCGGGTTTACTGCCGCACTCAAATCAGACGGGAGCGTGTGGACCTGGGGCAGCAACGAAGGCGGCGCCCTGGGCAGCGGCAACACCAATCCGTCCTATCTGGCGCTGGTCCCGGAGCAGGCTGACCTGGCGGGTTTTCCGGTGAGCACATTGGCCGCAGGCTTCGCGCATGTGGTCGCCGTCATCGAGGGCTCGGTCGTGTCGTGGGGTGGCAACAATGCCGGGCAATTGGGCGTCGGCGACGACATTTCCACACCCTGGGCACAGTTTGTGCCCGGCCCCACCCAGGTGGTGGCTGTGGCTGCGGGTGTGTACCACTCCATGGCCCTGGATGCCGATGGTGGCGTCTGGACATGGGGCAACAACGTCGATGGCAGACTGGGTGATGGCACCACGGGAAACCTGCGGCCCTACGCCTACAGGCTGCCCGGCCTGCCCCGCATGGTGGCCATTGCCGCAGGTGCCCAACACAGCTTGGCCGTGGCCGAAGACGGCAGCGTATGGGCCTGGGGCAACAACGAGTACTTGCAACTCGGGGTGGCGGGCATCGATTCGCGCGCAGTACCCGCAAAGGTGCCAGGGCTCAGCGGCATCACCCGCATTCAGACGCACTACAACCACAACATTGCATTGGACGCCGCTGGCAACGCTTGGGCCTGGGGCGCGGGGACCACGGGACAGCTGGGCGATGGCTCCACCGCCACCCGCGCCGCGCCGGTGCGCATTCCCTCGCTCAGCGGCGTGCTGGCTGCCGATGCCGGGCTGAGCCACTCGCTGGCTGTTTCAAGCGATGGCCAGCTGCAGGCCTGGGGCGAAGGTCTGGCAGGCCAGCTGGGGCTGGCCACCGACACCGACCGCACCCTGCCCACCACGGTAAGCGGCCTGTCCGGCATCACCCACATAGCCGGTGGTTTGCGACACTCGCTGGCGGTGCAGTCGGACGGCACCGTTTGGGCCTGGGGCTACAACCTGGGCGGTCAGTTGGGCGATGGCACCCATGACTCGCGTGCAAAACCGGTCAAGGTGGCAGGGCTTGGCAACGTCACGCAGGTCAGTGCCGGGGCGCTGCAATCGCTGGCGCGCAAATCAGATGGCACCGTGTGGGCATGGGGGGGCAACACCTCGGGAGAACTCGGCCTTGGCCTTGACACCCTGCGTAGCCCGCCGGTTCAGGTTTCCGGGCTCAGCGCCATCCAACAAGTTGCAGCGGGCTTCGGCTTCAGCCTGGCCCTGCGCACCGATGGCAGTGTCTGGTCCTGGGGTGGCAACGATGCCGGTCAGTTGGGGGTTGCCCCTGCGGCAACGGCCACCACAGGCGGTGTCAATGTGCGGCACACGCCGGCACGCATCAGTGGACTGCCCGCAGCCGTGTCTGTGGTGACAGGCCAAAAACACGCCATGGCGCTGGCCGCAGATGGCACGGTGTGGGCCTGGGGCCTGCAAACCAATGGGGTGTTGGGCAACCTTCAGATTGAAGCAGGCACATCCCTGCCCACACAGGTGTATGGCCTGACCGATGTGGTGGCCATCGCTGCCGGCTCGACACACTCCATGGCGCTGCGGCGTGATGGCAGCGTGTATGTGTGGGGGATGGTGCTGGTCGAAGGAAACGCCTACGCAGTGGGCATCCCCATCGAGTTTCCAGGGCTGGGCCATGCCAGCAGCATCAGTGCGGGCCTGGCTCACAGCCTGGTAGCCAAATCGGACGGCACCGTATGGGCCTGGGGGCTCAACATTGAAGGCGGCTTGGGTGATGGCACCTATGCCTTCCGCCCCGATGCCGTGGCTGTGGTCAACGAACAGTTCAGCCAGCTGCTGGACCTGAACCTTGCGCAGCCGAACTTCCCCGTCGACAACACCCAACTGCCAGCCTTTTTTGTGTCCACCCAAAAACTGGGAACCAAGAAAAACACCAGCCTGTCGGTGGATTTGCGTGGCCTGCCCAGCCCGCCAGCCATGGTCGCCAGTGCCAAGGCGCAAGCACCCCGTGGCTACAACATCTACGTGGCCGCCGCATTGCCCACCGGCACGCAAACCCTGGCCTTTCAACTGGACAGCACTGGGGGCTGGGGCAATCTGGTGTGGCCCATGGGCGAGTATTTGCGTGACGTGGCACTGAACAGCCAGGACAGCGTGATCCGGGCACAGATCCTGACCGATACCGACCTGACTGGCCTGGAAGATGCCTCCATTTTTGTGGGCTACGGGCTCGATGCCAATGAGATGGCCAGTGCCGGGCGCTACCGCCTGATCTACAAAGTGCCGAAGTAAGCGATTCTGGCCAGTGCAACCACCCTCCATGGAGACACCATGACCCATCCTCCCGCTCTGCTCAGAGGGCACACCCGTGCCACCGATGCCCGCGAGGCCGTGGCGCAGTTGCATGCCCAGCTGGCGATGCCCGAACTGGCTGCGGTGGTTTTTTTCTGCTCCCCGGACCACGACCGGGATGCGCTGGCCGACGAGCTGAACCGCCGCTTTGAGGGCGTGACCCTGGTGGGCTGCACCACGGCGGGCGAAATCGGCCCCGACGGCTACCAGGACCACAGCCTGAGCGGCATGGCGTTTGCATCGCAAGCCTTTGCGGCCGAAGTTGGTTTGCTGACCTCGCTCCAGTCGTTCGACATGGCAGCAGGCCAAGCCTTTGCCGCCGCAATGGCCGACCGTTTGGCGCACCGCGAAGGGGGGCCCCACACGTTTGGCCTGCTGCTGATCGACGGCCTGTCGCTGCGCGAAGAGCCCGTGGCCCATGCCTTGCAGGACGGGCTGGGTTCGGTACCCCTGCTGGGCGGGTCAGCAGGTGACAACCTGACGTTCGGGCAGACCTGGGTGTTTCACAACGGGCGCTTCCACACCGACAGCGCGGTGCTGCTGCTGATGGCCAGCACCCTGCCGTTGCGGCTGATGCGCACCCAACACTTTGTGGCCGATGGCGAACGGCTGGTGGTCACTGAGGTCGATGCAGCGCGGCGCGTCGTGCAGGAAATCAACGGCCTGCCTGCGGTGGACGAATACGCCCGCCTGGTGGGCGTGACACCCGGGCAGCTCACCCCCGATCACTTTGCCAGCTGGCCTGTGGTGGTCATGATCGACGGCACCGACTACGTGCGCTCCATTCAGCATGCCAACCCCGATGGCAGCCTGACCTTCTACTGCGCCATCGACGAGGGCGTGGTGCTGCGTGTGGCCCATGGTCGAGACTTGCTGCAACAGACCCAGGCCGCGTTCACCGAGGTCGAACACGATCTGGGCGGCATCGAAGGCATGCTGGTGTGCGACTGCATCCTGCGCAACCTGGAAATCACCAACAATGGCAGCAAAGCCGCCGTGGGCGAGCTGTTCAAACGATACAAGGCCGTGGGCTTCAGCACCTATGGCGAGCAGCTTGGCGGCATTCACATCAACCAGACGCTGACCGGCATTGCCTTCGGTCCCGAAACGAGGTGAAAGCGGCGTCCAACACAGCCAAAGCAGGCAGATTTCAATGACTCAGGACGACATCGCAACAGCAGATGCCACCGCCTTGCGGGCTGAAGTAACCCGGCTCCACAAGGTGGTCAACGCACTCATGCACCGCGCCGAGCGTGAAGCCAGCACCAAAAACTCTCACTTCGGCCTGTTTCAAAACGCTGTCACACTGGAAAACCAGGTCCAGCGCCGGACCGCCGAACTGCAAGCTGCGCTGCACGACAACGAACGCATCAACCGCGACCTGACGCGCGAGCGGGAGGAGCAGCGCGTCCTCATCAAAAAACTGGAAGAGGCTCACAACCAGTTGCTGCAATCGGAAAAGCTGGCCTCCATAGGCCAGTTGGCTGCCGGTGTCGCACACGAAGTCAACAACCCCATCGGTTTTGTCAACTCCAACCTGGGCACGCTCAAGGACTACACCGCCGACCTGCTGAACCTGCTGCAACTTTACGAAGCATTGGAGCCCGAGCTGTCCCCCGCCTCGCGCGAACGCCTCGCTGCCGCCAAGGCCCAGGCCGACCTGGCATTTGTGCGCGACGACATGGTGACGCTGATTGCCGAGTCCATCGAAGGCACGGGGCGCGTGCGCCGCATCGTGCAAGACCTGCGCGATTTCTCACGCCCAGGCGATGCCCAATGGCAGATGGTTGACGTGCACCAGGGGCTGGAGAGCACGCTCAACGTGGTCGCCAACGAAATCAAATACAAGGCCGACGTGGTGCGCGACTACGGTACGCTGCCCGCCATCGAATGCCTGCCGCAGCAGTTGAACCAGGTGTTCCTGAACCTGCTGGTCAATGCCGCCCAGGCCATCGCCTTGCGCGGCACCATCACCGTGCGTACCCGGACCGAGGGTGACCACGTCACCATCAGCGTACAAGACAGCGGCAGTGGCATCCCTGCCGACATCCGCGAACGTATCTTCGACCCCTTTTTCACCACCAAACCCGTGGGCAAGGGCACGGGGCTGGGGCTGTCGGTCACCTATGGCATCGTCGAAAAGCACGGTGGCCGCATTGAACTTGACAGCGCCTGCGGGTTGGGCACCACTTTCACCGTGCGGCTGCCCACACGGCAACCTACCCTTCCGCCCGAAACTCAACCCGGTGTCCGTTGAGACAGGCTTGATTTCAACCCTCCGTGCGCACCCAAACTCAGAAAACCCTGACCATCAGGGGGGAGCCGCCAGTCGCTTGCTGGTCTTCCTTCAGCTTGGTCGACAGTGCGGCGCAATCGATGCCTTGCTGCGTTCCGGCTGATGTTTGATACAGACCCTGCAGGTTCATGCGCAATCCTGTCGCGGAAAATTGCAGGTCGTAGCTGGCAGAACAAGCACCGGCTGCGGCGCTGCCCAGCGCGGTGGAACCCTTGCCGTCTGCCGACAACTGGCCGATCAGGTAGGTCAGCGAGTAAGGGGCCACAGGTGTCACCTGTTGGCCGTCGCCCACATCCACCCCCTGATATACCTGGGTCATGGGCGTGTGTTGCAACACCATCAGCGTGTTGCCGTTCTGATGGACGGTCACGAGAGTAGACAGATCGCTGGGCAAAACATAAATACCGGCGACTTCCGCCCCCGCCAGCGTGCTGGACATCCCCACAGCCAAAGCAAACATCAATTTATTCATATCACTCCCTTGTGCGCTGAAAAGTTGAAAAACAAGTATTGCAGATCCGCAATTGCAAACCCGCCCGGACGATCACCACAGCGGCCTCGGCATGGCAGGCATTCCACAGCGGGCACACATCAGGTTGTGTGTGTTTGATGGCTGCTTGCGCTTTATTTGAAAGCGCGCATCTGCACTCACTGTGTGCTGCCACACAGACACCGCTGACGTTCTCTTTTACTCTGTGGGAAGGCATCAAACAAACAGCCGGATTTCAGTCGCCGTCACGCCAATGGGGTCGCGCGAAAGAAGTTGAACGGCACCAAAGAGATCAAATGACATGACGACATCCTGGTACGGTCTGGCGCGACGCGCGCGAGGTCTGGTCCTGACACTGTGCCTGGCTTGTGCCGGTGTTGTGCCAGCCTTTGCTGCAGCACAACCCAACTTTTTTGCGACCGCAAGCGGCACCACGAACAACCTGACGCTCAGCGCGACCGTGCAAGTGGCCGATGCCGATGTCGGCCAACCCGGCAACACCTACCTGGCCTTCAATCTCGGCCAGCACTGGTATTTCAACAACGGGCTCGCCTGGGTTGTGTACAACGGCGGTGCGGCACCTGTGTATGCCGCTGGCCCATTGGTGGATCGCTCCATGGTCATCGTGCAGAACGCCGACATGTCCCCTTTGGTGGGTGGGCAGTTGATCGTGGGCTACGGCTTGTCCGAAAGCGACATGCTGGCAAACAGCAAATTCCGCATGGTCTACACGGTGACGTCAGAGCGCCCCGTGCAACGGGCACCCGTGCTGTTGGGTACCTCGGCCAACTTCGCCATTCTGGCCAAGACCGCAGTTTCGACGGTACCCACCTCAGCAGTCACTGGCAACGTCGGGGTCAGCCCGGCCGCAGCCAGCTTTGTCACCGGTTTCACGTTGGTCGCCGATCCCAGCAATGTCTTCTCGACCTCCACGCAGGTTGTGGGCGGCGGCCAGGTGTTTGCCGCCAACTACGCGGTGCCTACCCCCATCAAATTGACAACGGCAGTGCTCGATATGCAGACCGCCTACACCGATGCAGCCGGTCGCCCAACGCCGGACTTTCTGAACCTCGGCAGTGGAAACATGGGTGGTTTGACACTGGCAGCCGGGCTTTACAACTGGGGCAGCACGGTGACGCTGCTTGACGATGTGGTGATTTCAGGCAGCGCCAACGATGTCTGGATATTTCAGGTGTCAGGAGACCTGATCATGGGTGCCGCCAAGCGCATCACGCTGAGCGGCGGCGCGTTGGTCAAAAACATTTTCTGGCAGGTGGCGGGCCAGGCGACGATCGGAACCACCGCGCACTTTGAAGGCATCCTCCTGTCCCAAACTGCCGTGACCCTGCAGACCGGCTCGTCCATGAATGGCCGCGTGCTTGCGCAGGCCATGGTGGCCCTGGACAGCGCGACGGTGACCCAACCTCCTCCCTGATAAGGGCAGATTTCACTTATTGTGGGTAGCACGCCTGCACGCAGTTTCGGCAGGCCAGCAGGACAGACTCAAGCAAGAAGCCCGAACCGTCACCGGTTCGGGATTTTTCATTTTTGATAGCTGCTTACGCTTTATATGAAAGCGATGTAGTCACTTTTTTCTTGTAATTTTCTTTATCGACTTCCACGCGGGCGGCGCATCCGTGCAACGGCCATGTGCCACTTCCGCTGCCCTGGAACAGGTGACACACACGGATGCCGAGACTTTCTGCTGCACCCAAGGCATCTGGCTGCGGTTGAACCCTGGCGAGTCGTTCAGCATGTCGCCGAGCAAGCCTGCCATGCCGAGTGACCGTTGAGACCGCAGTGCACCGCAGGCAGAGCGTTGCGCTGACCCCAAAGCCTTTTCACATCAACGTGCGGGCACCAGCCAGTTGCCGCCCTTGTCTACCAGACCAACCCGTTCCTCCTTGCCCACCCGTGCACGAAGGGCCAGCACATCGGGCGACAACCTGTGCACGCTCAACAGGTAATAGGGTGGCTCCTTGAAGTGGGGCGGCCGCCAGCCGTCAGGGAGTGCACCCGACACCACGGCGTGGCCTCCGGCAAACGGTTGGGCATCGGCATACGTGGGCTCGATCACCCAATTGCCGGTACGGTCGGTGTAGCCCACGCCACCCGCCCCGCTGGCAACGGCCAGTCCGTCGTCAGCAAACAGGCTGGAGAGGCGGCCCGGCACGTCGAAGCGTTTGCCGTCCGCATGCAGCAAGGCCTGTTGGTCTTTGTCCGCATGCTGTGCCACTGCCACACCGTTTTCAAACGGACTGATCGCCTGGAACGCTGGCGCATGCAGCCATTTGCCGCTTGGCAGGATGATGCCCCACAGGCCTTTCGATTTGGCCTTGGCCAGACCGCCCTCGAAGGGCTCGGTTTCTTCGAACTGCGGCTTCAGTACCCATTGGCCGCTGGCATCCTGAAAGCCCCAGCGGTCGTTTTCTGCCGCAGGCACCCAACCCGCAGCCGCATGCACCGTCTGGCGGGCCACACTGGCCACGATGGGTGGGGCCAGTGTGGCCTTGGGCGCTTTCGGCACGGGCAAGGTGTCGCAGCCATCCTGGTGACAGACTTGGTACCGGGTGTCGCTGACCCGTTGCACCTGGGGGTACAAAAAAGGGATGACCATCTCGCCGGATCGGTTGATCAGTCCCATGCCGGACAGTCGATGCATCCCCTGCTGGTTCAACCACCGTGCGGCCACCGGGTCGTTCGGTGCGGCGGGGGTCAGCCACTTGCCACTGCCGTCGATGACACCGGGCACGCCCGCAAGCCGGACGGTGGCCACTTTGCCGGTAAACGCCTGCGCTTCAAGGAAAGCTGGCGGGATGGCCCACGTGCCATTGACCGAGACATAACCGAGCGTCGATCCACCGCGTCGTCGGCTGTCCGGGTTTTCTTTTGAAAACGGCAATCTGCCGTTGACAAAAAGTGAGGCCAGCGGCTGCCCGAGGCAGGCCACTTGCACAGGCAGATGCAACGTGGACACACAGGGCTCCTGGCCACGCAGCAGGAGGAGAAACGGACCCGCGCCCACATGGTTCCCCCAGCCACTCGTTGCTTCGATGAACTCGAATTCAGGGCTGGCCAGCCATTGCCCTTCTGGCCCCATCAACCCGCAGCGCCGGCCGGTTTCGTAGCGGTTGCCCAGCACGTCTTTTGAAAACGGTGGGGCGGCCGGGCGTTCGGAGGGAACGCAGGCGATGAAGACGCCATGGAACAACGGCTCAACCCAGGTTGGTGCAGGGGCCTGGGGCACCAGGGTTTGGCCCGACAGCGTTTTGAGCACCAGCTTGCCGGGTGTGGCCGCTGAGGTGGACATTTCGGCATAGGTTTCGCCAGCAAGGGCCTGGATGCGGGCGTCAGCGGGCAAACGCCCGCTCTGCTTCAGCGTCTGCCGCACCGCCTCTGACGCACCCTCGGCATCCAGCCATCCGGTGGGAACGCGACGGTTGGTCCACAGCGCACGGACATCCTCTGCGGTGTAGGCGCGCTGCGCCCGATCCTGGTTGGGCGGCGTGCTGCGGGGCGCATTAGCGGCCGCCTTCATCGCGGCATCGCCCGGTGACGAGGTGAACAGGCTCAGGGTTGAAAGCTGCAAGAACGCTTGCGCGCCCTTGCCGCCGGGGTACTGGAGTGTGACCCACGGGACGCTGCCCAACGCGCCATAGGATGCCAGCGGTGATGCGCTCTGGAAGGGCATGAACCTGGCTTCGAACGCGGTGCCCAGCGGCACACGCTGGAACGGGAGCACATGCGTCGCCCCGGTTTGTGACCACACCGGCTGCGCCAACCCTGCACCACACGCCAGCGCCATGCCAAAGGTGCGCAGCCAGACGGGGCAGAACCTGGCCTGTCGGTGGGCCCGCTGCGGGCGTGCTGCAGGCTCAAGTGCATTCCTGGTCATCCATCGCTCCTGCTGCATACCACTTCCCGTTGATGTTGAGATACCACGCACGGCGCAGGTTGAAGCCACCGCTCATGCTGCCGATGCTGGGCGCATCCCAGACCAGCATGTCGGCCACGCCGTCAGCGTCAAAGTCCACTTCGTGCAGCACCACTTTGGGTATGGCCATGGGAACGGATGGAGGCAGCCCATTGCCGCTGTCTTGTTGGGGTTTGGGCAGGTCAGTGACGCGCGCAGCGCGGCTGCGGATGGTCAGCTTTTTGGTGACCAGGGGCTTGGCCGTGGCGAACGATGCCATCCACACCATTGATTCAGGCGGGCGGGGAAAACCGGGTGCCGTTTTCATGTCCAACGCACCGTCGCCAACGGGGGACCCGATGCCGTTGCCCAGGTACGTCATGCCACAGTACGCGCCATATTCCGGTGTACCCGGCAACACCTGCTTTGAAAGGTAGGCCCCCGCCAGCAAGCCATTGGGCATCAAGCCATACACCAGCACCGGGGGAGAAAAGTGCAGCTCGGCATCGCCGACATCGCCAAACCCGCTGATCCCGGAAATCTCCGGGCCCATGTGACGTTCGACGTAACCTGTCGGTGCCGCGGTCACTTTCACGACAATTTTGCTGTGCGTCACGGCGGCCAGGCGGTCGCCGCTACCCTCCGAGCGCAACACGATGTCGCCTTGCGCCTTGAAGTACGAGCTTTGGATGGGCGTGGGCTTGAGCAGTTTGAAAAACTCCATATCCTCTGGCGCAACGCTGCTGCCCCGGTTGATTTCGGTGTCCACGCTTGGGATGACACCGTTGGCCATCAGTCGCTTGGCTGCATCGAATTCAGGCAGCGGGGGGATGCGGGCGGTATCGCCATCTTTGAGCGTGTCATACATGCGTTGGTACGCCGCGCCCTTGCGCAACACAGCGCCATAGGCGATCAGCCGTCCGGCTGAGGGGGCGATCCAGAACGCACGTCCAGGCTGGTCTTTTGTGTGAGCCAGGGAAAGCGGTGCGGCCGCGATGAGGCTGCAATGCAGGTAACCCTCGGCTGGTGCGCCGACCACGCGCACGGCGCACCACTCACCTTCACGCGCCACCACCTGAACCAGTGTGTTGGTGGTCAGCTGCCCTTTGACGGTTGCCGATGGGCCGGCGGCGTTGCGCAAATTCACCCACGAGCCCTGTACCCAGGCTTCTTCTGCCTGGGCCAGGCTGCACCCCAGCGCCAGGGTGGCGGCGACGATGGGGCACAGGGGGCGGGTCGTTGGCGGGTGTCTCATGTGGGGTCTTTCAGGAGGTTCAATGCACATGCTCCGGCGATCGCAAGCCCAGGAGGCACGAGACAAAGATAGCTTCTGCCAGCACTTCAAAGCCTTCTTCGTAAGCGGCCAGATCGTCTGACACGTGGAGCACATCCATGGACAGAGCAAACAGGCCTGTCCCAATGGCTGCCCAAAGCTGCCAGCGTGCCCAGCCGGGCTGGACGCTGACATGCAGCCACAGGGCGGTCACGATGCCGCCGAGGCCAACGGCCAGCATGGGAAGTTCACGCACCCATGCGTAGCGGCACTGGGCAAACCAGTCTGTGCAGCCGTGTTTCCATTGTTCGTGGAGCATGAACTGCTCGTCAAACGCCATCGCGGCGGTGGCCATGACCAGCCACAGGCCCAGCGAAAGCGGCAACGCGCGGTCGAACGCCAAACGGATGGCGATCACCGCCAGCGACCACAGCTGCGCGCTCGACAGCCAAGACACCGGGGAGTTGTCGGACCGGAATGCCAGCTCGGGCAACGGCCAGGCCCCTGCTGCGGCCAGGGCCACAAACGCAACGATGAGCGGCACATAAATGACCATTGGCCACGGGTTGTGGCGGTTCTCATGCGGTCTGACAGCCTCCCTGCTGTGTGTCATCTGATGCCCTTTTTCTCAGCAGTTTATAGCTGCCAAGCAATGCGCATCAGCTTGCATCAGAACTTACTTCCATGCAGGTGGCACATCGTGCTGCGGCCATGCGCCACATCCACCGCCTTGCCCGTGCTCTCAATCTGAATATCCACGTTGATGAAGCCCCCGGTCGGTCACGGCCACTCCGGCATCCGCGAGTCTTGGTAGGAGAACGTTTTGGCGCGTTTGCTTGACACCCACACGCTCATTCATATCTTCAAAAACGCGGGAGGCGTACGCGCGCGCATGGCGCAGTGCAAAGACGCGGACATCAAGCTCTGCACCCCCGTGTTGTGGGAACTGATGACCGGGGCCTTCAAGGCGCAGAACGCATGCAGCCAGCTGGCCAGGCTAGACATGGCAAAACCCGTTTTGACGTCTGGCCGTTTGACCTGGCTGCCGCCGAGCAGGCAGCCAAGGTCAGGTCGCAATTAGGAAACGCAAGGCACGCCCATTGGCCCTGTGGACACGCTGATTGCGAGCATTGCCCTGGCTCGTAACCTGGCCGTGGTCACACGCAACACGCGCGAGTTCGACCGCGTGGCGGGTTTGAGCGTGGAAAACTGGTACGACTGAGCACCCCAGCACCAGGGCCTCATCCGCGAGGCCGTGCTGCGCAACCTGGCACGCGCGATACGCGACTTTGCGCCCCCATATTGGCTGGCATCAGGGACATGCTATAAGCGAAAGAGTAGCGGTTAACGATGCGCCTGCCCCAGGCCGCTCGTTGAAACGGGCTCAGAACTTTATGTGGCCCTCCACTGCGGGCCTGTTGGGTATCGCGGTCGAAAGGGCTGTACATGAATGCGTTGGTTTTCCTTGTGCTCATTGTCGGCTTGGCAGCGCTCGGCTGGATGGTCTGGACCTATATGCAACAAAACGCCAAGTTGCTGGCGACCCGTACCGTAGAGTTTGCCGGGGGCTTGCGATTTGAAGCGCACACGTTTTCAGTGGAAATGCATCAAGCTGCCAAATGCATCAAGGTCAGCGCACAGCACGGCACCATGAAGGTCACGGCCTTGCAAGGTGGTACTGAACAACATCACGATGGTGTTTCAGACATTCGTCTGCCAGCCGCAGGGCTACGGGTAGCCGTGGTGCGCACCCCGGTCGCGTCAGACGGCCGCACGGCGGCTCAGGCCATCAACACCTTTGACATCGTCTTCAACGCTGCCGGTGGGCTCGGCGCAGAGCCCGAAGCGATTGTCAATGCCTCAACCGCAGTGGTCCGCTTGCAGGGTTTGCCTGAGCCTGTGGCAAAAAGCTTTCAGGCCTTCGCCAGCCGACTCACCATTTGGGCAGACAAACTGACCAAGTTTGCAGAGCAAGACAAAGCACAAGCCTTGCAGGCAGCCCAGGATGCCGCCACTGCTGCCCTTGAAGCCCAAGCCAAGGCAGAAGCCGCACAGGCGGCTTCTGCAGAAAAAGACGCAGGCTCCCTGGACTTCGCCGGGCAGATTGCCAAGTGGCGAAAAACAGCGGGATTCTCAGGCAAGTACAGCGAAGTAGGCACTCACGACAAGGGTGGCATCAATTGGTTCATAGACTTGGACCCCGATGGACGAATCACGCTTCACGGCAACAAACACACCGTGTCCACGACGTTGCATGGCGCTTCAATCAAGGCCTTGCCCAAGGCCATTGAAATTGGCGTGCGCGACGAATACTGGTCCGAAGGGGACCCGCTGCTGGTGTTTCAAGTGCTCCAAGGCAGCCCACCCAACGAACGCAGCACATGGCAAGAACTGTTGGAAGCCGCGCGAAACCGCGTGGACATCAGTTTGCGCAAGGGATACTGAGCAAAAGCAGCTGCGCTGCAATGGGCTCAGCAGCGCGTTGGCTGGGGTCGCCCGCCTCTGCGCCCCGGCACCACCCAGCCTATCTACGGTGGCAACAGGCCGCGTTTGCCCTGCCAGCCATAATCGCCCCCGCGATAACCCAAACCCGAATGACCCATGAGTGACCACTACGCAGCCCTGGGGCTTGGCAGCGATGCGTCGCTGGCCGACATCAAAAAGGCCTTTCGCCAAAAGGCCGCCCTCTTCCACCCCGACCGCAACACAGCGGCCGATGCCAACGCCCGCTTTCGGGCGGTGCAAGAGGCTTACGACGTGTTGGCTGACCCGCAAAAGCGCCAGGCCTATGACGACAACCGACGGCGTAACCTGCTGGACGACCCGCTGGACACCGCGCGCGACATCTGGCAAACCTACATCAAGACCGTGCTGTGAGCACATCCATTTCCCACACAACCTGACATGAAACAACCCCCACGCTCACTTCGTTCGCTGCCCCCCGAGGGGGCTGTCTGTACCTTCGGAACGGCCGGGCGGTACTGACATGAGCATTTCCCCCTTTTTTGGCAACCTGATTTCGGCCTACCAGGCTGAACTGGATGACCTGACGTTTGACTCCGAAGGCAAAGACGTGTTGCGCCATCGGCTGGCCGAAAAGCGCAAAGAACTGCATTTTTTGCGCCTGATGATTGAAACTGCCCCCGAAATGGTGGCCGTGGTGTTCAACCAGGCGTTTCAATTCAAGCTGACCGCCGTGATGGAAAACCTGGTCAGCCGCGAGGCCGACGAGCTGCCCGAATGGGACAGCCTGGCTGACGTGGTGGTGTTGAAGCCCTGGGCCCAGCCGTTGGCCCAGGAGATGCTGAAAGAGCCCATGGGCGACTGGCTGCTGACGGTGGCCGCTGGCCTTGAATACCTGTACGGCAAACCAGGCAAGCCCGTGGCCGTTGCCCGTGATGACGACGACAGCGACAACGATGACGGTCTGGACGATGACGATCGTGACCAGGCAGATGGCGGTGACGGACAAGGCGACGATGAAGACGAAACCGATGCCCACCGCCGCCGCCGCGAAGAAGCCGGCGAAGACTGGATGGAAGCACAAGGTTTTGACCGCAAAAACCGCTGAATGCCCTTCACGCCCCCTGGTCGCCAGACGGCCTGAACCGTTCGACCAACCAGCCAGCGTCCCACGACACGACTGAAACGACTGACACGAGAACCCGCATGAATCACCACCTCGCCCTGATTGCCCAAACCCAAAGCCTCATTGCCGCTGGCGACATCGTGGGCGCCGAATCGGCGCTGGTGGCCCTTGCCGATGCAGAGGGCGATCAGGCGCTGATGGAGGTGATGGAGCAACTGCCTCCGAAAGACATCCTGGCGGTGATCCGGGAATACGACAGCTCCAAAGAGTCCATCATGAATCTGTTGGTCACGCCCGAGATGTTTGCTCGCGCGGTGGTGCTGGAGAAGCAATACAAAGACCTGAGCCACACCCACCTGCGCGGCATGATGAACGCAGTGATTTTTCGGAGTGAAGCAGACCCCGTCGAGTTCATGGACGCCTTGGGCAACCTGGAGGGGGGGGTGGACGCCGTGGCTGACTACTTTGTCGAGAAGTGGGGACGCATCGAGTCATTTGCACGCTGCGGCAGTTTCGACACCCTGCTGGACGACGGACAGATGCTGTCACGCGCCGATTTGCAGGCCTCGGCCTATGTCAGGCCCGTGGTCGAGCAAGACGAGGTGGCCGATCAAGACTGGATGGAGCTGGCGTGGATTCTTCGCTACCAGTGCCCTGACCTGTTCATTGAAATGCTGCTGGTGCTGCGTTCAAGGGCTCAGGCCTTCATGCGGGGCCAGGATGAGGACGATGAGTCAGAGGAAGACGACGGCAAGGTGGACACCCGCGACACCGACCAGGGCAAAGCCACCCCGGCAGCGCGTGCATCGGACGAAGAATCGGCCATTTGATGAGCCCCTTGGATCAGCCCTTGTCACCACAGCTTTGATCACCTCTTTGACAGCCCCCTTCTGTAGTTGAGCCATGTCCACTGTTTCGCTGTTTGACGCGCGTTCGTTTTTTGAAAAGGCTTTGGTGTACGGGGTGCAGCACGGCATCATCCCGTCCGAAAAAATCGAGGCCATGAACACCGATGCACCCAAGGGCATGGTGCAGATTGCGCGCTACTTTGGCAGCGAGTATTTGCGCCCCGAGCTTGAAAAAGCCAAAGACCGCATGCTGAACCTGGTCAGCCTGTACCTGGAGCACAGCACCGGCGGCGACCTGCAGCATGCAGCCGAGTCGCTGCGCGACCACTCGTTTTTATCGCGATCCAAAGGTGGCTCTGACATGCTGAAGGCCCTGATTGCCATGCCGCAAACCAGCCACTTCGGCATGAACGAGCGTGGCGGCTTCACCAACGACCACATCCCCCAACTGGCCAAATGGGCCTTGCGCCCACTGACCGATTACCAGCTGGAGCTGGCACAGCGCAGCCAGGTTGCCGTGGTGATGGAGGCCGCCATCTGGCTGGCCGACACGCTGGGGCTGGATGAAAGCGAGCTGGCCGAAGCAGGCAAAGACGCCGAGGCCGTCATTCGCACGGCGCTGCTGGTGTCCACCGTCAAACTCACCGACATGCCCGATTGGGTGGCGTTTGAAAAAACGGTGCTGGCTTTGCGCAAACGGTACGCGCCCACAGAGCCCGGCGCTGCCAAAGCCACGCAAACAACCCGCGCCGCCAAAACCACCCAGATCGTCCAAGCGGCCCAGGCTGCCCACGCATCCGCGCCGTCCGACGCAGCCAGCGCATCTGTTGCGGCCAGCACCACCGCACCACCTGCGGCACCCCACATCGCGCTGCCCAAACACCTGCCCGAACGCTTCAGGCCAGTGGTGGAAGCCATGCGCCAGTCGGTTTTGAACGACCTGCCCAAAATTCTGGACGCCACCGTGCCCGCCCGCAAGCTGTTCAGCCACACGCCAGCGTTCATGGACCGGTATTTCTGGATAGAAGACATGGTCAGCGAGGTGGACCACTTTCACCGCACGGCTTCCAGCGCCTGGCACAAGGCCACCGGCGGGCACCAGGACGACGGCTCGCTGTTGACCCTGTTTTTGTGCGTGGCCGCAGGCGCAACACCCAAAACCGTGCTGACCGAAAGAAGTGCCAAAGCCTTGGTGCGAAAAATCCGCAAAACAGGCATCCAGCCCGAATGTGTGGGCCCTTACATCCAAAGTCACGCGCCCGAGGCGCACCAGGACGACTACACCCACCTGTGGAACCACTTCGTTGAAGAGGCCCTGCCCACCCTGCAAAGCGACCACGACCACGCACTGACAGACGCCATGGCCCTGCTGCGGCGCGAGTGCCACGTGACGGGCTGACCAACGGCCCACGTCTGTCAGTACTGGCCCCCGTCCGCTTGTGGGCGGGTCTGCGCCAAAGATGCCCAGCCCCTCAAAGGCACAGCGCGTGGCCTGTTGCCACCGCCACACTCAAACACCGCAGCACTCAAACGGTCGCCACCTCAGCACTCAGCCGGTCAAGGTTCTGTTCGTTGGCTGGCGCCACGATGTGCCGCACCGCCTCGGCCACGGCGGCATCGGCAAACACTTGCAACCAGTTCACCAAGGTGCCCGTGGATGACGGTGCCAGCGTGATGGTGAGTGTGAAATGGGGCTGGCAAACGTGGCGGATGACCACCTGGCGGTCGGCCTCGATCTGCTCAAAAACGGACTCGTTGGGGTACACCGTGCCATCTGGGCCGACCATGTCGAACACCCATTTGCCACCGGGTTGGAATTCAAACACCGCAAAACGGTTGGTAAAGCCATTGGGCCCCCACCATTTGGCCAGGCGTGCCGGGTCTTGGATGGCGGCGAACACCGCCGCTGGCGTTGCGCGCACGTCTCGGGTGCTGTGGAAGGTGGTCATGCCCGTTTTCCTTGAAAAAATACTGAATATTTGAATAGCAACGAACGATACAGATCAAGCGGTGAGGGTCACTTATGCATAGAAAATTCAACGAAAAAACCGCAGCGCCCCCTACCCGCCCAAGTGCTTGGCCACCACAGCCGGCAGTTTTTGGGGTGCGTGGATGCGCAGTTGCTTGTTCACGTTGAAGCGGCCAAACACCACGGTGATGTGGGCAGGCGTCACGCCAAAGCGGTTGGCCAGGTAACGCACCATGTGGTCGGTGGCGCGGCCACGCACCGGGGGTTCGGTCACGCTGATGTTGAGCTGGTGCCCGGTGGGTTTGCCAATGGCATCGCGCGACGCAGCGGGTTTGCCCAGCACGTTCAGCACCAGGGTGTCGCCGTCCCAGGCGCAAAAGCTGCCCAGCGCCTCGCCGGTGCGGCCAGGGCTTTGGGCCGCGCGGGTTGTACGCTTGCGTGTGGGCGGGGTGTGGGGTGCCGTGCTGTCCATGTGCAAAGGATGCCACAGCGCCCGTTCAGGCGTGCATGTGACGTGTATGGGCCGTGCAGCCGAGCCGGTGGCCATGCGTCGCCTGACGCGATGGTTTGAATGTGGACAATTGGGGCAATCCGTGCATCTTTAAATCAACTGAAATTGATGGTTTTTAGATAGCAAAAAACGCCGTTTACAAAGCGGCAAGGCAATTTTTCATTCACAAAATTCGCATTCAAAACATGAGCACTCTTTTCACGCCTGCACCTGGCCTGGTCGTCCAGGGCGTCACCCCGCCGCTGTGCTTGAGCGACTACAAGCTGGCCGCGTTTGACATGGATTCCACGCTCATCAACATCGAGTGTGTGGACGAAATTGCCGATGCCGCTGGCCGCAAAGCCGAGGTGGCGGCCATCACCGAGGCGGCCATGCGCGGTGAAATCACCGACTACAAAGACAGCCTGCGCAAACGCGTGGCCTTGCTCAAAGGCGTGACCGTTGCGCACATGGAAGAGGTCTACACCCACCGGCTGCAACTCAACCCCGGTGCTGAAAAGCTGGTGTCTGCCCTGCAGGCTGCGGGCTTGAAGGTGCTGCTGGTGTCGGGCGGGTTCACGTTTTTCACCGACCGCATCAAGGCCCGACTGGGCCTGGACTTTGCCCGTTCCAACGTGCTGGAAGTGGCCGCTGGTCCCAACTGCGGCACGCTGACCGGCCGCATGGTCGACCAGACCTGGGGCGACATTTGCGACGGCGCCGAAAAGCGCCGCACGCTGCTGGAAGTGGCGTCACTGCTGGGCGTACCGCTGTCGCAGTGCATGGCGGTGGGCGATGGCGCGAACGACCTGCCGATGATGCACGCCTGCTCCGACGCGGGAGGCCTGTCGGTGGCCTACCACGCCAAGCCCGCCGTGCGCGAACAGGCGCGCGTGGCCATCAACGAAGGCGGGCTGGACCGGCTGCTGGAGTTGATGAAGCCAGCGCATTTGGAGCGAAACCCATGAAACCCATCACTGCGCAACTTCCTTCACCTTCGGCACCTTTGCGCGAGATGACCGAGCGTGGCGCCATCATTGACCCATTCCTGAAAGCTGCACAAGCACACCCACTGTCCACGGCACTGGTCACCAGTTCCGGGGATTGGACATATGAAAGACTGCTAGACCGGGTGAATGCACTGGCTACAGCAATTCAACGGGTTTGCACCGCCGAGGACGGACGCGTTGCCATCGTGGGGCTGCGCACTGCCAGTTTTGTGCTCGCCGTTCTGGCTTGTAGCCGGGCTGGCAAGGCGTTCGCCTTGATCGATGGCAACTACCCCTCGCACAAAATTGGCCAGCAACTGGCGACCATTCAGCCTCATTTGACGCTTTGGGTGGAACGGACTGCAACGGATCCTGTTGAAAACGGCACTGACACGTGCCCGTCAATGTCCATAGACGCCAAAATGGTGGACGATTTGGAACGAGCAGAGCCCCTGACAACAGCGCCGCCTGACACCCATGCTGACGCATATTTTTTGTTCACGTCAGGGAGCACGGGGTTACCCAAGTGCATCTGCACGCCGCATGGGCCGTTGAGGCACTTCACTGATTTCTACATCCGCGAATTTTCGCCAACGGATCAGGATCGCTTTTCGATGCTGTCCGGTATCGGGCATGACCCGGTGCTGCGCGACATCTTTGTCCCCCTTTCGCTGGGGGCAACGCTGGTCATTCCAGATCAAGGCATCATCACCGATCATCGGCGTCTGTTCAATTGGGTACAGGATGAACACATCACGTTCATGCACGCGACGCCACAACTGCTGAGAATATTCAGCGCCGGTTCCGATGCTCGGAAAAACAGCGATCTGAAGTTTGTGTTTTCAGGTGGAGATGCCATTGCAAGCGCCTTGGCTGGGGATGTTCATCAGTGCTTGTCACGTGGCCGATTGGTGAACTTCTATGGCACAACAGAAACGCCGCAAGCCATGGCTTTTCATGTACTTGACCGAAATGAGGCCGACCCCGTGCCGATCGGCAGAGGAATTGACGATGTACAAATCCTTGTGCTGGACGAGGCGTCTCGTCTGTGTACGCCAGGGCAACTCGGACAGGTCGCTGTTCGCACCTTCTTCCGCTCCAATGGATATTGGGGTGATCCTGACGCCACACGCCAGAAGTACCTGCCTGCGCCTCACCCCAGCCAGTCAGGTGACACCTATTACCTGACAGGAGACTTGGGGGTGTACAGGGATGATGGTGCTGTGATCATCAAGGGGCGCAGTGACGACCAGGTCAAAATCCGGGGCTTTCGGATTGAACTCGCTGAAGTATCACATGCCATATCTGCATTGCAGGGCGTGGCAACTTGTGTGGTACTGCCCCACCAGCGTAAAGACGGCGAGAACGCATTGGCCGCGTTCGTTGTGACCCGCGAGCCCAAGCGTGCCGGACAGGAACAGGCCATGCGCAAGGCGCTGGCGGACGTGCTGCCAAGCCACATGGTGCCCGCACAATGGGTATGGTTGGACAGCCTGCCCCTGCTGCCAAACGGAAAAACAGACCGCCAGGGTTTGCTGAATCGACTGCAGCAATCGCCACCGGTTGATGTCATGGGTCCATTGTCGTCCGAGGATGAGCTCAGAAGCGACCTTGGACGCTTGGCTCCTTGGCTGTTTGGCCGCTTTTCGCCGCTGGGTGCCCTCACTGAATCCGCTGGTTCAGATGCCGCCAGTGCCGAGCACGACCCCCGTCTGGTCCGCATCTTGCAGGAAATCAGAGATGCAACAGGTAGCCTGGTAACCGACGTCAGCCATTCTTTCATCGAACTGGGTGGTGATTCGCTGTCCCATATCCGCGTGTCCATGGTCATAGAAGACCAGTTGGGCTATCTACCCGAAAATTGGGACACCTTACCCTTGAACCAACTGGTCGGACCAGGGGGAAAAGTGTCGGCGCAATCGAAAAGTACGCGGCCAGGAACGACGGTAGAAATTTCGATTCCCTTGCGGGCCCTCTCCATCATGCTGGTGGTTTGCGAACACATCACCCTCATACCCTTCACCGCCACGTCTTTGATGTTTGCCATTGCAGGCATCAGCTTTGCTCGATTCCAGCGGCCCAACATACTCCTGAGGCAAAGCACCTGGCCAATCTGGCACTACATACTGCTCTTCTCTGCCCCAGCGATAGTCTGGCATTTTGGGCTGGTAATGTTCAACATGCGAGACTTCTGGTTGCCCAATTTCGTCATGATGGGTACGTTTTTTCCTGATCCGCGCACCCCCGTCATTGGATTTTGGTTTCTAGACGTACTTGCAGCAAACATACTGGTGCTAGGCCTGATCTCCTTGTGGTGGGGGACCAATGACTCAACGGAGCAGCAAGGTGAAACGAATTCAAGGGACTATCGGTCCTGCCTCGTGCTGTTGATCCTGTGTCTTGTGCTGGCGGGCTTTCAGGCGATTGGGGGCATAGGCGATGGCCTAATGGGTGCCAGTGGGGTCTCGCCGTTCAAGTGGTTATGGCTTCTGGTCTTGGGGATGCTGATTGCGCTGTCGCAAACCGCGACGCTCAAACTGGGCACAACCATGCTGATTGCCTTGCTTGCCATTTCAACTCAGATCCCTGCGCTGCACCCGCATGCGGTCGCATTGGGTCTGAACGCCCCACTCCTGTATGCAGGCAGCATTGCACTGATCTGGATCGAGCGAATCAGCATGCACCACGTATTGAGATCTGTGCTGGTCACCGTGGCTTCTGCATCTCTGTTCATCTTCATCAGTCACATGACGGTGCTCAAGCGCATACCGCAGTGGATCGGTGTAGACAACGTGGCCTTCCTGCTCGCACTTGCGTTGCTGGTTGGCATCGCATTCCAACGGATTTGGGATCTCTGCTTGGCAGTACTCTGGGCATTTGGTCGGTACTTCATGCGATCAGCGCAGTTGAACAGCCGCAACAGCAATTCGTACTGACACCGAGAGCCCCTTGAGTCAACCGGGCCGCCTGATACCCCTCATTGCAACGCAGTGTCTTCGCATTCGAACGGTGTGGCCAAGGTGGCGCAGGTGATGACCCAGCGGCAGCTGCCCTGGGTGGCTGCGGTGGACGCAGACGGCACCGTGGCCCAAACCTATGGCCTGGCAGTGGTGCCCGCGTGGGTGCTGATCGACCCCGCAGGCACACGGTCAGCAGTGTCACCACGGGCTACACCACAGAATGGGGCATGCGCGCCAGGCTGTGGTGGGCGCAGGCTCAGTGAAGCCGCTTCAAAAACGCATCAGTCTTTGTCTTTGCGCTCGCGGTTGGCAAAAAACATGCTGACACCGACCGCAATCAGGATGGCAGGCCACCAGATGCGGAACACCTCGATCAGACTGATGTTGATGAGGTTCAGGTTGGACAGCAGGAAGAAGGTGCCCAGAAAAATCAGGGCAATGGCGCCAAAGTTGCCTCGCATGGTGGTGTGTCCTTGTCTGATGGGTGCGTTCAGTTGCGAACGGCTTTGGCCAGGCGGCCCACGCCTTCGAGGATTTTGTCTTCACCGACGGTGGCAAAACTGAGGCGCAGCGTGGCGTGGTCAGGGTTGCTGGCAAAAAACGGGGCACCTGGTACGAACGCCACGTTTTGCTCGATGGCCCGTTTGGCCAGCACACCACCGTCGGCCACCGCACCGCCCGCGCCAGTCAGTTTGGCCCAGACGAACAGGCCGCCTTGAGGTTGGACGAAGCTGATGGCATCGCCCAGCTCGGTGCGCAAAGCGTCACCCATGGTTTTGGCACGGCTGGCGTACACCTTGCGCACGTGGGCCAGCGTGGCGGGCATGCGCCCGGCTTTCAGGTATTGCGCGGCGGTGGCCTGGGCAAAGGTGCTGGTGTGGGCGTCTGAAAACTGCTTGCACATGGTGGCTTTGGCCAGCAGTTCGGGTGGGGCAATCATCCAGCCCACACGCAGGCCGGGCGACAGGACTTTGCTCAAACTGCCGCAGTGCGCCAGCCACTCGCGGCTGCCGGGTACGCTGGCGCTCAGGGCCAGCAGGCTGGGCGGCGGGGCTTCGCTAAAGTACAGGTCGCCGTAGGGGTCGTCTTCCACCACCAGGGTCTGGTGCTGCACGGCCAGTTCCAGCACTTTTTTGCGCCGCTCCAGGCTCAGGGTGGCGCCGCTGGGGTTGCCAAAGGTGGGGATCAGGTACACCAGCTTGGGCTTGTGCTCGGCCATCAGCGCGGCCAAGGCGTCGGTGTCGACACCGTTGGCATCAATGGGGGCAGAAATCAGCTCGGCACCGTACAACCTGAAGCACTGGATGGTGGCCAGGAAGGTGGGGCCTTCGACAATGACCTTGTCGCCGGGTGAAATCATGGTTTTGCCCAGCAGGTCCAGCGCTTGCTGGCTGCCTGTGGTGACGATGAGCTGCTCGGGCGTCAGGTCTTGGGTGCCTTTGGCGGCCATGAACGCGGCCAGCTGCTCGCGCAGCGGGTTGTAGCCCTCGGTAGCGCCATATTGCAAGGCTGCGCCGGGCTCCTGCGCCAACGCGGCCAGGGTGGCTTCACGGATGCCGTCCACGTCGAACAGGGCCGAGTCGGGGAAACCACCGGCAAAACTGATGATACCGGGCTTGCCCAGCAGCTTGAACAGCTCGCGGATGGCGGAGGTTTCTACGTTGTCGAGACGGTCGGCAAATTGCATGTGAGGGGTGCTTTCGTGCTGGCGAGGTTTCAAAGGCGCATGCGCGCGCGGCAAAGCCACATTGTGACAACGGGCAGGTCATTTTTTTGAGACACTGCCGAGCCATGAAAAAAGAGCATATCGCACCCTTCTTCGCCACACTGGCCGCTGCCAACCCCCAACCGGTGACGGAGTTGGTCTACACATCGGTTTTCGAGCTGCTGACGGCAGTGCTGCTGTCGGCCCAGGCCACCGACGTGAGCGTGAACAAGGCCACCCGTGGGCTGTTTGCGGTGGCCAACACGCCGCAACGCATGCTGGCATTGGGCACTGAAGGCGTGGAAGCGCACATCAAAACCATCGGTCTGTTCCACAGCAAGGCCAAACACCTGCTGCAAACCTGCCAAATGCTGGTGGCGCAGCATGGCGGCCAGGTGCCGCGCACCCGCGAAGCACTGGAGGCACTGCCCGGCGTGGGCCGCAAAACCGCCAATGTGGTGCTGAACAGCGCGTTCGGCGAACCGACCATGGCGGTGGACACACACATATTCAGGGTCAGCAACCGGACGGGGCTGGCGCCGGGCAAAACACCGCTGGCCGTGGAGCTGGGTTTGCTGAAGCGGGTGCCACCCGCTTACCAAGTGGACGCACACCACTGGCTGATTCTGCACGGGCGGTATGTGTGCAAAGCACGGCAGCCAGACTGCACGCATTGCCAAGTCAGCGCGTTTTGCGACTTTGAGCGGCACAAACGAACCTAGAATGCCCGGTCAGCAAACATTTGTTACACATCGACCCCCACACGCCCACATGCGCGCCATGTCATCACGCCATACCCAACGTCGGCCCATCACCCTGTGGACCCACGCCGCGTTGTGCGTGTTGCTGGCGTTGACCACGGGCAACAGTCCTGCACAAGAACTGAAACTGAAGCTGTCAACCGAACTGGCAACCGTGCCAGACCTTGCCGTGGCAATGGCCGTGGCACCGCGTACCGAAGCCGTCAAACCTGTCAACGATGCACTCTTAGCCCGCGACGGCCAGCCGCCGCTGGGTGTGGGCGACCAGATTGCCATCACCGTGTTTGGTCAGCCAGACCTGTCAGCCGAGGTGACAGTAGGCGAATCAGGCAGCATCATGGTGCCGCTGATCGGTACACTGAATGTGCTGAACATGTCGGCCGCACAGCTTGAAACCATGGTGGCCAAGCGCTTGAAAGACGGTGGTTACCTGCAAAATCCGGGTGTTTCGGTACAAATTCGGCAATTGCGCAGCCAGCTGGTCTCGGTGATCGGAGAGGTACAGCGCCCGGGGCGCTATCCCATCCAGGGCAAGATGACCGTGCTGGAGGCCCTGGCCACGGCGGGTGGCCTGACGCAACGTGCCGACAAGTCGATTCTGGTGTTGCGCAAGTCCCCCACCACCGTCTCGGGTGACAGCGTACGGGAGGAAATCAGCATCCAGCTCGACACAGCGGGCGCCCAATTTCGAGGCAGGCTGGATGCCCCTCTGGTCAACGATGACGTGGTTTACGTGGCTGTACAAAAGCTGTTCTACATTCACGGCGAGGTCCGCAGGCCGGGCGCTTACCCAATGGAACAGGGACTGAACATCATGAAGGCATTGGCGCTCAGTGGCGGCGTCAGTGAGCGCGGTTCGAAAGGGAGAATCAAGGTGCACAGGCTGGACGCTCAGAAGGTTCTGCGTGAGATTCGCGCGGAATTGCCCATGACCATCGAGCCCGACGACGTGATTTACGTCGACGAACGCCTGTTCTGACACCCGCCCAGATTGGAATCGCATGCAAACCCATTCTCATGATCCGGGCATTTCACTGGTTCAGATAGGGGCCATGCTGGCCGCACGCAAAGTGTTGATTGGCGTCGTGTCGGCAAGCACCATTGCGGCGGCCGTGGCGGCGTCGTTGCTGCTCCCCAAAACCTACACGGCAACGGCTGAAATTTACATTGAGTACCGTGGTGCCGACCCCATTGTGGGTCGCCAGTTCTCGGCCATGCAGGACGAAAGCTACATGGCCACGCAGATCGACATCCTGAAAAGTGACGATGTGGCGCGCTACGTCATCGACGCCACGCGGGCAATGGAGCAACCCTCCATAAAGGAATTGATTGCCCAGAAAGGCGAGGCCATTTTGCGCAGCGGTCTCCTCAAGGCCATCGTTGCCGAATTGCAGGTGGTGCCCAAACGAAACAGTCGGGTGCTGGACATCCAGTATTCGTCCAAAGATCCGGCGTTTGCCCGCGATGCGTTGAATGCGGCCATCAAGGGCTACATGGAGATCAACAACAAAATTCACTCTGCTCCGGCCAAAACCCGTCAGGAACAGTACAGCAGGCAACTCGTTGCGCTGCAGACTGAAGTTGACCGCATTCAACGTGAAATCACCGCCTACCAGCAAAAAGAAGGCATCGTCGATGCCGATGAACGGCTGGACACCGGATCGCGCCAGTTCAGCGACCTGAACACACGGCTGCTGACCATTCAGGCATCGCAGTCAGAAGCCACGACCCGCCGCCGCTCCATCCAGTCGTTGCTGGCCAACGGCACCAAGGCTTACGACATCCCTGACATTTCACGCCAGGAAGGCGTACGCGATGTGAAGTTGCGCCTGATCGACGTGGAGGGCAGGCTGTCAGAAGCGGCGGGGGTACTGGGGCCCAACCACCCTCGGTACAGGTCATTGGAAAACGACCGTGCTGCCTTGCTGGCCCAGCTTGACAGGGCTTCATCCAGTGCATTGCAGTCCATCGAGCAGGAAGAAAAGCGCTTTGCCGACCAAACCGCCCGCATTCAGTCAGAAATTGCGGGACGCCAACAACAGTTGCTTGAAATGAAAAAGCACCGTGATGTGATTGCGTCATTCCAGCGCCAGTTGACCAGCGCCCAGCAGGTTTACAACTCAGCCGTGGCCCGCTACGACGAAATTTTGATCCAGAGCAACGTCACCAGCCCCACGATTGCCGTTTTGCAATGGGCAGAAAAACCCGTTCGGCATGCAAAACCCAATATCGTGAACAACGTATTGGTCAGCATACCGGGCGGACTGTTTCTCGGCCTGCTCATCGCTCTTTTGCTTGAACTCAGTTACCGGCGCATGCGCTGCGTGGAAGATCTGCAGGCGAGCTTGCCGGTGCCTGTTCTGGGGGCTGCATCGTGAATCAGCCCACCCAGACCACTCGCGGACAAACACCCAATTCACCCATATTTGAAACGGGCGATGGCGATTTGGACGCATCGCGTTACAACAGCCAGTTCGGTGACAGTGAGGCCATGTCCACGGTCACAGATGAGAAATTGGTGGCCACGCCGGGACCAGACGATTTGGTTGGTCGCATGGGCCAGGCGTTTGTCAATGCCAACAAGCTGACACAAGATGAGGTGATTCGGATCATTCAGCTGCAGCAACGCCGCAGGATTCGGTTCGGAGAGGCGGCCATCAAGCTTGGGTTGCTGAGTGAAGAAGACGTGCATGAAGTGCTTGCACAGCAATTCAACTACCAGACGATTGCCAAGCATGGCGCTGGCAGCAAGAAAAAAATCAGCAGCCGGTTGCTGATTTCTCACAGTCCATACAGTGCACAGGCCGAAGCCATCAGGCGATTCAGATCAGAAATCTTGCTTCGTGCCGGAGACAACCCGTGTCTGGTCATTGCATTGATCAGTCCGAACTCCAGAGAAGGCAAAAGCCACCTGAGCGCCAGCTTGGCCATTGCATTCGCTCAGTTGAACTTGAAAACGCTGCTGATTGATGCCAACCTGCGAAAACCTGCGTTGCATCAATTGTTTGACGTTTCCAATAAAACCGGTTTGTCCACGATGCTCGCCGGGCGCACGCTGCCGACGTTGGACCTGTCGCACTCCATCACCAACCACCTGAGTGTGATTCCCTCCGGACCAAAACCACCGAACCCAAGTGAAATCCTGAACGCGCCCAACCTGTCCGATTTGTTGGAAAACTTCAAGTCAGAGGTCAAGGTAATCATCATAGACACGCCCCCAACCCGTGTGGGTGCAGATGCACAAATCATTGCCCCCCAGGCTGGCAATGCCATTCTTGTATGCCGCAAAGACCAGACAACGGCTGAAAGCCTCCGAGCCGCCTACAGAGACATGGAGACTGCCTCCGTCAAAGTACTGGGTACGTTCTTCAATACCGTGCCAGACTCTTTTGACCCGTCCGTGGGACGGATCAGGCAATGGCTTGGGCGATTGGGTGTCGCCCAGCCATACAAAGATTGAGGACAGCCGTGACCCCTGCGCGCCATGTCTTCACGCACGGATCAATACACCACTTTCTGGTATGCGCTCTGGGCATGATGCTTCTTGGCCTTGGCCTTGGGCTGGGCATGACCACCCGAGCATCGGCCCAGACAGTCATCCCGTTCAGTCCTGTCTGGGGCAAATTCGTTCAAGCCGCTGACCACAGCTATTTGAACAAGCCGATTGCCCCGGCGGATTCGGTTGCCGTCGTGGGGCCTCACTTTTTCAAGGTCGGGGCGGACCTGAAACCGGGCACGCCAGACGACGAACGCATCCGGCTGTTCGGGGTGAACTTGACGTTTGATGCCGTGTTCCCCGCTCCTGAACGCGCCAGCGAGACTGCGGTCACGTTGCGCAGCCTGGGATTCAACGCCGTGCGCCTGCATCACTTGGAC
Source organism: bacterium (assembly GCA_030824555.1). Classification (GTDB taxonomy): domain Bacteria; phylum Pseudomonadota; class Gammaproteobacteria; order Burkholderiales; family Burkholderiaceae_C; genus UBA2334. The sequence continues at coordinate 71,243 of JAVBXK010000047.1, forward strand.
ACATGGCCGACAGGCGAAGCCAATCAATTCCGCAGCAGTCTGACAACCGGCCCTTACCCCACCCTGCACGCAGGCGCTGTCGAACGACTGAGGCTGTTCATTGCAGAACTGCGAAAGCAAGGCATCTACATCAACTTGAACCTGATGGTGGGTTACGCATTCAGACCTGCCATCGACGGGGTGCCAGCACTGGACAACGCGGGTACGGCCCCAGCCTACGGTTCCCCTGTGCATGTTTTCTTTCCCAAAATGGTTGAGCTGCAAAAGTTGTATGCCCAGCGGTTGCTGAGCGGGCTTCAACTCAAGCACGACCCGATTTTGGCTCAGGTTGAAATCATCAACGAATCGTCATTGGCTGGGTCATGGCTTCACTGGAATCAGCATCACTGGACCGAGCACATCAAAGGCGCCTACCTCACTGAACTTGACAAGCAATGGCTCGCATGGGTGACCAGGCAGTACGGATCACTCGACAAAGCTTGTCTTGCGTGGAACACATGTGGCAAGGAAGCAGGTCGCATGCTGACGCCGGTTCAGGCAGAAGCAATTCAGCACGGACTTCAAAGTGGCTTGTTACTCAAGCTCAAGCAAAAAGGCAGTGCATGGCTTCAGACAGTCAAAACACAACTGGGGCAACCCACGACCGATGCGGCAAACTCGAACAAAGGGCATCCCAAGGTACTGGATACGCTGCGGTTCATTGCTGAAATCGATCAACATTTCGTGGAAACCATGCGCCAAGTGGTGCATGAAGCCACCCGCGCCACACTGCCGGTCACGGGCACACAAGTCAATTTCGGGGCGCCCTTGAATTTTGATTCGCACAGGTCCATGGACTACGTGGATGCGCATTTTTACGTCGACCACCCAGTCTTTCCAGGCAACGCGTGGTCAGACACGAACTGGCGCATCCGCAACACATATGCATCGGAAGGAGGCGTGGACGATCTGTTGGCGCTGTCGCTCTACCGCGACAAGCGTCGGCCATTCGTGGTGAGTGAGTTCAACCAACCCTATCCGAACAAGTTGGGGCAAGAAATTCTGCCCATCACGGCCACCGTGGCTGCGCTACAGGATTGGGATGGACTCTACTTTTTCGACTATGCCGATGGCAAACCAGACCGCATGTCACCGAATAATTTCAATTTGCAGGGCGATTGGCCCAAAACCGCCATGGTCGGACTGGCTGCGCGCATATTTCGCACACAGTCTATCCTGCCGCTCGAAGGTCAGACGCATGCCGTATCGCACCCCGCAAACTGGTATGCAGCGGCAGCACTGGATCGTCGCCCCGATGCTTGGGAGCGATACCTTGGAAATCAACTTAGGCTTGGTGGCCAGCTGGCATTGACCCAACGTATCGTGAACAGCGATGCAACTGGGCCGGTGGGTACGCAGCCCAAGAAAACCGGCCCGTTGCGGCATCTGAAAGAGGACCGGTTGCTGCTCGTGTCTTCACCCGCTGTCAGCGCGGTGTTTGGTGAGCTAGGGACAGGTGCTCAGGCTCGTACCAGTGACTTGGCCTGGGTGGGTACGCCCGGTGACCCGACTGAATCTATCAGCATGCTGCTCCACACACTCGATGGCGTCCCCATCGCGAGTTCCAAGCACATGCTGCTTTCCATTCCGACGCGAATCATGGGATCCGTGCCCGGCAAGCAGCCCGCTCAGCCACAACAACTCGTTCCCTACGCTGGGGACAGGAGCTGGTGGACACTGGAGGCACCCTCCACTCCACCCGGACAACTCTCGGGACCACGCCAAGCCACACTGCCCCTTTGGATGGAACGTAAACCTGCGGTCATCAGGCTTCGATCAAACCAGCCGGTATTGACGGTGTACCCTCTGGGTGCCACCGGCATCCGCAGCACCGCATTGCCACAGCGATCCGTTGTACGCACCACAGACGGGTTCGAGCTGACACTCAACACCAGCCCAGACCAGGCCGCTTTGTGGTTCGAAATCACCTCGCCATGAAAAGACACCACACCACGCTCACCCGCGCACACCAAGTGGTCGTATTCGGACGCCAGGTTGCACTGGCCGCGTGGCGCTGGATACCCGTTTGCTGGCTGCTGGCCACATGGGGGCACGCGCAAGCAACAATCGACTTGTCCTTGAAGTTGGAAACCAGTTTGGGGCACAACAGCAACCTGTTTCGCAACGATGCCGTGGCATTGCCCACAGTCGAAGCCGGTTCAGAAACACCTGCCCCCGCCCAACAACCCGTCACCGCAACGGGCGCTCGCCTGAACGCTGTATTGGTGGGTGTGGGCATACCTTTGGGCTCGGACACCACACGTCTGATCTTGACCAGTCGACTGTCGCAACAGACTTACAGCCACACTGATGCGCTGGATCACCAACCTGCGGAGCATACCGCCCAGCTGGCCTGGCGTTTCAGCGACTTTGCGACGGGCCAGGTTGCCATCGGTCATACAAAGTCTGCGTATGCATTTGACGAGTTCTACAGCAATCTGGACTTGGCGACACGGGATTGGCGCAGTGCCACCCTGACCCTCAAGGCCACCCCTTCCATCGAGTTCCCTCTTCAGTTGGCCTCATCCCGCATTGCGTATCAGGATCAACCCGTCCACGGACGTTTGGATGCAGAACAATCCAGCTCAACGGCGGCTGCACTGTACCGGTCAACCACCGGCAGCACCGCCCAAGTAGGGTTGTCTCAGACCCGCACAACATACCCTCGCAGGCTCCAACCAGACCTGACCATCGGCCCGCAAGAGCGCAACACGGATGTCTTCCTGGAACTGCTGTGGGTCTACAGCATCAAAACCCAGGCCACGCTGCGCCTCACCAGCCGCCAACGGCGGTATGCAAACGATGACACGTCAAGTCCACGGCTCGCCCTGTACCGGCTTGCTGTAGCCCACACACTGTCGCCGATGCTGCGTGTCGATGCTCAATTGTGGCGGCAGCCCGTACAGACATCCGAGACAGCCATTGCATACAGCATTGCACGCGGTTCAGGTTTGGGGCTGACTTACACCCCAAGCCCGAAAGCCACGTTTGCGCTGCAGTGGCAAAAAGAATCGCAACGCGATGAACTCTTCGCAGATGCGCCTTCGCAGGTGCTGAGCAATCCGGATGCATCCCGGTTATCTTTGCGGGCGCAGTACAACGTGACCCGAGGGGTGAACCTGTTTTTGGAAGCCGGTCGCGAGAGCCGGGTCCGCAGAGCCACACAAACAGCGCACCAAAACGTATGGCGCGTCGGGCTTGAATACAGTTTCGAAAATTTACCAGGTGCCGACCAGCGCACCCGAGCTGCGACGTTGCCGCCAGCATTGCAGTAAAACCACCTTCACACGATCCGAGTGACCATTACTCGCGGTCAGCACGGTTCCAGTTCGTTTCACGCCGGGTCACAAAGCGTCTGTATATGCTCAGTTTGGACCAAACAAAAGCTGGGATTTGAAGCATTTCACGCGCGGTGAGGACCTGCCGCCCCCACCCCCACCA
>JAVBXK010000100.1 GCA_030824555.1 bacterium
CCCTGCCCCCGTTCACCCCCGACACCGCCGCCCAGAAGGTGCGCTTGGCCGAAGACGCCTGGAATTCGCGCGACCCTGACCGCGTGGCGCTGGTCTACACCGAAGACACCCGCTGGCGCAACCGCACGGACTTCCCCGTGGGGCGCGAACAGGTGCGCCAGTTTCTGGCCCGCAAATGGGCCAAAGAGCTGGACTACCGCCTCATCAAAGAGCTGTGGGCGTGCGCTGACCACCGCATTGCCGTGCGCTTTGCCTACGAGTGGCACGACGATGCGGGCCAGTGGTACCGCTCGTATGGCAACGAAAACTGGGCCTTCACGCCAGAGGGCTACATGGCCCACCGCTTTGCCAGCATCAACGACATGCCCATCGCCGAAGCTGAACGCCTGTTCCACTGGCCACTCGGGCGGCGACCCGATGACCATCCGGGGTTGAGTGAGTTGGGGTTGTGAGCACTGGCCAAGGTGTGGCCGGTGGTTCTGTGGGCAAACACAGGCATGCCTGAATGCATAGCAAACAATATCCGTCAATCAAGCGGTAAGGGCCAAAAAGCTTTAAATTTTAAGCGCCCGCACTGGGCCGATGAGTTGGACCGATGAGTTCAGGCGTGCCTGAACACCGGCTTGCGCTTGGCCACGAAGGCGGCCAGGCCCTCGTGTGCGTCGTCGGTGGCGAAGCGTGCGTACAGCTGCTGGCGCTCGTAGGTGATGCCTTCTGCCAGCGAGCTTTCGTAAGCGCGGTTCACCGCGTCCTTGATGGCGGCCACGGCGGGCATCGAGAAGCTGGCAATGTTCGTGGCCAGCGCCATGGCCTGGGGCAGCAGCTCGGCATCGGGCACCACGCGTGACACCAGGCCGTAACGGTCGGCCTCGGCGGCGTCCAGCATGCGGGCTGACAGGCACATGTCCATGGCCTTGGCTTTGCCAATGGCGCGTGGCAGGCGCTGTGTGCCACCCGCGCCGGGCAGCATGGCCAGCTTGACCTCGGGCAGCGCAAAACGCGCACTGTCTGCCGCGATGATGATGTCGCATGCCAGTGCCAGCTCGCAACCGCCACCCATGGCAAACCCCGCCACGGCAGCGATCACGGGCTTGCGCACGCGGCGGATGGTTTCCCAGTTGCGGGTGATGAACTGGTTGGCCACCACGTCCTGGTAGCGCCAGTCGGTCATGGCGGCGATGTCGGCCCCGGCGGCAAACGCCTTGTCGCTGCCGGTGATGACGATGGCACCTACTTGCGGGTCGGCGTCGGCCTTCAGCAGCTCGGCGCCCAGCGCGTCCATCAGCGCGTCGTTCAGTGCGTTGAGCTGGGCGGGGCGGTTCAGGCGCAGCAGGCGCACGCGCCCCGTGGTGTCGGCCAGCACCAGCGGTTCGGCGGATGCCGATTCAGAGGCGGGGGCGCTCATGCGGCAGCCGTTCCGTAGCTTTGGGCCACCTCGCGCAGCTTGAACTTTTGCAGCTTGCCGCTGGGGGTTTTGGGCAGGTCGGTCATCAGCTCCAGCCTCTCGGGGTGGTATTGCTTCGTTACCTGATTTTCGGTCAGGTAGCGCGACATCTCTTCAATGGAAAAGTCCATGCCCGGCTTGGTGGTGATGAAAGCGCAGGCGCGCTCGCCCAGGCGGGCATCGGGGTAGCCCACGATGGCCACCATGGCCACGGCGGGGTGCTTGTACAGCAGGTTTTCGATCTCCATGACCGGGATGTTTTCGCCGCCACGGATGATGATGTCTTTGCTGCGGCCGTTGATGCGCACGTAGCCCTCTGCGTCCAGAAAGGCCAGGTCGCCGGTGTCGAACCAGCCGTCGGCATCGGTGGCGTTCAGGTGTGCGCGCTTCAGGTAGCCGCCGAACAGCGAAGCGCCGCGCACGAACAGCTTGCCGGTCTGCCCGGTGGGCAGGGTGGCGCCGTCGTGGTCCACCACCTTCAGCTCGATGCCGGGCAGGGGGCGTCCGTCGGTCGAGCCTGACTTTTGCAGCGCGCGCGCGGGTTCGGTCACCGTGACGGCCCCGCATTCGGTCATGCCCCAGGCCGAGCTGACGCGCAGGCCCAGCACCTTGTGTGCGCGGTCAATCAGCACCGGCGGAATGGGTGCACCCGCGCAGCAGAAGTTGGCAAATGCCGACGACACCGGGCCGCCGGCTTCGGCCGCAGCGCACAGGTCGGCCACGAAGGGGCTGGAGGCCATGCTGAAGGTGATGCCTTCGTCGCGGATCAGCTCCAGCGCCTGGCGCGGCTCCCAGATGTCTTGCAGCACCGTGGTGGCGTTGAGCAGCAGCGGGATCATGGCCAGGTAGCCGAACCCGGTCAGGTGCGCCATGGGCGACGCGCCCAGGATCACGTCCTGTTGGCCCAGGGCATAGGCCTGGATGAAGGCGTTCAGGTTGGCAAACAGCGTGTTGGAGGTGTGCATCACGCCCTTGGGCTCGCCGGTGGTGCCCGAGGTGTACATGAGCAGCAGCACATCGTCTGCGGTCAGTGCAGGTTCAGTGGTCAGGGCCGGTGCGTCGCTGCCCAGCAAGGCCTGCTCGAAGCTGTCGGGCCCGGTGCCGTCCACCACCACCAGTTGGGGGGTGCAGTTGAGTTGTGGCAGCAGTTCACGCGCCATGGCCTCGTGGTCAAACCCTTTGTAGAGCTTGGGCACCACCAGCACCTTGGCATCGCCAAAGTCGAGCATGAACTTGAGTTCGCGCTGGCGAAAGATGGGCATGACCGGGTTGGCCACCGCGCCCAGGCGGGCACAGGCCAGCGACAGGGCAATGAACTCCCACCAGTTGGGCAGCTGGAAGCTCACCACGTCGGCGTGGCCCACACCCATGGCCTGGAGCGACGCGGCAATGCGCACGGCACGGGCATCCAGCTCGCGGTAGCTCAGGCGCACGGGCGCAGGGCGGTCGCTGCGGTACGCCACCACCGCAGTTTTGTCGGGGCAGCTGCGCAGGGCCTGTGCCATGGCGTGCAGGACGGTCTGGTCTTTCCACAGGCCGGCCTGCTTCATGGCGGCCAGGCGGGGGGCAATCAATACAGGGTCAAAGTTCATGTCAATACCTCGGGATGGGGCGGCTTCTGGGTCTGTTTTGCGTGCATGGGTTTGCCCGTCTGATCACGCAATAACGACAATGTATTGTCATAAAAACGAAAACACAAGAAAAAAAGCATGCTGCATCGCACCAAAATAATCAGTAGTTTCCCTATTGGTGAAGACCCGTATCATTTGCTGTGTGATAGCAGAGTTATCAATAAAACAAAGCAATGAAAGGTGTTTTATTGTTTACTTTTGCCAGAGGCGTAGCGTGATCGTGCTGAGATAGCGCTTGTGCGGTTGGATGTTCTTGATTTACTATTTATGTCAATGTATTGACGCAAATACGGTTTTCGCAATCGAGCGACATCCCCCCATCTGGAGACACCCATGGATTTCAGTCTGAGTGACGATCAACAAGCGCTGGTCGACAGCGCCCGGCGGTTTGCCCGGCAAGTCCTGACCCCCGGTTACCAGGCAGGCGACAAGTCAGGCCGCATCGACCGTGCTGTCATCAAACAAATGGGCGACATGGGCCTGCTGGGCCCCGAGCTGCCCGAGGCCTGGGGCGGCATGGGGTTGGATTGCGTGACCAGCGGCCTGCTGCTGGAGCAAATTGCCTATGGCGACTTCAACGTGTCGTACGTCAACCTGCTGACCTCCCTGTGCGGGCAGATCCTGGCCACACACGCCAGTGATGCGCTGAAGGAACGCTGGCTCAAGCCCATCCTGGCGGGCGACAAGTTGGTGGCCATTGCCCTGACCGAGCCCAGCGCCGGATCGGACGCGGCCCGCCTGAAGCTCAAGGCCGTGCGCGAAACCACCGCCGATGGTGACCACTTCGTCATCACCGGCGAAAAAACGTCCATCTCGCTGGCCGACCAGTCCGACGTGGCCGTGGTGTTTGCCCGCACGGGCACGCCCGAGTCGGGGGCCAAAGGCATCAGCGCCTTCCTGGTGCCCATGGATTTGCCGGGCATCACGCGCACCGCGTTCGACGACGTGGGCACGCGCGCCGTGGGCCGGGGCTCCATCTTTTTCGACGGCGTGCGTGTGCCCGCCGATCACATGCTGGGCGACGAGGGCATGGGCTTCATCCAGGTGATGCAGGGCTTTGACTACAGCCGCGCGCTCATTGGCTTACAGTGCCTGGGTGTGGCGCGTGTCTCGCTCGACGAGGCGTGGGACTACGCCAAGGGCCGCGAAACCTTCGGCCTGCCCATCATCGAGCGCCAGGGCGTGACCTTCCCGCTGGCCGAGGGCGAAACCTACCTGGAATCGTTGCGCTGGCACTGCCTGCGCACCCTGTGGTTGAAAGACCAGGGCAAGCCCCACACGGCGGAAGCGGCCATGTGCAAATGGTGGGGCCCCAAGCTGGCATGCGAAATCATCCACCAGTGCCTGCTGACCCACGGCCACGGCGGCTACGCCACCGACTACGCCTTTGCACAGCGCTACCGCGACGTGCTGGGCCTGCAAATTGGCGACGGCACGGCCAACATCATGAAGATGATCATTGCCCGCGAAAAGTCGGGCATGCGCCTGACCTGAGAGGCTGGGGGACCTTCGCTCATGCCCGCTCACCACCCCAAAACGCACCCGCTCGGCGTTGCAAATGCGCGCCATAGCCCGTGCTATGGCTGTGCTTTGCGCCTTGATCGGTCGCGCTTTGGTGCGTTGCTCGGACACGTCCGAAGGCCCCCCAGCCTCTCTGCCATGAGCCAGCCAGAAACCCAGATGGCTTCACAGCTTGGACATGTTGGTCTGCAGCTTCTTGAAGTAGTGGATGAACGCCAGCCGGTCGTCGAACGACAGGTCTTTCAGGGCCGCGTCGTAGAACTGGTGGATGGGGTCCTGCAGCTGCAGCCACAGCGCCTCGCCCTGCGCACTGAGTTTGACCTTGCGCGAGCGCCGGTCGGCCTCGCTGGTGGCGCGTTCCACCAGGCCATCGCGCTCCAGCCGCGACAGCACACCCGACAGGTTCTGGCGGCTCACCAGCAAAAAACGCGACAGGTCGCCCACCGACATGCCGTCGGCCGCCTGCGGGCGCGACAGCGCACCCAACACCGACCACTGCTGTGTGGTCACGCCAAACGCCTCGATGGCTTGCGTGCCCTTGGTGTGCAGCGTGTTGGCCACCTGGAACAGCCGGAAAAACAGGCGGTTGTTGATCTCGTGGACCGCGTGGTTTTTTTCAGTTCTCAGGTCGGACATGGGGTGACGGGGTTGCAGCAACGCCGGTCATCGTAAGTCAAGACTTTCATTCATCCACAACACAGGAGCAAATCATGCGTGGACTTCAAAACAAAGTGGTCATCGTCACCGGTGGCGCAGGCGGCATCGGTGCCGCCACCTGCCGCCGGTTTGGCGAAGAGGGTGCCAAGGTGGCCGTGGTCGACATCAACCTGGACGCGGCCCAAGCCGTGGCCGCCGACATCGTGGCCGCAGGTGGCCAAGCTCAGGCCTTTGCCGTAGACATCACACAACAAGACGCTGTGGTGGCCGGTGTGGCCGCCATCGAAGCCGCACTGGGCCCCGTGGACGTGCTGGTCAACAACGCCGGTTGGGACCGCGCAGGCATGTTCCTCAAAACCGACAAGCCACTGTGGGAGCGCATCGTCGACATCAACCTGTACGGCGCGCTGTACATGCACCACGCCGTGCTGAAGGGCATGGCCGAGCGGGGCCGTGGCCGCGTGGTGAACGTCGCATCCGATGCGGCCCGGGTGGGTTCGTCGGGCGAGGCTGTGTACGCCTACTGCAAGGGCGGGCTGATTGCGTTTTCCAAAACGCTGGCCCGCGAAATGGCCCGCAAGCAGATCAGCGTCAACGTGGTGTGCCCCGGCCCCACCGACACAGCACTGTTTGCCGACTTTGCGGGCGAAGGCGAGCAGGGCGAAAAGCTGCGCGGCGCGCTGACCAAAGCCATCCCGTTCGGCCGCCTGGGCCAGCCCGGCGACTTGCCGGGTGCCATCGCCTTTTTGTCCAGCGACGACGCCGGTTTCATCACCGGCCAGGTCATCAGCGTGTCGGGCGGCCTGACCATGGTCGGCTGACCTCACCACTGTTCGTTCAACCCCCCTTTTTCAGGAGCCCCTCATGGAACTCGCCAAAGCCGTCTACACCGACATCCTCTACACCAAGGTCGATGGCATTGCCACCATCACCATCAACCGCCCCAAGGCCTACAACGCCTTCACGGCCAACACCTGCGAAGAGCTGATCCACGCCTTCAAAGACGCTGACTTTGACCGCAGCGTGGGCGTGGTGGTGCTCACCGGTGCGGGCGAAAAGGCCTTCTGCACCGGCGGCGACCAGGGCACGCAAGACGGCGGCTACGGCGGCCGTGGCGTGATCGGCCTGCCCATTGAAGAGGTGCAAAGCGCCATCCGCGATTGCAACAAACCCGTCATTGCCCGCGTCAACGGTTTTGCCGTGGGCGGCGGCAACGTGCTGGTCACCATTTGCGACCTGGCCATCGCGTCAGAGAACGCCCAGCTGGGCCAGGTGGGTCCCAAGGTGGGCTCGGTGGACCCCGGCTTTGGCACCGCTTTGCTGGCACGCGTGGTGGGCGAGAAAAAGGCCCGCGAAATCTGGTACCTGTGCCGCCGCTACAGCGCACAGGAAGCCCTGCAAATGGGCCTGGTGAATGCCGTGGTGCCGCTGGACCAGCTGGACGCCGAAGTGAAGAAGTGGTGCGACGAGATCCTGGAAAAGAGCCCCACCGCCATCGCGCTGGCCAAGAAGTCGTTCAACGTGGACACCGAAATGATCCGTGGCATGGGCGGCCTGGCCATGCACGCGCTGAAGATGTACTACCAGACCGACGAGTCGGCCGAGGGCGGCAACGCCTTCCGCGAAAAGCGCAAACCCGACTTCCGCAAGCACGCCAAATGAGCGCCCAGTGAGCGCCGGGGCCATCAGGCGCTGGCCTGTGCCCCGCTCACCCCATCTGCCGCACACCGCTGCGACACAACCGTTCACCCCGTTTTCCTTGTTCCGCAGTGTGACGACTGCTGCGGGGCAGGGGTTCAGCACGCCCAGTCGTCAACACAAGACGGAGACAAACATGATGAACAGACCCTTTTCGCTGCCCCGCCGGGCCTTGCTGGCGCTGGCCGCTGCTGCCACGTTGGGCGCAACCCTGGGCGTGACAGGCACCGCCATGGCACAGCAATGGCCCACAGCCAAACCCATCAAAATCGTGGTCGGTTTTGCCCCGGGCGGCACCACGGACGTCATGGCCCGCGTGATCGGTCAGTCGCTCAGCGAGTCGTTGGGGCAATCGGTGGTGGTGGACAACAAGCCGGGTGCCAGTGGCAACGTGGCTGCGGCAGAGGTGATCAGAGCCCCCGCAGATGGTTACACGCTGCTGATCGCACCCACGTCGGTGGAAACGGCCAATCCGTCGCTGTTCAAGCAAACCATCCTGCCCTCGCGCGACCTGACCCCCGTGGCGGGTGTGGGCCGCAGCCAGATGTACCTGGTGGTCAAGCCCCAGTCCACGGTCAAGGACGCCAAGGAACTGGTCGGCCTGATCAAAGCCGATGCCAGCAAGCTGTCCTATGCCTCAGCCGGTGCGGGCACCCCACCCCACCTGGCAGGCGAGCTGTTCAACAAGGTGCTGGGCACCAACGTCGCGCACATCCCGTACCGTGGCGCGGCGCCCGCGCTGCAAGACGTGATGGCCAACCAGGTTGACTACGTGTTCGATCCGGGCATCTCGTTTCCCCACGTCCGTGCAGGCAAAGTGCGGATGCTGGCTGTGGCGGGCAACAACCGCTCGTCGTTTTTCCCCGACGTGCCCACGCTGGCCGAGCTGGGCTTCAAAGGCGCCGAGCTGGACATCTGGTTCGGCATGTGGGCACCCAACGGCACGCCGCCTGATGTCATCGCGCGCCTGAACAAGGACGTGGCCAAAGCATTGGCCCTGGCCACCACCAAAACACGTTACGAAGCGCTGGGGGGTGAGCCTGTGGGCATGGACACCGCCGAATTCAAGAAGCTGCTGGCAGAGGAAGGCCGCGTGCTCTCGACGCTGATCAAGGAACGGAAAATCATCCTGGAGTGACCGGCAGCGGCCCTGCAGTCACCAGCCGTTTCCTGCAAGCGGCTTCTTGGCGACTTGAGCGTGCGTGGCCGCAAGTCAGCTCAGGCACCGGTGCACCTCCGTGCGCTGTAGCGGCTTTGCCTGGGGAGGTGGCGTTCAGTCGGTGCCCACATTGGCCTTGACCAACAGAAAGTCGATGCAGGTGCGCACCGCACGCGTTTGCCGCCTGTTGGGCAGGTAGAGCAGGTACATGTGGGTGCCGAAAATGCTCAGCCGGTAGTCGTCCAGCGCGGTGACCAAGTCGCCGCTGGCGATCACGTCCTGCACCACGTAGTCGGGCGCCAGCCCGATGCCCAGGCCAGTCAGGATGCCTTGCCGCAAGAATGGGTAACCTTCGTTCCTACCGCGACACTATTCCGCTTCAAATCCGTACTGGACAGCATCACAAGCGGTGGCTACCATTGATATCCACCAACGAAGGAGCCTGCCATGGACACCGCACGCCTTTTCCAATCCGGCCGCAGCCAAGCCGTGCGGCTGCCCAAGGAATACCGCTTCACAGGCACTGAGGTCGTGGTGAAGCACTTTGGCAACGGCGTGCTGCTGTTGCCCTCAGATGACCCCTGGCAAACGCTGCAAGCCGGGCTGGCCGCTTTTGAGCCCGGCTTTGTCCTCACACGCGAGCAGCCTGACACCCAGCAGCGGGACGAGATCAACCCATGATCCTGCTTGACACCAATATCTGCATCTACATCATCAACGCCAAGCCCCCCGCCGTGCTGGCGCGCTTTCAGCAATACCGCACGGGCGATGTGGGGCTGTGCAGCGTGGTGGCTGCCGAACTGGCATTTGGCGTGGCCAAAAGTGGCTCGGCCCGCAACCGTCAGGCGCTGGAGATGTTTCTGGCCCCGCTCGCCATCCTGCCGTTTGACGATGTCGCCGTGTGGGCCTATGGCGACCTGCGCGCCGACCTGGAGCGCCGTGGCTCCCCCATTGGCGCACTCGACACCATGATTGCCGCCCACGCCCTGAGCCAACAGGCCCTGCTGGTCACCAACAACACCCGCGAATTTGCCAAGGTGCCCGGCCTGCAGCTGGACAACTGGGCCGCAAGCCCTTGATTCTGGTGCGCCACGGGTAGCTACTTTTTGCCCAAGGTGGCGGTGAAGCTGCTGGGCGAGGAGCCAGACACCCCGGACGATGATGACGATGCCAGAAGAAGTGTGACGACGCGCAAACCTCGTGAGTTGCGTTTCACCCATGCCAGGGCACGTCTCTCCAGCCCATTGTGGGCGCACTGACACCATTCAGCCGCACCCGCAGGCCACGTTGCGGTGGAGTGCCGTCTATTCAAAAAATTACCCCTCCCCACCCTTGGCCTTGGCCAACAGGAAGTCAATACAAGTGCGCACCGCACGCGTTTGCCGCCTGTTGGGCAGGTACAGCAGGTACATGTGGGTGCCGAAAATGCTCAGCCGGTAGTCGTCCAACGCGGTGACCACGTCGCCGCTGGCGATCACGTCCTGCACCACGTAGTCGGGCACCAGCCCGATGCCCAGGCCCGCCACGTCTTCAACGCCTTGCCTGAGCTCAGCCAGGAACGTGGAGCTTGCCGCAGAGGGGGGCTATGTGTCAGCGCCGATGAGCACGTGGTTTTCATAGCGCCCCTGGCCCAAGACAACGTGAGTGGTGCCGACCTGTGAGTAGCCCTGACGAGCATAGAAAGCGATGGCTCGGGCATTTTGGGCGTTGACCGTTAGCCACAGCGGGGAGGCAGATTGCCCGCGTGCCTTGGCCTCTGCGGCCATGAGCAATGACCTGCCGACGCCACGACCAACGAAATGCTCTTGAACATAGAGCGTTTGCAGCTCGGCAGTCGACCTAGCGCCAGACGGGCACGAAGCACCAAACTTGACGGCGGCATACCCGACAAGCCACTCGTTGCATTCGGCTACGAGGATGTGGGATTCGGGCTCGATAGGGCGCGCTGAGAACCTCTCAACCGTGAGCTCGGACAGCACGTATTGAGCAACCTCGCTGTTGATGCCATGGGTGCAGTCAGTGTGCAACCAGACCTGGATCGCCAAGACAGCGAGGCGGTCGGCATCGCCCAGCTGCCCGGTGCGAATTTGGAGACTATGACGCATGACGCATGACGCATGACGCATGACGCATGACGTTCGCGGTAAGCGGACAAGCCAGCGTAGCTGGCGCAGGTCCGCTTGACCGCCGGGTTATTCCGCATTTTTCAGATGCTCCGAGAGCTTGAGCACGAATTGTTTAAGCTCCGAAAGAGTGAGTTCCGCACGGAATCCATTTCGATCTTTGAATGTGAAGCCCGCTACGTCACCCTTCTTCGGGAATGACTCCACCTGGAAGTGCGCTACTGCATTGCGCATCCGTCGTACCAACTGCCGCAAACTCAGATCGTGCTGGTGGCCGTAGTCGCACTTTCCGGGATTCTTGATGGAGCTTGGTTGGATTCCCCATTCACTAAGCGAGTCGAAGGGCGTAGCCGGGATCTTGTCTAGCAATGCTTCTTTCGGCAGTACAAGAAGACCTAGTGCAGTGTTCCATTCTGTTTGGAACTTAATTTCGAGTTCGCCCGGATGACCTTCTGCAGGATGTCGCGCGCGCTCTTGGTCCAGATGAATGGCTTGGGGTCTTCGTTGTGATGGG
>JAVBXK010000009.1 GCA_030824555.1 bacterium
ACCCACCCTCAAACCCAAATGGGCCCGCACCAAGGCTTGCCCCATGCCCCCTTGGTAGGCGGCACCATCGGCGCATTCGACCTGTTTCACGTGGGGCACCTGCGCTTCCTGAGCGCTGCACGCCAGCACTGCAGCCATTTGAAAGTGGGCGTGGGCTCTGACCGGCTGTTGCCGTTGAGCAAAGGGCGCGTGCCCGTTTGCAGCGAGGCACACCGCATGGAAATTGTGCAAAGCCTGCGCTGCGTGGACGAAGCCTGCATTTTTGATGTGGGGCTGGACCAAACCGAAGCCGCCGTTCGCTGGCTGACCGAGTGGCGCTTGAACATTGTGTTTGTGAGCAGCGACTGGATAGACACCCCACGCTGGCTCCGCCTGGCACCCTTGCTGGCAGACAGTGGCATCCGCTGCCAGGCATTGCCTTACACACAAGGCATTTCCACCACCGCTCTGCGCCAGAAAATGGCTGATGTGGGCCATTGAACACCACGCTCTTGTGCGTTGCTGTCAACACCCAGTGATACAGCAACACCGTGACAGCATGATGCTTGCGATGGCGTTGATTGCTATATAAATATGAGCTATTCACGCTTTTAAAATAAGCGCAAAGTGCCATTTTCATCATTGTTTTCAGGCCTTGTCGGCCTTGCCATCCGCATGTGTTCCCCCGCCGCAGGGCAGGCGCAAGCAAACCATCAAACCCCGCCCTGGCCGGTTCGAAGCCTGCAGCGTGCCGCCATGGGCCTCCACAATGCTGCGGCTGAAAAAATACCCCAACCCCGTGCCTTGCTTGCCCACAGAACTGCCCGCCCGGTGGTAAGCCGTCCCCAAGTGCGCCAGGTCCTCTGTGCTCAGGCCAGGTCCCTGGTCGGCAACGGTCAAACACAAATCGCCCCCGTCCAGCTTGGCTGACACACTCACCAGCCCCATGTCCCCGCTGTAGCGCAAGGCATTGCCCAGCAGATTGCCAATGGCGATGCCGATCAGCCGTGCGTCCAGCGGAAAGCTCAACTCCGCAGGCGTCACGTCCACGCGCAACCGCCGCTTCAGCTCCGAGCCTTGTGCCTCGGCCACCTGGTTCAGCACATCCCTGACGCTTTGCACCTTCAGCAAGGGGTGCAATCGGTGGTCATCTGCCGCCTCGGCCACCAGAAAACCATCGACCAAGGTGCCCAGTCGGCGCACGCTGTCGCGAATACCGTTCAGGCGTGTGCTGTCGGCCTGGGTGAGGCCTGTCAGTTTCACCTGCAACAGGTTGGCGGCGCGATCGATGCTGGCCAGCGGATTGCGGAACTCGTGCGACAACACGGCAATGAAGCGACGCTGCTCGGCATGGCGCTCCTGCGCCAGTGCGGCTTGCTGGGCCACTTGGGCTTTTTCGCGTTGGTTTTGCAGCAGCCGCATGCCCAATGCAACGCTCATGAAGCCCATGTGAAGCACCGTCCCCAGCTGGTAAGCACCCGTGCCAAACCAGCCTCCATCGATACCGCCCGCCAATGTCAATATCTGCAGCAGCGCCACTACCACGGTGGTCAGGGCGCCCAGGCACAGCAGCAGCAACTCAAGTCGGCGTTGTCGCCACCACAGCACCGCGATCAGCACCACGCTCAGCAAGCTGACCACACCCCCCAGCTGGAGCAGCACCGGCGCAAACAGCCGATAAAGCGGCGTAGAGACGAAGCACAAAGCCACCGCAGTGGCCCCACTTACCAGCATGTAAAAGCGGAACATCCGCGGAAAATTCACCCGCATGTTCAGCAGATAGATGGCCCAGACCGTCCCCGTGAGCACCGGCCCCAACGACGAAAGCCCCTGCAAGACATCGCTCAACCAAGGCGTGGCGGGGTCCAGCAAAAACTGCGCATGGCCACTGATGACCAGGTGGCGCAGCCCCTGGGTGCCCACGAACGCTGCGTAGGCCACCAGCACGGCGTCTTTCAGCAAAACGCCCAGGCCACCAAACAGCAACATCACGACCAGCATCACCCCCAGCAACAGGCCCCACTGCACGCTCGCGCGCGTTTCGCTGCCCAGCATGGCCTGAGGGGACCACACGCTGGCCGTCAGGGTCAGCATGCTGTTGGAGGTGACCCGCACCCAGACGGTCAACGGTTTGGCATCGGTCAGGTCAAGTTCCCACACGTACTGGCGCGACGCCACGGCCCGCTCGGCCACGCGCCCGTGGTCGCCAAAGCGGGCATGCTGCAGCGAGCCATCAGACCGCTCGGCCCAGACATCGATCTGGTCCAGGTAGGGCTCCCCCAACACCAGCAGCCAGCGTGCAGGTGCCTCGGGGGCCCGCGTGATCTCTGCCCGAAACCAATGGGCCGCAGGGGTGAAACCTGCATTTTCAAACCCGGCCATGGGGCGGAACGTCTGCTGCCTCACCAGAGGCAGGGGCATGTCGGCACCGTCGTCCACCCAGGTGCTCAGGTGCCCCTGAAGGCTGACGTGGCGGGTGTCTGCCTCCACGCGCAATGCCGGGGCACTGGGTGCAGCTGTGCCCGCAGATGCCGCCGCTGCCCACACCCGCGAACCCGGCCACAGCGCCACAACCAACCAGCACAACGTCCAGAATCCGGACTGCCAATGCGAGGCCGAGCGGGCGGTCAAGTCAGGTCCACCCGCGCCGAACCCGCCAGCGTGTAACCCAGGCCGTAGCTCGGACGGAGGGGGAGTTCCAGCCCACAGCCTGCTTGCACTTTGCGTCGCAGGCGGCTGGCACCGTTGTCCAGGTTGCGCAGGTTGGACAAGGTCTCGGGTTTACCCAGCTCAAGCAGCATGTCGGCACGGCTGACGGCCTCGCCCGGCACCCGCATCAGGCTGCGCAGCATCAAGGTTTCCTGGTGCGTCAGCCTGATGCGCACGCCAGTGGGCGTGAGCAACTGCCAGGTGGTGAAGTACAGCACCCATTCACCCGGGAGGGGATCGGCTGCGTGAGGCACTTCCGGACTGTCGGGCTGCCATTCAAGGCGGCGCATCACACTGCGGCACGTAGCTTCGATCACTTGCAGCGAAGCGTCTTTGGTCAGGTAGGCATCGGCCCCCACGTTCAGGCCGGCGACCCGGTCTTCGTCTGACCCGAAGGCCGTGAGCATCACGATTCCCGGCACCTGTGCCCCTGCACGCAGGCGGCGGGCCAGCTCCAGGCCGGACATGCCCGGCAGCCCGATGTCCAGCAGCACCACCGCAAACGGGCTGCGGGCGTGAACGGCTTCAAAAGACTCCCCGTTTTCGAAGCCTTCTGCGACAAAACCACGCCAACCCAGAAACTCCAGCAAGTCGCCCCGCAGGCTGCGCTCGTCTTCCACCACGGCTATGCGCACGTGACGTGTGTCTTGAGAGAGGCTGGGTTCACTCATGGGGCAAAAGGGCCTGACAGGTGCTGGCTGGGGCTTTGGATTCTAGAGAAGGGCTGCTGCCGACAGGAATTGACAGCATTGAACAGAATTCAACGGGGTGGGTGCCTTTGTATGGCCGTAAATTCAGTGGATATGCGCGTTGAACCATGGGCTGCCAACCACTGGCCCCGACAACACACACCGACAACACAACGGCACATGCACACACACGCTCACACACATGCTCACGCCTACTGGATCACCGGCATACCCGCTGCAACCCAAACAACGGCAATGAGGTTTGCCAAATTGTTGAAAAAATTCAGAAGCAAACAGTTATTTTAAATAAAGCGCAGCAGGCAAATTTCATTTGTTGATTTTTTGCATATTGTTATAGCAACCGCACCAGACCCATTGACAACCATGACCACTGCATCACCCACCATCGGTTCCGAAGCAACCCTCCATTTGGCTGGCCAGCCTGACCTGAACAATGGCCGCACCGAAGTGGCCTTTGTGCTGGACAACGTGGCCGACTGGCAAACCCTGGCAGCTGGCGTGCGCCCCGGGGTTGAGGTGGTGGTGCTGGACAGCCGTGGGGACGGCCTAGCTCAAATGGCACAGTATCTGGCGCAGCGCCCGTCGGGCAGTGTCGATGCCATTCACCTGCTGGGCCACGGCAGCAGTGGGGCCATCAACCTGGGCACCTTGACGCTGACCAGGGACAACCTGGGCGACCATGCAAATGCGCTGGCCCACATTGGTGCAGTGCTGACTGCCAGCGGCGACTGGCTGCTGTATGGCTGCAATGTGGCCGCAGGCGACACCGGCGCGCAGTTTGTGGGGCGGTTGGCGCAGTTGACTGGGGCCGATATGGTCGCGTCGACCAACCTGACCGGGGCGCAAAATTTGGGAGGCGACTGGGTGCTGGAGGGCACCAGTGGGCAGGTTGACGCGGCGGGGCTGCAGGTGATGGCGTACCGGGGTGTTCTTACCCCCCCCAACACCGCACCCACAATTTCTGGTCTGGATGGCGACAGCGTGGCGTGGGTTTCAGGGAACACCCTCACATTGGACACCAGCGCCAACGCCACCGTCACCGACACGGAAAGCGATGCCGCCAACTGGAACGGCTCCACACTGACGGTCCAGCGCTTCACCAGCGGCGGCGTGGCAGATACCACCACCACCGACACGTTCAGCCTGGCGGAGTCCGGGTTCACCCTGAACGGGGCCAACCTGCAATCCGGCGGCCAAACCTTCGCCACATATACCAGCACAGGCGGTGTGCTGACCGTCAACTTCGCCAACGGCGGCACCGATGCCACCAATGCACTGGTGCAAGCGGTGATGCGCGCCGTGCGATACAGCAATACAACGGCCTACGGCGATGCCAAGCTGCGCTTCAGCTTGAGCGACGGTGCCGCCAGCACCACTGCCGACGTGGCGCTGACCAGCGCAACCATCACCGTCGACCGCACTGATGACGACAGCGACGGCGATGCCGCCGACGGTTTCAGCTTGCGCGAGGCGCTGGCGCGAAGCGTGGCGCAGTCTGGGGCAGACACCATCGTTCTCGACAACGTGGCATCGGGCACGACACTGACTTTGAGCGGCAGCACCGCCACCCTGGGCGCGGGTGACACGATCAAGCTGTCAACAGCGGGCAAAACACTGACTCTCGCAGGCAGCAGCGGCGGCGGACTGGTGCTGGCCGGGAGCAGCACGCTGCAAGTCAGCCCTGTCGGTGCGTCGCTGACCATCTCTGCCAACATATCGGGGGCAAGTGGCAGCATCATCAAAACGCAAGGTGGTGCACTGACTCTCTCGGGCACGAACACCTATGGCGGCTCCACCGAGTTCAGGAACGGTGCCATCAGCTTCGAGGGTGGTTCGGCCATTCCTGATGGCAGTGCCGTGACCGTTAACGACAACGGCGGCAACGGCATCATCACGCTGTCCAACAGCAATGAGACCATCGGTTCGCTGACCGGCACAGGTGGCGTAGCGACCAACGGTTACACGCTGATCACAGGCGGCGACAACACCAGCACCAGGTTCGAAGGCACGATCACTGGCACAGGCGGCTTGACCAAAGAGGGCTCTGGCACTTTCACACTGTCAGGAAGCAACACCTACAGTGGCACGACCACGGTCAGTGGTGGCACGCTGGCGGTGGCCAGTGACAGCAATCTGGGCAGTGGCGCGGTGTCGCTGGCGGCTGCTACGGTGCTGGATGTGACCGATGCCACCAACATCGACAACGCCGTGACGCTGACCGGTGATGCCACGGTCAACAACAGCAACGCCGTGACCCTGTCGGGGGTGGTCAGCGGCGCGTTCAACCTGGCCAAAACAGGCGCAGGCACGCTGACGCTGTCAGGCACCAACACCTACACCGGCACCACCACGGTCAGCGCCGGCACGCTGGCGGTGGCCAGTGACAGCAAACTGGGCAGTGGCGCTGTGTCGCTGGCAGCCGACACGGTGCTGGATGTGACCGGGGCCACCACCATCGACAACGCCGTGACGCTGACCGGCAACGCCACGGTCAACAACAGCAACGCCGTGACCCTGTCGGGTGTGGTCGGGGGCAGCGCCAACCTGACCAAAACGGGGGCGGGCACGCTGACCCTGTCAGGTGCCAACACGTACACCGGCACCACCACCGTCAACGCAGGCACCCTGGCGGTGGCCGGAGACGGCAACCTGGGTGGGGGTGCTGTGACGCTGGATGGTGCCACCCTGGCGGTGACGGGCGCCACCACCATCGACAACGCCATTGCGTTGGCCTCGGCCTCGACCCTGCAGGTGGCTGGCGCGGTCACCCAGTCTGGTGTCATCAGTGGCACGGGGAGCCTCACCAAAACCGGTGGCAGTGCCCTGACGCTCAGCGGCAACAACACCTACACCGGCACAACCACGCTCAGCACCGGGGTGATCATCGTCACCCACAGCAACGGGCTGGGCACGGCCGATGGCGGCACCACCGTGAACAGTGGCACCACACTTCGGCTTGGCAATGGTGTGACCATTGCCGATGCAATCACGCTCAGTGGCACAGGCGTCAACGCAGGCTTTGGCGCGATGAAGGTCAACGAGGGCACAGGTTCGGCTTACGTCACGGGCAACATCACGCTGGCAGCCAACACTGACATAGGTGCCTATAACGCAGGGGATGTGTTGACCCTGAGCGGGGTCATGTCAGGCGGGTTTGCTTTGACCAAGGTAGGAGCCGGGACGCTCGTGCTGTCGGGCATCAACACCTATACCGGGGCCACCACGGTGTCGACGGGCACCTTGATTGCTGCGAATGCCAGTGCACTGGGCACCACGGCAGGCTCCACCACCGTGAGCAGTGGGGCTGCTTTGGGCGTTCAGGGGGGCGTCACCCTGGCTGAAGCGGTGTCTGTGACGGGCACGGGCATCAGCAATGACGGTGCGCTGCGCAGCATCAGCGGCGACAACGCCCTTTCTGGCGACCTGACGCTGGCGGGAACAACCAAGTTGGGGGTCACCGCAGACTCGCTCACGGTGAGCGGCTTGGTGGCTGGGAATTCCAACCTCGAAAAATTGGGGGCCGGCAAGCTGGTGTTGTCGAACATCAACAACACGCGCTCAGGCACCAACACGGTGTCTGCGGGCACCCTTGAGGTCAATGGTGGCCTGGGCAGCGGTACGGTCACAGTCAAAAACACCGCCACGTTGAGCGGCAGTGGCACAGTTGGCGGTGCGGTCACGGTTGAAAGCGGGGGCAAGCTCGAAGGTGGCGCGGCAGGCTTGGGACAATTGACGTTGAACAGTGGGCTGACGGTTCAGTCCGGCGGCACCTTGGTGGCAGAGGTCAAGGGCAGCACAGTGGGCACGGGGTATGACCAGATCAAGGTGTATGGCGCGGTAAACATCACCGGGGCCACGCTGTCCATTGACCTGGGCAGCTTCACCCCCACGCTGAACAGCAGTTACACGCTGATTGACAACGACGACAGCGACGCCGTCTCAGGCACATTCACTGGCCTGGCTGAGGGGGCCACATTCACATCAGGGGCCTATACCCTGGCCGTGAGCTACGCCAGTGGCGATGGCAATGACGTGGTGTTGTCGGTAACAGGGGTGCCCGACATCACGGCTCCCACACTGGACGGTGCCCATTCCACACCCGCAGACAACGCCACCGGCGTGGCAGTGGGCAGCGACATCGTCATCGACTTTTCAGAAAACATTGCGTTTGGCAGCAGCGGCACCATCATCACTGTGCGCAACGTCACCGACAACACGACCGTTGGCACGTTCACGGTACCCACTGCGGGCACTGCCGCCACAGGCGCTTTTGGCACCACCAGCATCAGCGGCGACAAGCTGACCATCAACCCCACCGAAAACCTGACCGCAAGCAAAACCTATTCGGTGCAGTTTGGGGCGGGCGTGCTGGTGGACACCGCCACCACGCCCAATGCGCTGGTGGCCATTGCTGATGACACCACGTACAACTTCACGACCAACGTCACCCCCACCATCACCAACCTGGCAGGTGACAGCGTGGCGTGGGCGGGTGTAGGCAACTGGGTGCCCCTGGACGGCAGCATCGCGGCCACTGCCACCGATGCCGAATTCGCGGCGCTCAACAATGGCAATGGCAATTGGGACGGCGCAACCCTGACCATCAACCGGGTCAGTGGTGGTGTGGCCGCAGGCACGACCACTGACCTTTTTAAGTTCATCGACAACGCCGCGTTTGCGTTGCAAGGCGACGGTCCAGTCGCTTATACGGACTATCCGCTCCAATCGATCGAAACTGCCCAAGCTGCCGGACAAAACGCCACCGGCATGTTGAACGACGAGGTAAACGGCGGCTGGTTCGCCCGCTGGTCTTACACCCATGCGACAGGCTCGCTGGTCATTCAGTTCGGCCCAAATTCTGTGGGGCCAGGTAATCCGAGCAATGCCGATGCAAACCAAACACCGACGACAGCGCTCGTGCAGTCGGTGCTGCAAAACATTGGCTACCGCAACGACACGCCCACGGGTGACACCAGCATCCGCTTTTCGCTGAGCGACGGCACATCCGCAACCAACGCAGATGTGACCGTGACCAGCGACACCATTTACGTGACCAACGCCACTGACACCGCGACCATCGACGTGTCGAATGGGGTCAGCCTGTCAGAAGCCGTGGCAATTGCAGCGGCGGACAGCACCGGTAGCCAGACCCTGGTTTGGGGTAGCGATTTCAACACCGCGCTGGCAGGCAATCTGGCCATTGACGAGAGCCTGACGGTCAACACCGATGCGGCTGACCCCACGTTAACGGGCAGCACCATCACCGTCGGCACTGGGTCCAGCCTGACTTTCACCAATGCCACAGGTAAAACAACCACCGTGTCCAGTGTGCTGGCCGGTGCGGGCAACCTGGCCAAAACAGGTGCGGGCACGCTGACGCTGACGGGGGCCAACACGTTCAACGGCAACGCCAACGTGGTGGGCGGCTCCCTCATTCTGAACAACAGTGGCGGCAACGCCTTGGCCGATACGGTTGAGGTGGCCGTGTCGTCAGGGGCAACGCTCGGGCTGTCGACCAACGAGACCATCGGCGTGCTCAGCGGGGCGGGCGATGTGACCTTGGGCACAAACACCCTGACACTGAGCCGCTCAGCCAACAGCACCTTCTCTGGCGCATTGAGCGGTACCGGCGGGTTGACCAAATCCAGTATGGGAACGCTGACGCTGTCAGGCACCAACACCTACACCGGCCTGACCACCGTGTCGGCGGGTGGGCTGACGCTGAACGGCGGCAACAACATCGCCGACACCAGCGCGGTGACGGTGGCCGGCGGTGCCACCCTGACCCTTGGCGGCGGCAACGAGACCATCGGCTCGCTGGCTGGTGCCGGTAGCGTCGTGCTGGGGTACCGGCTTTCGCTGGGCGGCAACAACAGTTCGACCACCTTCTCCGGCGTGATCTCGTCCACAAACACCAGCGGCATCACCAAGACCGGATCGGGCACATTGACCCTGACCGGGAACAACACGTTCACTGGGGCGACCACGGTGAGCGCGGGCGGGTTGACGCTGGACCGCGAGGGAGGGACGTTGGCCGACACATCCGCCGTGACGGTGTCGAGCGGCGGCACGCTGACCCTGTCGCAGGATGATGATGTCGGTTCGATCGCCGGGGCGGGAACCATCGTCCTCCTCAGTGGAAAGACGATAGGTGTGGGTAGTGACAATTCGTCCACCACCTTCTCCGGGTCGATTACGGGGAACGGGTACTTGAACAAGAACGGGGACGGCACGCTGATCCTGTCGGGCGCGAACAACAGCAATTCCGCCTGGAGCCTCCTACTTAGCGCTGGAACAGTGTCGATCGCCGCCGGCGCCAACCTGGGTAGCGGCGGCATCACCGTGCAGAACACCTCGACATTGTTGGTTACCGGTGCGACCACCATCGATAACAGCATCAACCTGGGCAGCGCCTTGACGCTCTCCACCGACGCTGCGGTGGAGTTGTCGGGGCAGCTGTTCAACGGGGAGGCGTTGATCAAGGAGGGCACCGGGACGCTGACGCTATCGAATAACGACACATACAGCGGGGCGACGGTGATCAACGCCGGGACACTTTCAGTGACCGGTTCGCTGACCGAAACGTCCAGCGTAACGGTGGCGTCGGGGGCAACGCTGGCCGGAACGGGGTCGATCTTCGCGATTAGCTCGTCGAATACGCTGACGGTGGGCGCGGGCGGCTTCCTGGCTGCGGGAACGGTTGGAACCGCCGGAACCTTGACCATCAACGGCAATCTGACCTTGAACGCCACGCTGAAGGCGGATTTGACCGGGACCACGGCTGGAACCCAATATGATCAGCTCAATGTGCTGGGTGCAGTCGATATCACAGGGGCCACGCTGTCCATCGACCTGGGCAGCTTTACCCCGGCGGGGGGCAACAGCTTCACGCTGATCGACAACGATTTGACCGATGCCGTCACCGGCACCTTCACTGGCCTGGCTGAAGGTGCCAGCGTCACGGTCGGTGGCAAGGTGTTCAACATCAGCTACCGTGGCGGCACCGGCAATGACGTGGTGCTGACATTACCGCCGGCGCCCCCACCGGCTGACCC
>JAVBXK010000057.1 GCA_030824555.1 bacterium
TGGGGGCGCTTCGTCCACCTCGCGTGGTGCGGCCAGTTTGGGCAGGGCTGACCACAGCTCGGCCTGTGCCACCACATGCGGCGGGGTGTTTTTGTTCCAGGAAATGCCCCACGTCAGGCCCGCCACCAGCAAGGCGTGCGCCACCAGTGCCAGCAACAGCGGCCCGATCCACCGGCGCTCCACGGGTGGCAGCAGGCTGGTACCGGTCGGTGCGGTGGCATTCATGGCTGTCGCAGGCTGCATGCGGATATCAAGGCGTGGTCTGTACCGACAGGCCCACGCGCTGCACACCGGCGCGTTGCAAGGTGTCCATGACCTTGACCACGGTTTCGTACTTCACGCCCTTGTCGGCCGCGATGATCACCGGCACCTCGCTGGCGCTGCCGCCTATGGCCTGCAGCATGCCTTGCACCTGCGGGGCCAGGTCGCGCATGCTGGCGGGCTTGGACGTGTTGCCCTCGCGCAGTTGCAAGCCCTCGTTCTTGTCGATGGTCACCTGGATGATGCGGTCAGGTGCTTTGGCCGCCTTGCCCACGCTGGGCAGGTTGATGACGCTGGGCGAAATGAGCGGTGCGGTCACCATGAAGATGATGAGCAGCACCAACATCACATCGATGAACGGCACCATGTTGATTTCGGCAATGGTGCGGCGGCCTCGGCCGCGGCCTCGGGATGCAACGGATGGCATGTGCGTGTGTCCGTTCGCGTTCAGTGGCCGGAGGGCGTGGCAGCGGTGCCGGCACCCAGGCTGCGCTGCAGGATGTTGGAGAACTCTTCCATGAAGGTCTCCAACCCGTTGGCAATGCGGTCGATGTCGTGCGAGTAACGGTTGTAGGCCACCACGGCGGGAATGGCGGCGAACAGGCCAATGGCCGTGGCCACCAGTGCCTCGGCAATGCCGGGTGCCACGGTGGCCAGCGTCACGGTCTGCATGCTGGCCAGGCCCGTGAAGGCGTGCATGATGCCCCACACCGTGCCAAACAGCCCCACGTAAGGCGACACGGAACCGACCGACGCCAGGAAGGCCAGGTTGCTTTCAATGGTGTCGAGCTCGCGTTGGAAGCTGGCGCGCATGGCGCGGCGGGCGCCGTCGAGCAGGGCGCCGGGGTCGGTGATCCGGCGCTCGCGCAGCTTTTGGTACTCGCGCATGCCGTTGGCAAAAATGCGCTCCATGGGGCCACCGGCGCGGGCGTTCTGGTTGGCCGCGGCGTACAGGTCGTTCAGGCTGGTGCCTGACCAGAAGTTGCGCTCGAAGTCGTCGTTCAGCCGCACGACCTTTTTCAGCGCAAACATTTTGCGGAAAATGGCCGCCCAGCTGGCAATGGAGCCCAGCACCAGCAGTGCCACCACGACCTGGACGACCCAGCTGGCGTGCAGCAGCAATTGAACGATGGAAAGGTTGTTGTTCATGGTGTGGACAAAGGGGGGTCAGATTCGGTCGGTGAGCCCAGCGCCTGCAGCACCGCTGCGGGGATGCGCTGGGGGCGCATGCGTGCGGCATCGACCCAGCCGATGCGCACGGTGCCTTCGCACAACAGGCTGCGTTCAACGGAGTGGGGCAGGGCGGCAGAAGTTCCGGCCGCAGGCATCAGCCAGGCACGTTGTTGTAACAGCAGGCTGGCGCGGCCACTGGTGCGCACCTGGGCTGTGACACTCAGCATGTCGTCCAGCCGGGCAGGGCGGTGGTATTTGAGCTGAACGTCGGTCACGACGAACATGCCGCCGACGTCATCACGCAAGGCTTGCTGCCCCAGCCCCAAGCTGCGCAGCCATTCGGTGCGGGCACGCTCGAAGAACTTCAGGTAGTTGGCGTAGAACACGATGCCACCGGCATCCGTGTCTTCCCAGTAGACGCGAACCGGCCATTCAAAAACAGAAGCACTGTTTTCAATATTCATGAGCGGTAGAGGCACTTTTTATTCAAAATCATTGCGCGTGCGGGTCTGGGGACACTGATGGCGGGCTCACAGGGCTTTGTCAAGCCGGTGAATGGCTTCTTGCAGTTGCGCCAGGCTGTTGGCCGTGGAGAAGCGTACGTAGCGCTGTGGGTCGGCGGTGCCGAAATCGCGCCCCGGTGTGGCCGCCAGGTGGGCGCGGTTCATCAGTTCAAAGGCAAAGTCCCAGCTGCCGTGCGCGGGGTGGCGCGCGTCGATGCCCCAGGCTTCGCAAGCCTGTGTGCAGTCTGCCCAGGCGTAAAACGCACCGTCTGGCATCACGGGTACGGTCAGGCCCAGACGGTTGAGCTCGGGGATGAAGTAATCGCGACGCGCCTTGAACTCAGCGCGGCGGCGTTCGTATTCGGCCAGGCTGTCGGGCTCGAAGCACGCCAGCGCCGCGTGTTGGCTGATGGTGCTGGGGCAGATGAACAGGTTTTGCGCCAGTCGCTCGATCACCGGTACCAACGCAGGCGGCACCACCAGCCAGCCCAGGCGCCAGCCGGTCATGTTGAAGTACTTGGAAAAGCTGTTGATGCTGATGATGTCCTCGCCCAGAGGGCGACCCGACGCATTCGTCAAGCGCTGCCCCTGCTCGCCCACCAAGCCCAGCGCGCTCTGGCCAAAAGTGTCGTCGTGGCTCAGGCCCAGGTAAATTTCGTCGATCAGCGTGATGCCGCCCCGGTTGGCAACGGTCTGCGCGATGCGGCGCATTTCGTCGGGGTGAATGGACGTGCCCGTGGGGTTGGAGGGCGATGCCAGCAGCACACCGCGCGTGCGCGGGCCCCAGGCCGCCTCGACCTGTTGTGCACTGAGCTGAAAGCGCTGTTCGGCCGTGGTGGGCAACAGCACGGCCTTGCCTTCAGCTGCGCTCACGAACTGGCGATTGCAGGGGTAGCTGGGGTCGGGCATCAGCACCTCGTCACCCGCGTCAATCAGTGCCAGACAGGCCAGCTGCAGGGCGGCCGAGGCGCCAGCCGTCAGCACGATGCGCTCGGGCGCCACGGCGATGCCGAAACGGGTGGCATACCACCGGCTGATGGCTTCCTGCAACGCGGGCAGCCCGGTGGCCTGGGTGTACTGGGTGCGACCGGCGGAAATGGCGCGTTGGGCCGCTGCCTGTACCAGTGGGGGGGCCGTGAAATCGGGCTCGCCGATGTTCAAAAAGATCATCGGCGAAGCCGAGCGGGCCACGTCTGCGGCCAACTGGCTGGCGGCCTTGGCCACCTCCATCACGTAGAAGGGGTCGATGCGCTGGGCGCGCTGGGCAATTTTCATGGGTGTTGCGTCGATGCCTTGCGCCTCATCAGCGGCAGATTGTGGCTGGGCGCTGTGCCACGTCCAGGCCTCTCATTGCGCCGTCACCTTGCATCAACCCCGTTGGGCCGCAGCTTCAGCTTCGCGCCATTGCTGGCCCAGCTTGTGCAGCACGCCATTGACGTACTTGTGGCCATCGGTGCCGCCAAATGCTTTGGCCAGCTCGATGCACTCGTTGATGACCACGCGCAACGGCACGTCCAGACAGTGCTTCAGCTCGTAGACGCCGATCCAAAGTACGCCGTGCTCGATGGGGGACACCTCGACCATGGGGCGGTCGAGCAGGGGGGCAATGGCTGCATCCAACTCGGCGGCCTGGGCAATGCAACCGTGTAGTAGCGCGTCGTAGTGCGCGCTGTCGCATTTGTGAAACCCGCTCAGGTCGCGGGTGAACAGGTCGATGTCTGCTGCCTCATTGCGGCCCACCAGATGTTGGTACAGCGCCTGCAGTGCAAACTCGCGGGCGCGGGTGCGGCCCGATTTGTCGGCCGCCTTTTTGGGACGGGGAGCGGACTTGGCGGCTTTTTGTGGTTCGGTCATGTGGGTGGGTTCAGGTGTGCAGGGAATCAACCCAGGTCTTCCAGCAAGTTGGCCATTTCAACGGCCACGCGGGCGGCATCGGTGCCTTTTTCAGTTTGTCGCGCAACGGCCTGTGCCAGGTTTTCGGTGGTGATGATGGCGTTGGCAATGGGCAGCTGGTAGTCCAGCGACACCCGGCTGACGCCTGCCCCCGATTCGTTGGCCACCAGCTCGAAATGGTAGGTTTCGCCCCGGATGATGCAACCCAGTGCAATGAGTGCGTCGAAGCGGTCTGTTTCGGCCATGGCCTGCAAGGCCACTGGCACTTCCAGTGCGCCGGGGACCTTCACCAGGGTGATGTGGTCGGCAGGCACGCCCAGGGCATGCAGCTCGGCCGTGGCCGATGCGGCCAGTGTGTCGGTGATGGATTCGTTGAAGCGAGCCTGAACGATACCGATACGCAGTTTTTTGCCATCCAGCCGGTCGGCTTTGCCTTTTTCAGCACCAAACATGGGTCATTCCTTTTCAACGAAACCAGTGACTTCGAGGCCGTAGCCCATCATGCTGGGCATGCGGCGGGCCTGGCTCATCAATTTCATGCGGTGCACGCCGCACTCACGCAAGATTTGCGCGCCGACGCCGTAGGTGCGCAAGTCCATGCGGCCGCGTTCAGGTGCCTGGGCAGAACGGGCCGTGCCCTGAAACTGCGCCAGCAGTTGTTCGGCACTTTCGCCGCAGTTCAGCAGCACGGCCACGCCGGTGCCGTGTGTCTGGATGTGGCGCAGGCTGGATTCCAGGCTCCACGAGTGCATGGACCGGCCCACCTCCAATGCGTCGAGCACCGACAGGGGCTCGTGCACCCGCACGGGCACCACGGTATCTTTGCTCCAGGTGCCTTTGACCAGTGCCAGGTGCAGCGCACCACTGGGCAGGTCGCGGAAGGCATGCGCGGTGAACTCGCCAAACGCGGTGTTCAGCGCACGGGAGTCAAGGCGTTCCACCATCGACTCGGTCCGGCTGCGGTGCTGGATCAAGTCGGCAATGGTGCCGATTTTCAGGCCGTGTTCGGCGGCAAACAGCTGCAAATCGGGCAGACGGGCCATGGTGCCATCGTCTTTCATGATCTCGCAGATGACCGACGCTGGCGTGCAGCCAGCCATGCCTGCCAGGTCGCAACCTGCCTCGGTGTGGCCCGCGCGCATCAGCACACCACCGTCCACTGCTTGCAGCGGGAAGATGTGGCCGGGCTGCACCAAGTCGTCGGCTGTGGCTTTGGCTGCCACGGCTGCCTGCACCGTGCGGGCACGGTCAGCGGCAGAAATGCCGGTGGTCACACCCTCAGCGGCTTCAATGGACACGGTGAAGGCCGTGCCTTTTTTGTCGCCGTTGCGGGCCACCATGGGCGGCAGGTTCAGCTGTTCACACCGTTCACGGGTGAGGGTGAGGCAAATCAGGCCACGGCCGAAACGGGCCATGAAGTTGATGGCGTCGGCTGTGACGTGGTCGGCGGCCAGCACCAGGTCACCTTCGTTTTCACGGTCTTCTTCATCGACCAGAATGACGATGCGACCCGCCTTCATGTCGGCCACGATGTCTTCAACGGGAGAAATGGCCACGGGTTGGAAGGTGGCCGCTGCGGCTGCAGCAATGGGGGTGTTTTGCGTCATGCAAGCAGTGTGAAAATAAAAATCGGAGGTTCGGGCTGGTGAAGCCACGGTTGCGGTCACAGCAGCGGTTCCTGCCTTCAGGCCGACGCGCCAGGCAAACTGCTTTGTTGCAGCATGCGTTCGACATAACGCGCAACGGTGTCAATTTCAAGGTTGACGGTGTGCCCGGCGGCCAAGTCACCCAGCGATGTGTTCTCAACCGTGTGGGGGATGAGGTTGATGCTGAAGTCGCAACCCGCAGCGCTGTCAACCACGGTGTTGACGGTCAGGCTCACGCCGTTGATGGCAATCGAGCCCTTGTAGGCCATGAACTTCGCCAGTTCAGTGGGGGCCAGTATGCGCAGTGTCCAGCTTTCGCCGACCCGCGCAAACTCGCTGACCATGCCCACCCCATCGACATGGCCCGACACGATGTGCCCACCCAGTCGATCGTTGGCGCGAACGGCTTTTTCGAGGTTGATGCGCTTGCCCAACTCGGCCAAGCCACTGGTGCGTGACAGCGACTCGGCAGAGATGGCCACATCAAACTCGTTTGCAGCGGGATCCAGTCGCGTGACGGTCATGCAGGCACCGTTGAGTGCGATGCTGTCCCCCAGCCCCACATCAGACAGGTAGTCTGGTGGAGTGGAGATGGTCAGGCTCTTGCCATGCTGGGTGGTCGCACCCAGATCGCGCAGGGCGGCGATGCGCCCCACGCCAGTGATGATTCCGGTAAACATCCTGCAATTGTCGCAGGTTGGAAAGGCCTCATCTTGCCGAAGCGCTGCCCATGGCCCACTCAGCGCCAGCAGTCTGCAAGGGTCTTGCCGGTGGCTTGGCTGGCCAAGGCTTTGACGCCTGTGTTGGTGAGGGTGAAATTTCCGCATCCATCACTTGCCATGCGCCCCGTGCTGCTTCGTGTCGCAGTCAATGTGTAGCTGTTTCTTGCAACGGTGGTCAGAGAGATGGTGTAAGCCGCTGGTCCTTCTCCGGCAGGTGGTGACGTAGCGAAAGTCTGGTTGGAGAAAGACACAGCAGTTCCACCCGCGTCTTGGTCATAACGGTAGTTTTGTGAATAGAAGCGTTCCATCCACATTTGGGCAGCTTGCAACTGTGTCTGTGCATCTGCCCGGCGCCCGCGGTTGATGTACTCGTTGTAACTGGGAATGGCAATGGCTGAAAGAACACCTATCACGACCACCGTGATCATGAGTTCAATCAGGGTAAAACCCTTCAAGTGGCCCGGCCTGCAGGTGCTTGTGTTGATGTGTGGTTTCATGGTTTTGCGTTGAATGTCATTTCAGGGTCCGCATGTTTTGAATTTCACGCCATTGGCTGCGAGAAGGGGACACGTCCACGCCGGTGACCTTGTCGATCGTTCCTTGATTGTTGTTGCCCAGCCCAACGACCTTGCGCTGACCGTTCACAATGGAGATACCCATGGTTCGTTTCTGAACGTTACCACCATCAATGCCTGCCAGATTGACAACGTCAGATCCGAGGGTGATGGTTCCAAACTGACTGACTTTGGGTGTGCCTACGGTCGGGTCGATACCCCAAAGCTGAGTCAACGGGCTGTTGAAGCAGTTGGTTGTGGTGGTGGGCGCGCGCAAGGTTGTAAAGAACAAAGTACCCACGGCGATCTCAGGACTGCTGATCAGCATTTCACTGGTTACGTTCGAGCTAGTAGACAGTGGCGGGAAATCCAGATACCAGCCATCGTGAGTGGCTGGATTGAATGTGCTGGTTTTAACCGATCCGGTTACTTCAGCCGCAGTTTCAATATAGACGTTGCCTGATGTGGTGCGCTTTGCGACGCGTCTGGCCATCCTGCTCAGATTGCTGTTGACTGCAGTGGTCCTGGCTTTGTCGTAAATGCCATAAAAACGCTGGGGCAAACTGCTGGATGGAAAGTCGCCGGTAAATATGGATTTACCTGTACCAAAGCCGATCATCGATCCCCCGATGGTGGGGAACGAAATGACGGGTGCCGTTGTAACGGGTATGCGTGTGGTGCCGTCTTTGGCTTCGAACAATGGGCCACCTAACGCAACTGACCACGATGTGGGCGTGCTGCTAGAAACGTCGAACTTCCAAAGGCGGCCAAGCAAATCGGTGCCGTAAATGGTGTCGGCTTTGCCATCACGATCGGTATCGGCCCATGTGACACCAACCAGTCCGTTGCCCGTCTCCGTATCAGTGGCCAACTTGATGTAGTGCGTGCTTGCCGTCCAAGTGCCACTTGAGGGGCCATCCACAAACAAAACGTACAGGAAAGCTTTGCCGTTGGTCGAGTTGACGCCGTTCGGTACCAGCAAGGCGTACTTCCCGTTCTGCATCCTCGCAACCGTGCTGGCTTGGTAGGTGTCAGGGTGTGTTTTCACATCACCAATGCCATAGCCCAAGTCTGCATCGTCGTCCGAGGAAAACATCCACTTGAAGCTGTTGGAGTCGATGGTGGTTGTGTTGGTCACATCCAAGGCGAAAACAGCTTTACCACCTCTGCCCAAACTGCTGAACAGATAGGTTTTCCATGCGGGTGTGCCACCCACCAACACATCGGCGGTGTAGGGGGTGCCGTCCATGCCTGCGACGATGGTGTTGGTTGTGTTCAGCGAAATGTTGCGCAAGCGACTCAACAATGGAGAAGGCACGTACGAGACAACGGGGCTGCCCAGGTTGGACCCGGATGCTGCAAAAGCATGCAACATGCCATCATTGGAGCCCACCCACAGCAAATCCCGCCGTGACGCTTGTGCCGTCACGAATGTGCTGTATTTGGGTTCGCTGCCAAAGGTGGGCAATTGGCGCGCAGAGGGTTTGCCTTGCAGCCACGGATTCGAGTTGACAATCGTGCCAAGCAAGTACCGCGGGTTGGTAGTTGATGTGGTTTGTGTCACGTCTTTGGCTCTGTAGCGCCACAGTCGACCGGTGGTGCCGGGTGCCGCTTCATTGGTGTCGTCACCACGCAAATAGTCGATGAGTTGGTCTGTTTCCGCTTCGGTACCGCCTGAGGTCTTGAGTGCCACATAGGCCGTGCCCGTCGCCCCACCCAACCCTGTTTTGGTGAATGCAGCGCCGCTGGCACCTGCGTTGGTGATGACGTTGCGGTCTGCAGCCGCGACGGCTGCCAGTTTGGAAGAACCGTCCCAGGCGGGAGTGGTCGGGAAATTGCCGGCAGCATCCATCTTGAATGCCTGGACGGTTCCCCAGCGGTTGTCCTGGCTGAAGTTGGCTGTGTACACATAGCCACCCGCCGAGATTTGCGCAGATGACACAGCAGGTGCTGCGTTTGAGCTGGATGAAATTTTGCGCAGCAGTGCCTCCAGTCGCTTTTCCAGCAGTTCAGGCCGCCTGCCAAGAAAGTAACCATCGGGCTCACCGTCTTGACAAGCGGTACCGGAACATGCGGAGCCGTCGTTGTGTTCCACATCCCATTCTGCCGCCAGGTTGGGCAATTCATTGGCGTCAGTTTTATTGGTTGGCGTGAAACTGCCGTATTTGGCGGCATACCACAAAGGATCTTCCAGCGTCACGTTCGACGCGCCGTTCATGTCAAACGTAATGGAGATAGGGGAGCTTCTTGGATTGACGCAAAGATGAGCCGGTACGCTAGTATGGTGCGGACAATGCGTGGTCCTAGTGGTTGAAGTTGGTGATGCCGTGATGCATGCATAGTCTCCACGGGAACTTGCGTCCATTTGACCCGCAGCGATACCAGGGAACGCGCCACTCGCAGCAACTGATACGGTCGAAAGATTTGTGGATGCACGGTATGTGCTATTGCGGCACAAACGCCCCGTCGCGTCTCCAATGGCGCCTGCTGCTGCGCCGCCGTCTCCCAGCCATTCATGCGTCAAATAGCGCCCGTCTTTGGTGGTTCCAATGACAGTGAAACCGAAAGTGGCCTGCGCCCCCCCCATGCCTGCAACGACATCGGTGGTGATTTTGATTTTTCCGCCTGTCAGAATATCGTAGCGGATGAAGCCTGCCAGATCGCCATCGTAATCGCCACCAAACTGCACGTCATTGATGGTCACCACAAAGGAGCCGTGGGTGGCAGAGGAACTGATCGACGAAAACGTCAACATGGCACCCGGCATTTTGCCGCCGCTGTTGAACAGTGCCTCTGGCGTGATGTACACATATTTTTGGGGTGATGTGCTTGGAATGGGCACTTCCACCCTGGGTACGCCGCCCGCCATGGCTGCCGCATAGGTTTTTACTTTCAACGCAGTATCCGGTAGGTCGCTGGGGGGGCTGGTGACGGTTCGAATTTTGTTGACGTTGCCGTACAAAGCTGCGCCGGCAATTTTGTAACTGCCTCCCAATGCGGGGGCTACGGGACAAATGCCTGTGACGTCACTGAGGTTTACCACTGATTTGGCGGAACACTCTTCGCCCCAACCTGAACTGACGTGGCCCACAGAACGCGAAGTGCCATTGATGCCTTCACTGGTGCCGGCTGCGTTGGTGAAGTCGCTTAAGCTGCCCCGGCTTCTATTAGGGAGCTTTGCAAACTCCGTATCGCCATCGTTGGCGTCAAAACTCATCGCACTGCTTGAAATGGCCAGCAAGTTCAACGGGCGACAAATGCCTTGTCCGTACGCCGATTTTCTCCATGCATTTGTGTCGCTCAACGGGTCTGTCCATGTCGCCACGGGCATGCCGATCGTGGCATCGTTCGTTGTGGTGGTTGGATTGGTTGAGGTCAGTCCAGCATAGTATTGAAGGGCTTGAACCACCATTTCGCCGACGGGGTTGCCCCAAGCGGGAAAAGTTCCATTGGTTAAATTCTGGGGTAATGTTGAGGATGTGCCGGTGTAATTGGGGCTGCCTCTGCCATACAGCACGATGCTGTTCAGCGATTTGATGATGCCTGCGCCGGTGTAGCTTCGGCCGTCTGGTCTCGTTCCGGAGCAACTGATGGCGTTCCCAGCGCCGTCATTGAAACAGAACTGACCTGTCGAAGGCTTGATTTCATCCGTGAGATCAAGCATGTTTTTTCTCAAAATACCTGCGGTCAGATTTTTGTCGTAACTGCCTGTTATCAATCCAAATTCTGCCCTGGCAGATGTCAGACCTGTCTGGAGGGGTGTGCCAAATGACTGCAAGAGACCAACTGGCTTCATCACGGAAGTTCCGCTGGAATCGGTGTAGGTTTGGCAATTTTCCCCACCAATCAGGCTGCTGTCGCAGACTTTGATTCTGCCGTTCAGCACGGGTCCTATCGACCCATATTTTGCCCCGTCAGTGCTGCGATTCGGAATCTTCTCCTCGTGCTTGTATGTGCCGCCACCAAAAGAGCTGCTCTGGTAATAGTCTCGGGCTTTGGTGCCAAATTCAAATTTCTCTGCGTAGCCGTCGTCTCTGTATTGGCACACCAACGTTTCAATGACCGACCAAAGGCGGTAATTGCCTTTGTTCATTCGAATTTGTTGTATTGAACTTGCGCCATTCCCATCGGCACTCGATGTCATACACATCGTGAGTCCGGCGTATGTGTTGGCGTTGGATCCAGTGGTTTTCGTCAGATCGGCTTTGGAAAATGGGGTGTAGTCATCGATGTCATCACCATCGTAGTATTTGACAAACGAATGTGATCCCCGGGTCGTTCGAGCCAACTGAAGAACCGTGGTCGTCGTTGAATCAATGTAACGCTCGCCGCCGTAAAGCATTTTTCGGATCACGTCCAACCGGGACATGGTTGCCCAATTCAGAAAGTTGCCAGACCACAGTCCGGTACCGATGCATGTGTACCGGCCGCCTGTGACGGTGGCTGTTGAATTCGGCTCGAACTGGCCGCCGTTTGCTGACGTGTTGTAGGTGTAGCACTTGGTGGCGTCGAAATAGCCGTAGTACTTGAAGTCGGGTTTGAACGTGACGTCGAGCGTCCCGTCGCCGTCCAAGTCCTCAAAGTCTGTGTAAATGGGGCCGAACAAGGTCTGGTCCTTGCTGGTGACCAGCATCATCATGGGCTTGTTGTTGCCGGTCATGCCCACGTTCGGCGGGACGGCTTCAATGGCGGTGGACGTGTTGGGTGGCGCAGACCATGCAAACTTGCAGCAAAAAACGCTGGCCAGTGTGAGCGCCAGGCAGATGCCTCGTGCCTCGACAATGAATTGCAATGGGTTGGACATGATGGTCTCACTTCACAAACAACTGGAAGTAGCTCTGCAAAAGCACTTCGACTTTGGGGTTGGGTCTGCTGTCAATGTCGGTGTCCTGTAGCGACGCACCGAAGCCGCGTGCGGTGATCCTGAACACCAGGCAGGTTCCTTTGGGGGCGCCGGAGCCGCCGGTGACTTCGTTCTGAGCTGCTTTGACGGCGGAGCCGCCGCTTCCTCTACCCGTGCATTCAAATTGCGTTTCCGTGGCTGCCGCACCGATGGCTTCAGGAACGATCAGCTCAATCAGGTATTCGGGTTGACGGGCCACACCTGGGAAGCGTGGTGTCCCTGTGAATGTGCCCAGAGGCACGCCTCCGGTCGCAGTGGCGCAGGTGAAGCTGGGTGCACCCGCCGTCGTCACGTTGTTGCCCCAGTCACCGCCCTTGTCATTGGGCCACCAAGGGGCCCCTTTGGTGGTCGTGCTGGCACTCCCCCACGCTACCGCATAGCGACTTGCAGGTGCCCCGCATTGCCCCCGAAGGCAGTTCTCGGGAAACTCGGCTGATTCTGCCGACGCTATGCCCTGAAGGCGGAGTGCACTGCCTTCGCGGTTGCAAGCCGCTGTGGGTTGTGTGAGCAGACCGGAGGGCTCAGGCATTCGCAAATCCATCTCAGCATCGCGCAGCGCGGCCTCGGCCGCCTGCCTGGCCACTTGGTACTCCAGTTCGTTGCGGGTTTGTTTTTCAAGCAGGGTCACGTTGCGCACACCAAAGGTGGCCATCATGGACAGCAACAGCATGAAAATCAGCACCATCACCAGCGATGCACCTCGCTGGGCGTTGTTTGCGAACACGCTGGGCGTTCTGAAAGATTGGGTGGCGAGCATGGCTGTGGTCACATGAGCACGTTCTTGAGCGCAAAGACCTGCGAAAACGCCCGGCGACTGATGCCGTCAGCGAATGTTTGACTGGTGCCGTTGCAGTCTTGCAGCGTATAGCTTGGGATGTTGGCGGTGCGGTAGGTGTGGGCCAGCACACAGACACGCACTGCCACCACCAAACCCCAGTCTGTGACGGACGACGCAGCAAGGTATTGGCCTGTGCCCGCCGCGTCTTTTTGAAGGAAGCGGAATTTGAGCTGGCTCACGCCCGACAGCATCGGTTGAGCTGTACTGGCCAGAGCGGTGTTGCCGTCGTTGTCGTTACCGTTGCCGTCGCAAGCCACAGAGAAGGTCGTGATCAGCTGGCCGTCTAATTTTTCTTTCTGCGCGGTCGTGGCAGAGCTGCTGTTGACGGGCACCAACGTATATCGATTGGATACAAACAAGGGTAGGGATGGTGCCAATGTGGCTGCAATGGGGCTGGGCACCGCACCTGTGTAGGTCAGTCGGTTGGGGTTGGCCAGTGGCGATGCAGTCGGCGCTGTGCTGTTACGGGAGTTGATGGCATCTTTTGCCACATCTTGTCCTTCACAATCGCCGCGTTGCCCAATGCCCAGGCCACCTGCATCACTGGTGAAGTAGTTCACCACCAGCGAGTCGGCGTCGGTGCCGGATACACCCGTGGGCAGGGCTGCGCATGCATAGGCCACTGAGCTGCCGGAGCCACTGCGTGTCAGGCGTTGCCCGGCACACCCGAATACCGCCCTGTCAAACACAGTGGGGGCAGTGAAGTCGCAAAATGAAACTGCGTTGTCTCTGGGGTTGATGCAAGGGTTCTGGTAGCCCACGGCAGCGACGGTCGGACCGAGAGCCGGGCTGCTTTCGGTCGGATAAAAACCAGCGTTTTCAAGGTCACGTCCAATGATGTCCATGGTGACTTTGGCCCCTTCGAACATGTTCTGGCGCTCGGTCATTACCCGTTGGGTCAGGCTTGAATTCAGATAAATGGCTGCTGCACCGCCGACCACCATCAGGCTGATCGTCATGGCGACCATGAATTCGATCAGCGAAAAACCTTGGGATCGGGTGATGTGTTTCGATCCATTCATGCGAAAGTTTTTCATGGCAACAGTCCCAAATTCAGGCAACGCACCCCTCCTGTGCTGCCCACACCTGCTGCAGCGGGGCAACATGTCTGTGCTTGCAAAGCGGTGTCGGAGGACGCACAGGTGGCAGATACATTCAACTGAACCGCCCCGTTGGTGTCCAGACTGGTGAAATCTTTGTCGAACCAGGCAAACGTTGCAATCACACCAACTGAAGCATTGCCACTCAGCAGCAAGGCGGGTTGGGCCATGGAGCGGGCCATCTGACCCCGGATTTCCGCAACGTCGAATTCAGCCAGCTCATCACGGGTACATGACGACGTGGTGCAGTTTGTGGCCGGAACGGTGGTGGTGGACTGTTGTTGAGTCCAAGTTTTTGTCGCGACGCTCAATGTGGTGTAGTGCGCGGCCCAAGTGGCGCGGTCTGCAGGGTTGGTGGTGTCCAGGTTGGCGCGAATGCGATTGCCCAGATCATTCAACAAGCGGTTGGCGGTGGCGTTTGCCTCGACACCGAGTTGCATGCGACCTGCAAGGCCCAGCAGGCCCGCCAAGCCCATCAAGGTCACGCTCATCAGCAGGATGGACACCAGAACCTCGATCAGGGTGGCACCCCGTTGAGGCGAGTTTGTGGGCCAAGCCATTTGGGAAGTCAGGTCAGGCATGGATGAAATCTGACTAGCAAGTGGCTGCCAGGGTGATGTTGCGGGTACGGCCGACTTTGTCAAGACAAATGGACCGGCCGTATCGCGTGTTTTGTGCGGAAGTGGCGGCAGTATCTTGCAGGTTGAATCGGCCAGCGCTGCTCAGGCTGTTGATCCCACGCGGTGTGAACACAATGCTCCTGATCGTGGGCGACACGTTGAGCCGGAGTGTCCCTGCCGGTGCAGGCTGAGAGAACAGCAGTTCGGGTGCAGCCGTGGTGGCCGTTGCCGTGGTGGTTGGTTGGTCGGCAACGTCGCAAGTTGGCAGGCGATAAGCAACCCAGCCTATTGCCCAATTTGTTCCACTGTTCTGGCAGAACGGGGCGGCGCTGGCGGTGGTCGATGACATGCAGAGCACCACACACTGGTTCTGGGACATGGCCTCAGAGCGACTGCGCTGAACGGCCATTGTGAAGTCATTGCCCAGGTTGCGCAGCCGGTTGCTGAGCATGAGCGCCTGCACACCCGGGACCGCGACGGCGAGCAGGATTGCCATCACAGTCAGGGTCACCAGTATTTCGATCAGGGTCACGCCACGTTGATGTTGGCGGCTACCCAGGGGCCAGATCAGGTCAGTACTGCGCATGACCGGAGTATGAATGCTCTTTGCTGCGGTCATCAGACGGCCTGTCGGCCAAACTGCGCCGCTGGTCGCTTGCCACGTTTGTGACTTCAGTTCCGAACCTCATCTACCAAGGTCTTGAATTCATCCACGTCTTCAAAACTGCGGTACACGCTGGCAAAGCGTACGTAGGCCACTTTGTCGAGCTTCTTCAACTCGCGCATCACCATTTCACCGAGTTGGTGTGACGGTACTTCTCGGGCTCCCAGGTTCAGCAGCGTTTCTTCGATGCGCTCGATGGCAGAGTCCACCTGCTCGGTGCTGACTGGGCGCTTGCGCAGTGCCAGCGCAAATGACCCACGCAGTTTGCTTGAGACGTACTCAATGCGACGGCCGTCTTTTTTGACGATGGCCGGAAAGCTCACTTCCGGGCGCTCGTAGGTCGTGAAGCGCTTTTCGCACTGGGGGCATTTTCGCCGTCGGCGGATGAAGCTGGCATCTTCAGCCAGGCGGGTTTCCACCACCTGGGTCTCGGCATGGCTGCAAAAGGGGCACTTCATTTAAGGGCCCTTCTGAAAGCTGATATGACCACAGCAAGCGGCAAAGCCGTTTTTGATGAATAAAACATGCTTTACTGCTTATGAGGAAAGACTTCTTAGCTATAAACAGGGAAGCGAGCAGTCAAGGCGTTGACCTTGGCGCGCACGGCTTCGATGTTGGCGGGGTCACGCGGGTTGTCCAGCACATCGGCCACCAGGTTGGCGGTGATGCGGGCTTCTTCGTCCTTGAAGCCGCGGGTGGTCATGGCGGGGGTGCCGATGCGCACGCCACTGGTCACCATCGGCTTTTCGGGGTCGTTGGGAATGGCGTTTTTGTTGATGGTCATGTGGGCACTGCCCAACACGGCTTCGGCTTCCTTGCCAGTGATGCCCTTGGCACGCAGGTCCACCAGCATCACATGGCTTTCGGTGCGACCGCTGATGATGCGCAGGCCGCGCTGGGTGAGGGTTTCGGCCACGATCTGGGCATTCTTCACCACTTGCTGCTGGTAGGTTTTGAACTCGGGCGTCAGCGCTTCTTTGAATGCCACGGCCTTGGCGGCAATCACGTGCATCAGTGGGCCACCTTGCAGGCCGGGGAAAATGGCGCTGTTGACGGCCTTTTCGTGCTGGGCCTTCATCAGGATGATGCCGCCACGTGGGCCGCGCAGGCTCTTGTGGGTGGTGCTGGTGACCACGTCGGCGTGCGGCACGGGGTTGGGGTACACGCCTGCGGCAATCAGGCCGGCGTAGTGGGCCATGTCCACCATGAAGATGGCACCCACGTCTTTGGCCACTTTGGCAAAGCGCTCGAAGTCGATGCGCAGGCTGTAGGCCGACGCACCCGCCACGATCAATTTCGGCTTGGACTCGTGGGCTTTGCGCTCCATGGCGTCGTAGTCGATTTCTTCCTTGTCGTTCAGACCGTATGACACCACGTTGAACCACTTGCCGCTCATGTTCAGGGGCATGCCGTGCGTCAGGTGACCCCCTTCGGCCAGGCTCATGCCCATAATGGTGTCGCCGGGTTTCAGGAAGGCCAGGAAGATGGCTTCGTTGGCCGATGCGCCGCAATGTGGCTGCACGTTGGCAGCATCGGCACCAAACAACTGTTTAACACGGTCAATGGCCAGTTGTTCGGCAATGTCGACGAACTCGCAGCCACCGTAGTAGCGCTTGCCTGGGTAGCCTTCGGCGTATTTGTTGGTGAGCTGCGTACCTTGAGCGGCCATCACGGCGGGTGATGCGTAGTTTTCGCTGGCGATCAGCTCAATGTGGTGTTCCTGGCGGGCGTTTTCGGCCTGGATGGCGGCAAACAGCTCGGGGTCGGCTTGTTCAATCAAGATGTTGCGGTTGTACATGGCAGTCTTTCAATGACGATGGACCTTGGGCTCCACGGGTATCACCCGGCAAAGGTTGAGCGCAAGGACTGCCCAGGCGAACGGCTGAACGTCAGCACACCGTTGAAGCATGTGACGGCGCGCTTCCCAGTGGTGTTCCACGTCCACCCACGTGTCAGACAGTGCTGAAGTGAGCGTATCGCCAGTCGCGCGCGGGGCAAAGTGTAAGGGATGTGTGGCGACCTTGGGGGCGGACTCAGGAGGCAGCGGTTGCCGTGGCGGGGGCTTTGGCCGAGTCGGTGTCTGCATCGACAGGCTGAAGCGGCATCGGTGCCAGTTTGGGCAACTCGGTGGCGGCATTGGTCACGGTGGGCACGGTAACAGGAACCTTCTTGCCCGCAGCCACGTCACGCAGGCGCAAGTGTTCAGCCATCACTTTCGTGACGTAGTCGCTGCCATCTGTGGCCACAGCGCCCACGTACAGCTTCAGTCCGCCCTCCACGCTGCCTGCTTTGCGGACACAGTCGAGCAACACCTGAACACCGACGCGCAGGTTGGTCACGGGGTCGAATGCGGCGAGCTTGCCGCCGAAGTCTTCATATTTGTCAACGTGCACGCGTGTCAGCACCTGCATCAGGCCTTGCGCACCGTAGCTGCTTTCTGAGAATGGGTTGAAGCGCGACTCGATGGCCATGACCGCCAGGATCAGTGTGGGGTCAAGCTTGATTTTTTCGCCGAGGTAGAACGCTTCGGCCACCAAGGCGCTCAGGGGTTCGGGTGCCACGCTGTATTTACGTGACAGCCAGAACGCCACATTGGCCTGGGGCTTGGGCAGATTGCCGGGGTGTGCCGCTGTGGCGCGGTCGGCGGCTTGCGGTTCGACCAGCATGGGCATGCCGTCGTTCTTGGCTTCCTGGCGCTCCAGCAGCCAAGTGAGGGCATGGCGTTCGGTCAGGTCGCGCAGGTCGTCGCGCACAAACAGAACCAGTGCAATGGCCGCGATGGACAGGCCTACCAGTGCAATGCTGTTGTGGGTCAGGTCCATCACGGCCTTGACCATGTGGGTCATCATCGTCTTGATGGCCGTCTGCGCTCGGTGCGCCGGGTGAGTGTTCGCAATCATGAGTTGTCCTTTCGTGGGGCATGTGCCTGGGGCCTGGCGGGCTGTCGGGCACGTGCCTTCTTGACCGGAAGAACGCCGGATGAGGCGTGCAGCAGGAGGATCGTCAAGGGCCTAGGGTTAACCCTTGACGGTGTTTGAGCGCATTCTAAAAAGCAATTTATTACCAGTCAATAATAAAAAATCATTTCTATATTCCAAAAATACGCAGTAAACCCAGAGAAATGCCGGGGTCAGAGGCGTTTCTTCAGTCCTGTGTGGGGTGACAATAGAGGGTTGTGCTGATCAGCCCTTGACCGGGTATCCAGCCACCCTGTTTGACCCTGTGTTGTGTTGTCAGCCTGCCTGAATTGGGCTGATTCCTCTATTTGTTGCCGAGTTCACCGTGAAACCTGACCGCCCTACATCCGCCGCTGCCCAGACATTGGACGTTACCGCCATGGATCAACTGACTGGCGGCGCCTTCACGGCCCCCACGACAGGCGAGCGCACAGCACGGGTGCGCGACTGGCTGGCCACGTCACCCAGTACGGACCTGATGGCCGATGTGTTTCGCGAACTCTCCCACCGCGACAAAGGCGCTGCACGCCCGCTGAAAGAAAAGTTGGACGATATCAAGCGCGCGCGCCTTCAAGATGGTCTGGTGGTGGAGTGGGCGCAAAAAGCCGAAACGCTGCTGGCCATGGAGCGCTGGAACGTGGCCGATGCCATGGCGTGGCAGCGTGATGCTGCCAAGGCAGGCG
Source organism: bacterium (assembly GCA_030824555.1). Taxonomy (GTDB): domain Bacteria; phylum Pseudomonadota; class Gammaproteobacteria; order Burkholderiales; family Burkholderiaceae_C; genus UBA2334. The sequence continues at coordinate 18,518 of JAVBXK010000057.1, forward strand.
CACCGCTGTCGCGCGAGCCGCTGGCAGGGCTGAAAGTGGCGCTGGCAGACCGGATCAAGGCTGTGGACGATTTGCAGCACCGCATTCAGGTGGCACGTGAAGCTGCTGTGCTGCTGGCGCAGCGCATCGAAGTGCTGTCAACCAAACCGCTGGAAGATTCCACACAGGTCAGTCATTCGTTGGCTGAAGATGTGAATCAGTGGGCGGCCCAGGCACAAGCATTGGCCAACGAGCCGCAATGGCCCAGCATGGACGTGCGATTTGCCACCATGTTGGAAACCTCGCGCACGCAGTTGATGCTGGTGTGGGAAGCGTTCGACGCCGCCCTGAAGCAGGCCGTGGCCGCACAGACCGATGCCTCTGCCCCGCTGCCCGCTGTGCCCGTCTGGGCCGATGCCATTCGCTTGGCCCGGGGCGAGGCCGTGGCCGAGCGCCTGCCTGCAGGCATGTCGGCAGAAGACGTCGCCGCGGCCAAGGCCAAGGCAGCCCAGGCGCTGGCCGATGCGTCGGGCCGTCTGGCGGCCGAACTGGCCCAAGGGCACGGCAAAACCATCCCCAAGTTGGCGAACGAATTGCGCCATGCCTTGAAGGAACACGGCCGTTGGTTGGCACCGGAAGTCGAGGTGCCTGCACAAGCCTTGCTGGCGCAGGCTGGCGACATGGAAGGGTGGCAACGCTGGCGTGCAGACCAACTGCGCCAGGAACTGGTTGCCAAGGCCGAGGCACTCACCGCCGCACCGGATGGTCAGCGCATGGGTGGCCGCAAGATGCAAGAGGTGCTGCGTGCCCTGCGCGAGAGCTGGAAACAGGCCGACCATGGCGGTGCCCCCAACCACGCACTGTGGAAACGCTTTGACGAGGCCTGCAACCAGGCCCACAAGGTCGTGGAAGAGTGGTTGGGCAAGCTCAAGGCCGAGTCAGCCGCACACAAGGCCCAGCGCATGGCGCTGATCCAGGAAGTGCAAGCCTGGGCACAGGCCAATCAAGCCAATACCGATTGGAAGGCCCATGCCCGCGAGCTGCACCGCTTTGCCGAAACCTGGCGCAACGCAGGCCACTTGAGCGAAAAACAGTTTGCTGACATCCAGCCGCAATGGAAGGCGGCCATGGATCTGGCGCGTGCCCCGCTGGAAGCGGCCCAAACCGCCAACCTGGCGCAGCGCCACGCCTTGATCGAGCAAGCCGTGGCCCTGGGGGCTGCTGACGTGCTGCGCATGGACGCCGTGCGCGCGTTGCAACACGATTGGCAACACCTGGCACAGGCGGTGCCGCTGGAGCGGCGCCTGGAGCAAAAACTGTGGGATGCCTTCCGCAAACCTATCGACGATGCGTTTACCCGCAAAGACGCGGCACGCGCGCAGCAAGCGGCGGCCATGAGCGAGCACGATCAACGCGTGGTGGCTGCTGCCCAGTCGCTGCAAGCGGCCATTCAAAGCCAGGACGCGCAGGCCATTCAGGCGGCCATGTCTGCACTGGAAAACGCCGCACACGATCAGACGGCCCCAGCGGCACTCATGCCGACTGCGCAGGCTTCGGCAGCGCCCGCCGCAGCAGCACAGGCCCATGGGGAAGTGGAAGCGGAAGCGTCTGATTCAGATCTAAATGAGGCTCTGACGCAATCTGGTGTGGATACTGATGCTACACAATCTTCTGGTTTGGCTGATGAGGCACCTGCTGCCAGGCCGGCTGCACCAGCTCGCAAAATCGTGGCAGTTCGTGGCGATGACCGCCCCGGCATGAAAAAAGCCGAACCCGCGCCCGCTGGTCGTCCGGGCCGCCATGGCGATTCGCGTCCGGGCGCGCAAGACCGCCCCCGCCGCGATGGCCCGCCCGGTCGCACCCCGTATGCACCCGCCGCTGATCGGGACCGTGGCCCTCGCTTGGGCGATGCGGCCTTCCGCGCGCGGCGCGATGCCATGGAACATGCACAGATGGCACTCAAGAAGCTGGCTGCGCAAGCCCATGGCCAGTCACTCACGCACCTGCTGGACGGCTGGAAAGCGCGCGACGCTGCACTGGTACCGCCTGCCGCTGAGCTGGGCGGGCGAGTGAATGCCTCTGCACGCCAAAGCTGGGTGCAGGCAGTGTCGGCACCCGCCAAGGGTGCAGTGGCCGACGAAGCCTTGTTGCGCCTTGAAATGGCGGCCGAGGTGCCGTCACCCGCTGCGCAGGTGGATGCCCGGCGTGCGCTGCAGTTGAAAATGCTCACCCGTCGCAACGACCCGACGCCCGCGCAAACCTGGCAACAGGATGCCGCACAGGTGTTCAGCGCCGAATGGGATGCAGAATCTGCCCGCCGCCTCCAGCACACGCTCAAGGTGCTGATGAAGAAGGTGTGAAAAAGAGCAGAGAAACTGAATAAAAACGGAGCGTACTTCGCTTGTATATCAAGCGGTAGGCACTGTTTTTATGGTGAAAACAGGTGGCGCAGCCCACGCCGTCACCTCCGCCAGCACCTCCGCCGTATTGGCCCCGTCTTGCGCTCCCTGCCGAGCGCGCGATGCACACAACACCTGGAGCCGGGGCGGTTGGCTCTTCGCATCCCAGTCGCTCAGCACGCGCCGCGTCAGGCCGCCACCCAGATGATGGGTGGCTGGCATGTGCGTGTGGCCGTGGATGAGCAGCGTGGCACCAGCGTTTTGCAGCAAGGCGGCTGCCGCCACGTTGTCAACGTCAATCCATGCTTGGCCACTGGCTTTGCGTTGCTCGCTGGCATCACGCATTTGCCGCGCCAGTGCCAGTCTGTCGGACAGTGGGCGGGCCAGGAAGGCTGTTTGCCAGGCTGGCGTGCGCACGTCGGCTCGGAAGGCTTGGTAAGGTTTGTCGGCCAGGCACAGGGCGTCGCCATGGCTCAGCACCCAGCGCTGGTCCCCCCAGTGCAAGGCGGTGGGGTCGGCCAGGCCGGTCATGCCTGAAGCGGCCAGCAGCGCTGGGCCCACCAAAAAATCGCGGTTGCCTGGCATGAAATACACCGGCATGCGCAGGCTGGTCTGGTGGATCACGTTGGCGCATTGCTGCCAGAACGCGCCGTGCGTGGGGTCGGCAAGCACATCGTCTCCCACCCAGACCTCGAACAGGTCGCCCAGGATGAACAGGGCATCCCACTGGGCTGACGCCATGCAGGCCTGCCACGCGCGAAAGGTGGCGGGCTCGGTCGGATGCAGGTGCAGGTCCGACATGAACGCCAGCGTCCGCCAGCTGTCAGGCGCGGCGAGCACTGGCAGAGCAGTCATCGGTCAGGCGAGGGCGACGGCTTTGGTGATGACCACGTCGGTTTTGGGCACGTTCTCGTGGAAACCGCTGCGGCCGGTGGGTACTTTGCGGATGGCATCGACCACTTCTGTGCCCTTGACCACTTTGCCAAACACGGCATAGCCCCAGCCGCTGCCGGTGGGAGAGGTGTGGTTCAGGAAGCCGTTGTCCGTCACGTTGATGAAGAACTGCGCCGTGGCCGAGTGGGGGTCGTTGGTGCGGGCCATGGCCACGGTGTAGTTGTCGTTCTTCAGGCCGTTGTTGGCTTCGTTGTCGATGGGGGCATCGGTGCCCTTTTGCTTCATGCCCGGCTCGAAGCCACCACACTGGATCATGAAGCCGTCCATCACGCGGTGAAAAATGGTGTTGTCATAGTGGCCTTTGGCCACGTAAGACAGGAAGTTGGCGGCTGACTTGGGTGCTTTCTCCGCATTCAGTTCGATGGTGATGACGCCGTGGTCGGCGATGTGCAGTTCGACTTGTGGGTTGCTCATGGTTCAGTTCTCCAGGGTGGCTTTGTTGATGAGGATGGGGGTTTTGGGTACGTCTGACGGGAACGGTCCGCCTGCGCCGGTGGGGGTGGCTTTGATTTTGTTGACCACATCCATGCCAGCGATGACCTTGCCGAATACGGTGTAGCCAAAAAGCTGGGGGGCAGACATCAATGCGGCGCGTGGCGTGTTTTCATACACGCGGCCCTGGTACTCGAACTTGGGTACCGGGTCACCAGGTGGAATGACCACCGGGTCCAGGAAGGCGTTGTCTTTCACGTTGATGAAGAACTGCGAAGAAGCTGACTGAGGGTCATTGGTGCGCGCCATGGCCACCGTGCCCACCACGTTGCGCATGCCACCCTTGGCAAGGGCTTCGCGGCCTTCGTGGGCGACCGGCGACCGGGTCTTTTTCTGCACATAGCCGGTGTCGAAACCACCGCCTTGCACCATGAAGTTTTCGATCACGCGGTGAAAAACGGTGCCGTCGTAGTGCTTGTCTTTCACGTATTGAACAAAGTTTTCAACCGTTTTGGGTGCCTGGTCAGGGTGCAGCTCCAGCGTGATGTCGCCAGCCGAGGTGGCCAGCTTCACACGCACAGGGTCGGCGGCCATGGCAGGGGCCCATGCAGCACATAGGGAGGCCATCGCCAGGGCGCCATTGATCAGGTGACGGCGGGCCCGTGCGCGGGGAAGCAGGTGGGTCATGGTGTGTCGGTGGATGGATGTATTGTTATGTCAAGGAGATCTCAGTGCGAACCGATGCTTTCCTGGGTGATGCGCCACTCGTTGCCGCGTTTGATCAGCTTCAGCGTCTTGCGGCCAGATACGTTCAACTGGTCCGCCTGGTAACTCTGCAGGAAGGTGGCAGTGGCCTGGTTCCCACTGACCTTGACTTGCACGTTGCTCAGGTTGACCGCTATTTTCGACTTGTAGACGATGCGGTCTGTCCGGTCTTTTTCCCATGCCTTGCGGCCCATGCCGTTAGGCGGGTTGAAGGTACTGTCATAAGCGTTCAGGTAGCCGTACATGTTTTTCTGGCTCCACGCCTTGGCCCAAGCTTGAACGGATTGTTTCGCGCGTTCCTGATCGGCTGACTGGGTGTTGGCCTCGGCTTGTTTGGTTGGCCTGAGGTCGGCTGTTTTGGTTTGCTTGTCGCCTTTGGCCGCAGCAGGCTTGCTGCTGTCTGCACTGGCCACCTGTACCTCACGCGGTGGTGGGCGCTTGAGCAACGGCGACGGCGTGCCGGCAATCACGGTGTCCTGCAGCAATTGCCAGCGGTCCGTCTGCTTCAACCAGTATTGACGGCGGGTCACGCCACTGGCAGCACCGTCCACAGTCTCGTCAAACGTGGCCACCATGCTGACATCGGGAAACCTGGATTGCAGCAGCGATACGTTGGCCACACCCAACTTGACGTGATGTGCCACAGTCAGATCAATCGGCACAGGTTGGCCATTGCCCAGGCTTTTGGGGCCGGGTTGGCCAAAGGTCTGGGTCAGCTCCAACGGGGAAAGCGTGCTGCGCGCCTCTTGCCAGCGGGTCAACACCGTTTCAAACGCCGAGCGATCGGCCGTCAGCACCTGGGCATCGACCCATTGCAACTGTTCGGCAATCACCACGGGCGTGGTACGGGGAGACACGGTGGCCAGCAGCTTTTGCATGTCGGGGTTTGAAACCACCACGCAACCATCAGATGCCAGCGGGGCCCTCACAAACTGATCGGGTGGCGTGCCATGCAGCCAGATGCCACTGCCCGTGCGCCCTTTGTGGTTGTCGAACGCATTGGGGTAGTTGATGGGCAGTGCGCCTGCACCGTAGAACGCAGGCAAGGATTTGCGATCTTTGGCAGCTGTGATGTAGTAGTTGCCCAGTGGAGTGCGGCCATCACCCTCCAGCCGTTTGTCGATGCCCGACTTGCCCACAGAAATGAAAAAATCAGCGATCAATTGCAGGTTGGGCGGTGCTTTGCTATCGGCCGCCGCAGGTGACTTGTTTTCGAACAGGTACAACCTGCTGTGAGAGGCGTCGATGGCAATCGCGTGTCGGCTGCCGGGAGCCAGCGCCACAAACTGATGGGGAATGGTGCCGGGCAAGGGCCGATTGCGCAGCGCATCCAGTCGCTTGCGAGACTCGGCGCGCAAACTGAGCAGTTGCGCATGTGTGGTGTCGGAGGCAGGCGCATCCGGCCGGTACCGCAGGCGAAGGAGATCGCCGTGCACCAGTTGCGCCAGCTGGAAGTTGGGTTGATCCTGTACCAGCGCTTGTGACTTGATCAGCGCTGCGTGAAACTGCCCCTGCTCGATGAGCGCATAAATGGCAATCAGCCGGGTCTCGGCATTTTCAGGCCCCAGGCTGGTGGTGTTAAGCAGTTGCGTGGCCGACGTGGCCGGTACGTCGGCATCTGTCGATGGCTCGGGGAGCGGCGTGGCCACGCCGCGTGGCGTTGATCCGTTGGCACCTGCACGCGAGGTGTCGTTTTGGGTCGAGGTAATGGGTGATTTGCCCAGAACGCCTCGTATCCAGCGCAGTGACGGTGGCCCAAGGTAGGACGCAACAGCCGCCAGCAGGGCCAAGGCCAGGGCAAAACCAAGCAGAAACTTTCGGGTCAATTGCGTGCAGACAAAGTGAATCGACCCGGTGATGGGGCCGTTGGAAAGCGGGCGGGGCAGGTCAACTGGTTAAGGTGTGACCAAAGCGGACAAAGTTCCGCTTGGAGGCGCCGTTATCCGCCGGTGCTTTCCTTGGTGATGAGCCAACGGCCGTTTTCCTTGGTCATTTCAAGTGTTTTTCGGCTGTTGGACACCAAGCTGCCTGCTTTGTAGTGTTGACGGAACACAGCTGTGGCCTTGGTGTCAGACGCCTGAACATCGAAATCGGCAACATCCACAGCGATGCTGCCTTTTGAAGTGATGCGTGTGCGTCGTTCCTGCTCCCAGTCTTTTCGGGTTTTGCCATTGCCGGGCGCAAAGCTGGTGCTGTACGCGCTGAGGTAGCCGTTCATGTTTTTTGTCGACCAAGCCTTGGCCCAATCTTGCACAGCCGCCACCACATCCGGGTGTGCTGTGCCTGCGGCAGGTGCTGCCTTTTCGGGGGCTGGCGCAGCGGGTGCCGCAGACGCTTTGGCGGCAGCCCCAGCAGCAACAGGCGCAGTGATGGCAGGCGTTGCTGACGGTTTCACGCCGCGTGCATCGGGTGCAAACAGGTTTCGAATCAGTGCAAGTTTGGGTGGCACGCCTGCATTGCTGCCGTCGAGTTGCAGCGCCTTGCTGTACGCCTGGCTGGCGAGCTTGGCGTAGACATCGCCCAGATTTTCGTGGGCCGTTGCGTAGCTGGGGTTGGTGCGAATGGCCATTTCCAAGGCAATGCGGGCCTTGTCGAACTGGCTTTGCCCTGCATACAACACAGCAAGGTTGTTATAGGGCTCAGGCAATTCAGGGAATTCTTCGGTCAGCTTCACAAATGTTGCGATGGCGTCGGCAGACTTGCCGGTCTCCGCCAGGATGACGCCTTTCAGGAACCGCATCTGCGGATCCCGGGGTTTGGCTGCCAAGTATTGCTCAGCCTTGTTCAAGGCTTCCGCCGTTTGCCCGGCTCTGACGAGCTTGTTGACATCTGCATAGTCATCTGCCTGCGCAATGGGTGCCCAGAGGGCGGCGGTCAGCACACACAACGCCATAGGCATGTTCAGCGAACGCTTGTAGGAGATGCGGGCAATTGGCTGCATGTTGGCGTGTGAGTCAAGGGTTTACGGTGTGCTGTGCAGGCGCTCAGGGATGCATTTGCATGCGATGCGAACGACCAGCCCGATATACTGATTCATTGTATCTGAGGGGTCCATCTCAGCCGGTGCTGCCGTGATCAGTACGCAGCGACGCGTGCAGCAGCGTTGTTTTTTGCATCGATTCCCCGTCTACTCCATTGCCCCACCCCCCACAGCCTGTTGCATGACAACGGGCCTTTTTTGACTTGTACAGCCGATGAGTTTGCGTATTTACAACTCGCTTTCCCGACAGAGCGAGGCTTTTCAACCACTGGAGCCTGGTCACGTGCGGATGTACGTGTGTGGCATGACGGTTTACGACCTGTGTCACCTGGGGCATGCGCGGTCCATGGTGGCTTTCGACGTGGTTCAGCGGTGGTTGAAGGCATCGGGTTTTCGTGTGACCTATGTCCGCAACATCACCGACATAGACGACAAGATCATCCGACGCTCTGTCGAGAACGGCGAAAGCATCCGCAGCCTGACCGATCGCATGATCCAGGCGCTGCGTGACGATGCGGATGCCTTGGGCATACAACGCCCCGATCATGAGCCGCGTGCGACGGAATACGTCGACGACATGCTGTCCATCATCGCCAAGCTGGAAACCAAGGGCTTGGCCTACCGCACGCCGGATGGCGACGTGAACTACGCTGTCCGTGGCTTCGACGGCTATGGCAAGTTGGGCGGGAAGAGTCTCGACGAGCTGCGGGCTGGCGAACGCGTGGCCGTTGCTGACGGCAAGCATGATCCACTTGACTTTGTGCTCTGGAAATCAGCCAAACCAGCCGAGCCCGACGACGCCAAGTGGTCCAGCGCGTACGGCACGGGGCGGCCAGGTTGGCACATCGAGTGCTCGGCCATGAGTTGCCGACTGCTGGGTGAGAGTTTCGACATCCATGGTGGCGGCGCTGACCTGCAGTTTCCGCACCATGAAAACGAAATCGCACAGTCCGAAGGTGCTTCAGGCAAACCGCTGGCACGTGTGTGGATGCACAATGGTTTTGTGCGCATCGACAACGAAAAAATGTCGAAGAGTCTGGGCAACTTTTTCACCATTCGCCAGGTGATTGACACCTACGATGCTGAAACCGTACGTTTTTTCATCATCCGTGCGCATTACCGCAGTGCTTTGAATTACAGCGATGCCCACCTGGACGACGCCAGACTGTCCCTCAAGCGCCTCTATTTGGCGTTGTCATTGTTTGATGACGTGCCCGCCACGTCACCAGACTGGCTGAGCGAATCTGGCCTGCGTTTCAAAGCGGCGATGGACGATGATTTCGCCACGCCAGAGGCCGTTGCCGTGCTGTTCGAGCTGGCTGCCGAGGTCAACCGGACGCGCGCCGCTTCGGTGGCCGCACAGTTGAAGGCGCTGGGTGGCGTGCTGGGGGTGTTGCAGCAACACCCCGCTACGTACCTGCAGGCGGGCAAGGGGCTGGACGAGGCGGCCATTCTTGCCTTCATCGACGAGCGGCACCAGGCCAAGCAAAACAAGGATTTCGCCCGTGCCGACCAGATTCGCAAAGACTTGCTGGCAAACGGTGTCGTGTTGAAAGACTCGGCCCAAGGTACCACGTGGGAGCGCGTGTGACGCAAATTGCCCTTGCCACCCCGGACGTGGCCGCCCCCGCCTATTGGCAAGATGCGTGCAAGCACCTTGCCAAACGCGACCGGGTGATGAAAAAGCTGATTCAGACGTTTCAGGGCAGCTACCTGCAGTCCCGTGGCAACGCGTTCACCACACTGGCCCGCAGCGTCGTCGGCCAGCAGATTTCAGTGAAGGCCGCTCAGTCGGTCTGGAACCGCTTTGAAGCGCTGACGCCTTCGCTGTCTCCCGACGCGGTGCTCAAACTGCGCGTAGACGACATGCGTGCGGCGGGCCTGAGCGCCCGCAAGGTCGAATACCTGGTAGACCTGTCGCTGCATTTTTCTTCCGACGCACTGCATGTGGATGCCTGGAGCAGCATGGCAGACGAGGCCATCATCCAGGAACTGGTGGCCATTCGGGGCATAGGCCGCTGGACAGCAGAGATGTTCCTCATTTTTCACCTGATGCGGCCCAATGTGTTGCCTGTGGACGATGTCGGACTCATCAACGGCATCAGTTCTGCCTACTACTCAGGTGAACCCGTCAGCCGCAGCGACGTGAAGGAGCTGGCGGTGTCGTGGGCTCCCTACTCAACCGTCGCAACTTGGTATATTTGGCGATCGCTTGACCCCGTGCCTGTGAATTATTGATGTGGGCCTTGGCCCCACGCCGTCGTTTCAAGTCTGGTACGCCAGACAACTGACAGGAGTTTCATTTTGGCAAAAAAAACGTATCTGGATTTCGAGCAGCCCATTGCCGAGCTGGAAACCAAGATTGAAGAGTTGCGTTATGTGCAGACCGAATCAGCGGTAGACATTTCGTCCGAGATCGAACAGCTGGCCAAGAAAAGCCAGCAACTCACCAAAGATGTCTACAGTGACCTGACGCCCTGGCAAATCACCAAGATTGCCCGTCACGCAGACCGCCCCTACACGCTCGACTACATCCGTGAGGTGTTCACGCACTTTGTCGAACTTCACGGCGACCGCCATTTTTCTGACGATCTGAGCATCGTCGGCGGGTTGGCCCGTTTCAACGGCATGTCCTGCATGGTGCTGGGGCATCAGAAAGGGCGCGACACCCGCGAACGCGCTTTGCGCAATTTCGGGATGACCAAGCCCGAGGGCTACCGCAAGGCCCTGCGCCTGATGAAGCTGGCCGAAAAATTCAAACTGCCGGTGTTCACGTTTGTCGACACGCCCGGTGCTTACCCGGGCATCGATGCTGAAGAGCGCGGGCAATCCGAGGCCATTGGCCGCAACATTTTCGAGATGGCGCAACTTGAAGTGCCCATCATCAGCACGGTGATCGGCGAAGGTGGGTCCGGTGGCGCGTTGGCCATTTCCGTGGCAGACCAAGTGGTGATGCTGCAGTACTCGGTCTATTCCGTCATCAGCCCTGAAGGCTGTGCGTCCATTCTCTGGAAAACCAGTGACCGTGCAGAACAAGCAGCTGAAGCGCTGGGCATCACAGCGCATCGGCTCAAAGCGCTGGGCCTGGTGGACAAAATCGTGAACGAGCCCGTGGGTGGCGCGCACCGCGATCCCAAGCAGATGGCCGCCTTGCTCAAGCGCGGGTTGGCCGATGCCTGGCGCCAGTTGGCCGATCTGAAGCCCAAAGAGCTGCTAGATCGGCGCTATGCCCGCCTGCAAAGCTACGGTCGCTTCACCGACACCAAAGCTGACCGTTCCCGCTGATTCTGTGAATCCGGGTACCAGCAGCCTCGTGCCGCTGCGCCGGGCGCTCCAGGAATGGCTGAGCCAACATGGGCTGCCAACACCGGGTGCCTACACCCCGCTGGCCATTGCGTACAGCGGCGGGCTCGATTCCACGGTACTGCTTCGCGTTGCCCATTCGCTTTGGCCGGGAGCGGTGGTGGCCATACACATCAACCACGGGTTGCAAACCGCTGCGGCAGGGTTCGAGTCACACTGCACCACCACATGCGAACAATTGGGTGTTCCACTTTCGGTCATGCGCGCAAACATCCGCCTGCAGCCGGGTGACAGCCTGGAAGAGCAAGCCCGGGATGCTCGGTATACCCTGCTCGGGCAGGCTGCGGGCGCCCTGGGCGCGCGCGTGGTGTGGTTGGCCCAGCATGCCAACGACCAGGCTGAAACCATCGTGTTGGCCTTGTCGCGAGGAGCCGGGGTGTCCGGGTTGGCTGGCATGGGCGACATCACTGTCAACGGCGATTTGACGTTTGGCCGCCCCTTGCTTGCCCTGCCACAGGCCCGGTTGAGGGCTCTGGCCCAGGCGCAAGGCTGGGATTTTGTAGACGACCCCACCAATCACGACACGCGACACACGCGCAACCGCATTCGCCACAACGTGATGCCTGCTTTGTCGCAGGCTTTCCCACAGATTGTGGCCACGCTGTCGCGTTCCGCTCGGCATTGCGCACAAGCCGATGACTTGCTCGTCGAATTGGCGCGGCTCGATTTGCAGGCCGTGGGCGTGCCACCTGGGCTGAGGGCCCTGCAATCATTGACCACACCCAGGCTGAGCAACGCTTTGCGTTGCTGGTTGCGTGACACGACCGGGCGCGCACCCTCCACCGCGCAGTTGGGTGAATTGCTCAAACAGATCGTGGTCGCCACCACGCGTGGGCACCACATTGACATCAAAGTGGGCAAGGGCAGGGTGGTGCGTGCGGGCCATCACCTGGCCTATGTACCGCCTTTGTCGCCAACAGATTCCGCTGCCAAAGAGCAGGGCCAGAATGAGGCATAATATTGGTTTCCTGGAGTGATGACCGAGTGGCCGAAGGTGCTCCCCTGCTAAGGGAGTATGGGGTGTAGAGCCTCATCGAGGGTTCGAATCCCTCTCACTCCGCCAGGAATCCTAAGTACCGCCTCTCAGGCGGTATTTTTTTGCCCGTTTTTGATGGACGGCATCCAATTCTCCATAGTAGAGTTCGATGCAGACGGTTTTTAGGCGAGTCAATCCGGGTCATCCAAGCGCATGTTTTTTTGATGGATGGGATGATGGCCGGGCCGTTTGTCCATCAAAAAGGGAAGGCCCATGCCAAAGGTTGCCAAAGCGCTGTCGGCGCTGGAAGTCAAACGACTGAACACGCCCGGCGTTCACGCTGTTGGCACGGTGCCGGGCTTGATGCTGCGAGTTGGTGACACTGGACAACGGTACTGGTTTTTGCGCACCACGATCAAGGGAAAGCGAACCGACATCGGCATCGGCAGTTACCCAGAAACCAGCCTTGCGGATGCTCACGCAGAGGGTCGGAGGCTAAAGGCCAAAATCGCGGTCGGTGGCGACCCGGTTGCAGAACGGGCAGCTCCGGCGAAGGCCGCGAAGCAGACATTTCGGGCCGTAGCCGATGCGTACATTGACAGCCATCGGTCGGGGTGGAAAAACGACAAGCACGCGCAGCAGTGGGCAAACACGTTGGAGACCTACGCCCACTCGGTCATTGGAACCAAAAACGTTGGTGATGTGACCGTGGCCGATGTGTTGGCCATCCTGCAACCGATCTGGGCAGTCAAGAACGAGACCGCCACCCGAGTTCGCCAGCGCATCGAATTGGTGCTGAGCTACGGAATGGCACTTGGCCATGCCCCGAAGGGGCTGAATCCAGCTGCATGGCGCGGCAATCTGGACAACCTGCTGCCTAAACCTTCAAAGGTCGCAAAAGTAGAGCATCACCCCGCCGTGCCGTTCCCCGATGCGCCACATTTCTTCCAGCGCCTGCAAGAAATGCCCGGCATGGGTGCCCGCTGCCTTGAGTTCGTGATGCTGACCGCATGCCGCTCAGGTGAGGCACGCTTGGCTATATGGGGTGAGTTCGATCTGACGGCTGGAATTTGGACCATCCCGGCAGTGCGCATGAAGGCGGGCCGTGAACATCGAGTGCCCCTGTCCGGACCCGTGCTGGCGCTGTTGAAGGCTTTGCCCCGGTTGGAGGATGAGCCGCTTGTTTTCCCCGGCATGAAGCCCAAGAAACCCTTGTCAGACATGACCCTGACTGCATGCATGCGCCGCTTGAACGTCAAAGATCAAGAGGGTAGGCAGTGTGTCCCTCACGGCTTGCGTTCGACGTTTCGCGACTGGGCATCTGAAGTCACAAACACCCCGAACGAAATTGTTGAAATGGCGCTGGCTCACGCTATCGAGAACGCCGCCGAAGCGGCATATCGACGCGGCGACTTGCTCCGGAAACGTGAACAACTGATGGCGGACTGGGCTGCCTTCATAGGCGATACAGCATCCGATGAAAACTTGGCGAAAAATCCATTGCTCCCAAAACAATAGCATCAAAAGTTATAGCATCAAAATAAATTTTTACCTATGAACGAATTCAATTTGAAGCCATTTTTATAGGTCAAAAAACATCGGATTTTGAAACCCCTTCCTATAGTGAAGTTGGGTGCCTCATGTCGGGGCACCGCATCTCATGATAGAGAAAGGCAGTTCACCAAATGACAGACCCGAACATAGTCGTTCGCTTGCGCCAAGTTCCGCAAATCGTCGGAATCTCGATTGCCTCAATCAATCGACTCCGCCGTGCCGGGGAGTTCGTACCAGCGGTGCGACTCGGAGCCGCAGCCGTAGGTTTCCTGCGCTCCGATCTGGACGCATGGCTTCAAGCACGCCGGGAGGCAGCATGAACCTAAGTCCACGAAACCAATGCATCGTTGATCGTTTCGATCAGTTCGTCGCCAAACTGGATGCCAAAGTTCAGGCCGCACTCGCAACGCTGGAAACATCGGAGCAGGAAAACGCCGCCGCTTATGCCGAACTCGACATGCTGTTGGCAACCCTCGAACCGCTTGTGGAGGCCAAATGACCGAGATCGAAACACTCATCGCAGAGCTAGGGCCAACGTGTCCGGTAGCACTACTGAGCCACAGCAAAACGGAAGCGGCAGCCATGTTCACAAGGCCCGGCCACACCGTAAAGCATGGCGGGCTTACAGTCCATGTGTTCACTGAACGCTCCGGCTTCCGTGTGCTGGTTGCGGACAGGGCAGGAAGCGGGGTGTCGCTTGAAGTGCCTTGCCCGACCGATGCCGTCCAAATGCCTGACGGCCATGTTGTGGCCTGAAGAACTCGACATGCACGATGCCCCGGCCATCAGGTCTGGGGCAGAACTGCTGGCGGGCATCCCACCAGCCGAACGGGCACGCTTTGCCGCTAAAACGGAGACGCTGAAGCACTGCACGGCGCTCGAACTGCTGCCAGCAATGCAAGGCACCCACAGCGTTGCAACGCTGTGGGCGTTGCACCTCGAATTTCACAGGCGCGGCATCCCGCCGATCTTGCGCGGACCCCGGCATGAACTTGGCCCGCAAGGCGATTTTCTCGACCTCGCGGCAGACCTGTTGTGGCTGCAGCGCCAATGGCCCGAACACCGATGCAAAAGCCGTCTGGCGCGTGCCGTGTTCAAAGCCGAACCAGACGGCCCTATTTGGCATGGGCTGGCGCTGGCATTCAGCGCCAGCATCGGCAGCACGCGGGGCCGGGCCATTTCATTGGGCCTGCATCCACACCAACGCCACGACCTGCGCAGTCTGGCCGATGCCTCGACACGTCGCCGCTTTGACGGCCTGCACGGCGAAGGCTTCGGAGGGCTCCGGGATGCGCTGATCTCTGCACTTGTTGAAAACCCCGACAGGTCAGGCCGCACCAGCCCCGCCGACACTGCCAGCCGCCGGGCTTTTTTGTGGCGCATCCACCAGTTGAGCGGACAGAACCACCAGCGCACCGCTCAACTGTGGGCGCTCATTTCAGGCCAGCCGATCACCCGCCAGCAAACCGCCCGGCACATCGCAGCAGTTGCACCCATTGCCGCCCAACTCGAACGGAGCCAAAAACGCGAAACATCACCACCATGACATACGCAGGGGGTCCGCTCACTGAACGTAGTTCAGTGTGTAAACCGCACCCCCTTCCGCCAGAGGGAATGAAGGGGGTGCGGTTTCAAGCAAATAAGGGGGCGCGGAACACTCCAAAAACAGTCCAAAGCCGCACCTTCGCTCGCACCCCCTTTGCGCACGTTTTTCAACCCTTCCAAGCCCCGGAACAATTCATGAAAATCACCGAACTCGATTCAACCCAATTTGCCGACATCTACGCCGAATCTGAAGCGCTGTTGAACCACGACATGCCCGGAGGGATGTTCATCAACGTGCTGCGACACCCGGCGCTAGGAGACGTGCTGCTGTTGCAAGATGGTCAATCCGGTGCGCTTATCCAGCGGGCAGCTCCCGGCGAAAGCGTCCACGACCATGCCCGTGCTGTCGCTGCCATGAACTTTCGCTGAGCCAGTTCAAAAAGAAGTCGCATTGTCAATGTGATTCCTATAATGTGAGCATCACAAACCAACTTTAAGGGGAATCACATGAACGATCTGACAACACGGGCACTCGCCGCTTACTTTCGCAGCGGTGGAACTGAGCAACCAAGCACGACTGATTCAGGCGTAGAGACCACCGCAGACGGAAAGCAGTATGTTGCACTGCGCAACGTGTCGGGCATCTTGGCCGTGTACCGGGTCAAGGTGGATGGTGTGCTGAAACGCCTGAAGCGATACCCATCAGATATACGATAAAACGAAAATTTCTTATATAAGCAGGGGCTGGTTCCTACAATGGGCCAGCCCCTTTTTCTTTAGGTCATAACCATGTCAGAAAACACCATACAGCCCACAAAAAAGAAGTACACCGAATCAGAGGATCGGTACAAAGAAACCCTGTATCGGTCCGTCTATGCGATTCGCAAGGAACTCGAACCCGCCCTGAAGGAGATGATCACCGCTTCGGGTGCCCCGTCGGTGTCCGGGATGATGACGATGCTGGCCAGGGAGCCGCAACGGTGCGCTGAGGCGCTGCGTCCGATCTTTGCAGAGCTGGCAGATGCGGAGCCCAACCAGCGCCGACGACTGAAGGTCACCATGAAGTCGATCACCGATGAACTGAAGTCGGGCGAGGTGTCCGCTGAAGAGGTCGCGGCAGCCATCGCCGCCATCAAAGCAAGCAAGTCGGCGCAATAAGTACGGCTTGCTGGCGCTGACCTTGTACCCCTTATCCCAAACGGCACCGATGCTGAAGGGCTTGACGAAGTTTTTTCCCGATTTTTGATCGTCACCTATAAGCAAACGGCCCCACCCCAAGCGGTTCCGATGCTTTCAAGTAAGGCACTTTCCACAAACAGCGCCAGCGCCCGGAGCGTCAAGCTATATTCCGAAAATAGTCGCTGTTTTCAATGCTTCCGGCAGACAGGGATTCACATCGACTCCGGTACACTGCCCCCAGTGGTGACGCAACCCAGCAACACCCCGGAAACAGGCAGCACTTTGTTTTTTGATGGATGGGATGATGGATGGCGGATTTTTATTGAAAAAAATCCAATGAAATCAAATGCTTGTGATTGAGTTCTAAAGACTCTCACTCCGCCAGGTACGCATGAAAAGCCCCGCTAGCCGGGGCTTTTTCGTTTCTGGACGTTCTTTGCTGTCCGCATGAGCCTGACCCCCATTCCCATTCGGGGTATGTTCACGGTTGGTGCAAAGATGTGGGGGCGCTGCACACCCTGCCAACCGTTCATGGCCGCAACTGAAACGAATACCTCATGAAACTCAAATTTCACCTGTCCATGGCCTTTGCCGCCGTGCTGCTGGCGGCTTGCGGGGGCGGCAACACCCCCCAACCCGAAACGCCCAAAACCTACAGTTATTTTGCAGAGGGCAACCCCGCCCAAGTGGTGGACGTGCCACAGCCTTCAGACCCCTCTGCCGTCATCATGGGCGGTGGCCCGGACGTTGACAGTGCGTTCAAATGGATGATTGAGCGCAGTGGGGTGCGGCCTGGCTCGGGTGGGCGGTTTGTCATCATCCGGGCCTCGGGTACCGAGGCCTACAACCCGTACATCTATTTCAGCGACGACAAGTTGTCCACGTCGGCCACCGTTGCACCTGAATGGGTGGGTGGTGCAGCGCTGGGTTTGAGTTCGGTGGAAACGCTGGTCATACCCGACCGTGAGGCGGCCAACAGCGTGTTTGTGAACGAGGTGGTGGGCCGTGCCCAGGCCGTGTTCATTGCTGGTGGCGACCAGAGCGACTACATCCGCTACTGGAAAAACACCGCCTTGCAAACCACCCTCGATGGGCTGATGCAGCGCAACGTGCCCATTGGCGGCACCAGCGCCGGGCTGGCCGTGCTGGGGCAGTTTGACTTTTCAGCCATGGTGGACGGTGTGCTGACGTCAGAAGCCTTTGCCGACCCGTATAACGAGTTCATGACATTTGACCCCGATCCGTTGAGCCTGACCGGCGGGTTCCTGACCCCGCCTGCATTCAAGAACGCTATTCTGGACAGCCACCTGAACACGCGCGACCGCATGGGCCGCATGCTCACGTTCGTGTCGCGCCTGGTGGAGCAGGTGGGTACCACGGGTTGCCCAGGCGGCATCCTGTCGGCGGGCACGTCTGCGTTGAACGGCGCGCGGGCCATCGGTGTGGGCGTGGAAACCGCGCTGCTGGTGCAGGGCAATGGGCAACACACGCCGTTTGTGGGGCGGCGGGTGACCAACCCCTACACCACCGAAACCGACAACGCCGTGTACTTTGTGCGCCCTTTGCAGGCCGCAACGGTGTGCAGCCCGGGCAAACCCTTCACGGCACACCAGTTTGAGATTCGCAAGCTCAACGACGACGGTGCGTTCAACCTGTCTGACTGGAGCGGCAAACCTGCCTACACGGTGGACGTGACCGCAGGCGTGTTGTCTGCCAACCCGTACTGAATGTCTTGCAGTGCGAGCGTTTGCCGGGTGCTACCAGGCAACGGATTGGAAACTGTGCGGTCAATGCATCCAGCCATACACAGGCTGGGGTGCATTTGCCGCACCCAAGGTCTGCTCATGAAGCGGTTTTTGGGGAGAAGCCTGTGACACCGCCCGCGTACCAACCGCTGCGCACCGCACCTTCCAGCGTGGCAGGGTAGGGGCCCGCGATGTGGTCACCAGCTGCGACCAGGTTGGGGGCAATGTGGGCGTGCGGGCGGTGCAGATCCGGTGTGCATGCAAAGGTCGCGCGCTTCTCCACGATGGTTTTCAGGGGCGAAACGGTCAGGCCCAGCTGCGCCTTGGCCTGTGCGCAAACCTGGGTTTGCAAGGTGTGTGCATCGGCCTGGCTGGCGCTGACCACGAACGCCAGCAGGCCATTGGGGCCGCCGAGCCAACTGCGGTCAAACACAAACTGCGCGGGCTGGTTTGGGCTGTGGTGCAGTGCGGTCATGGGTTGGGGTAGTATGTAGCCCGATGCGGAGCCGCCAGGTTGTTCACACCACGCATACACGGTGGCAATGGCCTCGAACGTCAGGCTGTCGGATGCGGCCACCCAGCTTTCCGGCGTGGCTGATTCAATGTGGGCGTCGGTTGGCTGGTTGGCTTGCTGCCCTGTCATGTTTTCTGAATACATAGCATAAACGCTATGTAATAAAAGCGACGAGGCCTGTTTTGATGATGAATTTGCCAGCACCACCCTGTCAAATTGCTCGCCATTGACGAGCCAGCCCCAAGCCCCTGGCAAGGGCGCATTCGCCTGATCGGGTGCCGGGCGGTGAGGGCCGCTGCTTGGTGTGTGGGCGGCGGGCGGCATGCAGGGTTGCAGGCCGGTCACGCGTGTGCCCAGCCGAAGGTCAGCGCAGCGTTCGGGCGCTGCCAGCCAGTTGACGGCGGCGTGGGGGAACAGGTCGCCCAGGTTCACCCTGGGCAGCAGCAAATCTGCACCGCCGGGCACGCCAAACAAAGCGTCTTTCAGCACCCGCAAAAAAACCTGACCGCTGGCCCGGTCGGCGGGTGTGTTCAGGGCCGACACGCACAGCGGGTCGATGAAACCCGCCACCAGCGTGGCGGGCAGCTGGGCACACAGTTGCGCCACGGTGGCGTTGGCGTCGCACCTGAAACCACTGAGTTGCCAGCGCGTGGCCGTGGCCAGCAGCGCCAGCTTGTCGCACCACGGCCAGCCACGGGCCTGGCACACACCGGCTACCACCGGCAGCGCCAACTTGTGCGACAGCCATTTGGCCAGACGGGCAACCGAGGCCACGCCAAAGGACTGCGTACCTGTGGTTGCAGTTGTGGTTGTCGGCATGGCCCAACCGGGCAACCGCAGGCCCGAACCGTCGGGGTAAACCAGGGCCAGCGGCACGCGCAGCAAAGCCGCATCCACATCGACACCCACGGTGTGCATCAGGCGCAGCGTGTCGGTGTAAGCGCCGATGAGGATGTGCTGGCCGTTGTCCAGCGCCACGGTGCGGCCATCGGGCAGCGTGACGGGCACACTGCGGGCGCGGCCGCCCCAGTGCCGACTGGCTTCAAACACGGTCACGTGGTGGCCTTCACTGGCTGCGCGAACCGCCGCACTCAAACCAGCCCAGCCACCGCCCACCACGGCCACGCGCTTGGGCGGCGGCACAACCATCACAGGTGGCCCAGGGCCTGCACCTTCCAGGCCAGCCAGAGTTTGCGCAGGGGCGTGAGTGCGATGCGCTGGTTCAGCACCTGAAACTGTTCGTGCTCGATCTCGCGCAGCAGCGTGCGGTAGATGCTGGCCATCATCAGGCCGGGCTTCTGGCTGCGGCGGTCGGCGGCAGGCAGCAGGGCCAGCGCCTCGTCATACAGCGTGTGGGCGCGCTCGGCCTGGAAGCGCATCAGTGCCACGAAACGGTCTGAATGGGTGCGCTTCAAGATTTCGTGCGCCTTCACGTCAAACTGCTGCAACTCGTTCACAGGCAGGTAGATGCGGCCACGCATGGCATCTTCACCCACGTCGCGAATGATGTTGGTCAGCTGGAATGCCTGGCCCAGCTTGTGCGCGTACTGGGTGGTGGCCGGGTCGGTCTGGCCAAAAATGGAAGCTGACACTTCGCCCACCACACCGGCCACCAGGTGGCAATAGGTTTGCAGGGCCGTGTAATCGAGGTAGCGGGTTTGCTCCAGGTCCATCTGGCAGCCTTGCACCACGGCTTGCAACTGGTCTTCGCGGATGGCGTAGCTGGCCACGTGCGGCATCAGCGCCTGCATCACCGGGTGGCTGGGGGTGCCGCGCCAAGCCTGGTGCACCTCGTTTTGCCACCATGCCAGTTTCTGGGCGGCCACGGACAGGTCGGGTACATCGTCCACCACGTCGTCCACCTCGCGGCAAAACGCGTAAAAGGCCGTGATGGCCGCTCGCCTGGGGGGCGGCAAAAACAGGAAGGCGTAATAGAAACTGCTGCCCGAGGCGGCGGCCTTTTGCTGGACGTATTCTTGCGGGGTCATGCGAGCGATGGGGCAGGGGGCCGGTGAGCAGAGAGCCGGTTGGCTGGGTGCACAGAAGTGTAAATGGCCCGTGTGGTGCCAGATGCCGCTGCCAACCGGTGGGCTTGAAAGGTCAGCCCATGCGCCAGGCCCTCCACAGCAGGGTGGGCACGTCCCACGCGCCAAGTTGGGGGCGAGTGTGCAGGCACGCCTGCTGCAGCGTGCTGACTTGGCGGGCAATGCCCAGGCCGCCCTGCACCACCAGCCGCAGTTCCCACCCGGCCCGGCCAGGGATGTGAAGCGGCAATTGTTGACCTTTTTGCATCATGCCGCTTGCCTGCTGTGACAAGTGCACTATCAAATTTGATATTTGTTGCAGGGTGCCTTGGGCAGCGAGGTTGGGTGCGCCCCCAGATCTGTCGCGTTGCGCCAGGCCCCCCGAGGGGGATGAGAAAACCTGGAAAACCTGGGAATGGCCCGGCGTTGTCTCTTGAGCCTTTCGCTCGTCCTCTGAGGCGGTGTGCTGACTGGCGGATGTGCCGTTGGGCGCGGGCACCACGTCAGCGGGGGTGAGGCCAAAGCGGGCCAGCTCGGCCAGCGGCAGGTAGTGGCGCTGGCGGGGCAGGTCCACGCTCAGGTCTTGCCAGAAGTTGATGAGTTGCAGGGCCGAGCAAATGCAATCGCTTTCTGCCAGGCGCTGCGGGTCTGTCACGCCGTACAGGTGCAGCAGCAAGCGGCCCACCGGGTTGGCCGACAGCGTGCAATACGCCAGCAACTCGTCGTGCGTGCTGTACCACTGGCCTGCGGCGGTGCGGGTCACGTCTTGCTCGAACGCACTGAGCAAGTCGTGCAGCAGCGCCACAGGCAGGGCGTGCGCCTTGATGTGCCGTGCCAGCGGGGCAAACACCTGTGCCCAGCGTGCATCGGGCTGCCAGTCTGGCCCGGCCTGCGAGGCGGCCACCAGTTGCTGGCGGTAGGCTGCCAGGTCGGCCAAGCGTTCGGTGGCAGGGGCCACGCCTTCGTCGGCCAGGTCGTCAGCCGTGCGCGCAAACCAATAGATGGCACCGATGACCGGGCGCAGCCGCGGCGGGCACAGCCAGGAGGCCACGGGGAAGTTCTCGGAATGCGCAACGCCGGTTTTCATGGGCTTGGATTGTCGCTTCAGCGGCGGTTGCGAACTTGTCGTATCATTTATTAATAACCAATTGGTCAGTAATATGGTGTCATCGGCGTTTTCGTTCCGGTGTGCTTGTGAATGTGCTGACCGCAGAACTGTCTGGAGTGCCCCGATGAAATTGAACGCAAACCCAGTGGCCCTTGTGGTGGCTTTGATGGCCAGCATGGTGTTGGTCGGCTGTTCCAAGCCCGAGGCCGCACCGGAGCCCGTGCGCTCGGTCAAACTGATGACGGTGGGCGCGTCCGGGCAAGAGTTTGCCAGCGAGTACGCGGGCGACGTGCGTGCACGCAGCGAAGCGCGCCTGGGGTTTCGGGTGGCCGGCAAACTGGCTGCACGCTCGGCCGAAGTGGGCCAGCGTGTGAAAGCGGGCCAAGTGCTGGCGCAATTGGACGTGAACGACTACCAGCTGGCCGAGCAGGCTGCGCAGGCGCAGGTTCAGGCGGCCACCACACAGCGTGACCTGGCCGCCGCCGACTACAAACGGTACGCCGCGCTGCGCGACCAGAATTTCATCAGCGGTGCCGAGTTGGAGCGGCGTGACACCACGTTGAAGGCCGCGCAGGCCACGCTGGACCAGGCGCTGGCACAAGGCAGGGTGCAAGGCAACCAGCGCGGCTACACCACGTTGGTGGCAGACAAGGCCGGTACGGTGGTGGGCGTTGAAGCCGAGGTGGGGCAGGTGATGGCGCTGGGTGCTGCGGTGGTGCGCCTGGCGTACGACGGCCCGCGCGACGTCGTGGTGTCGGTGCCCGAGCACAAGGCTGCGGCCATACGTGTGGGGCAACCTGCCTCGGTCCGGTTGTGGGCGGCAGACAGCGAGGTCAAGGGCCAGGTGCGCGAGGTGGCGGCCAGTGCCGACCCCGTGTCGCGCACGTTCGCGGTGAAAGTGGCGCTGGCGTCCACACCGGTGCAGGCTGAAGCGGTGCTGGGGGCCACGGCGTATGTCCAGTTCCAGCCAGCCGCCGGGGGGGCTGCGCTGCAGCTCATCAAGTTGCCCACCAGTGCGCTGTGGCAAAAAGCGGGAGGCTCGGCCGTGTGGCTGTATGACGCTGCCAGCCACAGCGTGAAGGCGCAACCCGTGGTCGTGGCCACGGCCGATGGCAACCAGGCTGTCATTGCGGCCGGGCTCAAGGGCGGCGAACAGATCGTGGTGGCCGGGGTGCACGTGCTGACCGAAGGGCAGACGGTCACGGTCTACCAAGAAAAAAATGAACAAAAAGTGGCTTCGCCGCAATCTGACAAGGCACAGGCAGCTATGAATAATGGTGTTGCCAGTGCCGCACCTGCCGCAAAGGCTCAGCCATGAGCACGGGGCAGCCACAAAACCCCGCCGCAGGGTTCAACCTGTCGCGCTGGGCGCTTGAGCACAAGCCCCTGACCCGCTACCTGATGGTGGTGCTGATGGTGTTGGGCATCGCGTCTTACTTCCAGCTCGGGCAGGACGAAGACCCGCCGTTCACCTTCCGGGCGATGGTCGTCCGCGCGTATTGGCCCGGTGCCACCGCGCAGCAGGTTGCCGAGCAGGTGACCGACAAGCTGGAAAAAACGCTGCAGGAAGTGCCGCATGCCGACAAGATCCGCAGCTACTCCAAGCCTGGCGAAACGCTCATCATTTTCCAGGTCAAAGACAGCACCTTGCCGGCTGACGTGACGCAAACCTGGTACACGGTACGCAAAAAAATTGGCGACATTCGAGCCACGTTGCCAGCAGGGGTGGTGGGACCGTTCTACAACGACGAGTTCGGTGACGTGTTCGGCGTGATCTACGCGCTGCAAGGTGACGGTTACAGCTACGCCGACCTGAAGCACCTGTCTGACGACGTGCGCCAGCAACTGCTGAAGGTGAAAGACGTCAACAAGGTCGAGCTGTTCGGTGTGCAGGACGAAAAACTGTTCATCGAAATCTCGCAGCGCAGGCTGGCTTCGCTGGGCCTGGACATGAATGCCGTGCTGGCCCAGTTGGGCCAGCAGAACGCGGTGGAATCAGCTGGTGCCGTGCAGGCACCGCTGGACATCGTTCAGGTGCGTGTGGGTGGGGCGTTTGGCTCGGTGGACCAGCTCAAGGCCATGCCCATCCGCACGCCGTCGGGCGCGCAATTGCGCCTGTCTGACCTTGCCGAAGTCAAGCTGGCGTATGTGGATCCGCCGCAGGTCAAGGTGCGTCACCAGGGCAAGGAAAGCATCGCGCTGGGCATTTCCATGACCAAGGGCGGCGACATCATCGCGCTGGGCAAGGCGCTGAAGGTGGCCACCGACCGCATCGAGCGCGAACTGCCTGCTGGTGCGCGTCTGGAGCAGGTGCAAGACCAGCCCAGTGCCGTCACGCGTTCGGTCAATGAATTCGTCAACGTGCTGATCGAGGCGGTGGTCATCGTGCTGATCGTCAGCTTCCTCAGCCTGGGGCTGCACCGCAACCCCAATGGGCGTGGCCTGCGCAGCTTCACGCTTGACGTGCGGCCGGGCCTGGTGGTGGGCATCACCATCCCGCTGGTGCTGGCGGTCACGTTTCTGGCCATGCAGTACTGGGGCATCGGGCTGCACAAAATTTCGCTGGGCTCGCTCATCATCGCGCTGGGCTTGCTGGTGGACGACGCCATCATTGCCGTCGAGATGATGGTGCGCAAGCTGGAAGAGGGCTACACCATGTTCCGCGCGGCCACGTTCACATGGGATGCCACGGCCATGCCCATGCTGACGGGCACGCTCATCACCGCCACGGGCTTTTTGCCCATCGGCATGGCCAAGTCGTCGGTGGGCGAGTACACCTTTGCCATTTTTGCCGTGACGGTCATTGCACTGGTGGTGTCGTGGTTTGCTGCCGTTGTGTTCGTGCCTTACCTGGGTGTGGTGCTGCTGAAGGTCAAGCCGCACCTGGGTGACAGCCACGAGGTGTTCGACGGCCCGCTGTACCGGCGCTTTCGCACCCTGGTCAATGCGTGTGTGAAACACCGCTGGCTCACCATCGGTGCCACCGTGCTGGTGTTTGCGCTGGGGCTGGTGGGCATGGGCAAGGTGCAGCAGCAGTTTTTCCCCGATTCCAGCCGCCCCGAAATTTTGGTGGACCTGTGGTTGCCCGAGGGCAGCAGCTTTGCCGTGAACGAGGCCATTGCCAAACGCGTCGAGGCCCGCCTGCAGCAGGAGCCGGGTGTGAAGAGCGTCAGCACGTGGGTGGGTTCGGGTGTGCCGCGTTTTTACTTGCCGCTTGACCAGACCTTTCCGCAGACCAACGTGTCGCAGCTCATCGTGCTGCCGCAGGATCTGGCCACACGCGAAGTCATGCGCAAGCAACTGCCTGCGTTGCTGGCACAGGAGTTCCCCGAGGTGCGTGGGCGCGTCAAGCTGCTGCCCAACGGCCCGCCCGTGCCGTATCCGGTGCAATTCCGCGTGGTCGGCCCCGACCCCACGGTGTTGCGCGAATTGGCCGATGGTGTCAAAGCCATCATGCGGACCAACCCCAACACCCGTGGTGTGAACGACAACTGGAACGAATCGGTCAAGGTGCTGCGCCTAGAGGTCGACCAGGACAAAGCCCGTGTGCTGGGCGTCAGCAGCCAGTCCATCGCACAGGCTGCCAAAACCATTCTCAGCGGCATGACTGTGGGCCAGTACCGCGATGGCGACAAGCTGATCGACATCGTGCTGCGCCAGCCGCTGGAAGAGCGCGACGCCATCAGCGACCTGGGCAATGCCTATTTGCCCACAGCCAGTGGCAAAAGCATCCCGCTCACGCAGATCGCCAAGCCCACCTTCACCTGGGAGCCTGGCGTGATGTGGCGCGAGGGGCGTGAATACGCCATCACCGTGCAGTCAGATGCACTGGAAGGCATGCAAGGCGCCACCCTGACGGCGCAGTTGCAGCCTGAGCTGAAGACATTGCAGCAGGGTTGGGGGCAGCGCGGTCTGGTGGGCTACAAAATTGAAGTCGCCGGTGCCGTAGAGGAAAGCAGCAAGGGCTCGACCTCCATCGCGGCGGGCATGCCTGTCATGCTGTTCATCACCTTCACCTTGCTGATGCTCCAGCTGCACAGCTTCAGCCGTGCCATGCTGGTGTTCCTGACTGGCCCGCTCGGCTTGGCCGGTGTGGCTGGCGCGTTGCTGGTGTTGAACCGGCCGTTCGGTTTCGTTGCCCTGCTGGGGGTGATCGCGCTCATGGGCATGATCATGCGCAACTCGGTCATCCTGATCGACCAGATCGAACAAGACCGTGCCAACGGCGTGCCTGCGTGGGATGCCATCGTGGAGTCTGCCGTGCGCCGCATGCGTCCCATCGTGCTGACTGCAGCGGCGGCGGTGCTGGCCATGATCCCGCTGTCGCGCAGCGTGTTCTGGGGGCCCATGGCCGTTGCCATCATGGGCGGGTTGATCGTGGCCACGGCGCTCACGCTGCTGGCGCTGCCTGCGATGTATGCGGCCTGGTTCAGGGTCAAGCAACCTGCACAGTAGAATAGAGGGTTAGCCGATTTCCGGGCGGCAGCTTAGGCTGCGTGGCCCGACACGGCGCGGGTGGCGAAATTGGTAGACGCACCAGGTTTAGGTCCTGACGGTGGCAACACTGTGGGGGTTCGAGTCCCCCCCCGCGCACCACAACACATTCTTTCTCAAGCGTCGCGGGGCACAAGGCCCCGCAGCTTTGGTCCCAACTCAAGGAGATTCCTATGGCCGTGACTGTTGAAACCCTGGAAAAGCTCGAGCGCAAAATGACGCTCGCGTTGCCCATGACCGCCATCACCGGCGAAGTGGAAACCCGCCTCAAGCGCATGGCCCGCCAAGTCAAGATGGACGGTTTCCGTCCAGGCAAAGTGCCCTTCAACGTTGTGGCCCAGCGCTATGGTTACTCCGTTCACTACGAAGTCATGAACGACAAGGTGGGCGAGGCCTTTGCTGCCGCAGCCAACGAGGCGCAACTCCGCGTGGCAGGTGCCCCCCGCATCTCCGAAAAAGAAGGCGCAGCCGAAGGTGAAATGCTGTTTGACGCCGTGTTCGAGGTGTATCCCGACGTGAAAATTGCCGACCTCGAGTCCGCTGAAGTCGAAAAGCTCACAGCTAACGTGAACGACAGCGCCATCGACAAAACCATCGACATCCTGCGCAAGCAACGTCGCACGTTCGCACAGCGCGCCATGGATGCCGGTGCTCAGGACGGCGACCGCGTGACCATCGACTTCGAAGGCAAGATCGACGGTGAGGCCTTTGCTGGCGGCAAAGCCACTGCATTCCAGTTTCTGGTTGGCGAAGGCCAGATGCTCAAAGAATTCGAAGATGCTGTGCGTGGCATGAAGTCTGGCGAAAGCAAAACCTTTCCTCTGAGCTTCCCTGCTGACTACCACGGCAAAGACGTGGCAGGCAAAACGGCCGACTTCCTGGTCACGCTGAACAAAATTGAAGCTGCTCACCTGCCCGAAGTGAACGAAGCCTTTGCCAAGTCGCTTGGCATTGCCGACGGCACAGTGGACGGCCTGCGTGCAGACATCCGCAAGAACCTGGAGCGCGAAGTTAAATTCCGCCTGCAAGCCCGCAACAAGCAGGCTGTGATGGACGCGCTCGTGTCCAAGGCCGAACTTGACCTGCCCAAGTCCAGCGTGCAGTCTGAAGTCGAGCGCCTGGTGCAAGGTGCCCGTGCCGACCTGAAGCAGCGTGGCATCAAAGACGCCGACACCGCTCCCATTCCCGAAGAGATGTTCACGGCCCAGGCCGAACGCCGCGTCCGTTTGGGCCTGGTGGTGGCCGAGTTGGTTCGCACCAACGCATTGCACGCCAAGCCAGAGCAGCTGAAGGCGCACGTTGAAGAGCTGGCTTCGTCTTATGAAAAACCTGCAGACGTGATCCGCTGGTACACCACTGATGACCGCCGCATGGCCGAAGTCGAGGCGGTTGTGATTGAAAACAACGTGACCGAGTTCGTGCTGTCCAAAGCCAAGGTGGTTGACAAGTCCATCGCCTTTGAAGAACTGATGGGGCAAGGTTGATTGCCTCCACCCGTGCCGATCTGCATGCAGACGCGGCAAGGGTGGTAGACACACATCAAGGCGACTCATGGGTCGCCTTTTTTGATGCAAGGCTTGTAAACAGGGCTCAATACCCCAGTTTATTGCTCATGGTTTGAATTCGGTACAGTACGGCAGATCGACAACGGAGTTTTTAATGAGCGCTATAGACACAACCGCCCTGGGCATGGTCCCCATGGTGATCGAAACTTCTGGCCGCGGTGAGCGCGCCTATGACATCTACTCGCGCCTGCTCAAAGAGCGGGTGATCTTCCTGGTAGGGGAGGTCAATGACCAGTCCGCAAACTTGGTGGTGGCGCAGCTCCTGTTTCTGGAGAGCGAGAACCCCGACAAGGACATTTCGTTCTACATCAACTCACCCGGTGGGTCGGTCAGTGCGGGCATGGCGATTTTTGACACCATGAACTTCATCAAACCCGATGTGTCAACCTTGTGCTGCGGTTTCGCGGCCAGCATGGGTGCATTCCTGCTGGCGGCCGGTACCAAGGGCAAGCGGTTTTCGTTGCCCAATTCCAAGATCATGATTCACCAACCTTCGGGTGGCAGCCGTGGTCAGGCCACTGAAATCGAGATTCAGGCCCGAGAAATCCTCAAGACGCGCGAACAACTCAACCAGATTCTGGCAGAGCGCACCGGCCAGCCGCTGGAGCGCATTGCCCGTGACACCGAGCGTGACTACTACATGTCAGCTGCAGAAGCCGAGACGTATGGCTTGGTTGACAAAGTGATCAGCAAGCGCGGTGCGACCTGATCAAGTGTTTGTCTGTGGGTAAAGGCGTCTGCCGCCACCCCTGACATGGTTTGAATGTTCATTGATTGCCTTGGCCCCCTGGGGGCTGGGGCATTTGCCTTTTACTGGGTGTATCCATGGCCGAAAAAAAAGGCACCTCTGCTGAAAAAACCTTGTACTGCTCGTTCTGTGGCAAGAGCCAGCACGAAGTCAAGAAACTCATTGCCGGCCCGTCGGTGTTCATCTGTGATGAATGCATCGATCTGTGCAACGACATCATCCGTGATGAACTGCCCAACCTGAAGTCTGTTGACGACAAGGGCGCCGATGGCCTGCCCACGCCCGTGGAAATCAAGCGCAATCTGGACAACTATGTCATTGGCCAGGAGACTGCCAAGCGCGCCCTGGCCGTGGCCGTTTACAACCACTACAAGCGGTTGCGTCACAAAGAAACCAGCAAGAAAGACGACGTCGAGCTGGCCAAGAGCAACATTTTGCTGGTGGGGCCCACCGGTTCCGGCAAAACGCTGCTGGCGCAGACTATGGCCCGCATGCTGAATGTGCCATTCGTCATGGCCGATGCCACCACGCTGACTGAAGCCGGTTACGTGGGAGAAGACGTTGAAAACATCATTTCCAAGCTGCTGCAATCCTGCAACTACGATGTGGCCAAGGCGCAGCAGGGCATCGTGTACATCGACGAAATCGACAAAATCACCCGCAAGGCTGACAACCCCTCCATCACGCGCGACGTGTCAGGCGAAGGTGTGCAGCAGGCACTGCTGAAAATGGTGGAAGGCACCATGGCATCCATACCGCCCCAAGGCGGTCGCAAGCATCCGAATCAAGACTTCCTTCAGGTGGACACCACCAATATCCTGTTCATCTGTGGTGGTGCTTTCGCGGGCATTGAAAAAATCGTCGAAAACAGAACCGAAGCCTCGGGCATCGGTTTCGGTGCAGCGGTCAGAAGCAAGCAGCAGCGCAGCATTTCCGACGCGTTCAAGGACATCGAACCCGAAGACTTGGTCAAGTACGGCTTGATCCCCGAACTTGTGGGCCGCTTGCCTGTGGTGGCCGCGTTGAACGAGCTGTCCGAAGACGCGTTGGTCGAGATCCTGACCGAACCCAAGAATGCGGTCGTCAAGCAGTTTGGCAAACTCATTTCACTCGAAGGTGCCGAACTCGATGTGCGCCCTGCCGCACTGCGGGCCATTGCGCGCAAAGCCCTGGCACGCAAAACCGGTGCACGGGGTCTGCGCTCGATCCTTGAACAGGCGCTGATCGACACCATGTTTGACCTGCCCAGTGTTCAGAACGTCGAAAAAGTGGTGGTCGACGAATCCACCATCGATGAAGGCAAACCCCCATTGCTCGTGTATCGGGAAGAGGCCAAGCAGGCCTGATCAGGCGCTGCTTGAGCACACAACCTACTTTTGAAAGAGCACACATGTCAGGAAACAAAACCCTGCCCCCCTTGCCGGTGGACTTGCCCCTGTTGCCGCTACGTGACGTGGTGGTGTTCCCTCACATGGTCATCCCGCTGTTCGTGGGGCGGGCCAAGAGCATCAAGGCGCTTGAGGTGGCCATGGAGTCCGAGCGCCGCATCATGCTGGTGGCGCAGAAAACCGCAGCCAAGGACGAACCTTCACCGTCCGACATGTTTGAAATGGGCTGCGTTGCCACCATTTTGCAGTTGCTGAAATTGCCCGATGGCACCGTCAAGGTGCTGGTCGAGGGCTTGCAGCGCGCCAAAGTGAACACGGTCAACGACCTGACTACCCACTTCACCGCAGATGTCACACCGCTTGAAAACGGGGTCGTATCAGCCGATGCCAAGGCCAACGAACTGGAGGCCCTGCGCCGCGCCGTCATGCAGCAGTTTGACCAGTACGTCAAGCTCAACAAAAAAATCCCGTCAGAAATTCTGACCTCCATCTCCAGCATCGACGACGTGGGCCGTCTGGCAGACACCATTGCCGCACACTTGCCGTTGAAGCTCGAATCCAAGCAGGAAGTGCTTGACCTCTCGTCCGTGAACGAGCGCTTGGCCAACCTGTTCGAGCAGTTGGAACGTGAGGTCGATATCCTGACCGTTGACAAACGCATCCGCGGCCGGGTCAAGCGCCAGATGGAGAAAAACCAGCGCGATTTCTACCTGAATGAGCAAGTCAAAGCCATTCAGAAAGAATTGGGCGAAGGCGAAGACGGCGCTGACATCGAGGAAATCGAGAAAAAAATCAAGAGCGCCAAAATGCCAGCAGAAGCCCGCAAGAAGGCAGAAGGCGAACTGAAAAAGCTCAAACTCATGTCGCCCATGTCGGCCGAGGCCACGGTGGTGCGCAACTACATCGACGTGCTCACGGCTTTGCCCTGGAGCAAAAAAACCAAAATCAAGCACAACCTCTTGCATGCGGAAGATGTGCTCAACCAAGACCACCATGGGCTTGAAAAGGTCAAGGACCGCATCCTTGAGTACCTTGCAGTCCAAACGCGGGTGGACAAGGTCAAAGCGCCCATCCTTTGCTTGGTGGGGCCACCTGGGGTGGGCAAAACATCGCTTGGGCAATCTATCGCGAAGGCGACAGGGCGTAAGTACGTGCGCATGGCACTCGGCGGCATGCGTGACGAGGCCGAAATCCGTGGGCATCGCCGCACTTACATCGGTGCACTGCCGGGCAAGGTGTTGCAAAGTCTGACCAAGGTTGGCACACGCAACCCGTTGTTCCTGCTGGACGAAATCGACAAGCTGGGCACCGATTTCCGTGGGGACCCATCGAGCGCGCTGTTGGAGGTGTTGGACCCGGAGCAAAACCACACCTTTGGGGACCACTACGTTGAGGTCGACTTCGACCTCAGCGACGTCATGTTCGTGGCAACGTCCAACTCGATGAACATTCCGCCCGCCTTGCTTGACCGCATGGAAGTCATTCGCCTGAGCGGCTATACCGAAGACGAAAAAACCAGCATTGCCATGAAGTACCTGTTGCCAAAGCAACTGGGTAACAACGGCTTGAAGGATGCCGAACTGAGCATTTGTGAAGATGCTGTACGTGACATCGTCCGCTACTACACGCGGGAGGCTGGGGTGCGTTCGCTGGAGCGCGAGGTTTCCAAAATCTGCCGCAAAGTAGTCAAAGGCCTGCTGCTGAAGAAGTATGTGCCTCAAGTGGTTGTGAATGCTGACAACCTGGGCGACTTCCTTGGTGTGCGCAAGTACACGTTCGGGCGAGCCGAACAGCAAAACCAAGTGGGGCAGGTAGTTGGGTTGGCATGGACCGAGGTGGGTGGCGATTTGCTCACCATTGAGGCTGCACTCATGCCCGGCAAAGGCATCATCACGCGCACGGGTTCACTGGGCGATGTGATGAAAGAGTCTGTCGAAGCTGCCCGCACGGTGGTGCGCAGCCGCTCGCGCGCCATGGGCATCAAAGACGAACTGTTTGAAAAGCGCGACGTGCACATCCACGTGCCAGATGGTGCCACCCCAAAAGATGGCCCCAGTGCGGGTGCTGCCATGGCTACCGCGCTGGTGTCTGCCCTCACGGGCATTCCTGTGCGGGGTGACGTCGCCATGACGGGGGAAATTACATTGCGCGGCGAGATCACGGCCATCGGTGGTTTGAAGGAGAAGTTGCTGGCAGCTTTGCGGGGTGGCATCAAGACTGTGATGATCCCCGAAGAAAACCAAAAAGACCTGGCCGAGATACCCGACAACGTCAAGGCTGGATTGAATATCGTCCCGGTTCGCTGGATCGACAAAGTGCTTGAAATCGCGTTGGAGCGGGTTCCTGTGCCATTGGTCGATGACGACTTGGCCCCTGCCGTGGTAAAGCCCGGTGAGTCCGCTGCTGCAGCGGTCGATCAATTGCCCCACTGACAACAAAAACCTACATTTTTTGCCAAAACATACAAAAACGTACTATAATTTGAGGCTTCAGCAAACGCTGATATGCGGGATTAGCTCAGTTGGTAGAGCGATACCTTGCCAAGGTATAGGTCGAGAGTTCGAGTCTCTTATCCCGCTCCATTTTCAATTAAAAGGGAAGCGTAAGCTTCCCTTTTTCATGGTGCCACGTTCAGTGCTGCCCATGGCGCGATAGCAAAGCGGTTATGCAACGGATTGCAAATCCGTCTAGCCCGGTTCGACTCCGGGTCGCGCCTCCACTATTCGTTTTTCGAAAACTGCCCCACAGCGGAAGTTGCGGGGCTTTTTTGTTCCACAATCCATCAGCAGCCTCGATGGTGAAATTGGTAGACACAGCGGACTTAAAATCCGCCGCTTCCGTAAAAGGGGCGTACCGGTTCGACCCCGGTTCGAGGCACCATGGCGCCCATCCAGTTTTCGAAACTGATCGAAATCAATTTGAGAGACGGTCGTGATGTACAACATGCCCTTCGAAATCCATGTCCATGGTGACATCCCTCTCCGGCCAGACGTTGCACTGTCGCATGTGCAGGAGGCTTTGCGGCCGTTGTGGGTCTATGCGGGGGCTGAATCTCTGCAGGCTGCTGCCCGCAGCAGT
This sequence comes from bacterium, assembly GCA_030824555.1. Taxonomy (GTDB): domain Bacteria; phylum Pseudomonadota; class Gammaproteobacteria; order Burkholderiales; family Burkholderiaceae_C; genus UBA2334. The sequence goes on from JAVBXK010000057.1 coordinate 51,308, forward strand.
TACGAAGAAGAGCCAGGTATCCGTTTCAATGCCAAAGAGCACATGCTCCAGATTTGCTGGACGGTAACTGGCGACGACGATTTCCGTCAGGTGATGGAAGAGGCCTGCATGGGCTTGAACGACATTGCCGCAACGGGTGCGCCCATTGAAGTGTCTTTTTATGACGCCCAGTATGACGATGAGTCTGAAGAGCCGCCAGAAGAAGAGTCGCGTGACGACTTCATGATGTGTTTCGTGGGTCCCACGCCAGCGGCCATTCTGCAGGTGCAGCGCGACATGATGGTTCGCGATGTGGTGCACATGATGGAGCGCCATTTCGAAGCCAGCGAGCTTGATCCAGTCGTTGCAGCCATCGACAAGCTGTTTTCAGACCGGTTCGATGCGTTGGTCAACTCCATGCAGCTGGGCAAGCCCCCACGCGGCTCAAGCGGCGGTGGTTCGGGCTCGGGTCACGGTGGTGGGCGCAAGCCGCGTCATTTGCATTGAGGTGTCTGCTGCCGCCCGAATGCGGTGGCATCAGCTAGGCCTTCAGACCGACCAGACCACATCCACTTTGGCGGCTTGACATCTGTCGAGCATGGCCAAAAAGGGCACCAACCGTTGAGCCAATGAGATGCCGGGTGCTTGCTTTGCCGTGCTGTCGTCGCCATCGGCGTCGCCTGCCGCGGCGTTTTGGGCCGCTTGTCGGCTGGCGGCCAGTGCCGCAGCCTGCAACGTGGCTTTGGCCTGGGCAATTTCTGCAAGGGTGATGATGCCTGGCGCTTTCAACACCTTGCCAAGCAAGGTGAGAATGCGCTCGGCATCAGGGGCCAGCATGATGAGGTCGCCGGTTTCAAGGGACTTGAACTTATAAATCATGCTGGCGGGCCTTTCAGTTGGCAGTCAGGGTAACACCTTTGAACTCGCCGGTTGCAATCCTTTTCTGCCATTCTGCAGGTCCGGTGATGTGTGCGCTGGTGCCACCGGCATCCACGGCCACCGTCACGGGCATGTCGACCACGTCGAACTCGTAAATGGCTTCCATGCCCAAGTCTGCGAAGCCCACCACCTCTGCATGCTTGATGGCCTTGGACACCAGGTACGCAGCACCGCCCACCGCCATCAGATAGGCTGACTGGTGCTTCTTGATGGCCTCGATGGCCACAGGGCCTCGTTCTGCCTTGCCCACCATGGCAATCAGGCCGGTTTGGGCCAGCATCATGTCGGTAAAACCATCCATGCGGGTGGCTGTGGTTGGGCCGGCAGGGCCAACGGCTTCGCCTTTGACGGGGTCAACCGGGCCGACGTAGTAGATGACGCGGTTCGTGAAGTCCACGGGCAGCTTCTCGCCTTTGGCCAGCATGTCTTGAATGCGTTTGTGGGCGGCGTCACGGCCTGTCAGCATTTTGCCGTTCAGCAGCAGCGTGTCGCCTGGCTTCCAGCTGGCCACTTCGGCCTTGGTCAGCGTGTTCAGGTTCACGCGTTTGCTGGTTTCGGTGTTGGGTGCCCAGTCAACTTTGGGCCAGGTATCTAGGCTGGGTGGGTCGATGTAGGTGGGGCCGCTGCCATCCAGCACGAAGTGGGCGTGGCGCGTGGCGGCGCAATTCGGAATCATGGCAATGGGTTTGCTGGCGGCGTGGGTTGGGTACATCTTGATCTTGACGTCCAGCACCGTGGTCAGACCACCCAGACCCTGTGCGCCAATGCCCAGCGCGTTGACCTTCTCGAATAGCTCCAGGCGCAGCTTTTCAACGTTGGACAGCTCGGCGCCGCTGGCCGCCTTGGCCTGCAGTTCGTACATGTCCAGGTCATCCATCAGGCTTTCCTTGGCCATCAGAACAGCCTTCTCTGCGGTGCCGCCAATGCCGATGCCCAGCATGCCCGGTGGGCACCAGCCAGCGCCCATGGTTGGCACGGTCTTCAAAACCCAGTCGACCACCGAGTCGCCTGGGTTGAGCATGTACATCTTGCTCTTGTTCTCGGAGCCGCCGCCTTTGGCCGCAACCGTTACCTCGACAGTGTTGCCTGGCACGATTTCGGTGAAGATCACGGCCGGCGTGTTGTCCTTCGTGTTTTTGCGCAGGAATTCGGGGTCTGCGACGACCGAGGCGCGCAGCGTGTTGTCAGGGTGGTTGTAACCCTGGCGCACACCTTCGTTGATGGCGTCGTCAAGGCTGCCAGTAAAGCCTTCCCAGCGGACATCCATACCCACTTTCAGGAACACGTTGACGATACCGGTGTCCTGGCAAATGGGACGGTGGCCCGTTGCACTCATTTTGCTGTTGGTCAGGATCTGTGCGATCGCGTCTTTGGCCGCGGGGCTCTGTTCGCGTTCGTAGGCCCTTCCCAGGTGTGCGATGTAGTCGGCTGGGTGGTAGTAGCTGATGTATTGCAGGGCGGCAGCAATTGACTCGACGAGATCGTTCTGACGGATGGTGGTCATGATGTGCGTGGTGTGGGTCGGAAAAGGTGTGGCTGTCAGCCCGGCATCTGGCACCGCCGATGCTGTTCAGGCAAGGCTCGGATTTTAGGCAGGGCCGCCTGCGCCTGGCTGACGTTTTGCCTGTCGGCGGTGTGGCGGCTCGTTTGGTGTGCGGGTCAGTGGGAGGCTTGGTGGGAGCTGTTCAACAATTTGTCGGTGTACGCGATGGCAATGGCACTCATCAGGAAGACCACGTGGATGATGGTTTGCCACATCAGCACTTTGATGTCGTAGTTGGCGGCATTGATGAATGTTTTCAGCAGGTGAATCGACGAAATGCCGATGATGGCCGTGGCCAGCTTGACCTTCAGCACCGAAGCGTTCACGTGGTCCAGCCATTCGGGTTGATCGCGATGCCCGTCAAGGTCCATGCGGCTCACAAAGGTCTCGTACCCGCCGACGATGACCATGATCAACAGGTTGGAGATCATGACCACGTCGATGAGCGCCAGCACCACCAGCATGATGATGGTTTCGTTCAGGTGGTGGATGTCGATATCGGACTTGTAGCCAATGCTTGCAATCAGGGCGTCGAGCGCCGTTTTGCTGCCGAACGCAGCTTCGACCAAGTGGAGCAACTCCAACAAAAAGTGCACCACGTATACGCCTTGTGCAGCAATCAGACCCAGGTAAAGCGGCAGTTGCAGCCAACGGCTGGCAAAAATCAGGCGGGGCAGGGGGCGCAACGGCACGGCATGGGGTTCTTGGGGTGTAGACATGTGCAATTTGAGAATATTGGGTGCAAACGTGTGTGGCTGTCTTCAGAGAGCCACGCGTATGTCCTACATTGTGCCGTGATGCACAAGTACACGCCGGGTGTGACGCGCCGTCGCCAGCCGAGGGTAACTCCTGATACGTGTGTGCGTGTGCAGCGCGTGGTGGCCGCTCAAGCGTCAGACCCTTGTAAGAGCCCGGTTTCACATTAGTGGTCGCTTATTTCACCCCAATCGTCCAGGAGACAACATGAGTGCTAATGAAGGTGCAAGCGTATTGCCCGTATACCAACCCAGCGAAGAGTTTGTCAAAAACGCTACCGTGGCTGGCATGGCTGCATACGATGCTTTGTGCAAAGAAGCCGAGACCGACTACGAAGGCTTTTGGGCTCGTCATGCCCGCGAGCTGATCAGCTGGAAAACACCTTTCACCAAGGTACTGGACGAGAGCCATTCACCGTTCTTCAAGTGGTTCGAAGACGGCACGCTGAACGCTTCTTACAACTGCCTGGATCGCAACGTCGAAAAAGGTCTGGGCGATAAAACGGCCATCATTTTTGAAGCCGATGGCGGTGAAGTCACCAAGATTTCCTACGCCAACCTGCTGGCCAAGACCTGCCAGATTGCCAATGGCCTGAAGGCCCAGGGTGTGGAGAAGGGTGACCGTGTGGTCATCTACATCTCGATGTCCATCGATGGCGTTGCAGCCATGCAAGCCTGTGCCCGTATCGGTGCTACCCACTCGGTGGTGTTCGGTGGTTTTTCCGCACAAAGTTTGCGTGACCGCATCCAAGACACCGGTGCCAAGGTCGTGATCACCGCTGATCATCAGGTTCGTGGTGGCAAGCAGTTGCCTTTGAAATCCATTGTTGACGAGGCCATTGCCTTGGGCGGCTGCGAATGCGTGCACAAGGTGTTGGTGGTCAAGCGCTCTGGCGCAGAGATCGCCATGACTGCTGGACGCGACATGTGGATGGACGAGGCCATTGCTGGCCAGCCCAACACCTGCGAGCCCACCTGGGTCACGGCAGAACATCCCCTGTTCCTGCTGTACACATCCGGCTCCACCGGCAAGCCAAAAGGCGTTCAGCACAGCACCGGCGGCTACCTGCTGCACGCTGCACTGACCACAAAGTGGACGTTCGACCTGAAGGCCGACGATGTGTTCTGGTGTACCGCCGACATCGGCTGGGTTACTGGTCACACCTACATCACCTACGGTCCGTTGGCCTTGGGTGGCACGGAAATCGTGTTCGAAGGCGTGCCCACCTTCCCAGACGCTGGTCGCTTCTGGAAGATGATCCAAGATCACAAGGTCAGCATTTTCTACACGGCCCCCACGGCCATCCGCTCGCTCATCAAAGCAGCTGAAGCCAACGACGCCGTCCACCCCAAGAGCTATGACCTGTCCAGCTTGCGCCTGCTGGGTTCGGTGGGCGAGCCAATCAACCCCGCTGCCTGGGAGTGGTACTACAAGCACGTGGGCGGCAGCCGCTGCCCCATCGTCGACACGTTCTGGCAAACCGAGACGGGCGGTCACATGATCACCCCGCTGCCAGGTGTGACACCCATGGTGCCCGGCTCCTGCACGCTGCCTTTTCCCGGCATCATGGCTGCCATCGTGGACGAAACCGGCAAAGACGTGCCCAATGGTCAAGGTGGCATTCTGGTTGTGAAGCGCCCATGGCCTTCGATGATCCGCACCATCTGGGGTGACTCTGAGCGCTTCATCAAGAGCTACTACCCTGAAGATTTCAAGGGCAAGTACTACTTGGCTGGCGACGGTGCCATCCGTGACGAAAAAACCGGCTACTTCACCATCACCGGTCGCATCGATGACGTGCTGAACGTCTCGGGTCACCGCATGGGCACGATGGAAATCGAATCCGCACTGGTCAGCTGCACCGAGCTGGTGGCAGAAGCTGCCGTGGTGGGGCGTCCTGATGACACCACCGGTGAAGCCGTGGTGGCCTTTGTGGTGCTCAAGCGCTCACGTCCTGTGGGAGACGAAGCCAAGGCCATTGCCAAGCAGTTGCGTGACCATGTGGGCCGCGAAATCGGTCCCATTGCCAAGCCCAAGGACATCCGTTTTGGCGACAACCTGCCCAAGACCCGTTCCGGCAAGATCATGCGCCGCCTGCTGCGTTCGATTGCCAAGGGCGAGGCCATCACGCAAGACACCAGCACGCTGGAAAACCCAGCCATTTTGGACCAGCTGTCAGAAAACCTGTGATGGTTGCAAAGGTTTTCAGCTTTTGATAGCTGGGAACCTTTGTCAATCATGCGCTGAGGCCTGAAAAGCCATAAAAAAACCCGCTGAAAAGCGGGTTTTTTTATGGGGCGAACCGATTGACGGCCTGAGGCAGCGTCAACCGGTTCAGCATCACTTCATGCCCAGAACCCAGGTGGCCAGCTTGGTGGCTTCTTCCTTGGACACTTGTGGGTTGGCTGGCATGGGCACAGCGCCGTACACGCCAGAGCCGCCCTTCATGATCTTGTCGGCCAGTGCACCGGCTTTGGATGCGTCATTGCCGTATTTTTTTGCCACGTCTTTGTAAGCTGGTCCGACGAGTTTCTTGTCAACAGCGTGGCAAGCCAGGCAGTTCTTGGCTTTGGCCAGGGCTTCATCGGCCATTGCGGGTGCGGCAACGGTCAGGACGGACGCGAGAACAATCAGAGCACGTTTCATGGAAAATTTCCTCGTGAGGTTGGTGAAATCGGCAGACACTTACACAAAATAAGCTGACGCTGATTTTATAGGGATTCTTTGATGTGGATCAGCGCGTTACGCATTGTTTCACTCGTGATTCTGTGGTTGACAAGGGGTAAATCATGTGGTTTTTGGGGTTGGGTCTGGTTGTGTTGGTGCTGAAGGTTCAGGATATTGGGCCGGTGGCGTTGTGGCCGTGGTGGGGGGTGTTGCTGCCCTTCGGTCTGGCAGCCGTCTGGTGGGCGTGGGCCGACTATTCGGGCTATACCAAGCGCAAGGCTGTCGAAAAAGAAAATGTCCGCAAGCAAGCCCGGATCGACCGCCAGCGCGATGCCCTGGGGTTGGCCCCCAAGCGCCGCAAATGACGACAGTGTGTGCATTCAGGTGGACCGGTGCGGGCCGCATCGGTGCTCGGGGATAATCAGCGTCGCGCCCCGTTTTGTTCACTTCTTTCTGTTTGTTCACCATGCCTGAATACCGTTCCAAAACATCCACCGCTGGCCGCAACATGGCAGGTGCCCGCTCTCTGTGGCGCGCCACAGGCATGAAGGACGACGACTTCAGCAAACCCATCATTGCCATCGCCAATTCCTTCACGCAGTTCGTGCCCGGCCACGTGCACCTGAAGGACTTGGGGCAGCTGGTGGCCCGCGAAATCGAGGCCGCTGGTGGTGTGGCCAAAGAGTTCAACACCATTGCCGTGGACGATGGCATTGCCATGGGGCACGACGGCATGCTGTATTCGTTGCCCAGCCGCGACATCATTGCCGACAGCGTCGAGTACATGGTCAACGCCCATTGCGCCGACGCGCTGGTGTGCATTTCAAACTGCGACAAGATCACCCCCGGCATGCTCATGGCCGCCATGCGTTTGAACATCCCAGTGGTGTTCGTGTCGGGTGGTCCCATGGAGGCGGGCAAGGCGAAGCTGGCCAACCCGACCACCCAGGTGATGGAGTTCAAGAAGCTTGACCTGATCGATGCCATGGTGATGGCCGCTGACCCGAACGTGTCTGACGAGTCGGTGGCCGAGGTCGAGCGTTCGGCTTGCCCCACCTGTGGGTCGTGTTCCGGCATGTTCACGGCCAATTCCATGAACTGCCTGACCGAGGCGCTGGGCCTGTCGTTGCCCGGTAACGGTACAGTGGTGGCTACACATGCCGATCGCGAGCAGTTGTTCAAGCGCGCTGGCCACCTGGCCGTCGACCTGTGCAAGCGCTACTACGAACAAGACGACGAAAGCGTGCTGCCCCGCTCCATGGGTTTCAAGGCGTTCGAAAATGCCATCACGCTCGACATCGCCATGGGTGGTTCCACCAACACCATCCTGCACCTGCTGGCCATCGCGCAGGAGGCCGAAATCGATTTCACCATGGACGACATCGACCGCCTGTCCCGCGTGGTGCCGCAGCTGTGCAAGGTGGCGCCCAACACCAACAAGTACCACATCGAAGACGTGCACCGCGCTGGCGGCATCATGGCCATCCTGGGCGAGCTGGACCGTGCTGGCAAGTTGCACACCGACGTGCCCACCGTGCACAGCAAAACCATGAAAGACGCGCTGGACGGGTGGGACATTGCCCGCCAGCCCAGCGAAGCGGTCAAAACCTTCTACATGGCGGGCCCTGCCGGCATCCCTTCGCAGGTGGCGTTCAGCCAGGCGACGCGCTGGCCCAGCCTGGACGTGGATCGCGAGGGCGGTTGCATCCGCTCAGGCGAGCACGCGTTCTCGCAAGAGGGCGGACTGGCCGTGCTGACGGGCAACATCGCGCTCAACGGTTGCGTGGTCAAGACGGCGGGTGTCGATGACGCGCTGATGGTGTTCGAGGGCACCGCACACGTCACTGAAAGCCAGGACGAGGCCGTGGCCAACATCCTGGATGACAAGGTCAAAGCAGGTGACGTGGTCATCGTGCGTTACGAAGGCCCCAAGGGCGGCCCCGGCATGCAGGAAATGCTGTACCCCACCAGCTACATCAAATCCAAAGGCCTGGGCAAGGCGTGTGCGCTGCTGACCGATGGCCGCTTTTCCGGTGGCACGTCGGGCTTGTCGATTGGCCATGTGTCGCCCGAAGCGGCTGCCGGTGGTGCCATTGGCCTGGTGCGCAACGGCGACAAAATCCGCATCGACATCCCCAACCGCCGCATCGACGTGCTGGTGTCCGATGCCGAGCTGGCCGCCCGCCGTGTCGAGCAGGATGCCAAAGGCTGGAAGCCCGTGCTGCCACGCAAACGCAAAGTGTCGGCTGCGCTGCGTGCCTACGCCAAGCTGGCCATGTCGGCTGACAAGGGTGCCGTGCGCGACCTGTCGCTGTTGACCGACTGATGTGTGCCCCGGGCAACCGTCGCCATGTGCCTGAAGCACGTTGCACCGTTGCCTGGCAAGCTGTTTAACTGAGGAAATCCCATGAAAGTCAGCGACATTCTCCGCGTCAAAGGTGGCACGTTGTACACGGCCTCACCCGACGACAACCTGCAAGACGCTGTCGAGGCCATGTCCCGGCTCGACATCGGCTCCCTCGCCATCATGGAGCATGGCGAACTGGTCGGCATGCTCACCTTCCGTGAAATCATCCAGACCCTGGCTGATACCAAAGGCGTGTTGGGCAGCCGCACCGTGCGCAAGGTGATGGACGACCACCCCATGTCGTGCACCCCCGAAACGTCGCTCGACCAAGTGCGCCCCATGATGCTGTCGCGCCACACGCGCTACATGCCCGTCATGGACAACCGCATGCTGATGGGCGTGATCAGCTTCTACGACGTGGCCAAGGCCGTAGTGGACAGCCAGAACTTCGAGAACAAGATGCTCAAGGCCTACATCCGCGACTGGCCCAAAGAAGACGATACGGACGCTGACGACGCGCCAACAGCCAAAGATTGAGAGACGGGTCTGGCAGGCGAGAACCGAGAGCTGGAAGCCGGGGGCTGAGCTTGTCGGCTTGATGTGAAACGCTGCGGGCAGGTCACCTGCCCAAGTGCGGTCTGGGATAATCCAGGACCATGAGCGGCAACACCTTCGGACACCTTTTCGCAGTCACCAATTTCGGTGAATCCCACGGCCCAGCCATCGGCTGCATCATCGATGGCTGCCCGCCCGGCATGCCCTTGACCGAGGCGGATATCCAGCCCGACCTGGACCGCCGCCGCCCCGGCATGAACCGGTTCGTGACGCAGCGAGCCGAGCCCGACACGGTCGAAATTCTCAGCGGCGTGTACCAGGGCCTGACCACCGGCACACCCATTTGCCTGCTGATCCGCAACACCGACCAGCGCAGCAAAGACTATGGCGACATCCTGCAAACCTTCCGCCCCGGCCATGCTGACTATGCCTATTGGCACAAGTACGGCATTCGCGATCCGCGCGGTGGAGGCCGTTCGTCGGCACGGCTGACTGCACCCATGGTGGCGGCTGGCGCTGTGGCCAAAAAATGGCTGGCACAAACCCATGGCATGGTGTTCAGGGGATGCATGACGCAAATTGGCGAATTGCCCATTGCGTTCGAGAGCTGGGACCACGTGCCCAACAACCCGTTTTTTGCACCCGTGGCTGACGTCAGCGCGCTTGAAAATTACATGGATGCGTTGCGCAAATCGGGCAACTCGTGCGGTGCGCGCCTGCGTGTCACGGCGCAGGGCATGCCTACCGGGCTGGGTCAACCGTTGTTCGACAAGCTCGATGCTGACATTGCCTACGCCATGATGGGCATCAACGCCGTCAAGGGCGTTGAAATTGGGGCAGGGTTTGCTTGCGTGGCGGCCAAAGGCAGCACCCATGGCGACTCGCTCACACCCACAGGGTTCGTGGGGAACAACGCGGGCGGTGTGCTGGGTGGTATCAGCACCGGGCAAGACCTGGAGGTGAGCATTGCCATCAAGCCCACCAGCTCCATATTGATCCCGCGTGACACCATCGACGCACAGGGCCAAGCCACCGAGGTCATCACCAAAGGGCGGCACGACCCCTGCGTGGGCATCCGTGCCACGCCCATTGCCGAGGCCATGCTGGCTTTGGTGGTGATGGAACACGCCCTGCAACACCGCGCCCAATGTGGCGACGTGCGCGTGGCCACGCCTGACATTGCTCACGCAGGCAGCTCTGCAAACTGATTCTGAGTGGAAAAGGCTTTCATCGCTTTGATTCATTGATTTGTTTGCTATTTATTTTTTAATCTATCTGAGGCCTGCAACATGAGCCAGGCCCGTGCACTGGCCCCGTTTGCCGCGCTGTCAGCCAGTTACTTTGCACACATCGGGTTTTTCAACCCGTACCTGCCGCTGTGGCTGAAAGAAATGGGGCTGGGGTTGGTTGCCATCAGCGTGCTCACGTCGGTGCAATCTGCCACGCGCCTGTTTGCCCCGTATGCATGGGGTTGGCTCAGCGACCAATCTGGCGAGCGCGTCAAGTTGCTGCGCTACGGTGCCACGGCTGCACTGGTGTGCTCGCTGGGTCTGTGGTTCAACCTCGGGTTTGTGGGACTGCTGGCGGTGCTGATGCTCATGTTTGTGCACACCAGCTCCATGATGCCCATGAGCGAAGCCGCCATGGCGCACCTGGTGACGCAGGGCGGTGTGTTCGATGCCAGGCGCTACGGCCGGGTGCGCCTGTGGGGTTCCATCGGGTTCCTGGTCACGGTGATGGCCGCTGGCGCCTGGTTCGAGCACCGTGGCATGGCTGACTTTCCCGCCTGGACGCTGGGCACCCTGGTGGCCGTGACGGCCAGCGTGTGGTGGCTGCCCGACGTGAAAGAGGCACCGCACCACGTTGCCGCGCCGAAGCAACCCGTGCTGGGCCTGCTGCGTCAGCCGCCTGTGGCGTGGCTGTTTGCCGCCATGTTTTTTCATGTGCTGGCGCACATCTTCATTTACGTGTTTTTCTCGCTGTACCTGGACAGCCTGGGCTACAGCAAAACCATGATCGGCATGCTGTGGGCTGTGTCGGTGATCGTTGAAATTGCGTGGTTTTTCACGCAGGGCCGTTGGTTGCCGCTGATGAGCCTGACCGCCTGGCTGCTGCTGGCCGCCGTGCTGACCTCCGCACGCATGGTGCTCACCGCAGGCTGGCCGCTGGTGCTGCCGCTGCTGTTGCTGGCACAAATGACCCATGCCATCACGTTTGCGGCGCACCACACCGTGTGCATGGCACTCATTTCCCACCACTTTCCCGGCCCGCTCAGGGGCAGGGGGCAGGCGCTGTACACGGTCATTGCCTACGGTGTACCCGGTGTGCTGGGAGGGCTGGGTGGCGGGGCTTTGAGCAACTGGCTGGGCTTGTCGGCCGTGTTCTGGCTGGGCGGTGCCATGGGGGTGCTGGCCAGTGCGGCGGCGTACAAGGTGTGGCGCCTGCAACACCCGGTTTGAGTGGCCTGGTCGGACCGGATAATTGCGGCAGTGTGTTGACTTTTTCCCGATACCTTTTCACCCTCTTCAAGCGTTGATACCCATGAAAACAGCATTCATCCTGAACGGCCCCAACCTCAACTTGCTGGGCACGCGCGAGCCCGGCGTCTACGGTGCGGCCACCTTGGCCGACGTGGAACAACTGGCTGCTGCGGCGTGCGCGCAGCACGGACTGAAGCTGGCATTCCGACAAACCAACCACGAAGGTCAGCTGGTGGACTGGATCCACGAAGCCGGGCAGCTGCATGCCAAGGGTGAACTGGCCGGTCTCATCATCAACGCCGGGGCCTACACGCACACCAGCGTGGCCTTGCACGATGCCATCAAGGGCACAGGCATCACCTGCATCGAGCTGCACATCAGCAACGTGTTTGCGCGCGAGGCCTTCCGCCACCACAGCTACATTTCGCCAGTGGCCAAGGCGGTGATGTGCGGGTTTGGTGTCAAGGGCTATCCGCTGGCGGTGGCCGCACTGGCCGACATGCAGGGTTGAAGCCGCACCCGATACCGTGCGTGCTGGTGTTGTCTTGCTGTCCCACATTCACCCATGAATACCCCGTCTGAAACCGACGAGATGCCCAAGTCGTTCACCGGGTGTCCCGAGGAACGACTGCACCCTCTGGGCGTGTCTGGTGCAGCTTCGGTTGGGGGCGCAACACCGGTGGCGCTGGTGGTCACCAACCTCTCTTTTTCTTGGCCGCACGGGCCCGCATGGCAAAACTGGGGTGCTCGGATCGATGCTGGATTGACCGTGGTCGTGGGTGGCGACGGTGCAGGCAAAACCACCTTGTTGCGCCTGTTTGCAGCCGAGCTTCAACCCACCCAGGGCCAACTGACATTGGCAGGCCTTGCCGCCTGGCCCCAGCCTGCGGCCTACCGGCGGCAGGTGTTCTGGTGCGACCCCGCTTCCGACGCGCTGGATGCGTTGAGCGGCCATGCCTACCTGCAGCACCACCGCCAGCAACATCCCCTGTGGCGTGACGAGGTGTGCAGCGATTTGCTCGACCACTTGGACCTGACCGAGCACCTGGCCAAGCCCCTGCTGGGCCTGTCTGCGGGCATGCGCCGCAAACTGCGGTTGGCGGCCGCGTTTGCCAGCGGTGCACCGCTGACGCTGCTGGACGATCCGTTTGCCGCGCTGGACAAGCGCTCAAGCCAGCAAGTGGCAGCGCTTTTGGATGACTGCACGGAGGCCCGGCAACGCGTGTTCGTGGCTACCTTGTACGAACGGCCCGCAGAGTTGCCTGGCGTGCCTGTCGTGATGCTGCCCTGATACCTCCCGGATACCGTTTACGCCGTGCGGGAAAACGGTTGTACCGCTGTTGTGGTTCGACTAAGCCTTCCGCACAAGAACGACCACGGGGCAACCATTGCTCTGAGTGACTCTTGTCTTTCATCCTGAGTTGCACCGCCATTGAAATGTGGATATGCTGCGCTCGCACATTTTCGGTGCGAGATAAAAGTTATAAAAATGAATCAACCGATACAAAGAGACAGCGCATTCCAGGCCCATGGTATTTGGACACCCGCCGTGGTGTTGATGCGAAATTTGAAGTTCGGCGCAAAGGCCATCATCATTTCGATGGCGTTTCTGTTACCCATGCTGGCGGCCATCGCATGGCTGCTCTTGGGGCAGACACAGCATGCGTTTGCAGACCGGCAAAACGCCACACGGCAGCATGTTGAAGTGGCCCACAGTGTGCTGGTTTGGGCCCACAGCCTTGAAACCAGTGGCAAAGCCACGAGGGACGAGGCGCAAGACATGGCCAAGCGTGCCGTGGCCCAGATGAGGTACGACAAGTCTGAGTATTTCTGGATCAATGACATGGCACCGACGGTGGTCATGCACCCCATCAACCAGAAACTGGATGGCAAAGACGTGGGTGACATGAAGGACCCCACTGGCTTTGCACTGTTTCGCGGTTTTGTTGACGAAGTGAAACGCAACGGGCAGGGGTTTGTGCCTTACATGTGGCCTAAGCCAGGCAGTGCCGAGCCGGTTCAAAAACTGTCTTACGTCAAGGGGTTTCAGCCTTGGGGGTGGGTGATTGGGTCGGGCATTTACATAGACGACCTGAATGCCGAGCGCGCCGAGCGCCTGAAGTGGGCACTGGCGGCTTTGATGGCTGCTTTGCTGGTGTCAGCCTACTTTTTCATGGGTTTTTATAGAGTGAACAAGGGTGGCCTGCAACTCATCAGTCAGCATTTGAGCGAACTTGCCGAAGGGGACCTGCGCAGGACACCGCACAGCCCCTTGGGGTGCGACGAGCCCGGTGAACTGATCACACAGATGCAAAGCCTGTACACATCGCTGCATGAGTTGATCCGCAAGGTGCGGCACGGGGCGCGTGAGCTGCACGGTGCCAGCACCGAAATTGCAGCGGCCAGCATGGATCTGGCCGGCCGCACTGAGGCATCGGCCGCTGCGTTGGAGCAGCAAGCCTCGGCCATGGAGGAGATCAGTTCAACGGTGGCCAATTCGGCCACGTTGGCGCAGGAAGCTGCCCGGTTCGCTGCCAGCAACGCCGAGGCCGCCGCTCGCGGCGGCGAAGTCATCGCTCAAGTGGTGCACACCATGCAGGACATTCACGGCTCGTCGTCGAAGATCAACGACATCATCGGCGTGATCGACGGCATTGCCTTCCAGACCAATATCCTCGCGTTGAACGCAGCCGTGGAGGCGGCCCGGGCGGGCGAAGCTGGTCGCGGGTTTGCGGTGGTGGCCAGCGAGGTGCGTTCGCTGGCACAGCGCAGTGCCGGTGCAGCCAAGGAAATCAAGGGCCTGATCACCACCAGCGTCGAACAGATTGACAGTGGCTCGCGTGTGGTCAAAGCTGCCGGCGATGCCATGAGTGACATGGTGGCCAATGCGCAGCAGATCAACACTTACCTGAGCGAAATTGCCACGGCCTCGCAGGAACAGGCCATGGGCGTGCACCAGGTGGGGCAGGGCATTCAGGACCTGGACCGCAGCACCCAGCAAAACGCGGCATTGGTGGAGCAGACCACCTCAGCCGCAGCGGCCTTGAAGCAGCAGGCAGACACCCTGCAGGACGAAATCGGCAATTTCCGCGTGGTGTGACGTCGTGCTCAGGCGCATTGCCTGAATCTGCTCACCGACGTCCCTCGAACATGGGGTAATCGCCATGCCTCTGTCTGTGGCGGCAGGGTTGGAATGAGTTGAAAATGGGGCCGTGCCCTCAAACCGTTCCACCATGCACCTGCTTCACCACCTGACAACCGGGCCACGCGCTGCCTACCGCTGCTTGTGGCTGCTGCTGTGCATCTTGCCCCTGGGTGTGTGGGCGCAGCAGCCTGCGGTGAACGGGGCAACCGTCCGTGTCGGGGTGTACGACAACCCGCCCAAGATATTCATGGGCGCCGATGGGCTGCCAGACGGCATTTTTGGCCAGATGATCAAAGAGCTGGCCAGGCAACACAGCTGGCAGATCAAACCCGTGCGTTGCGAGTGGCAGGACTGCCTGCGGGCGGTACAGGGTGGCCACATCGACCTCATGCCCGATGTGGCCCTCACGCCGGAGCGGGTGCCGCTGTACCAATTCGGCCGCGAGCCCGCACTGCACAGCTGGTCGCAGGTGTACCAGCGGGCAGACCTGAAGATCGAGTCCATTCTGGACCTGCAAGGCAAGCGCGTGGCGCACCTGACCGGCGCGGTGCAGCAAAGCTTTTTTGCCAACATGGTCAGCGGATTCCATGTGGCGGTCAGCTGGGTACCCACCGCCTCGTTGGCAGAGGCCTTCCAGGCTGTTGCCGACCGGCAGGCAGACGTGGTGCTGGTCAACCACACCTACGGCGCGTGGATGGCCCACAACTACAAGCTGACGCCCACCACCATCATGTTCCAGCCGTCGCAGCTGTATTTCGTGACCGGACAACAAGGCAATGCCGCACTGCTGACCGCCATCGACGAGCAACTGCTGGCTTGGAAGAAGGAGCCTGATTCGTTCTACTTTCGCAACCTGAACCGCTGGGGCGGCCAGGCGCCCGAAGTGGTGTGGCCCGCCTACTTGCTTTGGGTGCTGGCTGCCGCAACTGCGCTGCTCGTGCTGGCCTTGGCGGGCAACTATTGGTTGCGCCAGCAGGTGGCACAAAAAACACGGTCACTCAAGGCCAGCGAGGAAAGGCTGAACCTCATCCTTGATGGGGTCGACTCTGCCATCTACATCAAAGGCCCAGATCTGCGCTACCAGTACGCCAACCGCAAGGCATGCGAGGCCTTGGGGACCACTGCCGAAGCTGTTGTCGGCGCTTTGGACGACAGCTTCATGTCTGCCGAAGCAGCTGAACAACTCAACCTCAACGACTTGAAGGTATTGCGCGAAGGGGTGCGCGTGTCAGCTGAAGAGGTGCACCGAAGGGCAGACGGCTCCGCTCGCCGGGTGTGGCTGTCGGTCAAACTGCCGTTGCGTGACGCGGCGGGACGCATTTATGCGCTGTGCGGCATTTCCACCGACATCACCGAGCAACGCAAGCACCAGGACGAAATTCACCGCCTGGCGTATTTCGACCCACTCACCGGCTTGTCCAACCGCCGCATGCTGACTGAGCGGCTGCTGGAGGGGTTTGCATCTGCCAGGCGCACCGGACGCAACGGTGCATTGCTGTTCATCGACCTCGATCACTTCAAGGTCGTCAACGACACACAGGGCCACGCTGCAGGCGATGCCTTGCTTCAGGGCGTGGCCGAACGCATTGGGGACCAGATCCGGTCGCACGACGTGCTGGCGCGATTGGGGGGTGACGAGTTCGTGCTGTTGCTGCTCGACCTGGATGCCGCCCCCGACCACGCAGCCAGTCAGGCGCTGGCTGTGGCCGAGAAAATTCAGCAGGCGCTGCAACCCCCGTTTGCGCTGGCCGAAGGGGTGGACCACGCCATCAGCGCCAGCCAGGGCATTGCCTTGTTCTCTGACGTGGTGGACACCCCGCACGACCTGTTGCGCTGGTCTGACATGGCCATGTACGACGCCAAGGACGCGGGGCGCAACGCCATCCGCTTTTTCAACCCCTTGATGCAGGCCCGAGCATCCGAGCACGCCGCACTGGAGCGCGACATCCGCCACGCGCTGGCCGCACAGCAGTTCGTGCTGCACTACCAGCCTCAGGTGGACGACGGCGGACGCATGCGTGGCGCCGAGGCGCTGGTGCGCTGGCAGCACCCTGAGCAGGGGCTGTTGGCGCCCGGGCATTTCATCGGGGTGGCGGAAGAATCGGGGCTGATCCTGCCCTTGGGGCGCTGGGTGCTGCAAACGGCCTGCAAGCAGATGGCCGAATGGTGTGCAGTTCACCCAGGCATTGACTGGAAGGTGGCTGTCAACGTGAGTGCCAAGCAGTTTCACCATGCCGATTTTGTCGACCACGTCACCGAGGCGGTCGTGGCATCGGGCATCCAGCCGCACTTGCTCGAACTGGAGCTGACCGAGAGCCTGCTGCTGCGAGACGTGGACCAGGTCATTCACAAAATGGAGCGTTTGCAGCAGCTCGGTGTGTCGTTCTCGCTGGATGACTTCGGCACCGGCTATTCGTCGCTGAGCTACCTGAAGCGGCTGCCCATTTACAAACTGAAAATCGACCAGTCGTTCGTGCGCGACATGGTCGACAACACCCACAGCGAATCCATCGTGCGCACGGTGGTGGCACTGGCCCACAGCCTTGACCTGGACGTGATCGCAGAAGGCGTTGAAACCCAGGTCCAGCAAGCCCAGCTGCAGCAACTGGGCTGCCACCGTTTTCAGGGCTACCTGTTCAGCCGCCCGGTGCCCGCCAGTGAATTGCAGGCCAAATGGCTGTGAGGCGTTCAGGCGTTGCCGTTGTGATGGAGGGGTTGCTGTGGTGAGGTTGTGAGTTCGTGAGCTTGGGTCGGCTGGGTGTGGTGGCAAGCTTCACACGGCGTTGAATGCATCCAGCTGCTGTTGAACGGCATCGGCCAGCGCAGCAGTGGTCACCAGCGTCAGCGTCACCGCCACCCATTGCGTGTCTGGTGGCAGGGCGGGCGGTGTGGCGCAGCCGGTGGTGGGGTGCCAGGCCAGGGTGTGCGGTGCGTGCTGGTCAGCCTGCATTTGCAGCAGGGCATCCCAGTCACCGCCGTCGTCCAGCGCCTGCGGTGCCGTGCCCAGCTGGCCCTGTGCCCAGGTCAGTACCTGTGCCACCTCTGCGAGCACAGCGGGCACACGCTGCGGGGCCACACTGGCCATGGCCTCCCAAGTGTGGCTGTGCTCATCGGCATCGAGCAATTCAAATATCAAGAACTGCAGCGGACTGTTCATTTGAATGAAGCGGTGGAAGGCTTTTTGGTTGATTTTTTCAAGCCAAGTGCGTTGGGCATGCGTTTGGGCTTGGATCGGTGATGGTGAACTCAAAGCATATGCGCGTGGCAGCGGACTTACCCATTGTGTGGTGTGCTTGCTGGTGCATTGGGGCAATACCCATGCTGCTTGTCCCAATGCCTGAGGTGTGTGGCAGCATGGTGGCTGTTTCCCGTGCAACCATGGTGGGCATGCGCCAAGGCAGGGGTGGGGCGGGTTGTGGGCTTCATGCTTGCCCCGCCGCAGGCGGGGTTCCTTCCGATGCTCGCCATGGGGTCGTGCTGCGGAACTCACTGCGCTGACGCT
>JAVBXK010000034.1 GCA_030824555.1 bacterium
AGGTCATCGGTCACCTTCGCCGGAATCAGCGGTCACGTTGCCGGAACGCCTCTGGTCACGTTCGCCGGCACAGCGGTCACGATCCCGGAATCACCGGTCACGTTGAACCGGAATACACAGCCATGAATGATCAGTTTGTGCAGCGCGTAACGCTCGGGCCTGGGCAGGTTCACCACCATCGGGCCTTGCTGCGTCAGCAGCACACCTTTCATGTTGTCCTCTATGGAAAACTCCATGAAACGCATTGGCTGCACCATGATGTTGAACGGCTTGATCAACACGGGCTCATCGCCACTGCGGCCTTGGGTGGTGACGAAATCAAGCTGCAAATCGGGCTCATCCGCCTTGATGAACGTCGTTCGGGCATTGTTGGGGATGAACCCTTGCCGCAGGGAGTCGATGGCCTCGTGTGCATCCATCGTGAAACTGTCAGGCACGGCAATCGAGATGTTTTTGCCGGGGTGCGCAAAGTCCAGGTCCATGGTCAGCGTGCCGTGCGCCCAACTCACGCCGAACATGTTCTGGTAGGCGAGGAAGGCGTGGGTGCCGATCAACACCCCCCCGGCATGGAAAAACCCGTGGTCTGTGAGGCGCTGCAATATCCTGGCGTGTGCGGTGACCATGGCCGGACAGCCCAATTCAATGGCCGCCCTAGACAGTCTGCGCAAGTGCTCGTTGCCCGCGTTGCGGTCTGCCTTTTTGTGCGCGGCCATCAGTTCAAGTGTGGCCGAGTTGTCAGGGCCGATGTAAATCTGCACCACTTTGTCGTCGGGGCTTTTGCGCTGGTAGTACCAGTAGGTTTTCCCGCTGACGGTTTTGGACGAAAAGCCCCCCGGCAAATCGGCCACACAACGCGTCAAATCCGCCTGTCGGGCCCCGGTTGCCACGTTGGCATAAGCCGTTTCGGCTGAGCTGCTGAGGGGGGTGAACAGGGGCGGCATGAATTTATACTACTTTTATTTTTTTAGAAGTATAGCCAGACATCGATTCCCGTCATCCATTTGTGCGCACCGCCCTATGACTATGACTACCGCCGATCAACGCCCCAACGGCAGATACAGCGTCAAAGGCGCATCCACACAGGCCATGAACCCATATCGCTCGTAGAAGGCCTTGGCTTGCGCATGTTTAGCATCGACCAGCAGGGCATACGCACCCACATGGGCCTTTGCTTTCAGGCAGCGGTCCACCGCCAGCCCCATCAAAATTTCGCCCATGCCGGTTCCACGGGCGCCAAGGCTTCGGGCCAGCCTGCCCATGCGAAAGCAAGGCACCGGGTAGCGGGGCAGCCGGACACGTTCTGCATCGCCAAGCTGCTGGACATCAATCTGAGCTGCGCTCAGCGAATAAAAGCCCAGAATTTTGGAGGGTTGGGAACTGTCCACCACCACAAAGGTCGAGGCCACGCCTTTGCCTGCTTGTTGCACCGCGTAGCGGCGCAAAAAATCATTCAGAAGCGGCTCGCCGCAATCAAAACCCGCGCGGTCATGGGTTTTGGCATCCAGCGTGTGCTCTTCAAGCACGCGGCACCTTGGCCACAGATGCCAGCGCTTTTTGCAAGGCTGCGTTGGGGTTAAACGCACCCGCAATGGCCGTGTTGAATGCCGCAAAGTCGCGCCGTGACAGCGTGACACGCGATTCCTGATCCAACAGCGATTGCGCCTTTTCTTTGGCGGCACTGCGCACAAAGCCTGCCATGGTGGTGCCCATCAGCGTGGCTGCGCGTGAAAGCAAGTCTTTGTCTTGCGGATCGAGCTTCAGATCGAATCGGGCAATGCTTGTCATGGATGGCACCTTGAGGTTGATACGGCATTTTACCGTATCAAGTTCGTTTCAGGGCCCAAAGCTTCAACCCCACCGCCCAGCGATGTTCTTCAACAACTGGTTCACTGCCGCCAGTTGCCGGTTGCGGGCATCGAGCAGGCTACGCTCGGCCGACAGCACGGTGTTTTGGGCTGCCAGCACGTTCAGGAAGCCCACGGTACCCGCCTTGTACTGGTTTTGCAGCACATCCAACGCCTGTTGGGCTGCGGCCAGGGCCTGGGCCTGGGCCTGCACAGACTGGCCCAATTGCCCGGCAGCGGCCAGGTTGTCTTCCACCTCTTGCAACGCCACCAGCACGGTTTGTTTGTAGGTGGCCACGGTTTGGTCATGGCTGGCGCGGGCAGATGCCTTGGCGGCATCGCGCGCACCGCCGTCAAACAGGCTGACGGCCACGGCACTGCCCAGCGCCCACAGGTTGTTGGACGCCTGGAACAGCTTGCCCAGCTCGCTTCCACGCACACCGGCAGAGGCCGACAGCGTGAGCGCCGGGAAAAACGCCGCCTGGGCAGCCCCCATCTGGGCGTTGGCGGCGGCCACCTGGCGTTCGGCGGCGGCAATGTCGGGGCGGCGCTCCAGCAGGTTCGCGGGCAGTTGCTCGGGCACGGCGGGCAGTGCAGGCAAGTCAGTGGGCAGTGGGTTGGCCGCCAGCACGAAGGCGCCGGGTGCCTGCCCCACCAGCAGCGCCAGCGCATGGGTCAGCTGGGTGCCTTGCAACTTGGCCTCGGCCAGCTGGGCCTGGGTGGACAGCAGCTGCGACTTGGCCTGGGCGACATCGGCCAGCGTGGCCACCCCGGCCTGGTGCCGATTGTCCACCAGCTTCAGCGACTGCGCGTATGACTGCACGCTGCGCGCCAGAATGGCCTGCAGGGCCTGCGAGCTGCGCGTGGCGAAGTAGGTTTGCACCAGCGTGGCCTGCAGCGACAGGCGCGTGGCAGCCAGCGTGTAGCGGCTCGCGTCCAGCCGGGCGCTGGCTGCGTCCACCCCTGCGCTCACACGGCCCCACAGGTCCACCTCCCAGGTGGCCATCACGCCCTGCACGGTGTAGGCGGTGGCGGGCGCTGCGTTGCCCGTGGCACTGCGGTTGGCCCCGGCAGTCACGCCCACCGCTGGCATTGCCCCTGCCCGGCTGCTGCCCAAGGCCGCCTGCGCCACGGCCACGGCTGCGGCCGATGCCTGCAGGTTCTGGTTGTCTGCCAACAGCCCGGTTTGCAGCTTGTTCAGCACCGGGTCGTTGAACAGGGTCCACCAGGCATCGGGCACGTCGGCGGCAGCCGGGTTGGCCGGCGCAAACAGTTGGGCAAGCTGACGGCCTTGAGCAAAGTGCTCGGGCACAACGACGCTGGGGCGCTGGTGGGGCACCGGGGTGGCGCAACCTGCCAAGGCCAGCGCACAGGCCAGCGGTACCAGCCCAGTAAGCGGGCCAAACAACGTGCCGGTGGCAAAACGTGCAGCAAAGTGACGACGAATCAGCATGGGTCAGGGCACCAAAAGGGCTTGTTCGGCCAAGTGTGGGGCGGTGGCTTGCTTGTGCTTGCGCCACCGCAGTTTGTCCATTAGCACGTACACCACCGGCGTGGTGTACAGCGTGAGCAGTTGGCTCAGCACCAGCCCGCCCACCACTGCAATGCCCAGCGGTTGGCGCAGCTCGGCCCCGTCGCCACGGCCCATGGCCAGCGGCAAGGCACCCAACAAGGCGGCTGCGGTGGTCATCAGGATGGGGCGCAACCGCAGCTGGGCCGCACGGTAAATGGCCTGCGCCGCGCTGGCCCCGGTGTGGCGTTGGTGGGCAATGGCGAAGTCGATCATCATGATGGCGTTCTTCTTCACGATGCCAATCAGCAAAATCACGCCGATCATGGCGATGAGCGAGAACTCGGTTTTGAACGCCATCAGCGCCAGCAGTGCGCCCACCCCAGCCGAAGGCAGGGTGGACAAAATGGTGATGGGGTGAATTAGGCTTTCATACAAGATGCCCAGCACCAGGTAAATGGTGACCAGCGCCGCCAAAATCAGCATGGGTTGGGTGCTGAGCGAGTCCTTGAACCCCTTGGCCGTGCCCGCAAACGTGCCGCGCACCGATACAGGCACACCCAGGCCCGCCACCGCGTCGGTGATGGCATCGGTGGCGGCTGACAGGGTACCGCCCAGCGGCAGGTCGAAACTGATGGTGGTGGCCGGTGTGCCCGACTGGTGATTGACCGACAGCGGTGCAATGGTCAGCGCGTTGCGCGAGAAGCTGGCCAGCGGCACGGCCTGGCCCGCAGCCGTCATCACATTCAGGTCGCGCAGCGTGTCGGGGCCTTGCAAAAACTCGTCTGCCAGTTCCATCACCACCCGGTACTGGTTCAGCGGGTTGTAAATGACCCCCACTTGGCGCTGGCCAAAGGCGTTGTTCAGCGTGTTGTCGATGCCGCGCACGGTCAGCCCCAGGCGGGCCACGGCATCGCGGTCCATGACGATGGTGGTTTGCAGGCCGCTGTCCTGGCGGTCGGTGTCCACATCGGTGATCTCGGGCAGCTTCATCAGCGCTTGGCGGATGCGGGGCTCCCACTTGCGCAGGTCTTCCAGGTCGTCGGCCTGCAAGGTGTACTGGTAGCTGGAGCTGGACTGCCGCCCGCCGATGCGGATGTCTTGCTGCTGGAACATGAACAGCCGTGCACCGGGCTCTTTGGCTAGCTTCTGGCGCAGCCGGTCAATCACCTGCTCGGCCGACTCGGTGCGCAGGCTGCGGGGTTTGAGTGCCATGAACATCTGCGCCGTGTTGCGCTGCCCGCCGCCGGTGAAGCCGGTGACGTTTTCCACTGCGGGGTCGGCTTGCACAATGGCCAGAAAACGGTCCAGCCGCTGCTGCATGGCTTGGAACGAGGTGGCTTGGTCCGCCCTGATGAACCCACCGATGCGTCCGGTGTCCTGCGTGGGGAAAAAGCCTTTTTCAATGACCCCGTACAGGTACACGTTCAGGCCAATCACCCCCACCAGCGACAGCATGACCACCGGCTGGTGGCGCAGGCCCCAGGCCAGCGAGTGGCGGTAGCCGCGCAACAGTGCGGCCTGCAAACGGGCTGACACCCGCGCCAGCCACGACGGTGGCCGGGCTTGCGCGGGCGGAGCCTTTAGCAAGGCCGCGCACATCATGGGGGTGGTGGACAGCGACACCACCATGGACACCAGAATGGCCGACGACAGCACCACCGCAAACTCGCGGAACAGCCTGCCCACGATGCCACCCATGAGCAAAATGGGGATGAACACCGCGATCAGCGACAGGCTGATGGACACCACGGTGAAGCCGATTTCGCGCGCGCCGTCCAGCGACGCCTGCAGCGCAGTTTTGCCACGTTCCATGTGGCGGGTGATGTTCTCCAGCACCACGATGGCATCGTCCACCACAAAGCCGGTGGCCACCGTGAGGGCCATGAGCGACAGGTTGTCCAGCGTGTAGCCACACAGGTACATGACGCAAAACGTGCCTGCCAGCGACACCGGCACCGCCACGCTGGGAATGAGCGCGGCACGCCCGTTGCGAAGGAACAGAAACACCACCAGGATGACCAGCCCCACCGACAGCACCAGCGCGTTTTCCACCTCGCGCAGCGAGGCGCGGATGGTGGGCGAGCGGTCGGAGACCACGTTCAGGTCGATGGCGGGCGGGATGCTGGCCTGCAAATGGGGCAGCAAGGCCCGCACCTTGTCCACCGATTCGATGATGTTGGCGCCCGGTGCCTTGAACAGCATCAGCAGGATGGCCGGTTTGCCGTTGGCCACGCCGTAGTTGCGCACGTCCTGAACCGAATCAACCACCTGCGCCACATCTGACAAGCGAACTGCGCTGCCGTTTCGGTAGCGCACGATCAGCGGCGCATAGTCTTCGGCCGAGCGGGCCTGGTCGTTGGCGGTGATTTGCCAGGTGCGGCTGCCGTCGTCCAGCAGGCCCTTGGGGCGGTTGGCGTTGGTGGCGGTCACGGCCACGCGGATGTCTTCCAGCGAAATGCCGTTGGCCGCCAGGCGGTTGGGGTCGAGCGCGATGCGCACCGCAGGCAAGGCCCCGCCACCGATGTTGACCTGCCCGATGCCCTGCACCTGCGCCAGGCTTTGCGCCAGCACGGTGGACGCGGCGTCGTACATCTGCCCGCGCGAGAGCGAATCGGACGTGAGCGACAGAATCATGATGGGCGCATCCGCCGGGTTCACCTTGCGGTAAGACGGGTTGCTGGGCATGCCCGTGGGCAACAAAGTGCGTGCGGCGTTGATGGCGGCCTGCACGTCGCGGGCCGCGCCGTTGATGTCGCGATTCAGGTCGAACTGCAAGGTCACCCGCGTGTTGCCCAGCGACGAGCTGGACGTGATTTCGTTCACCCCGGCAATGGCGCCCAGTGCACGCTCCAGCGGCGTGGCAATGGTGGCGGCCATGGTTTCAGGGCTGGCCCCCGGCAGGCTGGCCGACACCGAAATGGTGGGAAAGTCCACTTGCGGCAACGGGGCCACCGGCAACTGCGTGAAGCTGAGCGCCCCAGCCAACGCCACCCCCAGCGTGAGCAGCATGGTGGCCACCGGGCGGTGGATGAACACAGTCGAAAAACTCACTGCACGTCTCCGGCAGGCGCGTCGCCTTGCGCATGCTGCGGTAAAGGTCCAGTGGTCACAGCAGCCGACTCCGTTGAATTTGCAGCCCCATCAGCCGGACCCTTCCAGCGCGCGGCCAAACGGGCAAACGCCAGGTAAATGACGGGGGTGCTGAACAGCGTCAGCAACTGGCTGACGATCAGCCCGCCCACCATGGTCACGCCCAGCGGCTGGCGCAGCTCGCTGCCCACGCCCTGCCCCAGCATCAGCGGCAACGCGCCCAGCAGCGCGGCCAGTGTGGTCATGAGGATGGGCCGAAACCGCAGCAGACACGCCTGGAAAATGGCCTCGCGCGGCGGCAGGCCCTGCTCGCGCTCGGCCTCCAGCGCGAAGTCGATCATCATGATGGCGTTCTTTTTCACGATGCCGATCAGCAGCACCACGCCAATCACGGCAATCAACCCCAGCTCCATGCGCGCGGCCAGCAGCGCCAGCAAAGCGCCCAGCCCGGCGGACGGCAGGGTGGACAAAATGGTGACGGGGTGAATGGTGCTTTCGTACAGCACCCCCAGCACGATGTACATGGTGACCACCGCCGCCAAAATCAGCCACAGCGTGTTGGCCAGCGACGCCTCGAACGCCAGGGCCGCGCCCTGAAAACTGGTTTCGATGCTGGCGGGCAAGCCCAGGCTGGCTTCTTCGGCCTTGATGGCCGCCACCGCATCGCCCAGCGCCACGCCGGGCGCGGTGTTGAACGACACCGTGGCCGCCGGAAACTGCGCCACGTGGTTGACCACCAGGCTGGTCGGTTTTTCGACCACCCGAGCCACCGACGACAGCGGAATTTGCGCGCCACTGCCACCGGTACTGGCAGACGACGTGCTGGGCACGTACAGCTGGCCCAGCATGCGCGGGCTGGTGCGCCAGGCAGGGTCGGCCTCCAGCACCACACGGTACTGGTTGGACTGCGTGAAGATGGTCGATATCAACCGCTGGCCGAAGGCGTTGTACAGCGCGTTGTCAATCGCCGCCACCGTCACGCCCAAGCGCGAGGCGGCGGATCGGTCAATTTCAATGTAGGCCTGCAGGCCCTGTTCCTGCATGTCGCTGCCCACATCGGCCAGTTGCGGCAGCATGCGCAGGCGCTCCACCAATTGCGTGGTCCAGGTTGACAGCGCCGCCGCGTCGGGCGACGACAGCAAGAACTGGTACTGCGTTTTGGCCACCCGGTCTTCGATGCTCAGGTCTTGCACAGGCTGCAAATACAGGGCCATGCCGGGCACCTTGCCTATGGTGCCGTCGCTCAGCCGACGAATCAGGGTGCCCATGTCTCGGGCTGGCGCGTCGCGCTCGGCCTTGGGCTTGAGGTTGATGAGCATGCGCCCCGCGTTCAGCGTGGCGTTGGCACCGTCCACCCCGATAAACGACGACAGGCTTTGCACGGCAGGGTCTTGCAGCAGAAGCTCGGCCATGCGCTGCTGGCGCTCGGCCATGGCGGCAAAAGAGGTGGATTCAGGCCCCTCGGTGATGGCCTGAATCACCCCCGTGTCTTGCACCGGGAAAAAGCCCTTGGGCACCACCAGGTACAGCGCGCCTGTGGCAGCCAGCGTGAGCGCGAACACAGCCAGCGTCAGGGTTTGGTGGTTCAGCACCGTGGTCAGCACGCGGCCATAACCCGCAATCAAGCCGTCAAGAAACCGACCGGTGGCCTGGTACAGCTGGCCATGGCTGCTTTCGGGCGTGTGGCGCAGCAGCCGTGCGCACAGCATGGGCGTGAGCGTGAGAGACACCACGGCAGAGATGAGAATGGCCACCGCCATGGTGACCGCAAACTCGTGAAACAAGCGCCCAACCACATCGGCCATGAACAGCAGCGGAATCAGCACCGCGATCAGCGAAATGGTGAGCGAGATGATGGTGAAGCCGATCTGCTTGGCCCCTTTGAGCGCGGCCTGCATGGGCGGCTCGCCCGCTTCCACGTAGCGGGCAATGTTCTCGATCATCACGATGGCATCGTCCACCACAAAGCCGGTGGAAATGGTGAGCGCCATCAGCGTGAGGTTGTTGATGGAGTAGCCCAGCAGGTGCATGACGCCGAAGGTGCCCACCAGCGACAGCGGCACGGCCAGCGCCGGGATCAGCGTGGCCGACGCGCTGCGCAAAAACACAAAAATCACACCCACCACCAGGGCAATGGCCAGCAGCAGCTCGTGCTGCACATCGGTGACCGAGGCGCGGATGGTGGTGGTGCGGTCGGTCAGCACCTGCACGTCCAGCGAAGCGGGCAAGGTAGCTTGCAGCTTGGGCAGCAGGGCCTTGATGCGGTCCACCGTTTCAATGACGTTGGCCCCCGGCTGACGCTGGATGTTCAGGATGACGCCCGCACGCTGTTCGGCGCCAGAACCCGCCCAGGCGGACAGGCGGTCGTTTTCAGGCGCATCGACGATGTTGGCCACGTCCTTCAGCCGGATGGGGGCACCGTTTTTGAACGCGATGATCTGGTTGGCATAGTCGGCCGACGAGCGCAGCTGGTCGTTCGCGTCGATGGTGGAGGCTCGGGCCGCACCGTCGAAACTGCCCTTGGCCTGGTTGACGTTGGCGCTGCCTATTGAGCTGCGCACCTCTTCCATAGACATGCCCAGCGCAGCCAGCGCCGTGGGGTTGACCTGTATGCGCACGGCGGGCCGCTGCCCGCCCGCCACCGCCACCAGCCCCACGCCGGGCACTTGGCTGAGTTTGGGGGCCAGGCGGTTTTCCACCAGGTCGTGCACCTTGATGACGGGCAGCGACGGCGAGGTGATGGCCAGCGTGAGCACCGGCGCATCGGCCGGGTTGACCTTGCTGTACAGCGGCGGCATGGGCAGGTCAGACGGCAGCAGGTTGGCACCCGCGTTGATGGCGGCCTGCACCTGTTGTTCGGCCACGTCCAGCGTCACATCGAGCGTGAAGCGCAGCGTGATGACCGACGCGCCGCCCGAGCTGGTGGACGACATCTGGGCCAGCCCAGGCATCTGCCCGAACTGGCGCTCCAGCGGCGCGGTGACCGACGAGGTGACCACGTCAGGGCTGGCCCCGGGGTACAGCGTGGTGATCTGGATGGTGGGGTAGTCCACCTCGGGCAGGGCCGAAATGGGCAACATCCGGTAAGCCAGCAGGCCGGTGATGAGGATGGCCACCATCAGCAGCGAGGTGGCCACCGGCCGCAGGATGAAAATGCGCGACACGTTCATGACATATCAATCAAAACAGGCTCTACCGCTTTATTGGCGTCATTCATTGCTATGTAAGAAGCAAACCCACAGGCCATGTTCCCAGTCACGCTTCTTGCCACTTTTTTTGCCACGCTGTTGGGTGCTCTGTTGGCTGCTCTGTGTGCCACCGTTCATCCGCCCTGCGCTTCGCGCTGGCGGCGGCGTTCGCGCATCTGCTCGGCAAAGGCTTTGCGCTCCTCGGCGTTCATGGCCTTGAACTTTTCCTGCATGTCGGGTGGCAGGCGGTCAAAGAAGGGGGGCATGCCGTCAGCTCGGGGTGAGCCACCGGGTGGCGG
>JAVBXK010000121.1 GCA_030824555.1 bacterium
CGTGACGCTCATGCCCGGTTTGTTGGGAATGAGTTTGGAAATGCCGTCGCAAAAACCGTACGAAAAGTCCAGCACCCGGCCCACGTCGCGGATGGCGGCACGTGCGGCCATGGTGCCGAAGGTGGCGATCTGGCTCACGGCGTCTTTGCCGTATTTGTCTTTCACATAGTCGATCACCCGGTCGCGGTTGCCCTGACAGAAGTCGATGTCGAAGTCGGGCATGCTGACCCGCTCTGGGTTCAAAAACCGCTCGAACAGCAGGTTGTATTGCAGCGGGTCCAAGTCGGTGATGAGCAGCGCGTAGGCCACCAGCGAGCCCGCGCCGGAACCCCGGCCTGGCCCCACGGGGCAGCCGTTTTCTTTGGCCCACTTGATGAAGTCCGACACGATCAAAAAGTAGCCTGGAAACCCCATTTTCAGAATGGTGTTCAGCTCGAACTCCAGCCGATCCAGGTAGCGGGGGCGCTGTGCCTCGCGCTCGGCCTCTTTGGGGTAGAGGTGAATCAACCGCCCTTTCAACCCCTCGTGCGACACGTGGCGGAAATAGTCCTCCACAGACATCACCACGCCATCGACAGGCGGAATGGGGAAATTGGGCAACTGCGGCTTACCCAGCACCAGCGTGAGGTTGCAGCGACGGGCAATTTCGACCGTGTTGGTCAGCGCGGTGGGCACGTCGGCAAACAGTGCCTGCATCTGCGCGGTGTTTTTCAGGTACTGCTCGCGCGTGAAGCGCCGCACGCGGCGGGTGTTGCCCAGAATTTCGCCTTCGGCAATGCACACGCGGGCCTCATGGGCCTCGTAATCGTCGGGCTCCTGAAACTGTGCGGGGTGGGTGGCCACCACAGGCAAGCCCAGCCGCGCCGCGAGCGGCACGGTGGCCAGCACCAGCGCATCGTCGTCAGGGCGGCCCGCGCGCTGCAGCTCCAAAAAGAAGCGGTGCACGAACACGCCAGCGGCCTGCAAGGCCACGTCTGCGGCACGGCGCTCGTCACCGGCCAGCAGGGCCTGCCCCACCGGACCGGCAGCCGCCCCGCTGAGCATGATGAGGCCCTCGTTCAGCTCTTGCAGCCATTCCCACGTCAGCACGGCCTGGTCGCGCTGCACGTTGCGGGTCCAGGCACGCGCCAGCAGCTCGCTCAGGTTCAGGTAGCCCTGCTTGTTTTGCACCAGCAGCAACACACGGGGCAGGCTTTGGGCCGTGGGCGACACCGGCTGCCCTGGCAACGCCGGGGGTGGACCACCCAGCCCCTGCACGAACACCTCGGCACCCAGCACGGGCTTGACACCCGCCCCCCGCGCTTCTTTGTAAAACTTGACGGCCCCGAACATGTTGGACAAGTCGGTAAGGGCCATGGCGGGCTGGGCATCGGCCGCAGCGGCACCGATGACCTCGTCGATGCGCAAGGTACCGTCGACGACTGAAAATTCGGAATGGAGGCGCAGGTGAACAAACATGGGGTCGATTGTAGAAAGCCGCTCAACTTCCAGCAGAATGCGCCGACTACATATGCAACCCATGTCTCTGGAGATGCCATGTTCCGATTTGCGCTCTGTTCCCTGACGGCAGTGACTGCCGTCCTGTCGGGTTGTGCCGTCCCAGGCCCCGCCCCTGGCCCAGCTGGTGGGCCGTATTCCACGGCGGCCATCAATGCAGCCGCAGCTGCCTCGGCCGCCGCAGCGGCTGCCAACCCACCCCCCAGACCCGCACCGGCGCCAGCGCCAGCTGTGGTGACGGGCACGGTTTGCGCCCCCATCAACGAATCGCAGGTGGCCCAGTTGTTCGACCGCTGGAATGCGTCGCTGATGACACACGACCCGCGCAAAGTGGTGGAAAACTACGCCCCGCACTCCATCCTGCTGCCCACGGTGTCCAACAAGCCGCGCTATTCGGTGGAAGACAAAATCGACTACTTCGTGCATTTCCTGCACGACGGCCCAATGGGCAAAATTGACCAGCGCTTCATTCAGGTGGGCTGTAACACCGCGCTCGATGCCGGTCTGTACACCTTCACCTTCTTCAAGACCGGGGCCGTGGTGAATGCCCGCTACAGCTACACCTACGGCTACATCAACGGGCAGTGGCTGATCACCAGCCACCATTCATCGGGCATGCCTGAAAAGCCCCCGGCACCTGCACCGGCCATGATCATTGAGCATGAACCCACCAAGATGCCTGCCACTGCGAAAAAACCGGTTCCGGCCAAGGCCCCAGCCGCTGCGCACTGAGCGCCCAGTTGAACTGACCGAGCGAGGGACCTGACGAGCCCCTTCAGTCTTTCAGCACAGCCCGTACCTGCGAGTGGAATTCGCGGCTGTACAGCACGGCCACCACCAGCACGGTGGCACCCATCATGGCCATGGGCGAAAAGAACCAGGCCAGCGCCGCAAACGAAAAGTAGTAGGCACGCAAACCGTCGTTGAAGGTTTCGGCTGCGGTGCCCACCAGCGTGGCCGCGCGCTCCACGTAGGGTTGGCGCTGTGCCGGCTCGGCCTCGAAGTGCTCGGGCGGTGGCATGGCACCGATGGACAGCGCCACAAAGGTGTACAGCCGCATACTCCAGCTGAAGCGGAAAAACGCGTACACAAAAATGCCGGTCATCACCAGCAGCTTCAATTCCAGCACCTGCATGCTGGTGGACTGCGCAAACGGAATGTCTTGCATCAGCCCGGCCGCTTTGTCTGTGGTGCCCAGCACCGCCAGCAAGCCACCGATGATCAGGATGGTGGTGGAACAGAAAAACGACGGTGTGTGCGACAGGTTCTGCGTGATCAGACCGTCGAGCATGCGCGGGTCGCGGTAGGTGGCCTGCAATATCCAACGTGACCGGTAGCGGTTGGTAGCGGCCAGCAGTGTGCGCTCGCTGCGGGCGCCCTTGCGCGCGAACAGGGCGTAGCCCGTCCACAGCGCAAAAAAGGCGGCCAGCGCCAGCCAGTCTGTCAGGGGCAGCAAATCAAACAGTTTCATGGCCTTCATTTTGCAGTGAGCAGGGCATCGGCGTGGTCAATCTGTTGTTTCTTCACGATCCTGGCTGTGTGCCGGGTGTTGCCCCCCCAAAAAAAGCCTGGTCCGGCATCCGCACGGACCAGGCCTAGGGCTCAGCCCCTCGCCGGGGACATGGCCAGGTTACTTGGACAGGTCAATGGCGTACACACCCTGGCCTTTGCCGGTGCCGTCGTCGTGGCTGACCACGCTGATGTTGTTGAACCCGGCGGTTTGAGCCACAGCCAGCTTGCCGCTGCCCGACACAAAGGTCACCTGCCCGGCGGTGTTCACCTTGGTAAACCGCCAGCTGCGCGCGGAGCCGTCGGTGGCCAGCGTCAGGTTTTTGCGGGCCTTGATGTAGTCAATCAGCACATCGCGGTTGGCATCGGGCGACGCGTAGATGGTGTTGGCTGTCGTCAGGCCAAATGCCGTGCCGCTGGTGGCGCGGTAGTTGTTGGTGGCAATGATGAACTCGGCCGTGGCACTGATGGGTGCGCCCTTGTACATCAGGTTCTTGATACGGCTGCCGATGGCTTGGGTCACGTCGATTTCATAACCCATGTCAACCGAAGTGAACATGTCGAAGTTGTAGCCAGGGAAACTTGACACCAGGGCCTGCGGGGTGCTCAGCGTGGGGTCGATGCGATTGAACCGCTCGGCGGCTTTTTCCAGCCACGTTTTGATGCCCGCGCCCGTGACCTTTACCGCATACACCGTGTTGGGGTAGAGGTACAGGTCGGCAGCATTGTTGATGGCGATGGGGCCTTGTGCCACGTCGGTGAAGTCGGTGCCACCGGCAAACCCGCTCTTGAACGGTGCACTCACCGACAGCACGGGCAGGTCTTTGTACTGCGGCATGTTGGCCGTCACGTACTTGGCCACGTAGTCGGCCTGGGCAGCATTCACCACCTGGATGGCGGTCACGTCACCCACGTCGGCAAAGTAGCTGGCCAGCGCAAAGTCAGACTGGCCGATGGGCGTTTTCACGTAGGCAATGGCTGCCTCGTGCTCCGCTTTCACCGTGGTAGCGATGGCGGGGTCCACGGCCACATAGGTTTTGGCTGTGGCATCGACCAACGCTTTGCGGATGCTGACCTGGGTTTTGTCGGTGGCAATGGTCCACTTGCCGTTTTGCACCACCAACCCGTAGTTGATGACACCAACTGCCTTGCCCCAGTAGCTGGGCATCACGGCAGGCACGCCGAAGAATGTGCCCTTGGTCTTGTCCACCCCGGTGGCACTGCAGGCAACGGTGGTGCATGCGGCGTTGGGGAATTCGCCGTGCGAATGCCCCATCAAAATGCCGTCAATGCCCGCCACCTTGGCCAGGTGGTAATTGGCGTTTTCCATGGTCGGCGTGTAAGCGCTGGTGTCCCAACCGCCGTGCGATGCGGCAATGACGATGTCGGCCCCGTCGGCGCGGGCCAATGGCACGTACTTTTGTGCGGCTTCGACCACGCCTTGCACGTCCACCTTACCTTCGAGCCAGCGCTTGTCCCAGTTCAGGATGGGTGGCGGCGCAAAGCCGATGACGGCCACCTTCACGGTGCTTTCGATGGTTTTGCCATCTGTGTCTTTGGCACTGACTTTCTTGCTGAGGATGGTGTAGGGCTTGTACAGCGGTGCACCGTCTTTTTTGCTGGTCACGTTGGCCAGCACCAGGGGGAAGGCCGGGCCGGTGCAGGTGGGTTGGCTGGCCACGGCGGGCATGCCGTCAACGTTGAATTTGGTACCCGTCACTTGCGAGAGGTAAGGCAAACCGTAGTTGAACTCGTGGTTGCCCAGCGTGCCTGCATCGAAGCCGATGGCATCCATGGCCTTGTAGGTGGCCAGCTTCTGGTTGCAGGCCACGGGGTTCACCATGGCCTGGTAGTCGGCAAGCGCCGTGCCCTGGATGGTGTCGCCGTTGTCGATCAGCAAGTTGTTGGGGAAATCAGCACGGGCCTGCTTGATGACCGTGGCGGTGCGCTCGATGCCCACACTTTTGTCTTCAGCCAGCTTGAAGTAGTCGTAGCTGATGAGGTTGGCGTGGAGGTCGCTGGTTTCCAGAATGGCCAACTGCGCGGTGCTGCCATCGGGCAGTGCAACATGGTCGTCGCCATCACCCAGGCACGCACTGAGGCCGAGGCCCACGGCAGCGAGTGTGGCCAATCTGATGCTGGTTTGGGCCAAGGGCCCGGCATGGAGGGGAAAGAACATCAAAGCTCCCGTTCAGTTTAAAAACGGGAGCCTATGCAAGCCCCATGACACCCCGGTGAAGCCTCCGGGGCAAAACCGTGTCAGCCCAACAGGCCTTCAGCCTTCATCGCGGCTTGCACCGCTGGGCGTGCGGCAATGCGGGCACGCACGGCAGCCAGATTGGCCAAGGCGGCAATGTCCAGCTTCACGAAACCCGCCCAGTTGGTCACGGTGAACAGGTAGGCGTCGGCCACGGTGAAGGTGCTGCCCATCAGGTAGTCCTTGCCAGCCAGCTCGCCATCGAGCCAAGTCAGGCGCTGCAGCAGGCGGTCTTTGACCATGGGCTTGTAGTCTTCAGGTGTGGCGGGGTTGAACAACGGCGAAAAGCCTTTGTGCAGTTCGGAACTGATGAACGACAGCCACTCTTGCAGC
The DNA here is from genome assembly GCA_030824555.1 of bacterium. Classification (GTDB taxonomy): domain Bacteria; phylum Pseudomonadota; class Gammaproteobacteria; order Burkholderiales; family Burkholderiaceae_C; genus UBA2334. Next base: position 5,597 of record JAVBXK010000121.1, read on the forward strand.
TTGTAGCGCTCCCACGTGCCAGCCGCCGGTACCAGGCCACTGGCGGGCACTTGGTCGGCAATGTACTGGCTGATGACCTGGCCCTCGCGCAGCGTGCGGCCATCGGGCAGCACCAGAAACGGCACGTAACCCAGTGGGTTGACGGCGTAGTAGTCGGAGCCATCGGCCAACTGGTGGGTTTTGGTGCTGGCCAGCACGCCTTCAAAGGCCAGGCCGGACTCGTGCAACACGATGTGAGGTGCCAGCGAACACGCGCCGGGCGAGTAGAACAGCTTCATGGAAAGTCCCTTCAGAAAGAAGTTGGGAAAGAAGAAATGGATGACACGGGCGCACGCCGCAAAACGGAGGAGCTCTGCGGCGGGCTTTCAGTGTGGCACGCAAGCGCCAAGTCCCCGTCGGATGGTCTGGGCGCGGTATGCGCCAAAAACGCCCTGAAACGCGGTATCAGCCTTTCAGCTGCTTGGCCACGGTGGCCACGCGTGCGCCGAACTGGCGGGCGGTTTCCAGGTCACCAGGCAGCATCTCGGCCGCACCGGCATCGGACGGGCTTTGTGCCATGGCACCGGCAAACGAGCCCACGTAGTTCAGGTCGTTGCGCTGTGCGGCCTTGGTGTTGCTGGGCATCATGCCCGTGCCCACCCAGATGCCGCTGTGCTGCATGGCCAGCGTGAACAGGTAATGCAGCGTGGACAGTTTGTCGCCGTTCATGGTGGCGCTGTTGGTGAAACCGGCAAACACCTTGTCTTTCCACGCTTGGGTGAACCAGGCTTTGCTGGACGCGTCGGCAAACTTTTTGAACTGCCAGCTGACCGTGCCCATGTAGGTGGGCGAGCCCATGATGATGGCGTCAGCCGCGTTCAGTGCGGCCCAGCCCGCTTCGCTGACGTTGCCTTCAGCATCGACTGCCACCAGCTCGGCGCCCGCACCGTCGGCCACCGATTGCGCCATGCGCTGGGTGTGACCGTAACCCGAGTGATAAACCACGACGACTTGTGCCATTTGATGTGCTCCTGCGAATGGGGCGCCGCCCTGGACATCAGGGTTGGGCACCGGTTGAACGAAAACGGAAGAAATTGAAACGAAAAGGACTGAAACGGAAAAACTGAACCCAGCGGCGTCAGCGGCTGAAAGACGGTGCCAGCCCGCCCATAGCCCCAGCCTGAAAGGCCTGGCCATACGCCGCCACCTCGGCCCGTGTGGTGCCCACAAACGGCCCCCAGGGCACCACGGGTTCCTGAAGGGGCAAGCCCGAAAACACCACCACCTGCGCGCCTTCGGCACCTGCCAGCAAACGCAAATCGGTGACACCCTCGCCCGCCACAGGCGCATCAAACACCATAGCTGCTGGCGCTTTTATATCAAGCGATAGAGGCCTGTTTGACTCCAAAATTTGCCCGGTCACCACCAGCGCAAAACCCTGGTGCCCGGCGGGCAGGGTCAGGCGCACGTCGGCGTGCGGTTGCAGCGTCACATCCAGCAGGTTGACCCGGGTGACCCAGCGTGGGTCACGGGCAATGGGTGAAGCCTGGCCACCCCACTCGCCAGCCACCACGCGCACGCTGGCTCCGGCCAGCTGCACCACCGGCACGTCACCCGCAGGCACCTTGAACACGGCGGGCGCGTGCTGTTTGTGGGCTCGGGTCATGTTCACAAAAATCTGCAGCCCCAGGGCGGCCACACCAGGCACGGCAGGGGTTTCTTCGTGGACCATGCCGCTACCTGCTTGCAACCAGTGCAGGCTGCCGGGGGCAACGATGCTGTCGTCACCCAGGCTGTCGCGGTTGCGCACGCCCCCTGGGCTTTGCGGCAACAGGTAGGTGATGGCGCTCATGCCACCATGGGGGTGCGGCAGAAAAAAGTTGTGCGGCATGTTGAACACGTCCACCCCGATGAACGGGTCCACCAGCCCCAGGTGCTGCGGGTGGAACACATGAGCAAACGTGCGCTCGTCAAAGCGGTGCAACGGCAACGCGAATGCGGAATGGATGGTGCGCAAGGGGTTCATGGTCGGAGCCTGATGGTGGAGCCTGATGGCGGAGGTACAAGGCCGAACGGATGGGGTGCAGCCTGCGCCAAGTTCAAGGCGCCAGGTCAAACACCAGCGCCTCGGCGTCGGTGCCGTCGGTGAGCTGCAGCAGCGTTTCGTCGGCCAGCATGGCCGCGTCGCCCTGCTGCAAGGGTTGACCGTTCACACTCAAGGACCCGCGCAGCACCTGCACCCAGGCCTTGCGCTCGGGCGACAGGGCCAGGCTGGCGGTTTCGGTACCGCTCAGCAGCGTGGCGTACAGCCGGGCATCGGCATGGATGGTGACCGAGCCGTCAGCCCCGTCTGGCGACGCCACCAGACGCAGGCGGCCACGCTTGGCTTCGTCGGCAAACGTCTTTTGCTCGTAACCGGGGTCGATGCCCGTTTCGCTCGGCTCGATCCAGATCTGGAAAAAATGTGTGGTGGCATCGGGCGCGTGGTTGAACTCGCTGTGCCGCACACCCCTGCCGGCGCTCATGCGCTGCACGTCGCCAGGCGGGATGGATGTGCCGTTGCCCATGCTGTCGTCGTGCGCCAGTTCGCCCGACATGACGTAGCTGACGATTTCCATGTCGCGGTGGCCGTGCGTGCCAAACCCGGTGCCAGGGGCAATGCGGTCTTCGTTGATGACGCGCAGGTTGCCCCAGCCCATCCATTTGGGGTCGTGGTAGCCCGCGAACGAAAACGAATGAAAACTCTTGAGCCAGCCGTGATCGGCATAACCTCGGTCGGCAGAACGGCGGATGTGGAGCATGGAACACCTCAAAAAATGGAAGCAACCCCGATGCAGTGGGCTGACTTGCGTGCCCGCCTGATGGGGCCTTGGCACCCTTGCCGTGCATCGGGCGGCAAGGGCATCCAATGTAGAGCGCGACCGGTGGTGGACACACCAGCGGATTCTGATGGCATCATTCGAAAGCATTGAATGAAAGGCAGCCAACCATGCAGAAACAAGGGGCAATACAAGGCACACCCAAAACAGCCGTGCGGTCGGTGCTGTCGCCAGACAACCTGGCGCTGATCGAGGCCGTGGCCCGCGCAGGCAGCATGGCCGCTGCCGCCCGCGAACTGGGCCTGGTGCCCAGCGCCCTGACCTACCGCGTGCGCCAGGTGGAAGACGCGCTGGACGTGCTGCTGTTCGACCGCAGCGCCCGCCAGGCCCGCATCACCCCCGCCGGGGCCGAGCTGCTGCGCAGTGGTGAACACCTGCTGTACGAGCTGGACGCGGTGGCCGAGCGCGTCAAACGCGTGGCCACCGGGTGGGAGCCCCAGTTCACCATCGTGGCCGACAACATCGTGGCGCGCACCACACTGTTCGAGCTGTGCGAGGCGTTTTACGCCTTGGGGGCACCCACACGCTTGCGGCTGCGATCCGAAACGCTCACGGGCACGGTCGAGTCGCTCATGGCGGGCAAATCCGACTTGGCGCTGGGTGTCAACGCCGACGGCAGCAGCAGCTATGCCGGTGTGCACGTGCAGCCACTGGGCGACGTGCCGTTCGTGTTTGCCGTGGCACCCCACCACCCCCTGGCCACCGCGCCAGAGCCGCTGCCAGACAGCCTGATCGGCAAATACCGCGCCGTGGCCGTGGCCGACACCACGCAGCGCGGCACGGGTGTGTCCATTGGTTTGCTGTCGGGGCAGGACGTGTTCACCGTGCCCACCATGCAGCACAAGCTGGAGGCGCAGCTACGCGGCATCGGTTGCGGCTTTTTGCCGTTGCCGCTGGCACAGGCCTACGCCCAGTCGGGCCGCCTGGTGCTGAAAACCGTGCAGCGCGGCCCGCGCGTGGCGAGGGTGGGCTACGCGTGGCGCACCACACCTGGCCAGACCAGCAGCGACCCGTCTGCCTCGCAAGGCCGCGCCCTGCAATGGTGGCTGGCCCAGCTGGCACACAAAAAAACCCGCGAAGCCTTGCTGAACCACCCCACCATGACCTGAGAGACTGAGAGTCTTTCGCCCATACCCGCTTACCACCCCAAAACGCACCCGCTCTGCGTTGCAAATGCGCGCAATAACCCGAGCTATTGCTGTGCTTTGCGCCTTGAACGGGCGTGTTTTGGTGCGCTGCTCGGGCACGCCCGAAAAACTCTCAGCCTCTGAGCGGCTAGGCTGCAAGCCAGAGCGAGTGTCATCACTGATACAGTCACCTCAGGAGATACCAGACATGACCACACGCCGCACCCCATCCGCCAAAACCCCGGCAGCCAAACCTGCCACTGCCAAGCAGGCTGTGCC
>JAVBXK010000052.1 GCA_030824555.1 bacterium
GTATTCGGGGCGCAGCGTCACGGCGTGTCGTCAGGGCGCGTAAATGGGTTTGCGGCTGGCAGCGCTTTCCGCTGGGGCCACATTGGTTTGCGCGAAAAAGGGCGACGCGCCACTGGCGGCGGCCAGCTGGGCGGCCACGCTGGTCAGCTCGGGGGCCAAGGCGCGCATGCGTTCTTCGGTGAAGCGCACCGTGGGGCCCGCCAGGGTCAGCACGCCCATGGCGGGCATGCCCGCAAAACGCACGGGGGCCGACAGCGCGCTCAAACCCAGCGAGTAGGTGTCCACCGTGACGCTGAAACCCTGCGTGCGGGTGGTGTGCACCTGCGCCATCACGGCTTGCAAGGTGGTGGGCGCATTGGGGCCAAAGTCTTGCGGCTGCCCCAGGCCTTGTTTGGCCAGCAGGGCCAGGGCTTCGTCGTCTGTCAGTGTGGACAACCAGGCCCAGCCGGATGACGAGCAGCTCAGGCGCGCGTCGCTGCCCATGTCGGGGTCGTAGCGCAGGCCCTGGCGGGCACCTTGGGCGCGGGCCACCCAAGTGAGGCGCTCGCCATCGACCACCGACAGGCGCACCAGTTCGCCGGAAATTTCGGCCAGCTGGTTCAGCAGTGGCTGGGCAATGTCCACGATGCCGCTGTTGCTGAGGTAACTCAGGCCCATGGACACCAGCTTGGTGGTCAGCATGTAGTCGCCGTGGTTGCGCGTCTGGCGCACGTAGCCGCAGCGCACCAGGTCCACCAGCAGGCGGTGCACGGCGCTGCGGGGAATGCCGAGCTGGTCGGCAATGGTGGCCAGTTCCACGCCGTCGCCATGGCGGGCAAGCAGTTCCAGAATGCCCAGGGTTCGTTCCAATACGCCGCTCATGTTTGCTCCTTGATCAGTAGTGCCCCCAAACCTGTCGCGTCGCGCCAGGCCCCCCGAGGGGGATGAGAAAACTTGGGAAAGGCCCAGCGTTTTCTCATGGGCATCACAGGGTACAAGACACCGTTGCGCCGCTGGCGGCCGCTTCGCTCACGGCCAGCGTGGCCTGCAGGGTGCGCAGGCCGTCCAGTGCGCTGCACAGCGGGGCCTCGCGGCCGTCGATCACGGCAGCAAAGTGCTGCAGTTGCGCGGTGTAGGGGTCGGCCTTGTGCACGGTGGTTTGCTCACGCGTCAGCTCGGCATGCCAGCTGCGTTCGCCCCGGTAACCCCACAGGGCCAGGTCGGGCAACGACAGCGAGCCGTGTGTGCCTGCAATGAAGTGCGACTGCACGGCTTGGCGGGGGTACTGGTCTTGCTCGCCCGCGCAAAAGTCCCAGCACCATGGGGCGGTGGCCGTGTCTGACAGCACCACGGTGCCCAGTGCGCCGTTGGCAAAGCGCAGCACGGCGGCGGCGGTGTCTTCCACATTGAAGCCACGCACGGCATTGCTGGCCAGGGCTTGCACCGAGGTGATTTCGCCGCACAGAAACCGCAGCATGTCGATTTCGTGGATCAGGTTGATGAGGATGGGGCCGCCGCCTTTTTCCCGCCGCCAGGCTGCATCGAAGTACGCATCGGGCTTCAGGAACTGCGCCATCACGTTGGCCGACACCAGCTGCCCCAGCTGCCCGGCCTGAACGATGTCGCGCGCCCGGCGGTTGATGGGGTTGTACCGACGGTGGTGCCCCACCAGCACGGGCACACCGCTGCGAGCCTGTGCATCGACCAGCACCTGGGCCTCGGCCACGGTGTCGGCCACGGGTTTTTCAACCAGGGCGGCCACGCCGCGCGCCAGGCAGTCCAGCGCCATGGGAATGTGGGTGGCATTGGGCGTGGCCACCACCGCGCCCTGCGGTTTGACGGCATCGAGCATGTCCACATGGCTGGCAAACCACGGCACGTTCAGGCTGGCGGCCAGGGCCTGGCCTGCCTCGGTGGGGTCGGCAATGGCGGCCAGCACCAGGTTGGTGCTGCGGGTGATGCGGTCGATGTGGGTGCGGCCTATGGCGCCAGCGCCGATCAGGGCAATGCGTGTGTGGGACATGCGGAGGTTTGCGGTGGGCTGGTTGGGCAGCAGGTTTGCGGGTCGTCTGTGTGCGTTGGTGTCGAGTGTATTGAAAAACAGAATTAAATTCAATAGTTGAATGCGATTCCACTTTTGTGTACCATCGCGTCCATTCCGGTTCACAGCCACGTTCACACACCCACCACACATCAGCCATGTCAGACCTACTCAGCGGTGCCACACGCGTTCACTTCATCGTGGGCGACCCCATTGCACAGGTGAAGTCCCCTGCGGGTGTCACCCAGGCCTACCACGACCACGGCCGCAACGCCTATGTGATGCCCGCCCACGTGTCGCCCGCCCACCTGTCGGCCTGGCTGGCGGGCGTGAGCCTGGCCCAGAACGTGGACGGCATCATCGTCACGGTGCCGCACAAATTTGCCTGTGCCGAGCTGTGCGCCACCACGTCTGACCGCGCGGCCTTTTTGCACACCGTGAACACCATGCGCCGCAACGCCGACGGCACCTGGCACGGCGACATGTTCGACGGCCTGGGCTATGTGTCAGCCATGCAAGACAAGGGCTGCACACCCCTGGGCAAAAAGGCCCTGCTGGTGGGCGCAGGTGGCGCGGGCTCAGCCATTGCGCACGCGCTGGTGACATCCGGCGTGAGCCAATTGGCCATTCACGATGAAGACACCACCCGCCGCACCACACTGGTGGACCGCCTGGCAGGCCTGAACCTGTGCCCCGTGACCCACGGCAGCGCAGACCCCACAGGGTTTGACATCGTGCTCAACGCCACCCCCGTGGGCATGAAAGACACCGACCCCCTGCCCTTGGTGGCCGACAAGCTGGTGGCCAGCCAGTTTGTGGGCTGTGTCATCACGCAACCGGTGGTGACCCCTTTGATTGCAGCCGCCCGCGCCAAAGGCTGCCCAACCGCCACCGGGGCAGACATGTTTGCCAAGGTGCGTGACCTGATGGTCGATTTTTTGCTGGCGGGGCGGTACTGACATGCAAGTACTCAACACCCTTCCCGAAGGCGCGCAATACGACGTGGTGGTGGTCGGCGCTGGCGGCGCCGGCATGGCCGCCGCCCTGTTTGCCGCGATGGACGGTGCCAAGGTGCTGCTGCTGGAGCGCACCGAACACGTGGGCGGCACCACCGCGTGGTCGGCCGGCACCACCTGGGTGCCGGGCACCCACCATGGGCCACAAGTCAACCCCACCGACACGCTGGCCGACGCTGCCCGCTACCTGACCAACGCCATTGGCGAACGCACGCCCGCCGCGCTGCGCCAGGCCTTTCTGGACGCAGGCCCCGAGGCCGTGGCGCACGTGGAAGCCCATTCGGCAGTGAAATTCCGCCCCTACCCCAAGCACCCCGACTACATCTCTGACCTGGACGGCTCCACCCTGGCGGGCCGTGCGCTGGAACCCCTGCCCTTTGATGGCCGCCAGCTGGGCGACCTGTTCAAACTGGTTCGCCCACCCATTCCCGAATTCACTGTGCTGGGCGGGATGATGGTGGACCGCACCGACATCAACCACCTGCTGGGCATGACGGGGTCGCTCGCGTCACTGAAGCACTCGGTGCGCATCATCCTGCGCCACCTGTCTGACCGGCTGAGCCACCCACGCGGCACCCGGTTGGTGATGGGCAATGCGCTGGTGGCACGGCTGCTGTATTCGCTGTCAACACACGCCAACGTCAGCCTGGCGCTGAACACATCGGTCACGGCCATCAACCAAAGCAGCGCCGGGGTAGACAGCCTCACGCTGGAGCACGGCGGCCAATCCAGCACCGTCAACGTTACCGGCGGCGTGGTGCTGGCCAGCGGTGGCTTCAACCGCCACATGGGTTTGCGTCAGACCCTGCTGCCGGGTGCCGACATCGGCTGGTGCCCTGCCGCCCCTGGTCACACCGGCACCGCGCACGGTCTGGCCCAGGCCCTGGGCGCCCGTTATGGCGAAGGTGGCCTGAGCAACGCCTTCTGGGCACCGGTGTCCATCCGCCCACGGGCCGATGGCAGCAAAGCGGTATTTCCGCACTTTGTGATGGACCGCGCCAAGCCGGGCTTCGTGACCGTGAACCAAGCTGGCGAACGCTTCGTGAACGAAAGCACCTCGTACCACCTGTTCGGCCTGGCCATGCAGGCGCATGGTGCCGTGCCCGCTTACCTGGTGTGCGATGCCGAGGCCCTGCGCATGTACGGCATGGGCATGGTGCGCCCCGGTGGCAAGGGCCTGGCCCCTTTCCTGGCCGATGGTTATCTGACCGAGGGCGCCACGCTGAACGAGCTGGCCACCAAGCTGGGCATCGATGCCGCCGGGCTGGCACGCAGCGTGGCCCACATCAACGCCTGCGCCCAAACCGGGGTGGACCCCGACTTCCACCGCGGCGAAACGGCTTACCAACAGAACATTGGCGACGCCACGCGCGGCAACACCAACCCGAACCTGGGTGCACTGGGCACGGCGCCGTTCTATGCAGTGAAGCTGTTCCCAGGCGACATCGGTGCGTCCACCGGGCTGGTGGCCGACGAACACGCCCGCGTGCTGAACGCCAGCAACCAGCCCATTGCGGGGCTGTACGCGGTGGGCAACGACATGCATTCCATCATGGGTGGCGTGTACACCGCACCCGGCATCACCATCGGCCCTGGGCTGGTGTTCGGGCGGTTGGCGGCACGTCATGCCGTGGCCCGGGCACGCTCGTCGGCACCCACGCCAGAAGGCCAAAACCTAGGGAAATCCTGAGGCCGCACAGGCCAATACGTCCTGTGTTTGGCCCGATTTGTTCAATTCAACGGACTGTTTCGTACACACAATAAAACATCACATAAAGGAGAGTCAGTAGAAACCCTTCATACGATCGTTTATCAAACCAATGAGATCGATCATCGATCAGTCTTGAGCTTTCAAACCTGCGCAGACGGGTACCACGCCACTACATTCGCTCCCTACCGATGCGACTGTAGCCAGGTCACATTGACCCCGCCATCGCAGGCAAACCCTTTTCACCAGCCTGCAAGCCCGGCAAAAAAGGGCTTGCGTATTCCACCCCTGCAACTTCTGGAGACAAACCATGCAACACAATAAAAGAAAACTGATGGGTGCCACTTTGGCAGCCCTGGCCCTGTGCTCGGTAACAGGCACCGCTCAGGCACAGGCCTACCCTGCGCGTGACGTGACTGCCGTCATTCAATGGGGCGCCGGTGGTGGCACCGATGTGGCTATGCGCGGCTACGCCCCTTATGCGGAAGAAGCGCTGGGCAAAAAAATTGTGTTGCAGAACAAACCCGGTGCAGCTGGCGTGATCGGCGCCAACTTCGTGCTGCAACAGCCTGCGGACGGTTACACCATCCTGATGGGTGCTGAACCGCAAGCTTTGTACAAAGTGATGGGCACGGCTGATTTCGACTACGACAAGTTTTACCCCATCAACATTGCTGCAGTGGCCAACACCATTTTGCTGGTGGCCCGCGCCGATGCCCCCTGGAACACCACGCAAGACCTGTTGAGCCACGTGCAGGCCAACCCCAACAAGGTGAAGTCGTACATTGCCGGGCAAGGCACTGTGCCGTTCACGGTGAACGCCATGATGAACACACTGACCAAGTTTGACACCATCAAGGTGCCGTTTGACGGTGACGGCCCGGCCATTGCCGCGCTGCAAGGCGGCCATGTGGATTTTGGCTTCATTGCCTCGGGTGCCGTGATCGAGCACATCAAGGCCGGTCGCTTGAAGGCACTGGGCGTGCTGGACAACAAGGCGTACCAGAACATTCCCCCCATGACCGATGCGCCCTCGCTGCGCTCGCTGCCCAAGTTCCTGCCCTGGGGCTCTTGGTACGGTGTGTTCGTGAAGAAAGAAACCCCTGACGACGTGAAAGCCAAGCTGGTGGCCGCGTTCAAGAAGGCCGGTGACAACCCAAAGTACCGCGAACTGATGACGGGCCGTGGCACCACCATGTTGAACATCAGCGGCGCCGAGGCTGAAGCCTTCATCAAGAAGTTCCAGTCGACCACGGCGTGGCTGTACCAAGACGCAGGCGTGGCCAAGAAAAACCCGGCTGACCTGGGCATCGCCAAACCCTGAACGCGGGCATGAAAAGGCTGGCTGAAAGTGTCAGTCTGCCTGTTCATAAAGATGGCGACCTTGTGTCGCCAATTTTTTCCCATTCTCTGGAGAATTCAATGCATACCAGCCACCCGCGGCTGCCCGGCGAACTCACATTCATGGCGCTGATCGTTCTGTTCAGCAGCTTCATGCTGTGGGCAGCGTACGGCATTTCAAAACTGGATTCCGTCTCATCAGCGGGCGCATTCCCCATGGTCTGTGCGCTCACCATGCTGGTGACCGGACTGATGTCACTCATCAAAACTGCCAAAGCCAAACTGAAGCTGGACAACGGCGAAACCTGGCTGCAGCAACTGGTGCACAAAGTGCTTCCACTGCAACTGGTGTGGTTCACGGTGTTCATCGTCATTTACATGCTGTCGCTGGAGGTGCTGGGCTTTTTGCTGTCGTCGTACATCTTCCTGGCGGCATCCATGTCACTGTTGGGCAGCAAGCGCATCGGACTGAACCTGCTGATCAGCGCGGGGGTGCTGACAGCTATCTACGTTGTATTTCAAACGGTCTTCTCGGTGGTACTGCCTGCAGGTAGCCTCATTGGCCCCTATTTGCCGGAGTTCCTGAAATGATGGAAGCACTTGGTTACTTTTTCACTTCGTGGCTCGACATCAAGATGCTGTTGCTGACCGCAGCGGGCACGTTTGCGGGCATATACATCGGCGCCATTCCAGGCCTGTCGGTCACCATGGCGGTGTCCATCCTGATTTCGTTCACCTTCAAGTGGCAGGTGAACGAAGCACTGGCGCTGATTTCCGGCATTTACCTGGGTGGCGTGTACGGCGGCTCGCGCAGCGCCATTTTGTTGAACATCCCAGGCGCACCTTCTGCCATTGCCACGGGCCTGGACGGCTATCCGCTGGCCAAACGCGGCGAGGCGGGTCAAGCAATTGGCTTGACCACGGTGGTGTCGGTGTACGGCGGCTTCATCGGCATTCTGGTGCTGGCTGTGGCGGCCCCGCTGGTGTCTGAGCTGGCGCTGAAATTTGGCCCACGCGAATACCTGCTGCTGGCGCTGTGGGGCATTTTGCTGGTGGGCAGTTTGTCGGGCGAAAGTTTGTCCAAAGGCATCTTTTCAGGCGCTTTGGGCGCGCTGATTGCCTGCGTGGGCCTGGACCCCATGACCGGCGAAAACCGGCTGACCTTTGGCAGCATGCAGTTATCGGCAGGCATTTCGTACATCGCAGCCATGATCGGTTTCTTCGGCGTGGCCGAGGTCATTGCCCAGATTCACGAGATGCACCTGACGGCCATCAAGCAAAACGTCAGCAAAATCATCCCGTCATGGGGACTGGTGCGCAAGTACCTGCCGCTGGCCACGCGCACGTCCACCATCGGTGTGGTGGTGGGTGCATTGCCCGGTGCGGGTGGCGACATTGCGGCGCTGATGGCTTACGACCACGCCAAACGCACGGTCAAAAACCCGTCGCGCCCGTTTGGTGAAGGGGCTTATGAGGGCCTGGTGGCCCCCGAATCGGCCAACAACGCGGCGGTGGGCGGTGCTTACGTGCCCATGCTGACGCTGGGCATCCCGGGCGATGCGGTCACAGCCGTGATCATCGGGGCGCTGTACATCCATGGCCTGAAGCCTGGCCCAATGCTGATGATTGAAACGCCGCACCTGTTCTGGTTCATCGTGGGCTCACTGACGCTGGCCAACCTGTTCCTGCTGGTGTTCGGCCTGACGGGCATCAAGATTTTTGCCAAGATCGTGGAGACGCCCAAACCGCTGCTGCTGCCGCTGATTCTGGTGCTGTCGGCCGTGGGGGCCTACGCCATCAACAACAACCCGGTGGATGTGTACTGGATGCTGGGTTTTGGCGTGCTGGGTTACTTCCTGAAGATGTACGGTTTTCAGGTGGGCCCAGTGATTCTGGGCATGATTCTGGGGCCGCTGATGGACCGCAGCTACCGCCAGGCCATGATCTCTGCAGGCGACAACCCGGTGCAATTTGCCACCGAGTTTTTCACCACGCCGTTGTCGGCCGTCATTGTGTTCTTGCTGTTCCTGACGCTGTTCACGCAGACCAAGCTGTACACCAGCTGGCGCGACAAACGCGCCGCCGCCAAGGCCTGATGGCCATTGCGGGCTCGTACACGTTGTGCGGGCCCGCACCAGACAACCCCATCTACACACGCCATGACCGACCGCTACGCCGTGATTGGCCACCCCATTGGCCACACCCAGTCGCCGCACATTCACGCGCTGTTTGCGGCAGCCACCGGGCAAGACATGGCGTACACCGCCATCGAAGGTCACCTGGGGGCGTTCGCTGACGATGTGGCAGCGTTTCGGCTCGCAGGCGGTTTGGGCATGAACGTGACCGTTCCCTTCAAACTGGACGCCCTGGCCTGCGCGACCGAGTGTTCTGACCGCGCACACCTCTCGGGTGCGGCCAACGCGCTGAAGTTTGAAGGCGACAAGATACTGGCCGACAACTTTGACGGCGTGGGCCTGACCCGCGACGTGACGCACAACTTGCGCTTGCCCCTTGCCGGGCAGCGCGTGTTGGTACTGGGCGCTGGCGGTGCCACGCGCGGCATGGTGCTGCCGTTTCTGTCCCAGCACCCGCAGTGCCTGGTCATCACCGACCTGACACTGGGCCCCGCCCAAGCCGTGGCCAACGAAGTGGCCGCGCATGGCATCACCGACTGCACGGTGCAGGCCTGTACCTATGACACGCTGGCAGGCCAATTCGACCGCGTGTTCAACGCCACGTCGGCCAGCCTGTACGGGCAGTTGCCCCCCGTCACCGCAGACGTGTTTGCGCCCGGTTGCCTGGCCTACGAGCTGGTGTACGGCAAAGGCCTCACGCCCTTTCTGGCGCTGGCACGCCATGGCGGCGCAGGCACGCTGGCCGATGGCGTGGGCATGCTGGTCGAGCAGGCAGCCGAGGCATTTGAATGGTGGCGGGGCGTGCGGCCCGATACCGCCCAGGTCATCCGGCAACTGCAAGTGCCTTTGCGCTGAACGCCGCCGAGCCCGTTGGACAGGCCTGCAGACTGTGGCCGGCTTGGCTGCGCGTGCCGTGCACGACAAGCCCCTGCATGCCGCGCGCCTATACTGAGAGGATGAAATCCCAGGCCACACCCGCACGGCGCACAGCCCGCAAAACTGCGGCTGCAAAACCCGAGACCACGCGCACCAATGACCCTGAACGGACGATGGCCAACATCATGGAAGTGGCCATGTCCGAGTTCGCAGAAAAGGGACTGGCCGGTGCCCGCATTGACGACATTGCGGCGGCCACGAACACCAGCAAGCGGATGATTTACTACTACTTCAAGAGCAAGGAAGGGCTGTACACCGCCGCTCTTGAAGAGTCGTACCGCCGCATGCGCGAAATCGAGCGTCGGCAAAACCTGAAAGACCTGCCCCCTGTGGCCGCGCTGCAAAAGCTGGTGGAATTCACGTATGACCATCACTTCAGCAACGAGAGGTACATCCGTCTGGTCATTTCGGAAAACATCATGCGCGGTGCCTACCTGGCCCAAAGCCAGACCATTCAGGACCTGAACGTACCGGCCATTGCGGCCATCCGCGACCTGTACCAGCGCGGTGTGGCCAGCGGTGAATTCCGCCCCGGCATCGAGCCACTGGACATTCACGCCACCGTTTCGGCGCTGACGTTTTTCAACGTCTCCAACCGCCACACCTTCGGTCTGATCTTCAAACACGACCTGACCAACCCGGCCATCGTGGCCCAGCGGCGCACCTGCATCATTGAAATTTTGACGCGCTTCCTGTGCGTCAACCCCGAAGCGTACCTCCCGGTTCCCTCGAACTGAGTGCTGGCGCGCGCTGCGCCTTGAGACGCGCAGCCCAGCCTTCATCGCACTGAGGGCCTTCAGCAAGGCCACACCGAAGAAAACCCACCTGTCCAGTGTGGTGTTGCACGCTATCTGGAACATAAAACGCACAAAACCACACTAGGGTTTCCACGGATTTCACAAATACTAACCAGTTCGTACATTACACAGAATCGCTCTTCTGGAGGCATTTCGTGATTCAAAGTTTCATCAACCGTTACTGCAAAGTGTTGGCCTTGCTGATGGTTTTCAGCCTGGCACTCATGGTGGTCATGGTGTTTGGCAACGTGGTCATGCGCTACGGGTTCAACTCCGGCATCACGTTGTCCGAAGAGCTGTCGCGCTGGTTGTTTGTGTGGATGACGTTTCTGGGCAGTGTCATTGCACTGAACGAGCGCGCCCACCTGGGTACCGATTCGCTCATCGCCCGTTTGCCCGTTGCCGGGCAGAAGCTGTGCCTGGGCAGCACCTATGTGGTGATGCTGTACATGAGCTGGCTGATTTTTCAGGGATCGTGGGCGCAGACCGTCATCAACTGGGAGTCAACGAGCGCGGTCATGGAAACCTCCATGGGCTACCTCTACGCCAGCGGCGTGGTGTTTGCGGTGTTGGCGGCCCCCATCCTGTTGCTGAACCTGTGGTTGCTGGCAAGCGGCCAGATGGCTGACTCGGACCTGATCGGCATCCGCGAATCCGACGACATGCCCCACGGCGACCCGCACCCCTGAGCCCCCCTCCCGGAGACACCCATGACGATTGCAATTTTTCTGGGCACCCTGATGGCCGCCATGGCCATTGGCGTGCCCATCTCTTTCGCGCTGCTGGCCAGCGGTGCCGCGCTGATGTGGCACCTGGACATGTTTGACGCGCAAATCCTGGCACAAAACCTGATTGAAGGCTCCAACAGCTTCCCGCTGCTGGCCGTGCCGTTTTTCATGCTGGCTGGCGAAATCATGAATGCCGGTGGCTTGTCCAAGCGCATCGTGCTGTTTGCCATGTCGCTGGTGGGGCACATCAAGGGTGGGCTGGGTTACGTGGCCATCATGGCCGCCGTGATCATGGCCGCCCTGTCGGGTTCTGCGGTGGCCGATGCTGCGGCATTGGCTGCCCTGTTGTTGCCCATGATGGTGCATGCCGGTCACGACAAAGCCCGCTCGGCCGGCCTGCTGGCGTCGGCCAGCATCATCGCGCCCATCATCCCGCCGTCCATTGGTTTCGTGATTTTTGGCGTGGCCGCCAACGTGTCCATTTCAAAACTGTTCATGGCGGGCATTGCCCCAGGCCTGATGCTGGCTGTGGCCTTGTGCGCCACCTGGTGGTATGTGGCCCACAAAGAGGCCGTGCAACCGCCCCCCCGGGCCAACCGGGCCGACATTGCCAAGGCGTTGCGCGAGGCCGTGTTTGCGCTGGGCCTGCCCGTGATCGTGGTGGTGGGCCTGAAATTGGGCGTGTTTACCCCCACCGAGGCCGCCGTGGTGGCCGCCGTGTACGCGCTGCTGATTTCGGTGTTTGTGTATGGCGAGCTGAAGTGGGGCCAGCTGTACGGCCTGTTTTTGGCAGCCGCCAAAACCACCTCGGTCATCATGTTTTTGGTGGCAGCGGCCATGGTGTCGGCCTGGCTGATCACGGTGGCGCAGTTGCCCGACCAGCTGGTGGCTTTGCTGCAGCCCTTGCTGGACAGCCCCAAGCTGCTGATGTTCGCCATCATGATTTTGGTGATCGTGGTGGGCACGGCCATGGACATGACCCCCACCATCCTGATCCTGACCCCCGTGCTGATGCCCATCGTCAAGGCTGCGGGCATTGACCCCGTGTACTTCGGTGTGCTGTTCATCATGA
Organism: bacterium; assembly: GCA_030824555.1. Classification (GTDB taxonomy): domain Bacteria; phylum Pseudomonadota; class Gammaproteobacteria; order Burkholderiales; family Burkholderiaceae_C; genus UBA2334. The sequence goes on from JAVBXK010000052.1 coordinate 11,754, forward strand.
ACAACGCTATCGGCCTCATCACACCACCCGTGGGCACCGTGCTCAACACCGTGGCCGGTGTGGGCAAGGTCAGCATGGACGATGTGACCAAGGGCGTGTGGCCCTTCATGCTGGCGCAGTTCGCGCTGATGTTCCTGATGGTGCTGTTCCCCGACATCGTCATGGTGCCGGCCCGCTGGTTTTATTGATTCAATAGCTTGAAACCCTTACCAGAAAAGCGGTAAAGCACTTTTTTATTCTGTATTTAACCCCGACCCAACTGGAGACAACATGAAACGTTTGATGATCAAGACCCTGCTGGCCGCTGTGGCAGCCACCGCATTCACCACCGCGTTTGCGCAAGAACGCGTGATCAAGTTCGCCAACCAGAACAACAAGGGCCACCCCATCCTGATGGGCATGGACAAGTTTGCTGAAATCGTGGCGGCCAAGTCGGGCGGCAAGATGAAGGTCAACATCTTCCCCGGCGGCTCGCTGGGCAGCGACCAGGCCAACGTATCGGCCCTGCAAGGGGGCACGCTGGAAATGGCATCCATGAACTCGGGCATTTTTGCAGCCCAGGTGAAAGAGTTCGCCGTGTTTGACTTCCCCTTCATGTTCGGCAACACCAGGGAGGCCGATGCCGTGATGGACAGCGCCTTCGGCAAAGGCCTGCACAAGAAACTGGAAGACAAGGGCCTGATCGGCCTGGCCTACTACGAGCTGGGTTTTCGCAACATCACCAACGGCAAGCGCCCCATCCACACGGTGGCCGACCTGGAAGGGCTGAAGCTGCGCGTCATTCCCAACCCCATCAACGTGGACTGGGTAAAGGCCCTGGGTGCCAACCCCACCCCCCTGCCATGGCCCGAGGTGTACGCCGCGCTGGAGCAAAAAGCCGTTGACGGCCAGGAAAACCCCGTGGCCACCATCAACTCGGCCAAGCTGTACGAGGTGCAAAAGCACATGGTGTTGTCCAACCACCAGTACAACCCGCAGTCTGTGGTCATCAGCAGGAAGTTCTGGGAAAAGCTGACGCCTGCCGAGCAAAAAATCATCCAGGACGCCGCCACAGAATCAGCCAAGTACCAGCGTGAGCAGTCGCGCGCCCAGGCCGCTGGCATCCTGGACAACCTGAAGAAAAACGGCATGCAAGTGACCGAGCTGTCAGCCGCCGACATGGACAAGCTGCGCGACAAGATGCGCTCCGTGACGGCCAAGTACGCGGTGTCTGTGGGCCAGGAAACGGTCAAGGACATTCAGGCCGAGCTGGCCAAAGTGCGCGGCAAGTAACGCCCATCCGGGCCGAATCGCCCGCCCCGGAAGCCCCCCACGGTGCTTCCGGGCTCCCTGTCTTTCCAGTTGCTGCAAACAGCTTGCGGCTCAGCGCCATGAAAAAAATCCTGATATTGAACGGACCCAACCTGAACTTGCTGGGCACGCGGGAGCCTGCCCAATATGGCTACACCACGCTGACCGATGTGGAGGCGCTGTGCCGCAGCGCGGGCGAACGCCTGGGTTACCAGGTGGAGTGCGTCCAGAGCAATTGGGAAGGTGCCCTGATTGACAAAATTCACGAGTACGGCCGCCTGTACAAAGCGGGCGAGGTACTGGGTTGCGTGTTCAACCCCGGTGCGCTGACGCACACGTCCGTTGCACTGCACGACGCCATCAAGGGCGTGGACGGCTTGCCCGTGATCGAGTGCCACATTTCCAACGTGCACGCCCGCGAGGCGTTTCGCCACCACTCCTGGGTATCGCCTGCCGCAGCAGGCATCGTGGTGGGGTTCGGGGTAGACGGTTACGTCATCGCCATGGAGGGGTTGGTTCGCAAATTCGCACCATCGGCCGCCATCGCACACACAGCCTGACCCACCCAACGCAACAAGAGACGCAACATGATCAATGGCAACACCGAACTCATTGCGCACATCGGCTACCCCACGCACGCTTTCAAGTCGCCCATGATTTACAACCCCTACTTTGAAAAAGTGGGGGTCAACACCATGGTGGTGCCCATGGGCTGCCAGGCTGACGACTACCCCGCGTTCCTGAAAGCCGTGTTCAGCCTGACCAACATCCGTGGCGCACTCATCACCATGCCGCACAAGGTGACGACCGTGGGCCTGATGGACAGCGTCACCCCTAACGTCAAAGTGGCCGGGGCTTGCAACGCGGTCAAGCGCCTGCCCAACGGCCAACTGTTTGGCGACATGTTTGACGGCGAAGGCTTCGTCAGGGGTGTGCGCCGCAAAGGCCTGACGCTGACCGGTGCCAGCGCGCTGGTGGTGGGCACGGGCGGCGTGGGCTGTGCCATCGCGGCATCGCTGGCAGCTGCTGGCGTGACCACCATGGGCCTGTACGACGTGAACACCGCATCGGCTCAGACGCTGGCCGATCGCTTGCACGCCAACTATGCCGACATCACCGTCAAAACCGGCAGCAACGACCCAGCCGGGTTTGACCTGGTGGTCAACGCCACGCCCATGGGCATGAACGATGGCGACCCGCTGCCCATTGACTGCACCCGCCTGGCGCCGTCAACGTTCGTGGGCGAAGTGGTCATGAAAACCGAGATGACGGCCTTCCTCAAGGCAGCCCAGGCGCAAGGCTGCAGAATCCAGGTGGGCACCGACATGCTGTTCGAACAAATTCCGGCTTACCTGGAGTTTTTCGACTTGCCCACCACCACACCCGACATGCTCCGCGCCTTGGCGCAACTGAAGTACTGACCTCCATTTGACGCAACGCATTGGGCTGGGCGTTGCCCTGGCCATCGCATCGACCGCCTGCTTCGCATTGCTGGACACCGTGTCCAAGCAGGTGGGGCTGCTGGTGCCTGTGGTCATGGCCATCTGGTGCCGGTTTGCCGTACAAACCCTCATGACGGGGCTGCTGCTGTGGCCACGCCTGGGTCGGCGCATGTGGGCCATGCAAGCGCCACGCTGGCACGTGGCACGGGGCCTGCTCATGCTGTGTTCGGGCTCGGTGGCGTTCATGAGCCTGCGGCACATCCCGGTGGGCGAGTTCACAGCTGTGCTCACGCTGGTGCCACTGGTCATCACCCTGCTGGCATCTCTGCTGCTGCACGAGCACGTGTCACGCACCACGTGGCTGCTGTTGATCGGCGGCCTGTGCGGTGCGCTGGTGATCATCCGCCCGCACGGCGACACGTTTGACATGCACCTGCTGTGGCCCCTGTTGCTGGTGCTGATCAACGCGTCGTACCAGATCCTGACCAGCCGAATGGTGCGCACCGAAGACCCCGGCACCATGCATTTCATCACCGGGCTGATCTGTCTGGTGGGTGCATCGGTGCTGGTGCCCACTTTCTGGGTGCCGGTGGCTGACCCGTTTACCTGGCTGCTGATTGCGTTGATGGGCGTGTTCGGCTCGCTGGGCCACTACGTGATGATCCAAGCCTATCAATGTGCCCCCGCCTCCACGCTGACGCCCTACATGTACGCGCAAATTGCCTTTGCCACGTTGGCCGGATGGGTGGCGTTTGACCATGTGCCCGACGCCACGACCACCCTCGGCATCGCGCTGATCGTGACGTGTGCGCTGCTCGGCTTGCGGCAGCGTTGACATCGCTCAAAACCCATCAGGGTTTACCATTATTTTTGTACTAACTGTTACGTTTGTACAACATTCCCGCCTTCTGAAAGCACGAATTAACTTGTTCGTTCATAGCTGTGAATGCTCTAATTTGTGTGCTTCCTTCACGAAGCAGCTGTCATCTGAACCACTCATTCAGGTGTGGCGGCTGAGCAAACATTCATCCCCCGATTTTGGAGACCTGAATATGAAAAAAACCCTCTTGGCACTGTCAGCTGTCGCATGTTGCGGCGCTGCATTCGCACAGTCATCCGTGACCATCTATGGCGTGATCGACGTCAGCGTGGGCAGCAAAACCGGTGGCAAATTTGCCATCAGCGGCGGTAAAGACTTGAACGCCAGCTACCACACCCCCACACGTTTCGGTCTGCGCGGCACCGAAGACCTGGGTGGCGGTTTGAAAGCCAACTTCAACCTTGAAACCAACGGCATCGGCATGGCCACTGGCTCACTGGGTGGCAACATGTGGGGCCGTGAGGCTTGGACAGGTCTGTCCGGCAACTTCGGGTCCACCCGCTTTGGCCGCACGTCCTCCTTTGGTACGCAAGGTCATGCGCGTTTTGACTTGAACGGTATTTCAACATCGTCTGCGATGGACGTTGCCGGCATGAGCCCCGTGACTTGGTACGGTTCATCACGCCGCGATGCACAGCTGCAATACGTGACCAACAACATGGGTGGTTTCGATGCAGGTGTGAGCGTCGTTCTGGCTGGCAACAATGCCAACCAGTCCAGCACATCCATCCGTGCCAACTACGGTGCAGGCCCACTGGCTGTGGGCATCGTTGCTGAAACCAAACGCACAGCAGCCAACCGCACGGCTTACGCTGTGGCCGGTTCTTACGACTTTGGCGTGGCCAAGGCAGTGGCTGGCTATGTGGTCAGCGAAACCGTTGCCAAGGGCAAAGGCGCATACATCGGTGCCGTGGCACCTGTGGGTCCATTCAAAGTGGGCTTCCAATACGCACGCAACACCGCTGCAGACAGGAACGCAACCGAACTGTTTGCCAACTATGCCTTGTCCAAGCGCACATCTCTGTACGCAGACTACGTGAAACTCAACGGCTCTGGCGCGCCAGTCAAGGCTTACTCGTACGGTCTGGGCATCCTGCACACGTTCTGACGTGTTTTTGGCCGCAAGGCCATTGTTTTTCCAAGGTTTTGATACCGCCAGCCGAAAGCTGGCGGTTTTTTTATGCCCAAACGAAACTGGCCGAACAAGGTGTCGGCCAGTGAAACAAGTGTCGGTCAGTAATTTATATATAAAAACGGCATCTACCGCACGTGTTTATTCACAGTATCGCTATGTTTTCAACTGCCACCTGCACAGCACCTGTACCGCGCTGTCGGGTGTGCCCGCGCGTCACACCCGACAGGTAACCAGGCCAGGCATGTCCACGGCTTTGATCAGGCGGGTCTCTTGCGCGGTGATCAGGTGGCCCGAGGCAGACAGGTAGGCAGGAAAGTCCGGGTGCGTGTCGCGGGCGCGGCAGCGGCGCTCGTAGTCGGCCAGGTCGTCATAGGCCCACAGGTGCACAAACTGGTTCTGTGGCCCCACCAGGCTGGTGTAAAAACCCACGGGGTGGCCCAGGGTTTGCATCAGCACCGGCATGGCCAAGCGGTTGAACACCTCGATGAATTCGGGCATTTTGCGCAGTGCAATGGTGTAGATGCGGTGGTCGATCAGGGGTTTGACGAGGTGGCTCATGCTGGGGCTCCTTTGCCTGCTGTGTCTGCGGCGGCCAGGTCGGCAATGTGGTTGCCGGTCACGAAGCCAAACGTCATGTTGGGCCCGTGCGTGATGCCTGCACCGGGGTAGTTGCCGCCCATGATGCTGGCGCGGTCGTTGCCCACGGCGTACAGGCCCGCGATGAGTGAACCATCGCGCTTGAGCACCTCGCCCACCACGCTGGTCTGGATGCCGTCGAACGTACCCAGGTCGCCCATGATCACTTTCACCGCGTAGAACGGCCCTGTCTGCACAGGGGCCACGCAAGGGTTGGGTTGGTTGTCGGGGTCGGCCAGGTAGCGATTGAAGGCGGTGCGGCCACGGCCAAATGCGGGGTCTTCGCCTTTGACGGCACCTACGTTGTACGCGTGCACGGCTTGTTCCAGGCCAGTGGCATCGATGCCTGTGGCACGGGCCAGGTCAGCCAGGGTTTTGCCCTCGAACAAATAGCCGTTTTGGATGAAGCGACCGATGGGCATGGGGGCGGGTTTGACGTAGCCCAGGCCGTATTTGCCCAGGGTGGTCTTGTCGCAGACCAGCCACATGGCGGTTTCGGGCTGCCCTTCGCAGGCGCGTATGAGCGCAGCGCCCACGTCGTGGTACGAGTTGGATTCGTTGGTGAAGCGTTGGCCGTTTGCCAGCACGCCGATCACGCCCGGTTTGTAGCGGTCCAGCAGGTGGGGGAACACGCCCACCTCGCCATCGCCAAACACCACCTTGGACACGGGCATCCAGGCCGCCGCATCCTGGAAGCGGATGTCCACCACGCCACCCACGGTTTCGGCCATGTTCACGCCGTCGCCGGTGTTGGATGTGGGCGTGGGCGACAGGTGTTCGCCACCACGCGCCACATGCGGGTAAGCCTGGGCAATGCGTTTCACGTCGTGCGGGAAGCCGCCGCAGGCCAGCACCACACCGTGACGCGCGGTGATGCGCTGGCCGCCACCTTCACCGCCAGCCTGTACACCCACGGCGCGTTCACCGTTCATCAGGATGCGCTGGGCGGGCGTGCTGGTCAGAATGGGAATGCCCAGATCGAGCGCCGACTGGGCCAACCGGGCCGCCAGCGCGTTGCCGCTGGTGACGTTGATGGCACGCCGGTACAGCACCAGCTCTTTGATGTGGTTGGCCAGGCGCTTGGCCACGTAGATGAAAGACGTCAGCGACTTGGTCGCCCTGAAGAAATGCTTCAGGTCGGCGTTGGACGAGTTGAACATCATCCCGATGAAGGTGATGGTGCGCAGCGGGGGCTTCAGCCGCGCCATGTCTTGCCCCAGCCTCCTGATGTCATACGGCTCGGCCAGGATGGAGCGGCCAATGTCCACACCACCGTCCACATCGGGGTGGTAGTCGGGATAGAGCGTGGGGATGAATGTCACCGCCGTTTCGCGCTCGAAAAATTCAACCATCTTCGGGCCGTTGTCCAGAAAGGTGTTCACCGCTGCGTCGTCGTAGAACGCACCGGTTTCAGCCATCATGTATCGGCGCACGGCGTCGCGGGTGTCAGCCGGGTTCTGTTTGCGGCCATGCGGCCCCATGGGAATCCACAGCACACCGCCCGACAGTGCGGTGGTGCCGCCGAACACAGGTTCTTTTTCCAGCACCACCACGTCCAGGCCGCGTTTTTTGGCGGTGATGGCGGTGGCCAGGCCTGCTGCACCGGAACCGACAACGATCAGGTCCACTTCAAAATCTTTGGTCATGCGATGTCCTTGTGCCGGTCAGGCGGTTTGGTTGTAGCCAGGGCGGGGAACCATGTCCATCAACATGCTGGACATGCCGCCATCGACGGCGATGTCGGCCCCGTTCACGTAAGCCGATCGCGGGCTGGCCAGGAACACCGCCACGTCGGCAATGTCTTGCGGCTCGCCGATGCGGCGGCTGGCCGTGACAGCGGCCCGCTTGGCCTCGAACCCCGGTTCTTCATAAAAGCTGGCCGACAGCGGCGTGCGGATCATTCCTGGACAAATCGCGTTGCTGCGCACACCGTGGTCACCCCACTCCACGGCCAGTTGACGCGACATCAGCAGCACCCCCGCTTTGCTGGCGCTGTACGCACCGCTCTGGGTTTGCGGGAAGTGGGCCGAGATGGATGCCACGTTGATGATGCTGCCCGCCCCCTGCCCCTTCATGTCGGCACCGAACGCCCGGGCACACAGCAAATAGCCGGTCAGGTTGATGGCGAGCACCAGGTTCCAGTCATCCAGGCTGATGGCATCGAGTCGGGCTGAGCGCAGCAAACCAGCGTTGTTGACCAGCACGTTGCAAGGGCCCATCGCATCCCTCACCTGCTGGGCAGCCGCCAACGTGGCGGTTTCGCTGGATGTGTCACACCCCACGGCCATGGCCTGGTAGCCCTGTTGGCACAGGTGTGTGGTGTGTGCGTCGGCACCGGCCAGGTCACGGTCCAGCAAGGCCACCCGGGCACCAACGCTGGCCAAGCCAGCCGCGATGGCCGCGCCAATGCCGCTGGCTGCGCCGGTCACGACGCACACCTTGTCTTGTAAACCCAACCAGTCTTTGGGGGCATTATTGGGAAAATTGTCACGCATGTTGTCTCCTGTTCAGAACGCTTTTTGGGAAAACTCAAGGGAAACAATTGTGTGTGCCCACCCCATATTTCGCCATTGACGTATGCGGCCAATAACAGGACACTTCGTGCATAACTGGTGCAAACCCTGAACCCTTTTCCGGATGGTCAAACGTGCAGCGCAGCATTCCCAACTACGGCCTGTATGGCGACCAAGCGGCACCTGGCTGGAGCAACTCGTTCAATTTCGAGTGGATACCCGAGCGCTCGGCCCCCTACCACTGGGAAATCCAACCCCACCTGCACGAAGCGTTTGTGCAGTTGCTGTACCTGACACAAGGCACGGTCAAGGCTCGGTTCAACAACGTGAATCACTCCCTGCGTGCACCGTGCCTGCTCCTGGTGCCAGCACGCACGGTGCACGGCTTTCACTTCTCGACCGACGTACAAGGGCCAGTGGTTACGGCCACGCAAAAGCCGTTGGAGTCGTTGGTTCAGGTCAGCATGCCCGAGTTGCTGAACCTGATCCGCACGCCGCTGGCGCTGCAGTTGGACGAAGACGCTCCCCACGCGGACGCGTTGATGCCCCTGTTTCAGGCACTGGAGCGCGAATACCGCACCCACGCACTGGGGCAGGTGGCGGCCGGCATGTCGTTGCTGACGGTGCTGCTGGTGCAGATAGCCCGGCTGCACAGACCCATGCAGTCGGCGGTGCCGTCCATCACGTCACGCAAAGCCGCGCAGGTGGAGCGGTTCAAGCTGATGGTCGACAACCGGTTTCGCACCCGGCTGACGGTAGAGGGCTGCGCGCATGAAATGGGCATCACCGCCGGGCAGCTGACGCGGCTGTGCCGCGAGGTGCTCGGCGTGTCCAGCCTGGATGTGATCAACGCCAGGCTGATTCACGAAGCCCAGCGCGACCTGGTCTACACCACCATCACCATCAAGCAACTGGCTGCTTCGCTGGGTTTTGACGACGAGGCGTACTTCAGCCGGTTCTTCAAGAAACACACCCAACTGACCCCGAGAGCGTTCCGAGTCAGCGCTTTGCGCACACTGGAGTGAGGCTGTGGCCAGGCTTGCGTCGGCAGGCAAGACTGTCGAACTGTCCGGTTGGGTTGGTCGGCTGGCGCACTGTTGTCCAGGAAAACAGGACTTCCGGACTGCAATTGCATTCAAGGCTTCACCGCGACAGGCCCTGACAATGGACAATCCCGAGGAGTCACCCACGGATCATTCTGGAGTCATTCATGCGCTCATTTGTCTTGTGTGCACTGCTGTTTGCAGGCTGTGCCACCCACGCGGCCACCCCACAGATCACAGGTGGGGCAGACCACAGCATGGCGCTCACTCAGGACGGGCGTGTGTTCACCTGGGGCGACGACAGCAGTGGGCAGTTGGGTTCGGGACGTGTGCTTTTTCAATCCACACCGATGCCCAGCGTGCAAATGGATGCCAGGAACATCACAGGTCTGGCCGCCGGCAGCTACCACTCCTTGGCCAGAATGCGCGACGGCAGTGTGGCCTCCTGGGGAAACAACGCCTATGGCGAATTGGGTGATGGCACGCTCACCAGTCGGGGAATCGCGTTAAAGGTCACGGGGTTGGCTGGCGTGACCGACATTGCAGCAGGCGAACAGCATTCCCTGGCAGCCGATAACCGCGGCGAAGTGTGGGCATGGGGCAGCAACGAGGATGGTCGCCTGGGCCAGAGCAGCAGCGACTCGGCCCACAGCACAGTCCCTCTCAAAGTGCCGATGTTGCAGGGCGTTGTGGCGGTGCAGGCCGGCAAAGCTCACAGCCTCGCCCTGACACAAGATGGGCGCGTGTTCTCGTGGGGTACCAATTACTCCGGGCAACTGGGCGTGTCGGGTGGCAACAGATCTGCGCCGGTACCGGTTGAGTTTTTGTTACCGGACATCAGAATCACGGCCATAGGAGCTGTCAGTGACCACAGTTTTGCACTGGACAGCGACGGACGCTTGTGGAGTTGGGGCGAGAACGAGTTCTACCAGTTGGGTCACCGCAGTTACGCACGCAGCAGCGAACCTCGCTACCTGTCCACGCTTGAGGCACAAGGCAAAGTGAGCAGTTTTGCGATTGGCCCCGTGGGTGGCGCTGCCGTATTGACCGATGGAAGCCTGTGGGTGTGGGGGTTTTATGGCCGCTACGACGAGCCCACTCGGGTAAGCGGCCTGCCAGGTCCCGTGAAGCAGGTACGCCTGGGAGAGAGTCACCTAGTGGTCACCTTGGTCGATGGACGTGTGCTCGCCAGTGGTGACAACCGTTTCGGCCAATTGGGCAACGGCTCGGTCTCCCCCACCGACGATCTGGTTTTCGTGCCAACCACAGCGCTGACTCCCCCGTTGGCCACATTGGCCACCGGTTACTTTCACACCCTGGCCCTGGATGCCACGGGCCAGCTCATGGCCTGGGGAGACAACACGAGGGGACAGCTGGGCATCGGCGTTGCGGTCAATCGTTCTGTGCCGGGTGCGGTGGAAGGCTTGTCGGCCGTGACACACATTGCCAGTGGTCACCGGCATGCCTTGGCGTTGCAAGCCGACGGCACCGTGAAGGCCTGGGGCGACAACGATGATTTGGCGGTAGGCAATGGAAAGGATGACCGCCTGTTCACCAGCCCGCAGCATGTGACGGGCTTGCCTGCCATTCGCCGGATTGCGGCGGGAGGCAGCAGCAGCGCCGCACTGGACACCACCGGCAAGCTGTGGGTGTGGGGAGCCAACCTGCGCGGTCAGTTGGCCATCGCAGAGGACATTTTCCGTACGAACCGTCCTGCCCAGGCATTGGGCCTGCCGCCTTTGGCGGATGTCAGTTTAGGCAGTGAACACATGTTGGGCCTGGATTTGCAGGGCCGGGTCTGGGTGTGGGGTGCCAACGGTCGCGGCCAACTGGGCGACGGCTACAACCAGGCCACTGCGCCACGTGTGTTGACAAGTCTTGCCAACATTGTGTCGGTGTCGGCTGCAGGTGACCACTCCATGGCACTGGATGCACAAGGTCGCGTGTGGGCATGGGGTGACAACGGATACAAACAAGTTGGCCCCACGGATGAAGACCAGGTCAAAGTACCGTTTCCAGTCACGGGCTTGCCAGCCATCAAGCAGATAGCCGCAGGCTACTTCAGCAGCCTGGCTTTGGGCACCGATGGCAGCATCTGGGCCTGGGGTGAAGGCCAGGAGGGCCAACTCGGCGACGGACAAGCAGACATTCGAGGGCTGCCCGCCAGGGCGGGAAATGATGCCTTTGCAGCGATCGGTTCAGGTGTGATGCACTCTCTGGCACTGCGCGCCGATGGGCTGACCTGGAGCTTCGGCCTGAACTTCAGCGGTCAGTTGGGTGATGGCGGGTATGCCAACCAAAACTCTCCGGTTGGGGTGGTAGACCCGGCACTCAACCGTTTTTTCGATGCCGACACCAGTACGGCCAATGAGCCCGTGGCAGAAGCCAAAATCCCGCCGTTTTTTACCCAGACACTCAAGGCCGGTGGCAGCCGACAGTTGACCCTGAGCACTCGCGTCAGCCTGTTGGACCCCAGGCTATCGGTCACCACCCAACGAGCAGTGCCCAGAGCCGCCAGCAGCTACAACCTGTATGTGGTGGCGGTATTGGCGGGGTCAGTCACCGCGCAGGTGGTGGACGTACCCAAGGTGTGGGTACGCGAGTCCCCGGGCTGGGGCCCGTTTGTGGGCTTCCCCATCGGTGAATACCTGCGGGGCGTGGCAGCCAACAGCGATGCGGTGTTGCTCATTGACATATTGGACAGCACCGACCTGAGCACTGCAGTGGGCACACGGTTTTTTGTGGGTTACGGCACGAGCGCGGAGGAAATGCTGTCCGCTGGACGCGTCCGTTTGGTTTATGAAGTGCCTGCGCAATAGACCAGCAGACGCGGCTTGGGCAAAAAGGTCGCCAGAACTTGCCCGTTTGCTGGAACGAGGCAGCGGTCGGGCTGACGGTGTCGGCAGACGCGGCACCCGTGGTGCATCTGTGGTTTCGCACAGACATAAAAAAAGGACCGGGCATTTCTGCCAAGTCCTTGATTCATCACACAAATTTTGGTGGGCGGTGCAGGGTTCGAACCTGCGACCCCTGCCGTGTGAAGGCAGTGCTCTACCACTGAGCTAACCGCCCAAGCCTTAAATTATATACCAGTTTCTACCTCTTCAACAAACAACGCTGGTTTCAAATACACAGTCAGATCAAGCCCTGTCGGCACAACGCCATCAAGCCGTGGCTGCAGGTGCCAGCGGCTCATGCCGACGCCACACGGTTTTACCCTTGCTGGCCTTGTCCAGATCGGCAAGCAAGGCATCGTGCGCCAGCCGTTCGGCATCGGTCGCACGGCATGCTTGCAATGTGAACGTGCTGAGATCGACCACCGGCACGCTGACACGGTGAACGTCGTTGTCCGACTGCCCACCCAGGTCAATGCCCAATGCATCCTGACCGCGGGTCATGTTGATGTAGACATCGGCCAACAACTCTGCGTCCAGCAAAGCGCCGTGCAGCGTGCGCCCGGAGTTGTCAACCTCCAGACGACCACACAGGGCATCAAGGCTGTTGCGCTTGCCGGGGAACATCTCCTTGGCCATTGCCAGGCTGTCGATCACCCCAGCCACGTGGTCGCTCATCCGCCCCCGGTTCAGACGCTCCAGCTCCTTGTTCAGGAAGCCGATGTCGAACGGTGCGTTGTGGATGATCAGTTCTGCTCCGCCCAGGTAGTCCAGCAGCTCGTTGGCAATGGCTGCGAACTTGGGCTTGTCGCGCAGGAATTCGTTGCTGATGCCGTGAACTTTGAGCGCGCCCTCATCACTGTCGCGTTCAGGGTTGACGTAAAGGTGCAAATTGCGCCCCGTGAGTTTGCGGTTGAGCAACTCGACGCAGCCAATTTCAATGATGCGGTCGCCGTTTTCTGGCGACAGGCCGGTTGTTTCGGTGTCCAGAACGATCTGGCGGCTCATGATCAGTGCTGCTCTTTGGCGTGGTTGATGGTGTAGCGCGGGATGTCCACCGTCAGGTCGGTCTGCGCCAGGATGGCCTGACAGCTCAGGCGCGACTGGGGCTCCAGCCCCCAGGCCCGGTCAAGCAGGTCTTCTTCGGCCTCGTCAATGTCGCCGAGTGATGCCAATCCTTCCCGCACGATGACGTGGCAGGTGGTGCACGCGCAGCTCATGTCGCAGGCGTGCTCGATCTGGATACCGTTGTCCAGCAGCGCCTCACAGATGGTGGTGCCGGCGGGGGCTTGGATGCTCGTGCCTTGGGGGCAGTACTCGGGATGAGGCAGGATGCGAATGGTGGGCATAACGGGAGTGATGAGCTGAATGCGGAAGTATGCGGTCAGAACGCATCGATGCGGGTACCGGCCAGCGCGCGGCTGATGCCCCGGTTCATGCGCATGGCCGCGAAAGCCTCGGTCCCCTTGGCAAGTGCCTGCGTGGCCGCTTCGATGTCGGCAGCGTCTTCACTGCCAGTTGCCACCCGACGGACGGTGTCCATCAAGGCGTGGACAGCGGTCTGTTCGTCGGCTGACAGCAGGTCGCTGTCGGCACGCAGGGCACTCAAGGTGGCTTCGACCATGCGGTCGGCATCCACGCGCGCCTCGACCAGTGCGCGGGCCTTCATGTCGGCCTGTGCGGTGGTGAAACTCTCTTGCAGCATGGTGGCAATCTGCTCATCGCTCAGGCCGTAAGACGGTTTCACGTCGATACGGGCTTCAACCCCCGTGCCCTGCTCTTTGGCGCTGACGCTCAGCAGCCCGTCGGCATCGATGGTGAACGTCACCCGAATGCGCGCTGCGCCCGCCGCCATGGGCGGGATGCCACGCAGCTCGAACCGGGCCAGGCTGCGGCAATCCGCCACCAGGTCACGTTCGCCTTGCAACACGTGCAAGGCCAAGGCCGTTTGGCCGTCTTTGTAGGTGGTGAAGTCCTGCGCCAGTGCGGTGGGGATGGTGCTGTTGCGCGGCACGATGCGCTCCACCAGCCCGCCCATGGTTTCGATGCCCAGGGACAGCGGGATGACGTCCAGCAGCAGCAAATCGCCATCGGGGTTGTTGCCTGCCAGCTGGTTGGCTTGTATGGCCGCACCCAGCGCCACCACCTCATCGGGGTTCAGGTTGAGCAAAGGCGGCTGGCCGAAGAAAGCTTCCACCGCCTGGCGCACCACTGGCATGCGGGTAGACCCACCGACCAGCACCACGCCCTTGATGTCGTCTTTGGCCAAGCCAGCGTCTCGCATGGCCTTGCGCACCGCGACCATGGTGCGGGCGGTCAATGCCTGTGTGGCATCGGTAAAATCAGACAATTTCACATCAAAACTGACTTCACCGCTTTCCAGCATTGCATTGAATGCTATGAACTCAGAATCAGTTGCCAGGGTTGAAATGCTTTCTTTCACTTGCCGGGCCGTGTACAGCAGGCGTGCGCGGTCGGTGGCGGAAGCCGTGTTCAGCAGTTCGGTCTGGCCGGTCTGGGTCAACACCCAGGTCAGCAAGGCTCGGTCGTAGTCATCGCCACCCAGTGCCGAATCGCCGCCAGTGGAAACCACCTCGAACACACCTTGCGTCAAGCGCAGGATGGAGATGTCGAAGGTGCCCCCCCCCAGGTCATACACGGCGTACACGCCCTCGGACGCGTTGTCGAGCCCGTAGGCAATGGCCGCAGCCGTGGGTTCGTTGATCAGGCGCAACACGGGAATGCCTGCCAGCTTGGCCGCATCCTTGGTGGCCTGGCGCTGCGCGTCGTCAAAGTAGGCGGGCACAGTGATGACGGCGCCGAACAGCTCGTTGTCGAACGTGTCTTCGGCCCGGAACCGCAAAGTGGCCAGAATTTCAGCGCTGACCTCGACCGGCGTTTTCTCGCCTGCCACCGTCTGCACGGTGGCCATGCCGGGACGGTCGAGCACGGTGTAAGGCAACTGATCGACCTGCACCACATCGGCGCGTTTGCGCCCCATCAGGCGCTTGATAGACGACAGTGTGTTGGCCGGATCGGTCACTTGGGCGGCCAGGGCATCGAAGCCGATCTGACGCCCTGCCCCACCCGCTTCAGGCGGCAGGTAACGCACCACGCTGGGCAAAATGGGGCGGCCCTGTTCGTCTGGCAGGCATTCGGCCACGCCGTGCCGCACAGCGGCCACCAACGAATGGGTGGTGCCCAGGTCAATGCCCACGGCAACGCGCCGTTGATGCGGATCGGGCGACTGGCCCGGTTCGGAAATTTGTAGTAATGCCATAAGTCAATCAGGGTCGCCTGGACACGGTGCGGCAGGCGATCAATTGACCCATGCCAGACGGATGCCACGCAGTCGGCGTGGGCTTCAGGTGTCCATGCGCTCGAGTCTGTCGCCGACTTCGGTGCTGAACTTTTCGACGAACATCAGCGCGCGCACAGCGTGGGCTGCGGTTTGAGCTGCAGCTTGAACTTGCACCTGCTGATCGGCATCGTTTGCTGCGTGGGCCGCAACAGCTGGGCCATCCAGGGCAACGGCCATGTCTTGCTGCAGTTGCTTGCGCATGCGTGCGGCATCGTCCAGCAAGGCCTCAAGCTGTTCAGGCGTGGTCGCCTCTTCCAACGCCTCACGCCAGGCCATTTGCTGTATCAGGAACGCAGCGGGCATGGCCGTGTTGGTGTTCGCATTCACGGGTGCGCCACGGCGCTCGCACAGATACATGCCACGGTGTAAAGGGTTTTTCAACCGCTGGTACGCCTCGTTGATGCGAACCGCCCACTGCATGGCCACGCGTTGTGCCACCGCACCTTCGCTGGCAAATTTGTCGGGGTGCGCCTCGCGCAGCAAGGCCTTCCATTGATTGTCGAGCGCAGCCGAATCCAGCGCAAAGCGCTCGGGCAGGCCAAAGAGTTCGAAATCGGATGCTTGTAAATCGAGGGTCATTGCGTGTCTTTCACACCCGGAACGATTCGCCGCAACCACAACGGTCACGTTCATTGGGGTTGCTGAACTTGAAGCCTTCGTTCAGGCCTTCGCGCACGAAGTCCAGTTGGGTGCCGTCGATGTAGGCCATGCTTTTGGGGTCAACCAGCACGGTCACGCCGTTGCTCTCGAACACGACATCTTCCGGGCTCTGTTCATCGGCGTATTCCAGCTTGTAGGCCAGACCCGAACAGCCCGTGGTTTTGACGCCCAGGCGCACGCCCACCCCTTTGCCACGGCGGCTGAGGTAGCGGGTCACGTGCCGGGCGGCAGCATCAGTGAGGGTGACAGCCATGTTCAATGAGCCTGTTTCTTGCGGTAGTCATCCACGGCAGCCTTGATGGCATCTTCAGCCAGGATGGAACAGTGGATTTTGACAGGCGGCAACGCCAGTTCTTCGGCAATCTGGCTGTTCTTCAGCGCAGCAGCCTCGTCCAGCGTTTTGCCCTTGACCCATTCCGTCACCAGCGAGCTGGAAGCGATGGCCGAACCGCAACCATAGGTTTTGAAGCGGGCATCTTCGATCACGCCCGTGGTGGGGTTGACCTTGATCTGCAGCTTCATCACATCACCGCAAGCCGGTGCACCGACCATACCCGTGCCCACCGAGTCATCGCCCTTTTCAAAGCTGCCGACGTTGCGGGGGTTTTCGTAGTGGTCAACCACTTTTTCAGAATAGGCCATGGTATTACTCCAAAATCAGAAGCTGACAACGCTTGACAGTAAAGCGATGAAAGCCAAAAACAATCCAAATTCACGCACTCAGTGAGCTGCCCACTGGATGGTGGACAAGTCGACACCGTCTTTGAACATCTCCCACAACGGCGACAGCTCGCGCAGCTTGGCCACGTTCTCCTTGATGGTGGCAATGGCGTAGTCAATTTCCGCCTCAGTCGTCCAGCGGCCGATGGTCATGCGCAAGCTGCTGTGGGCCAGTTCGTCACTGCGGCCCAGGGCGCGCAGCACATAGCTGGGCTCCAGGCTGGCTGAGGTACAGGCCGAACCACTGGACACAGCCAACCCCTTGATGCCCATGATGAGCGACTCGCCCTCGACGTAGTTGAAGCTCATGTTCAGGTTGTGTGGCACGCGCTGCGTCTCATGCCCGTTGATGAACACTTCTTCAATGCCTTTCAGGCCCGCAACCATGCGGTCATGCAAGGCTTTGATGCGCTGGTTTTCGGCATGCATTTCAGCTTTGGCGATGGCATAGGCCTCGCCCATGCCCACACACTGGTGCGTGGGCAACGTGCCCGAACGCATGCCGCGCTCGTGGCCACCGCCGTGCATTTGCGCTTCGAGGCGAATGCGCGGCTTGCGACGCACATACAGCGCACCGATACCTTTGGGGCCATAGGTTTTGTGCGAGGTCAGGCTCATCAGGTCGATGGGCAAGGACGGCATGTCGATGTCCACACGGCCGGTGGCTTGCGCCGCGTCCACATGGAAGATCACGCCCTTTTCGCGGCAGATGGCGCCGATGGCGGCCACATCCTGAATGACGCCGATTTCATTGTTCACGAACATCACGCTGGCCAGGATGGTGTCGGGGCGGATGGCCGCCCTGAACACGTCCAGGTTGAGCAGGCCATCAGGCTGCACGTCCAGGTAAGTGACCTCGAAGTCCTGGCGCTCCAGCTCGCGCATGGTGTCCAGCACGGCTTTGTGCTCGGTTTTGACCGTGATCAGGTGCTTGCCCTTGCCTTTGTAAAAGTGCGCAGCGCCCTTGAGGGCCAAGTTGTTCGACTCGGTCGCGCCACTGGTCCACACGATTTCACGCGGATCGGCGTTGATGAGGGCCGCCACCTGTTCGCGGGCGGTTTCCACGGCCTTTTCGGCCTCCCAGCCCCAGGCATGGCTGCGGCTGGCCGGGTTGCCGAAGTGTTCGCGCAACCAGGGGATCATGGCATCCACCACCTGCGGATCGCATGGGTTGGTGGCGCTGTAGTCCATGTAAATGGGGAAATGTGGGGTGCTCATGGGATGAATAGGGTGTGTTGGCAATGTCGTGAGCCTTCACTGGACAGCCTGTTGCGCTGCAACGGCTGCAACGCCAGGAGGCCATCCATGCAGAGGCTCAGGTAGCAAACGAAAGTCAGACTTTGGCGAGTGATGCACCGAGTGCAAAAACGGAATTGGGCGCATTGACCCGTATGGGCTTGACCACCGGCGCGCTGGAGATGGCGCGCTTGATGAGTGGCGCGTTTTCAACCACCAAACCCTTGGCCAGCTGCTCATCCACCAGCTTTTGGAGCGTGATCGAGTCCAAAAAGTCAACCATCTTGGCGTTCAACGCCGCCCACAGCTCATGGGTCATGCAGCGGTTACCTTCACCGTGGCAGTTTTCCTTGCCACCACATTGGGTGGCATCCATGGGCTCATCGACTGACACGATGATGTCGGCCACAGTGATCTCATGGGCCTTGCGGCCCAGTGTGTAACCACCTCCTGGCCCACGGGTGGACTCGACCAGCTCGTGCCGACGCAACTTGCCGAACAGCTGTTCCAGGTACGAAAGTGAGATTTGCTGGCGCTGGCTGATGGCCGCCAGTGTGACCGGGCCACCCGCCTGGCGCAGTGCCAAGTCGATCATGGCAGTGACCGCAAAGCGGCCTTTGGTTGTGAGGCGCATGTCGTGCTCCGTGTGTACTGACAATGGTGACAAGGCCCGGTACACACGCTGTGCATCGGCACCCTCCGTGCCCGCGCAGACCGCTGACGGGCCTCCTGCAAGCTTATCTTGACTATTTTTGTCAAGTATACACCATACCCAACCTTTTTGCTCAACATTGTAACGTCGAGCCCCTGCAGCCTGGCTGACACATCCCGCGTCACGCCCGGGCAGCCGATGCCAGGGCGACCACATTGTCATGCCCAGGCCCACCGAAGGCCTGCTCTTTCAAAATGGCCAATTGATCGCGGACACGCGCCGCCTGCTCGAATTCCAGGTTGCGTGCGTGGTCCAGCATGACTTTCTCCAGTCGCTTGATCTCGCGGGAAATGTCTTTTTCAGTCATGGCCTCGGCGGCTTGACGTTGCTGGGTTTCCTGCGCCAGCTTCTCCGCATCCTGTCCGGCTTTTTCGCTGTAAACGCCATCAATCAGGTCTTTGATGCGCTTGGTCACCGTGCGCGGTGTGATGCCATTGGCCAGGTTGAACGCAATCTGCTTGGTGCGGCGGCGCTCGGTTTCGCCCATGGCGCGCTTCATTGAATCGGTGATGCGGTCGGCATACAAAATGGCCCGGCCATTCAGGTTGCGCGCCGCACGGCCAATGGTCTGAATGAGCGAGCGCTCAGAGCGCAAGAAGCCCTCTTTGTCGGCATCCAGAATGGCCACCAGAGACACCTCTGGGATGTCGATGCCCTCGCGCAGCAGGTTGATGCCCACCAGCACGTCGAACGCACCCAGACGCAGGTCGCGCAAAATTTCCACACGCTCCACCGTGTCCACGTCGCTGTGGATGTAGCGCACCTTCACGCCGTTTTCGCCCAGGTAATCGGTCAGCTGCTCGGCCATGCGTTTGGTCAGCACGGTAATGAGCACACGCTCGTTTTTCTCCACCCGTATGCGAATTTCCTGCAACACGTCGTCCACCTGGTGGGTGGCGGGGCGCACGTCCACCTCGGGGTCAACCAGGCCGGTGGGGCGCACCAGCTGTTCCACCACCTGGCCGGTGTGGGTTTTTTCGTAATCGGCGGGCGTGGCCGACACGAAGATAGTCTGGCGCATGCGCTGTTCAAACTCTTCCAGCTTCAGGGGCCGGTTGTCCAGCGCGCTGGGCAAGCGAAAGCCATATTCAACCAGCGTGGTTTTGCGGGCACGGTCGCCGTTGTACATGCCACCCAGCTGCCCGATCATGACGTGGCTTTCGTCCAGGAACATGAGCGAATTGGCGGGCATGTAGTCGGTCAGGGTGGACGGTGGCTCACCCGGTGCAGCCCCGCTCAGGTGGCGGGTGTAGTTTTCAATGCCCTTGCAGTGGCCCACCTCGCTCAGCATTTCCAAATCGAACCGGGTGCGCTGTTCAAGGCGTTGCGCCTCCACCAGCTTGCCCATGCCCACCAGCTCGGCCAGGCGGGTACGCAACTCCTCCTTGATGGTTTCCACCGCAGCCAGTACCTGCTCGCGCGGGGTGACGTAGTGGCTGCTGGGGTACACCGTGAAGCGCGGGATTTTCTGGCGGATGCGCCCGGTCAGCGGGTCGAACAGCATCAGCGCCTCGACCTCGTCATCGAACAGCTCGATGCGCACTGCCAACTCAGAGTGTTCAGCCGGAAACACATCAATGGTGTCGCCCCGCACGCGGAACTTGCCGCGTGAAAACTCCATGTCATTGCGCTGGTACTGCATGCGTACCAGTTGCGCAATGGCATCGCGCTGGCCCACTTTGTCGCCTACGCGCAGCGTCATCACCATCTGGTGGTAACTCTCGGGTTTGCCGATGCCGTAAATGGCTGACACGGTGGCCACGATGACTACATCTTTGCGCTCCAGCAGGCTTTTGGTGCAGCTCAGCCGCATCTGCTCGATGTGCTCGTTGATAGCGCTGTCCTTTTCAATGAACAGGTCGCGCTGCGGCACGTAGGCCTCTGGCTGGTAGTAGTCGTAGTAGCTGACGAAATACTCCACCGCGTTTTTGGGGAAAAACTCGCGGAACTCGCTGTAGAGCTGCGCGGCCAGCGTCTTGTTGGGTGCAAACACGATGGCCGGGCGACCCATGCGGGCAATCACATTGGCCATGGTGAACGTTTTGCCCGAACCGGTTACGCCCAGCAGGGTCTGGAACAGCTCGCCGTCGTTCAGGCCTTCTACCAGTTGGTCAATGGCAGTGGGCTGGTCACCGGCTGGTGGGTAGGGCTGAAACAGCTCAAAAGGCGAACCGTCAAATTGCACGAAAACGCCTTGCGGAGCAGCCTCGGGCACAGCATCGGAAACGGGTGCAATGGGTGAGTCAACGGTCATCGGCGTGAGCAGGTTCATTGGGGGTGCAGAAAAACGATACCGGATTGAAAGCGTCGAGCCGGTTCAGCCCGGTAAAATCCAGCACGCAACCGGCTAGCCTAACCCAGCTTGGGCCAGCGCGCAGCCCCTCACACTTTCAACTTTCACAGGACTGTTTTCATGTCATTGTTTTCCGCTGTCGAAATGGCCCCCCGCGACCCCATCCTGGGTTTGAACGAGCAATACAACGCCGACACCAACCCCAACAAAGTCAACCTGGGCGTGGGCGTTTATTTCGATGACAACGGCAAACTGCCTCTGCTGCAGTGCGTGCAAGCCGCTGAAAAAACCATGATGGAAAAGCCCACTCCCCGTGGCTACCTGCCAATTGACGGCATTGCTGCCTACGACGCCGCCGTCAAGGGCCTGGTGTTCGGTGCCGACTCTGATGTCGTCACATCAGGCCGTGTGGCCACCGTGCAAGGCATCGGTGGAACCGGTGGTTTGAAAATCGGCGCTGACTTTCTGAAGAAACTCAGCCCGGCGGCCAAAGTGCTGATTTCCGACCCCAGCTGGGAAAACCACCGCGCCCTGTTCACCAACGCAGGCTTTGTGGTCGAAACTTACCCGTACTTTGACCAGAGCGCCAACGGCGGCCTGGGCGGCATCAACTTCGACGGCATGCTGGCCGCGCTGAACGCAGCTGAAGCCGGCACCATCGTGCTGCTGCACGCCTGCTGCCACAACCCCACCGGTTACGACATTTCCGCCGCCCAGTGGGACCAGGTCATTGCCGTGGTCAAGGCCCGCGAACTGACCGCATTCCTCGACATGGCTTACCAGGGCTTCGGCTACGGCATTGCCGAAGACGGTGCGGTCATCGGCAAGTTTGTGGCCGCCGGCCTGAACATTTTTGTGTCTACCAGCTTCTCCAAGAGCTTCAGCCTGTACGGCGAGCGCGTGGGAGCCCTGAGCGTGGTGGGCAGCAGCAAAGAAGAAACCGACCGCGTGCTGAGCCAGCTGAAGATTGCCATCCGCACCAACTACTCCAACCCACCCACACACGGTGGCGCCATCGTGGCGGCGGTGTTGAACAACCCCGAACTGCGTGCCCAGTGGGAAGGCGAACTGGCTGAAATGCGCGTGCGCATCAAGGCCATGCGCCAAAAGCTGGTCGATGGACTGAAGGCCGCTGGTGTGACCAAAGACATGAGCTTCATCACCACGCAGATCGGTATGTTCAGCTATTCGGGCCTGAGCAAAGACCAGATGGTTCGCCTGCGCTCCGAATTCGGCGTGTATGGCACCGACACCGGCCGCATGTGTGTCGCAGCACTGAACAGCAAAAACATCGACTACGTCTGCCAGGCGATTGCCAAGGTCATCTGACCAGCGATTCAAGCTGATCCCTGATCAGGCAGCTTGAATCAGCCCAGCGCCCGTACCCATCGCAGCAGCCGGTTAGCAACTCCGGCTCAGCTGGTAAGCCCCAGGCAGGTATGTGACAGGTTGACAGCTCAGATGCGGCCAGCCCTGTTATATTGCACTGCAACATTTTTTCAGGATGACCCCATGCTTTACCAAATTTACGATATGCAACGCTCCTTGATGGAGCCTTTCGCGGACTTGGCACTGACAGCATCCAAGGTATTCACCAACCCCTTGATGCCCCTGAGTCACCTGCCCAATGCGCAGCGCATATCTGCCACCTACGACCTGATTCACCGCTTGGGCAAAGACTACGTCAAGCCCGAATTCGGTATCCGCTCGGTCGACGTGGACGGCGTGGAAGTGGCCATCCATGAACGCATTGAAATCGACAAGCCCTTCTGTGAACTGCGTCGTTTCAAGCGCTTTTCAGACGACACGGCCACCCTGGCGAAACTCAAGAACCAGCCAGCCGTGCTGGTCGTTGCCCCGCTGTCTGGCCACTACGCCACGCTGCTGCGCGACACTGTCAAGACCATGTTGAAAGACCACAAGGTCTACATCACCGACTGGAAGAATGCCCGTCTGGTGCCACTGGAAAATGGCGACTTTCACCTCGACGACTACGTCAACCACGTGCAGGAATTCATTCGGCACCTGCAAAAACAGTATGGCAACTGCCACATCATGAGCGTGTGCCAGCCCACCGTACCGGTGCTGGCAGCCGTGTCGCTCATGGCCAGCCGTGGTGAAACCACACCGCTGTCCATGACCATGATGGGCGGCCCCATCGATGCCCGCAAGTCGCCCACAGCCGTGAACGACCTGGCCACACAGCGCAGCATCGAATGGTTTGAAAACAACGTCATCTTCCGTGTGCCCAGCAGCTTCCCGGGTGCTGGCCGCCAGGTGTACCCAGGCTTTTTGCAACACACCGGCTTCGTGGCCATGAACCCCGATCACCACTTGGGCAGCCATTACGACTATTTCAAAGACTTGGTCAAAGGTGACAAGGAAAGCTCCGAGGCACACCGCAAGTTCTATGACGAGTACAACGCCGTGCTCGACATGGATGCCAACTACTACTTGCAAACCATTCAGACCGTGTTCCGCGAGTTCAAGCTGGTCAATGGCACATGGGATGTGCGCAACACCCAAGGCAAAGTTGAACGCGTTCGCCCACAGGACATCAAGACCACTGCACTGATGACCGTGGAGGGCGAATTGGACGACATTTCCGGCTCTGGGCAGACGGCAGCCGCCCACGACCTGTGTTCAGGCATCCCCAAGAACCAGCGCAAACACTATGAAGCCAAAGGCGCAGGCCATTACGGCATCTTCAGTGGCCGCCGCTGGCGCGAAATGGTGTACCCAGAGGTCAAGCAGTTCATCCTGCAGCATGCGCTCAAGGCAGGCAAAGCACCTGTGGCACCGGTAGTAGCTGTGGCAGCCGCACCCAAAGCTGCCGCCGTGGCAACGGCCAAAGCAGTGAAACCTGCGGCCACCCAGCCTGCCGTCAAGACAAAAGCTGCCACCGTTGCAAAACCTGCGGTCAAGTCCGCCGTGGTGGTGGCAACCCAAACACCCGCTGCGGCCAAACCGGTGAAAGCAGCTGTGGTTGCCCAACCTGCAGTCAAGGCAGCGACACCCCGGGTTGCGGCCAAGCCTGCAGTCAAAACGTCACCCGTGAAAACGGCTGCCGTGAAACCCGCCGAAGCCAAGCCTGCCGCACCAGTAGCAACTGCTGCGTCGGCGGCACCTGCTCCTGTGCCTGCAGTCCCTGCAGCACCAGCCATGGTCAGCGCACCGGCCGTGGTGCCTCCCGTCCCCGTCGTAGCCGACACCACAGGTGACAACGCCACCGTCTGATGCGTTGTCAGCGCATCAGGATGCACTGACCGAGCGCATCCTGGCTGCGTTGCCACAGACCCAGTGCACCCGGTGCGGGTATCCGGATTGCCGGGGCTATGCCGAGGCGATTGTGGCGGGCCAGGCTGGCATCAACCAATGCCCACCCGGCGGCCAGGCTGGCGTGTTGCGCTTGGCCGACATCACGCAGCAGCCCAGCCTGCCTTTGAGTGCGGCACACGGCACAGAGTCACCACGCGCGGTGATGTGGATCGACGAAAACTGGTGCATCGGCTGCACGTTGTGCATCAAAGCCTGCCCGACTGATGCCATCGTGGGCACGAACAAGCGCATGCACACCGTCATCGAGCAGTGGTGCACCGGTTGCGAGCTGTGCCTGCCCGTTTGCCCTGTGGATTGCATCGAAACAGACAATGCATCGGGTCAGCGAACGGGTTGGGATGCTTGGACACCCGCTCAGGCCGACACGGCCCGCGAACGCTACCAGTTCAGAAGCATCAGACTCATATCAGAAGAGCGTGAACGTCTGAAAAAGCTTGAAAAACGTGCTATTGAAAA
Organism: bacterium; assembly: GCA_030824555.1. Classification (GTDB taxonomy): domain Bacteria; phylum Pseudomonadota; class Gammaproteobacteria; order Burkholderiales; family Burkholderiaceae_C; genus UBA2334. The sequence continues at coordinate 36,364 of JAVBXK010000052.1, forward strand.
GCTCAGTGACCTGGCCACCCACTCACACCACACAGACCCGGTTGTGCTGGACAAGAAACGCCAGGTGATCGAAGCCGCGATTGCCAGGGCACGTGCCCGACAAGCCCAGGATTGATGCATCCCGCCAGTCACACAAATCACATTCTGCAAGCGCGCCAACAGCCTAAGTGGCTTCAATCGGCTGTGCCAGTTGGCTGCCACGTTGCCTTGCTGGCGTCCAGATCAAGTGCCGCCAGGCGGTACAGCTCGTCAGGCGTGGCTTCCTGCGTTTGGTCTGCAGTGCTGAGGCCCGTGACCAATTCCAACCCGATCTGATGGCCACCATGTGCGCCCAGCGACACGGGACGCGAGCTGGCCGCAGTCGCATACCGCTCGGCCGCCAGCTTGGCCTGTTCGCGCGTGCATGGGTAGAGCACCGCCATGAACTCATCGCCGGACATGCGCCCCACCAACTCACTGCCGCGGGAACAACCGGCTAACCGGGCGGCCACTTCGCGCAGCACCTTGTCGCCCACCGTGTCACCGTAATTTTCATTGATGCGTTTGAACTGACGCAGGTCGATCAGCAGCACCGACAAGGGCTGGGCCTCGCGACGCGCCAACGCCAGTGTTTTTTCGATGAACGACATCAGCGCGCGGCGGTTGGCCACTTGCGTGAGCGAATCTTGCGCCACGCTCTCCAGCAACCAGCCGTGAGCCTGTTCGAGCTCGGCATTCAGCGTCGTCATGTGCCGCACCGTGGTTTGCAGCGACATGTGGTCCATGGCCAGGCGGGCCATGGCCGTCAGGATGCGTGCTTCGTGGTCGGACAACTCGCGCGCGTGCGTGTCCATGACCGACAGCGCCCCCACGTTGTGTCCATCGGACGTGGTCAGCGCCACGCTGGCAAAAAAGCGCACCCCCAAGTTGCCCGCCACCCAAGGATGCGATGCCAGTGCGGGCTGGCTGCGGGCATCCGACGCCACCACAAAACCTTTGCCCACGATCTCATCCACACCCAGCCCACGGGGCTGAGCCAAGGCATCCGATGGCAGGCCCACGTGCGCCTTGTGCACCACCTGCGGGTCGTCGAACAACGCCAGCGTGACCATGGGCACATTGAACGTCCAAGCGGCCAGCTCCACCAACTGGTCGAGCGTGGCATCGGGCGGGGCATCAACCCAGTTCAACTGCTGAAGGGCCTGCAATCGCGCGATATCTGCCGAACCGGACGTGATGGAGAAACTCATGAAGTGGGCGATGGATGTGGTGACAAGCTGCTCATTCTAGGGGGCTTGGCGGCTCCCACCGCCGATGGCGACGGCAAACCCGTCATGCGCCTGCGATACACCACGTTGCCGCTCAAGCAGCGCCGTCAAACCACACGGAAATTGGCGATTTCTTGCTGCAGCACCTCGGCCTGTTCGCGAAGGGCGGATGCGGCTGCGGTCGTCTGCTCCACCAGTGAAGCGTTTTGCTGCGTGGTGCGGTCGAGCTCTTGAATGGACTGCCCGACCTGCTCCACGCCCAAAGCCTGCTCCTGGGCGGACGTGGCAATTTCGCTCAGGTACACGTTGATCTGGCGGGCGTTGGCCACCACCTCGGTCATGGTGGCACCTGCCCCCTGCACGACACGGGTACCAGCATCCACCTGCACGACACTTTCGCTGATCAGCGCCTTGATTTCCTTGGCCGCACCAGCGCTTCGCTGGGCAAGCTGGCGCACTTCACTGGCCACCACGGCAAACCCCCGACCAGCCTCGCCCGCACGCGCCGCTTCCACGGCCGCATTCAGCGCAAGGATGTTGGTCTGGAACGCTATGCCGTCGATCACGCCGATGATGTCGTTGATCTTGGATGACGAAGCATGGATGCCCTGCATGGTGGCCACCACCTGCGAAATGACCTCGCCGCCCCGCTCTGCCACATGGGCGTTGTCTGATGCGAATTTGGCCGCCTGCTGGGCATGCGTGGCGGTGTTGCCCACGGTGGAAGCAATCTGCTCCATGGCCGATGCCTGTTGCTCCAATGCAGAAGCAGATGCTTCGGTTCGTGCAGCCAGATCGGCACTGCCCGATGCAATTTCGTTGCTGGCCGTGTGCAGCTCCCGCGCGCCGTGACGCACCTTGCGGATCAAGCCGTGCAAAGCCGTGTACGTCTGAGCCAGGTCCACCATGACACGCGCCGTTTCATCGCGCCCCCAGGGGGCCGCAGGCTCGTGACGCAAGTCACCACCGGACAAGTCCTCAAGGTGCTGGGCCAGTGTCGACAAACCGCCACTGGCCACCAGATAGAAGCAGTGAAACAGGTAACCCGTGCACAACAAGCCCAGCACCAGCACCACCGTGACCAGCGTTCGCTCGGCCGCCATGCCGTCTATGCGTTTGACCAGCAGTCCATCCAGTTCGTCCAGCAAGCGGGTGGCTACCGCAAATTGGTTGCCCACCGCTTTTTCGGAGGCAGCGAGCAGCGCGGGAGCGGCATCGGCCTGCGGGTCAACGTCAGCAAGCACGGTTTTGCGCGACAGGTTGAACAGTGCCTCTGCATCGGCCAACACCTCTGTTGACCGGACCTTGGCGGCCAGTGTGGCGTTGTTGGCGTAGGCCTTTGCCAGCCCGTCACGCATGTTGCGGAACTGGAACTCAGCGATGGCAACGGTTTCGATGAACAGTTGGCGCTGGGCCTGGGTGCCCTCGCCCCCCTTCAGGATCGACAAGCCCAGCCCTCGAAGCTTGTTGGACGCCTCGGCCATGTCGGGCAAGCGGAAGAACACCGCGTCCATCAAGTAGTAGCTGTCGATATCTGGGTCCAGCGTCAGGTTGGAGCCGTCTGTGGCTTGCATCAGCAGTGCATTGAGTGCATCCACATGTGCCGTGTGTGCCAGGAAAGTGTTTTCCAACCCCTTGGCCTGTTCTGCTGCTGACCACGCAGCCAATGCCGCTTTGTAAGCGTCCGCCGTGCTCAAGTCGGCACCCAGGCGCTTCTGGACATCTGCCAGGCGTGCCTGGCCTTGCTGCATACGCGATTGCAAGTCTGACAGGGCAGGCGTTGCCTGGCCGACTACCGCCGCGGCCGACGCCTCTCGCCGGTATTGCTGGGCCAGATCAAGCAACGGAACGATCGCCCGGTTGTATTCGACACCCAAGCGCTCTTTGGCCGAAAACCCGATGTTGGCTTCCTTGTTCGCATAAAACGACCAGGCCAACCAGGTCAGCGGCACCAGAAAGGCCACGCAGATGATCACGGCCTTCAACGTGAACCCCACGTTGCCCAGCAACTGCATGCCCGGCGTCCACAGGCCATACGGTTGTGTCACGGTGGGGCGTTGGTCGGTGCGGGCAGGCTTGTTCATACGTGGGCAGGTCGGTGGATGTGATGAGTCGCACAACCTGTTCACGACACCATCAGACGCTCACAGGGCAACCCGACAACAAGCAAAAAACATGCCTTATATGGTGCACAACCGCCATGAATAACCAACCAAAACGCCCTTGGATGCACAGTCATGACGCACAAGAAGCCAATGCGCGGCAGAGCACCAGCAAATGCGCACACACCTGGTGCGGCATCTCACGCCCCTCCGTGCGCACATGAAAAAGCCCGGCAACGGAAACATGTCCATTGCCGGGCTTCGCCGACGACTGCCGCGCCGCCTGATCAGCCTGCGGGCTGGGCCGCCAACGCGGCAAATGCAGCCACTACTTCGGGGGGCGCCTGCACCAGCTCGATCAGCACGCCTTCGCCGCCGATGGGGAACTCATCGTTGCCTTTGGGGTGCAAAAACGTGATGTCAAAACCCGCCGCACCCTTGCGGATGCCACCGGGCGCAAAGCGCACGCCTTGGGCCGCCAGCCACTCCACGGCCACGGGCAGGTTGTCGATCCACAGCCCGATGTGATTCAGCGGCGTGGTGTGCACGGCAGGTTTTTTGTCAGGGTCCAGCGGCTGCATCAGATCGACCTCGACCTTGAACGGGCCGGTGCCGATGGCGCAGATGTCTTCGTCGACGTTTTCGCGCTCGGAGCGGAACGTGCCCGTCACTTCGAGTCCGAACATGTCCACCCACAGCTTTTGCAGCCGGGTTTTGCTGGGGCCACCGATGGCGATTTGCTGGATGCCCAGCACCTTGAAAGGACGCTGGACGCTCATCACACGAACTCCACGATGGGTTGGTCCACGCTCAAGCTTTCGCCCTTGGTGGCCAGCACCTTGCCGACCACGCCGTCGGCGGTGGCGAACAGCACGTTTTCCATCTTCATGGCTTCGATCACGGCCACGCGCTCGCCAGCTTGCACCTTCTGACCAGGCTGCACAGCCACATCCACCAGCAAACCGGGCATGGGCGACAGCACGTAGCGGCTCATGTCGGGCGGGGCCTTGAAAGGCATCAAACGGTGCAACTCGGCCATGCGCGGGGACATGACCAGCGACTCGATCTTGGTGCCGTTGTGCTGCACCACCAACAACAGCGGGTTTTTGGCGGTGCCGCGCTCGATCTGCGCCGTGAAGGGCTGGCCATTGACCAAACCTTCAATGCGCACATCGTTCAAACGCGAGTGGCTTGAAATTTCGTAGCGAACACCGCCCGCAGTGATTGCGGCAGAGCCTTCTTTTTGCAAAGATTCTTCCACCGACACGTCCACATACTGATTCTCACCAGCGGCACCCAGTACCACCACGGTGTAGTTGCTGTCTCTTTTCACGTCGTAACCGCGCAGCTGGCCGCTGATGCCGGCTGCACGCTCACGGCTCTTGCGGCGAACGAACGCGGCCAGGGCCACCAGGAAGTTGGGGTCGCTGTGCGGCACGTCCTCGGCCTTGAAGCCCTGGCTGTACTGCTCGGCAATGAAGCCGGTGTTGAAGTTGCCCGACACGAAGCGTGGGTGTGCCAGCAACGCAGCCTGGAACGGGATGTTGCTGCTGATGCCGCGAATGACGAAGCCGTTGAGCGCCTCGCGCATTTTGGCAATAGCCTCGGTGCGGTCTTTGCCGTGCACGATGAGCTTGGCAATCATCGAGTCGTAGAACATGGGGATTTCACCGCCATCGACCACGCCGGTGTCGACGCGCACACCGCCGAATGCGCCGTTGGCATACGCCGCGCCTTGCAGCGTTTCCTCAGACTGGTGCAGGTCGGTGGCCGGTGGCTGAAAGCGCACCAGGCGCCCCGTGCTGGGCAGGAAGTTGCGGAAGGGGTCTTCGGCGTTGATTCGGCACTCGATGGCCCAGCCTTCGCGCTTCACGTCAGCTTGCGTCAGCGGCAGTTTTTCACCCGCGGCCACGCGGATCATCAGCTCCACCAGGTCCAGCCCGGTGATGCATTCCGTGACCGGGTGCTCCACCTGCAAGCGGGTGTTCATTTCCAGGAAGTAGAAGTCCTGGTTCTTGCCCACCACAAACTCCACCGTGCCGGCGCTTTCGTACTTCACGGCCTTGGCCAGGGCCACGGCCTGCTCGCCCATGGCTTTGCGGGTGGCTTCGCTGATGAAGGGAGACGGCGCCTCTTCAATCACCTTCTGGTGGCGGCGCTGGATGGAGCACTCGCGCTCGTTCAGGTACAGCACGTTGCCGTGGCTGTCGCCAATCAGCTGGATTTCGATGTGGCGGGGTTCTTCCACAAACTTTTCGATGAACACGCGGTCATCACCAAAGCTGTTGCGTGCCTCGTTGCGGCAGCTGGTGAAGCCTTCAAACGCTTCCTTGTCGTTGAAGGCCACGCGCAGGCCCTTGCCACCGCCGCCGGCGCTGGCCTTGATCATCACGGGGTAGCCAATGCCCTGGGCAATTTCAACGGCTTTTTCGGGCGTTTCGATGGCATCGTTCACACCGGGGATGCAGTTCACGCCTGCGGCACCGGCGAGCTTTTTGGACTCGATCTTGTCGCCCATCTTGCCGATGGAGTAGTGCTTGGGGCCAATGAAAATGATGCCCTCTTCTTCCACGCGCTTGGAAAATTCGGCGTTCTCGCTCAAAAAGCCGTAGCCAGGGTGCACGGCCTGCGCGCCGGTGGCCTTGCAGGCGGCAATGATTTTGTCGGCCAGCAAATAGCTTTCGCGGCTGGGTGCCGGGCCGATGTTGACGGCCTCGTCGGCCAGCTTGACGTGGCGGGCTTCCTTGTCGGCATCGGAGTAAACCGCCACGGTTTGGATGCCCATTTTGCGGGCGGTGGCAATGACGCGGCAGGCAATTTCGCCACGGTTGGCGATCAGGATTTTGGTAAACATGTTCTTTGGCTCCTTGGGTAACGTCCGGGCGATCAGAGTGGGATGTTCCCGTGCTTGCGCCAGGGGTTCTCAAGCTTTTTGTCTTTCAGCATCACCAGCGAACGGCAGATGCGCTTGCGCGTTTCGTGCGGCAGGATCACGTCGTCGATGAAGCCACGGGCACCGGCCACAAACGGGTTGGCGAAGCGGGCTTTGTATTCGGCTTCTTTGGCGGCCAGTTTGGCGGGGTCGCCCTTGTCTTCGCGGAAGATGATTTCCACCGCGCCCTTGGCACCCATCACCGCAATTTCGGCGTTGGGCCAGGCCAGGTTAACGTCGCCGCGCAGGTGCTTGGAAGCCATCACGTCGTACGCGCCGCCGTAGGCCTTGCGGGTGATGACAGTGATTTTGGGCACCGTGCACTCGGCATACGCGTACAGCAGCTTGGCACCGTGCTTGATGATGCCGCCGTATTCTTGAGATGTACCGGGCATGAAGCCGGGGACGTCCACGAACGTGATGACCGGGATGTTGAACGCATCGCAAAAGCGCACGAAGCGCGCAGCCTTGATGGAGCTTTTGATGTCCAGGCAACCGGCCAGCACCAGCGGCTGGTTGGCCACGATGCCCACAGTCTGACCATCCATGCGGGCAAAGCCGATGAGGATGTTCTTGGCGTACTCGGGCTGCAGCTCGAAGAAGTCGCCATCGTCCACGGTTTTGACGATCAGCTCCTTCATGTCGTAGGGCTTGTTGGGGTTCTCGGGCACCAGGGTGTCCAGGCTCAACTCGACGCGGCCCACAGCGTCGCCGCTCTGGCGCACGGGGGCCTTTTCGCGGTTGGACAGCGGCAGGTAGTTGTACAGGCGGCGCAGCATCAGCAGCGCTTCCACGTCGTTTTCAAAGGCCAGGTCGGCCACGCCACTCTTGGTGGTGTGCGTCACGGCGCCGCCGAGTTCTTCGGCAGTCACTTCTTCGTGCGTCACGGTTTTCACCACTTCGGGGCCGGTGACGAACATGTAGCTGCTGTCCTTCACCATGAAGATGAAGTCGGTCATGGCGGGCGAGTACACCGCACCACCGGCCGAGGGGCCCATGATCATGCTGATTTGCGGGATGACGCCGCTGGCCATCACGTTGCGCTGGAACACGTCGGCATAGCCGCCCAAGGACGCCACGCCTTCCTGAATGCGGGCACCGCCTGAATCGTTCAAGCCGATGACCGGTGCGCCCACCTTCATGGCCTGGTCCATCACCTTGCAGATTTTTTCGGCATGCGCTTCGGACAGCGCGCCGCCGAACACGGTGAAGTCCTGGCTGAACACGAACACCAGGCGGCCGTTGATCATGCCGTAGCCGGTGACCACGCCGTCGCCAGGAATCTTCTGGTCGGCCATGCCAAAGTCAGCACAGCGGTGCTCGACGAACATGTCCCATTCTTCAAACGTGCCTTCGTCCAGCAGCACCTCGATGCGCTCGCGGGCGGTCAGTTTGCCCTTCTTGTGCTGTGCGTCGATGCGCTTTTGGCCACCGCCCAAGCGGGCAGCGGCACGTTTTTCTTCCAGTTGGTCAAGGATGTCTTGCATGGTGGACTCTTTCAGGGGGACGGAATGGGGGTGGTTTTCAGTGGCTCACCGGCTGATGCAGCGGCGCATCCAACTGAAATTTCAAATGAAAAATGGCTGAATTTTTAAAGAAAAAATCAAAATATAAATAGCAAACTATTATTCAAATAAAAGCGATGAGATGTTTTTTTACACAAAATATCAGCTCCTGTTTTTTACTCTCATTTTTCAAACTGCTGCAGGCCCTTGCCCAGCGTACAACGCCAGCAGCTGCCGTGCGGCGGTGCTGGCGGCCACGTCGCCGCTGGCCACCTGGCGCGTGAGCGCTTCCAACTGCGCACGCACAGCCGGGTGCTGGCGAAAAGCCAGCTTCAGTCCGGCGTCGATGCGCTCCCACATCCAGGCTTGCGCCTGATGCTGGCGGCGCGCAGCCAGCTTGCCATTGGCGGTTTGCAAGGTCTGGTAGCGCAGCACTTCGGCCCAGAACGTGTCCACGCCCTGGCCCAGCAGCGCGCTGAGCTGGATGACTTGCGGGTGCCATATTTCTTGATCATGGTGAACATGCTCGGGGTTGCCATGCAGCCCCAACAACCGCAAGCTGGACATGATCTGTGCCCTCGCACGCGTGGCGGCGTTGGGGTCGATGTCGGCCTTGTTGATGACCACCAGGTCGGCCAGCTCCATCACGCCTTTCTTGATGGCCTGCAGGTCGTCGCCCGCATTGGGCAGTTGCAGCAGACAGAACATGTCGGTCATGTTGGCCACGGCCGTTTCGCTCTGGCCCACGCCCACGGTTTCCACCAGCACCACGCTGTAGCCAGCGGCCTCGCACACCAACATGCTTTCGCGTGTTTTTTCGGCCACGCCGCCCAGCGTGCCACTGCTGGGGCTGGGACGGATGTAGGCGTCAGGGTGGACCGACAGGTGCTCCATGCGGGTTTTGTCGCCCAGAATGCTGCCGCCCGACACGGTGGACGATGGGTCCACCGCCAGCACGGCCACGCGGTGACCCAGGCCAATCAGGTACAGGCCCAAGGCCTCGATGAAGGTGCTTTTGCCCACGCCCGGCACGCCGCTGATGCCCAGGCGCAGAGACTTACCGGTGTGCGGCAGCATGGCTGTCAGCAGCTCGTCGGCCTGGGCGCGGTGGTCGGCACGGGTGGACTCCAGTAGCGTGATGGCCTTGGCCATGGCACGGCGCTGCTGGGCGGGGTTGCCGCTGACGATGTGGTCAAGCATTGGGGTCATGCGGCCCAGTTCTCCAGCTTCAAGCCCTCGATGCGCTCGAACTCGCGGGTGTTGTTGGTGACCATCACGGCATCAAGCGCGAGCGCCTGGCAACCGATGAGCAAATCCAGTTCACCGATGGGTTGCCCCGATTTCTTCAGCCTGGATTTGTTCCTGGCAAAGTGCCACATGGCAGATTCATCCCAAGGCACGACCGTGATGAGATGAAGAAAGCCGCTCAGAGCCCGGCGGTTTTCCTCGACCCTTGCGCTGTGTTCCACGCCATAGGCCAACTCCGCAGCGACCAGCGATGAAATGGCCAAGTCGCTGGGCTCAGCCGCACGAAACCTGGCCGTCACAGCGGGATACCGCCTCGAAATGAAATACGCACAGATGTTGGTATCCAGAAAATACATGGCGAATCAGTCGAAGCTCACGGGATCGCTCAGGTGGGCGTGGTCGCGCTCAATGTGCTCGGGCATGCCATCGAACCCCGCAAGCACCTTCTCCATTTCCGCCCACCACTCGTCTTTGCCGGTCAGCTTAGGCCTCAGCACAACGGCATTGCCCACCTTTTCAATGGTGACTTCGTCCGTGGCAAACCGAAACGCCTTGGGCAGGCGCACGGCTTGGCTTCGGCCGGTAGTGAACACTTTGGCGGTAGCTAATGTGGCGGTGGTCATGGTGTGGCTCCTGCGATTTTGATACATATCAAAAATATATACCAAATCAACCCATCATGCAGTGGTCTTTCAGGCGATGGCTTTGCGAATCTGCTCCAGCACATCCTTGGCGCTGGCGGGAATGGGGGTGCCCGGGCCGTAAACGCCCTTCACGCCAGCTTCGTACAGCATGTCGTAGTCCTGGCGGGGAATGACGCCGCCTACGAACACGATGATGTCGTCGGCGCCCTGCTCTTTCAGCGCATTGATGATGGCGGGCACCAGGGTTTTGTGGCCTGCGGCCAGCGTGCTCACACCCACGGCGTGCACGTCGTTTTCAATGGCCTGGCGGGCGCATTCTTCGGGCGTCTGGAACAGCGGGCCCATGTCGACGTCAAAGCCCAAGTCAGCGAACGCGGTGGCCACCACTTTGGCGCCACGGTCGTGACCGTCCTGGCCCAGTTTGGCGATCATCACGCGGGGGCGGCGGCCCTGTTCGTCGCCAAACTGTGCAATTTCTTCTTTCAGCTTGTCCCAGCCTTCTGCTGAGTCGTAGGCAGCAGCGTACACACCGGTCACCTTCTGGGTATCCGCACGGTGGCGGCCAAACACTTTTTCAAGCGCGTCGCTCACCTCGCCCACCGTGGCACGCAGGCGAATGGCCTTGATGGCCAGGTCAAGCAGGTTCCCGTTGTTGGCTTCGGCGGCAGTGGTCAGGGCTTGCAGCGCGGCATTCACGGCAGCGCTGTCGCGGCTGGCACGGATGGCTTTCAGACGGTCGATCTGGCCTTCGCGCACCTTGACGTTGTCCACGTCCAGGATGTCGATGGGGTCTTCCTTGGCCAGTTTGTATTTGTTCACGCCCACGATCACGTCGCGGCCAGAGTCGATGCGGGCTTGCTTTTCAGCGGCGGCGGCCTCGATTTTCAGCTTGGCCCAGCCACTGTCCACAGCCTTGATCATGCCGCCCATCGCATCGACTTCTTCAATGATTTTCCAGGCTTCGTCGGCCATTTGCTGGGTCAGCGTTTCCATCATGTAGCTGCCAGCCCAGGGGTCCACCACGCTGGTGATGTGCGTTTCTTCCTGGATGATGAGCTGCGTGTTGCGCGCAATGCGGCTGCTGAAGGCCGTGGGCAGCGCGATGGCTTCGTCCAGCGAGTTGGTGTGCAGGCTCTGCGTGCCACCGAACACGGCGGCCATGGCCTCGATGGTGGTGCGCACCACGTTGTTGTAGGGGTCTTGCTCGGTCAGGCTCCAGCCGCTGGTCTGGCTGTGCGTACGCAGCATCAGGCTCTTGGGGTTTTTGGCGTCAAAGCCCTTCATGATGCGCGTCCACAGCAAACGGGCTGCGCGCATCTTGGCAATTTCCAGGTAGAAGTTCATGCCAACTGCCCAGAAGAAGCTCAGGCGGCCAGCAAAGTCGTCCACGTCCATGCCCTTGGCAATGGCCGTTTTCACGTACTCACGGCCATCGGCCAGGGTGAAGGCCATTTCAAGCGCCTGGTTGGCACCGGCTTCCTGCATGTGGTAACCCGAAATGGAAATCGAGTTGAACTTCGGCATGTGCTTGGCCGTGTACTCGATGATGTCGCCAATGATGCGCATGCTGGGCTCTGGCGGGTAGATGTAGGTGTTGCGCACCATGAACTCTTTCAGAATGTCGTTCTGAATGGTCCCGCTCAATTTGTCTTGCGTCACACCCTGCTCTTCAGCGGCCACCACATAACCGGCCAGCACGGGCAGCACCGCGCCGTTCATGGTCATGGACACCGACACTTTGTCCAACGGAATCTCGTTGAACAAAATTTTCATGTCTTCCACGCTGTCAATGGCCACACCGGCCTTGCCCACGTCGCCGGTCACACGGGGGTGGTCAGAGTCATAGCCCCGGTGCGTGGCCAAGTCGAACGCCACGGAAACGCCCTGCCCGCCTGCGGCCAGAGCCTTGCGGTAAAACGCGTTGGATTCTTCAGCGGTGGAGAAACCGGCGTACTGGCGGATGGTCCAGGGGCGCACCGCGTACATGGTGGCCTGGGGGCCGCGCAAAAAGGGCTCGAAACCGGGCAGCGTGTCGGCGTGCGGCAGGTTGGCCGTGTCGGCAGCGGTGTACAGCGGCTTGACAGTGATGCCGTCGGGCGTGACCCAATTCAGGCTGGACAACGGCTTGTCCTTCAGGGACTTGGCGGCGGCCTTTTCCCAATCGGACAGGGTGGCGGGCTTGAATTCGGATGACGACATGGGCAGACCTCGACAGTGCAACAGGGAATGGGTGAAACACGGCATTTTACGTGATTCATAATTATGTATTCAGAAAATTGTGCAGCCCTTACAATGCTGGCCCATGGCTGCCGTCACCCTCACCTCCCGCGCACTGTACGAAGAAGTGGCTGAGCTGCTGCGTCAGCGCATCTTCAGCCGTGAGCTGGAACCCGGCAGCTGGATTGACGAGCTGCGCATTGCCGACCAACTGGGCATCAGCCGCACGCCGCTGCGCGAGGCCTTGAAGGTGTTGGCCGCAGAAGGCCTGGTCACCATGAAGGTGCGCCGTGGGGCCTACGTGACCGAGGTGTCCGAGCAAGACTTGCGCGATGTTTACCACCTGCTGAGCCTGCTGGAAAGCGATGCGGCCGGCGTGGTGGCCACCACGGCCGAAAGCAGCCAGATGTCCGAGCTGGCTGACCTGCACAGCAAACTGGAAGCGGCGGTGCAGGACGCCGAAGCCTTTTTTGACATCAACGAACGCTTTCACATGCGCCTGCTGGAGCTGGCCAACAACCGCTGGCGCGATCAGATGGTGGCCGACCTGCGCAAGGTCATGAAGCTCAACCGCCACAACTCGCTGCTGAAAAGCGGCCGCATAGAAGAATCACTGGCCGAGCACCGCGCCATCATGCAGGCCTTGGCAGCACGCGATGCCGCAGCCACCACCGCCCGCATGCGCGAGCACTTTGCGAATGGGCTGAACGCCGCCGTCTGAGGAGCCAGCCAGTCTGGCAAATAGACTGCGAAGTTGCACGCCATATTCCTACGTCACTCGCATAACAGAAAACCATTCATTGGTGTATTTGCTTACTTGTAAACCCTGTTGAAGAAGTGGTTGGCAAAGTCCAACATTCAGCCTTCTCATCACAGGAGTTACAAGTGGTTACAAAAAAGCAACTCGGCGCAAGGCGTGCCATGGCCATCGTGTTTACTGGCTGTGTGGCAACAGCACTGATGTTCACCGGCACGGCCAATGCAGATGAGAAACGACCGCGCACCCTGGCTGAACAACTGATTCATGACGTGCGAGAGGGCAAGGTCAAGGCAAACAGCGAAGACAGTGGCGCGGTTCAGGAATTGATTGTCAGCCGCAATTTGCCCATTTCATACAAGACCATCAACACCCTGATGCAGACACCCAACGCATTTGGCTCAGGCGCTGCGTGCACAACTTGTCACTCGTCTCAAGATGCCACCAAGAGTTTCCGCGGGTTGGACTTGTCTACTTGCAAGGGTATCAATGAGGGCTCTACGGAAGAACCCAAACGCGCCCTCTTCGTAGCAGGCAAAGACCCCAAACGAGATGTCCTGATCCGACGCCTGCGCAACAACCGCATGCCATTGGGCGCCGGCTTTCACCTCCCCCATGACACACCCAATTACCTGGCAGTCAAAAACTGGATCGTTGACGGGGCCAAAGACGACGACAACTTCAAAAAAAATGTGGGCCCTTTGTTCAGGAAAGCGAACGCTTTCGGTCCCAACACCCCTGCATGCACCGCATGCCACATGTCGAATCAAGAGCCACCAAGCTTTCATGAGCTGAACCTGCGAACCCACGCAGGCATCATGTTGGGTGCCGACTCAGTGGCCAAAGGCGTGGACAAAGCAACCAAAGTCGTCATTCCAGGCGACCCGGACCTGAGCTTCTTGTGGCAGCACCTGGTCGAGGACCGCATGCCTCCCGGCATCAGTCCGGCTGAAAATCGCGATCACCCCAGCACATCCATTTTGTCTCTGTGGATCAAGCAGGGAGCCAAGTGCGATTGATGCCCAAACCTGCGACTGCAACACGCAGACACATCCTGGCGGCGCTGGCCACTGGGATGTGGATTCCGGGCCTGAGCCAAGCTGCACAAGGCGTTGGTGCCCGAAAGGAGTACGAAAGCGCTTTCTTTGTGGCAAAGGAATGGGACAGCGCGAACACGCTGCTGGCCCCACTGACCTGGTCAAATGACCGGGTCTTGTTTGCTGGGGACAAGACGGTGGGTTGCATTCAACCCAGATCACCCAAAGTGGCATGGTGTGTCGAGCACGGCTTGTCCGCAGATGCGGTGTTTCGCCCTCGCGCAATCGGGCGGCAGATGCTGGTGGGTGGATTGAATGAGCTGGGCGCCTGGGACGTGACCAACGGCAAGCGTGTGTGGCTGCACACCGCCCACCAACAAATGGGCGCGCCTTGCGTGACCCCCACCCACACCTTTGCAGGTGATGGACATGAACTTCTGGCCCTGGACAACAGCAGCGGAAAAGTACTGTGGCGCTTTGCAAGCACACCCGACACGTTGACGTCCTATGCCCCTGTGGTGGCAGGTGACACCGTTTTGTTCTGCCCCGGCAACGGCATCCTGTATGCCCTGTCAACTCATGATGGGCACCTGAAATGGCAACTTGACCGCAGTGAAGAATGGCAGTACTTGCGCCAGCTGCATGTCAGTGGTTCGATATTGGTAGCGGGCAGCTACAAAGAGTTGCTTTACGGCATTTCCATTCTCGATGGCAAGGTGTTGTGGACCTTCAATGCAGGCAACTTCATCAACTCACACCACGTGACGGGCAATTCCGCTTACCTGTGGTCCCCCACGGGCTGGGTCTATGCCATCGATACACAAATGGGCGGTGTCCGTTGGCGACATCAAACCACCAATTACGGTCAAGCTCACACCAATTGGGCCCCCATGATGGCGGAGCTTGTCAGCCGGGGAGATCAACTGTTTGCGTTGGACTTGAACAATGTGCTGCATGTGCTCGACGTGTCGTCAGGGCAAGAAATCAAACGCATTGTTTCAAAGGATTCATTGCGTCCAACCGTCGTCCCGCTGGGGCACGCCCAAGCATTGCTTGCGACAGAAGAGGGCCGCATCCAGCAGGTACGCTGGTAGTCAGCTCGATACAGATTGCTGGCGTCCAGGTTGTCTGATGGACATCAGTCGCCGTTGTCGCCCCCAATCAAGCCCCCCATCGCGCCACCCAGCAAGCCGCCCGCAGCGAAGCCACCCAGCACCGAGCCTTCTTCCTTCGAGCCACCGCGCTGTGGCGCCGCCGCAAAAATGCGCGATGCCAGGCGAGAAAACGGCAGGCTTTGCAGCCACACGGTGCCGGGGCCAGTCATCTTGGCCAGGAACAACCCCTCACCACCGAACAGCGCGGTTTTGATTTTGCCGACGTATTGAATTTCAAAGTTCACATTGGGCGTGTAGGCCACCACACAACCGGTGTCCACCATCAGCGTTTGCCCTGCGGCCAGTTCGCGCTTGACCACCGTGCCACCCGCGTGCACAAAAGCCAAGCCTTCGCCATCGAGCTTTTGCATGATGAAGCCTTCGCCACCGAAAAAGCCCACCGACAATTTCCGCTGAAAAGCAATGCCCAAGCTCACACCACGCGCGGCGCACAAAAACGCGTCTTTCTGGCAAATGAGCGTGCCGCCCAGCTGACGCAAATCCATGGGCAAAATTTTGCCGGGGTAAGGCGCGGCAAACGCCACACGCTGCTTGCCTGAGCCGTTGTTGGTGTACACGGTGGTGAACAGCGATTCGCCGGTGATCAGGCGCTTGCCCGCGCCCATGAGCTTGCCAAAAAACCCGCCGCTTTGCTGCGCCCCGTCGCCAAACACCGTGTCCATGGCAATGCCTGCGTCCATGAACATGAGGCTGCCCGCCTCACCGATGGCGGCTTCGCCGGGGTCCAGCTCCACTTCCACAAACTGCATTTCTGCACCGCGAATGTCGTAGTCGATCACGTCCATGGCCATGAAGGGGCTCCTGTCAAAAGTAACGAAGGGAGATGCAGCGGCACGTTGCGGACACCGCTGCTGCACGGCCAGATGATAGGGGAGCCGGACGCTCTGCCTCTCAGCCCAAGTCACGGGCATCGGTACCCTTCAGCGTACCGGGCTTGACCGTGGACTTGGGTTTGCGTGCACTGAAACGGCGCGACAGCGTGTGGCTGGCACGGGCCAAAGCCACTTCCAGCGTGGCCCGCCAATCGGCTCCGCGCGACGACACCACCAGCACACCACCGTTGGCTGTGTTGAACTGGATCTGGCACAGCTTGTCCACCCCGCCGCGTGGGCCGTTCAGGTCTTTCAGGCGCACCACGGCACGGCTGACAAAGCTGGACAGGCGCTGCGTGGCAATCCTGACCCGGCTTTCAGCCTGAGCGCGCAATGCCTGGGCATCCGGGTGATGGGCTTGAATGACAACTTCCATGTTTGAACTCCTGTTGGGTTGAGAGAGGCCTTCATCGTGCCGCCGCCAACAATCCCAAAAAAGCAGCGCATTAATGATTTACATTCTGTTTAAAACGAATTGAAATCACAAGTCATGACCACCTACAACTACAAGCACCTGTACTACTTCTGGGTCGTTGCCAAGGAAGGCGGCATGTCACGGGCCGCCGAGCGCCTGGGCATGGCGGTGCAAACCATCAGCGCACAGGTGCGCGAACTGGAGCGCTCGCTGGGCCATCAGTTGCTCAAGCCCGTGGGCCGCAACGTGGGCCTGACCGAAGCGGGCCACGCTGCCTACGCACAGGCTGAACAGCTGTTCCAGCTGGGCGAGCAACTGCCCGACGTATTGCGTGCCGCCACCGAAGCGCCGCAAATTGCCCTGCGCGTGGGCATTTCAGATGGCTTGCCCAAAATGGCCATTCCGCGCTTGTTGGGGTCGGTATTGGCGCAGCCCAACTTGCGGCTGGAATGCCATGACGACGAGTTTGAAGACCTGCTGGCCGACCTGGCCCTGCACCGGCTGGACATGGTGCTGGCCGACCGCCCTGCCCCGCCCAACGACAACGTGCGTGTGTACAGCCATGCGCTGGGTTCGTCGCCCATCGGCTGGTATGGCACGCCCGAACTGGCGGCGCGCTGGGCCACCGCCTGGGCAGCCACGGCACCCGAGGCTGGGTCCCCTGACCGGCTGGGCCGACTGGACCGGTATGCCCCACCAGCAGTCCCACCTCAAACACGTCACCCGGTTGAGGCGACTGGTACCGAGGGCGCTGATGGCGCAGACAGCGAAGATGCCGCCCGCACGGCCGCCACGCTGGCCCAACTGCCGCTGCTGCTGCCCACCACCCACTCTGCGGTGCGCCGCCGGTTGGCCCAGTGGTTCGAAGCGCACCATGTGCAACCCCGTGTGGTGGGCGAGTTTGAAGACAGCGCGCTGCTGAACACTTTCGGAGCCACGGGCATGGGCGTGTTCCCCTCGCCCGACTTGGTCAAGGGCGACCTGCACACCCGCATGGGCCTGCAACGGCTGGCCGGGTGCGGCACGGTGGCCGAGCAGTTCTACCTGATCGGCTCGGAGCGCAAGGTCATGCACCCGCTGGTCAAACAGGTGCTGGCGCACGACCAAACTTTATTTGATAGCTGACTGCGCAATCAAATCATGCGGTTAAGCACTTTTTTATTCACAATTTATCCTGTGCGCATCAGCTTTTTTCGCACCAACTGTATGTGGCTGCGCAGGGCATACAGCTCGTCGGTGTAGGCCAATGGCACCACGATGTCGTCGGTGCAGCGGTCCAGGGCGTCCAGCTCGGCCAGCAGCGCGGGCAAGGCTGCTGCGGGGTCAGGTGCCTCGGCCGCCCGCCGCTCGATGTCGCGCAACTGGGCGTACCACTTGAACACACGTGACCGGATGCGCATGGTGTACAGCGGCGGCACGATGCGAGACAGCGGCAGTGCCAACGCCAGGATCAAACCCAGGGCCAGCCACATGCGCTCCACCAGGTTGGCCAGCCAGAAAGGCACGTGGCGCTGCAAAAAGGGCATGCCAGCCGTCTGTGCACGTTGAGCTTCGGCAGCCACGGGCAGTTCGGCCTGAGCCAAGTTGGGGTACTCGTGCAGCTGCCTGAACCAGCCAGGCGTGCCGTGCAGGGTGACGGCGGTCTGGGCCATCAGTTGCAGCACGGCGGGGTGCGTGTCGGCACGGGCCAGCAGGTTGGTGGTGGGCGCAATCAGGCTCACGTTGGTGGCCGGTATGTTGCGGCCCAGGTCCACCACACCTTGCGGCAACACCACGGGTTTGAGGTAGGCAAACCGGCGTGCGTAGGCTTGCGCCTGCTCAAAATCCAGCAGCCGCACACCGGGTGTTTGCAACAGCATCTGCACCAGCGGTGACTCGGGTGCCGAGGCGAACACCAGCGCATCGACCTCACCGCCCAAAAACGCCACCGTGGCAGGCGTGTGCTCTGACCTGGACAACACCAGGTCACCACTGGTCATGCGGTTGGCGGCCAGCACGCTGTCAAACAACAGGGGCACGCCGCTGCCTGGCGTACCCACGTTGACACGCCAGCCTTTCAGTTGCGCCACATGGGTGATGCGCGCATGGCCCGTGCGGCGCAGTGCAGCCCGTTCGCGGTAAAACAGCCACACCGGCTCGACGAACAGGCTGCCCAGCGTCGTCAGCTCCTCGGCATCGGTTTCGGTGAAGGTGGCGCTGCCGCCTTGCACAAACGCCAGATCGGCATCACCTGCGCGTAGCAGGGCCAGGTTGTCAGACGAACCGTCGGTGGGCTTCAGCACCAGCTCGATGCCTTGGGCGGCCAATGCATCGGCGTAGCGCTGGCCGAAGGCGGCGTAGGCGCTTTGGTCGGGGCCGGTGGCCAGCACCACGCGTTTGGGCGGGTTGGGGTCCAGCCACCAGAACGCCAGCACCACCAGGCCCGCCACCAATGCCACCAGGGGGCCAGCGGAAAGCAGCAAGTCGCGCACGGCGAGGAGCAGCAAGCGGATGCGCTGCTTCATGCCAGCACCGCCCGAGCCTGCGCCAGCACCTCGGTTGCGGGCAGGTGTTTCAGGCGGTGGTCGCTCCACACCTGGCGCCACTTGCGTGCGCCCGGCGTGCCGTTGCGCAAACCCAGCATGTGACGCGCGATGTGCGACCACGGTGTGCCGTGTTCGGTGGCCTGCTGCACCATGTAGGCCACCATCGCTTCTTCCACTGTTTCGCGGGTCAGTGGTGCGACGGACCGCGTGGCATGGGTGGCATCGGCTGCGCCGGTTCCAGCGCTGCCGTCGGCGGGCTCACCCGGCTGCGCGACTGGCCAGAACAGCGCATCCCATTCGGCCATGGCCCAGGGGTTGTGATAGGCCTCGCGCCCGATCATCACGCCGTCCACGTGCTGCAGGTGCGTGCGCATGGGTTCGGTGCCGGCGATGCCGCCATTGACGACGATGGTCAACGCGGGGAAGTCGGCCTTCAGGCGGTAGGCCAGCTCGTAACGCAGGGGGGGTACCTCGCGGTTTTCTTTGGGGCTCAGCCCCTTGAGCCACGCGTTGCGTGCGTGCACGGTGAACACCTGGCAGCCGGCTTGGGCCACGGTGCCCACGAAGTCGCGCACGAAGTCGTAGCTTTCGGTTTTGTCGATGCCGATGCGGTGCTTCACCGTGACGGGCACGCTGGCCACGTCGACCATGGCCTTCACGCAGTCGGCCACCAGCTGGGGCTCGGCCATCAGGCAGGCACCGAAGGCACCGCGCTGCACGCGTTCACTGGGGCAGCCGCAATTCAGGTTGATTTCGTCGTAACCCCATTGCTCGCCCAACTTGGCGCAGTGGGCCAGGTCGGCGGGCTCGCTGCCGCCCAGTTGCAGGGCCACGGGGTGTTCTTCGGCGTTGAAGCGCAGGTGACGGGCCACGTCGCCGTGCAGCAAGGCGCCCGTGGTCACCATCTCGGTGTACAACAGCGTGCGCCGGGTCAGCAGCCTGTGAAAGTAGCGACAGTGTCTGTCGGTCCAGTCCAGCATGGGTGCCACTGAAATTTTCCACATGCTGTTTGGTGGGCTTGCAATCATTGTTTATTCTGCGGATTGACGGACACGGATCGTAAATGGAGAGCCAGCAAACGGAGCGTGCCGTGAGCTGGCTCACCGTTCATGGCATTACAGATGGCATTTTAATTAACATCAAATATGCCATGTGACACATATATTGATTGCATAGATAGCTACAAAAATGATATTTCTTGCCACACTGACCCACCTGGCTTGCCAGCGTGGGGGCCTCGCCATCCGTCGGCTGCTCGGGTTGTCCTGGTGGCTTTGCGCGCTGCTCTGGGTTTGGGCCGGACCTGTACAGGCACAGCCGCTGGACCTCGCAGTGGCACCCGTGGCCACCGCCGCGCAACAAGTGCATGCGGTGCCCTTGATCCTGAACAACCGCAAGATCGTCACGTTCCGTGCCGATTTGCTGGGCGACACCCCCGCAGACAGGGCCGAGCTGGCCCGCTTGGCCGTCTCCAACGCCATGGAGACCAACGGGCCTGGGGTGGTAACACGGGTGCTGCTGGGCGATGCCGTGCGCCTGGAGCTGGACGGGCAGCCCGTGTTTTTCGTGGTGCCTGGCGACCTGGGTGGCCCACGGCCAGCCGGACTGCTGGAGGCCGCTTCGCAAGACGTGGCGCAACGCCTGCAAACAGCAGTGAACGAAGCCAGCGAGCGCACCAACCCCAAAAAATGGGCCGAAGGTGCGGCGTATTCGTTGCTGGCCACGCTGCTGGCCTATGCGTTGATGCGCCTGTTGCTGACCATCAGGCACCGCACAACCGTGCGCATGCACAACTTGCTGCGCGAGCAGGGCAAACAAAGCCAGTTGGGCACCTGGCTGGTGGACTATGCCAACCATGCCCGCACGGCCACGCGCGCAGCCACCGCTGCCATCACCTGGGCTTTGATACTGTTGCTGCTGGATGCCTGGGCCACGTTTGTGTTCCATCAGTTTGCCTACACCCGGCCGTGGGGCGAGCGCTCCACCGCGTGGTTGCTTGGGCTGTTCGGTCAATTTGCATCGGCCATTGCCGGTGC
This sequence comes from bacterium, assembly GCA_030824555.1. Classification (GTDB taxonomy): domain Bacteria; phylum Pseudomonadota; class Gammaproteobacteria; order Burkholderiales; family Burkholderiaceae_C; genus UBA2334. Next base: position 57,076 of record JAVBXK010000052.1, read on the forward strand.
CGTGCCAGACTTGCTGACCGCAGCGCTGATATTTGTGCTGGCACGTGCTGTGGCCCGCGCCACCAGCGGTTTTTTGCAGCGCGTGGAAAACGGTGAGGCACACGTGAACTGGCTCGACGCCGACACGGCCGTGCCCACCCGTCGGCTGACCACCGCCGCCATCTGGCTGTTTGCACTGGCCATGGCGTACCCCTACCTGCCCGGTGCGGGCAGCGAGGCGTTCAAGGGCGTGTCGGTGCTGGCGGGCTTGATGCTGTCGCTGGGTGCCTCCAGCGTAGTGGGGCAAGCGCTGTCGGGCCTGAGCCTGATGTATTCCCGCTCGCTGCGGGTGGGTGAATTTGTGAAGGTGGGGGACGTGGAAGGCACGGTCACCGGCATGGGCATGTTCACCACCCGCGTGCACACCGGCCTGGGCGAAGAGGTGAGCATGCCGAACTCGGTGGTGTTCAGCCAGCCCATTCGCAACTTTTCCCGGTTGGTCAAGGATGGCCGCTTCATGATCCACACCACGGTCACCATCGGCTATGCCACCCCGTGGCGACAGGTGCACGCCATGCTGATGGAAGGGGCACGGCGCTCACCGGGTGTGGCAGACGACCCTCAACCTTATGTGGTGCAAACTGCCCTTTCCGACTTCTACGTCGAGTACCGCCTGTGCGCACAAAGCAGCCGCGACGCACCGGCACTGCGCGCCGAAGTCATCAGCCAGCTGCATTCGAACGTGCAAGACGTGTTCAACGAAAACGGTGTGCAGATCATGTCGCCGCATTACATGGCCGATACGGCCGAGCCCCAGGTGGTAGCACCGGGGCCTTGGGCTTCGCAACCGCCACCTGGCACTGCCGCCCCAACCTTGGAGCCGCGATGAGCCCGCTTACATCGTTTGCAAGGTCTTCCCGCCGTTGTGTGGTGCAACGGGCATGAAAGGCATTGTGGTCTTGATGATGGCCCGGCGATCCGTCTCGACGCGGTTGCGGCCACCCAGTTTGGCGCGGTACAGTGCCCGGTCGATGCGCTGAAACAGCTCGAACTCGTTTTCACCGGGGGCGTATTCACCCACGCCCAGGCTGATGGTCAGCCGGATGTCCGACACGAACACGTGCTGCTCGATGGCGATGCGCAACCGCTCGGCAAACACCTCGGCCGCATCGAGGGCGGTGTGGCTGAGCAGCATCGTGAACTCTTCCCCACCCCAACGCACGGCCGCATCGGTCTTGCGGACGGCCTTATCGATTTCCGATGCAACAGCCTTCAGAATCAGATCGCCCACCATGTGCCCGTGGGTGTCGTTGATGTGTTTGAAATGGTCGATGTCGATCATCACCAGTGAGAACCCGGCAGCACCATACCGGCCAATGCGATCGATTTCCTCATCCATTTTTTTGTGAAGCAGGCGACGGTTGCCCAGTCCTGTCAACACGTCGGTCACCGCCAGCAGTTCAAGCCGACGGGCCTTGACCTCCAGCATGTCAACCAGCTCTTGCAGCTCTGACGAATGGTGTTTGAGGATGTTCATCCACGAGCCATAGGCGTAACTGATCAGCTCGCTTTGCGGGATGACGCCCACCAGTTGCTGGTTGTCATCGACCACGATGGTGCGTTTGATCCGGTGGTGTTTGAGTTGCAGCAACGACTCGTTGATGGTGGTGCCATGGTGTGCGGTGATCACCGGGCTGGTCATCAGCGCTGACAGGGGTTTGCAGACATCTGCCCCTGAAAAAATCAGGCCGAACACGTCTTTCGTGGTCACGATACCGACCGGCTTGCCGTCGTCCACCACGATGATGGCGTCTTCCATGTCGCAGAAGTGGTGCATCACGTCTTCCAGGATCCAATCCCCGGTGAACATGACGGGTTCGTGCCGGGCCACCATTTCGCCGACGGTTTTTCTGTCCAGAAAAATAGCTGGGTCAATCGATGTCAGGATGTCCGAGTGCGTGCTGATACCCACCAGGTCACCGCGCTCGTCCACCACGCCCACATGGTGCAGACCGTTGTTGTCCATGTATTCCAGCACCACCAGCAACTTTTCGGAGGCGGGCAGGCAATCCAATCGCCGAAGTTGGAACGTGTTCAGCGACACGTCGCTGCTGCCGCCCCTGTGGACGTGTGCCAGCAACTCTTCTATGGAAAAAATCCGCCACCCATCGGCATCCTGTGTGACCACACTGCTGACTTGCTTGTGGGCCATCAGGTCGGCCACTTCGCGCAAGGGGATGTTTGGGTCGCAATGCAGGATGGTTTTCTGTGCAATGCTCCCGATGGAAGGGAATGCCGCATGCTTCATCTGTTGACCTCGGCACCGGCCGCAGCCGACTGCACGTTGTGGCGCTTGGCCAGAATATCCCTGTATTGATTGTGTTTACCGACAAATTCTGCAATGGTGCCGGATTGCGTTTTGCCCATCACCTTGGCCCGGTGGGCCTTCACCGTTTTGAGGGTGATGCCCAGCGTCTGCGCAATCTCCAGGTTCGGCAGCCCTGCCCCCACCAGCTGGGCCACCTCCAGCTCGCGAGGTGACAGCAGTGCAAACAGGCCCAGCACAGTTCGGGCCCGCCGCATTGACTCGACCCTGTGCGCATGGCGCAGGAACGCAGCCTCGATGCAGCCGCTGATCTTGGCCAATGTGAACGGCTTGCGGATGAACTCGCCTTCAAACGAGTTCATCAGGTGCGACAGCGGTGCGGTGGCAGCGGGCAAGCCGATGCAAATTTTAGGGATCAGGCTGATGTGTTCGTTCACATACCAGCTCACGTCGGCCACCAGCGCCTTGGCATCGATCACGAGGCACATGGTCAGACTGGCCTCGGGCGCATCAGAGTCCAACGCCTTGATCCACTGGGCAAAATCCCAGCAACATGCAAACGACTTCGTCGTGTAACCCCCCTGTGGCCCCAGACGAGAGAGGGCCTTGAAAGTGGCAATGTCGTCGTCAATGACGATCACCATCCGGTCGGACTTCGCGGGGTGCATGCAAATGATGGGGGCTGGGGCTGCAGGTCTGGGGGCGGTCAGCAAACTGCATGGCGCGACACGCGGTCCGCGCAACCCGTTTGGTGGTTTGCCTCTGATGCTACTGCCAGGTGGCCCAAAGGTATATTGGTCTTTGGACCTATTGGGCATGAAAAAACCCGCACGAGGCGGGTTTTGTCTCCACGTGAGCCGGGCCGTGCGTGTGCACCACCCGGCGGTGCACGCAGCGATCAGCTCATGTGCAGGCCACCGTTCACGGCAAACTCGGCACCCGTGGCGTAGCCGCCTTCGTCCGAAGCCAGCCACGCAATGATGGAAGCGATTTCGCTGGGCAGGCCCAGGCGCTTGACGGGCACGGTGTTGACGATCTTTTCCAGCACGTCAGGGCGAATGGCGTTGACCATGTCGGTACCCACGTAGCCGGGGCTGACGGTGTTGACCGTCACACCCTTGTTGGCCAGTTCCTGGGCCAAAGCCATGGAGAAACCGTGCATACCGGCCTTGGCAGCCGAGTAGTTGGTCTGGCCAGCCTGGCCCTTGGCACCGTTCACCGAGGAAATGTTGATGATGCGGCCAAAGCCCTTTTCAACCATGTCGGCCACGACTTGCTTGGTCACGTTGAACATGGAAGTCAGGTTGGTGCTGATCACGCCGTCCCAGTCTTCCTTGCTCATTTTGATGAACATGCGGTCGCGGGTGATACCGGCGTTGTTCACCAGCACGTCGATGGTGCCGTGTTCGGCCTTGGTCTTGGTGAAGGCTTCGACGGTGGAATCCCAGTCGCCCACGTTACCCATGGACGCGTAAAAGGTGTAACCCAACGCAGCTTGCTCGTCCAGCCACTTCTGTGCATCACGGGTAGGGCCGCAACCGGCAATGACTTTAAAACCGTCTTTGTGCAAGCGTTGGCAAATGGCGGTACCGATGCCACCCATGCCACCGGTGACGTATGCAACTTTTTGACTCATTTGTTTCCTCGTTTCTTTCTCTGCTGGTGTGATCCGGGCCCATTCTGTTGGCCCGGGGGTTTTTCTGGTAACGATAGCAAACTATCTTTACCTATCAAGCGATGAGGCCTGAAATTTTATAAATATCAACGCTCAAGCGTCAGGGCAACACCCATGCCACCGCCGATGCACAGTGCAGCCAGGCCCTTCTTGGCGTTGCTGCGCTGCATTTCGTGCAGCAGCGTCACCAGGATGCGGCAACCGGACGCACCGATGGGGTGGCCGATGGCAATGGCGCCACCGTTCACGTTCACCTTGGCGGGGTCGATGTCCAGTGCCTTGTTCACGGCACAGGCTTGGGCGGCAAAGGCTTCGTTCAACTCGAACAGGTCCACGTCAGATGCTTTCCAGCCTGCACGGGCCAGCGCACGCTGGGAAGCCGACACCGGGCCCATGCCCATGATGGCGGGGTCGAGGCCGGTGGTGCCGAAGCTGGCAATGCGTGCCAGCGGTGTCAGGCCCAGGGCTGCGGCTTTCTTGGCGGTCATGACCATCACGGCGGCTGCACCGTCGTTGATGCCGGATGCATTGCCAGCTGTCACGCTGCCAGCTTTGTCGAATGCGGGGCGCAGGCCAGCCAACGCTTCGGCTGTGGTCTTTTTATTGATGAACTCGTCAGCGTTGAACACCAGCGGGTCACCTTTGCGCTGAGGAATGACCACATCGACGATTTCGCCCTTGAACTTGCCAGCGTCTTGCGCAGCCGATGCCTTTTGCTGGCTGGCCAGGGCCAGTGCGTCTTGCATGTCGCGGGTGATGCCGTTGGCCTTGGCCACGTTCTCGGCGGTGATGCCCATGTGGTACTGGTTGTACACATCCCACAGGCCGTCGTTGATCATGGTGTCGATCATTTTCCAGTCGCCCATGCGCTGGCCGTCGCGGCTGCCCAGCAGCACGTGAGGAGACGCGGACATGTTTTCCTGGCCACCGGCGATGACGATTTCGCTGTCGCCCCAGGCCACAGACTGGGCTGCCAGCATCACGGCCTTGAGGCCGGAGCCGCACACGGCGTTGATGGTCAGCGCTGGGGTTTCTTTGGCCAGACCGGCCTTCATCACAGCCTGACGTGCGGGGTTCTGGCCTGCGCCAGCTGCCAGCACCTGGCCCATGATGACTTCGCCCACGGCGTCTGTCGGCAAGCCGGAACGCTCAAGCAGGCCCTTGATGACGATGCTGCCCAGTTCGGTGGCCGATGTTTTGGCCAACGAACCACCAAACTTGCCCACTGCGGTACGGGCTGCTGAAACGATGACGATTTCTTCCATTCAAGTCTCCTCGGGTAAAACAAACTGAAACAGGTCCCGACACTGCGGAACCCGACAAAAAAACGGTATCAGGCCTTGGCCCTGGCCTTCACATAGCTGCCAGGTGCCGCTTCGATGACTTTGTACTTGCGTGAGCCGTACGACTTGGGTGCAGCCACCTGCTTGCCAGCCTGTGCGCCCAGCCAGTCGGACCAATCGGTCCACCAGCTGCCTTTGAATTCCTGCGCGCTGGCGATCCACTCGTTCACGTCGGCCGGGAACTTGTTGGCGGGGCCAATCCAGTGGCTGCGCTTGCCCTTCGATGCGGGGTTGATCACACCCGCAATGTGACCGGACGCACCCATGACGAAACGCTTGCGGCCAGGGAAGTGCTGCGTGCTGGCGTACGAGCCGCCGATGGGCACGATGTGGTCTTCACGCGAGCCATAGAAATACATCGGAATATCGACCTTGCCCAGATCGATTTTTTCACCGCACACGGTGGCCGCACCGGGCTTGACCAGTCGGTTTTCAAGGTAGGTGTTGCGCAGGTACCAAGCGTAGTAGTGGCCAGGCAGGTTGGTGCTGTCGCTGTTCCAGTACAGCAGGTCGAACGGTGGGGGCGTTTCGCCCTTCAGGTAGTTGCCCACCACATAGTTCCAGACCAAGTCGTTCGCGCGCAGGAAGCTGAACGTGGTGGCCAAATCACCGCCAGGCATCAGTCCACCGTTGGCGAACTGCATTTCACGGAACTTGACGAAGGCCTCGTCAATGAACACGTCGAGGATGCCGGTGTCGGTGAAATCGATCAGCGTGGTCAGCAGCGTGGCGCTGTTCACGGGTTTTTCGCCACGCGCAGCCAGCACGGCCAAGCCGGTGGACAGCATGGTGCCGCCCACGCAGAACCCCAGCGCATTGATGGTTTCGGCACCGGTGAGGTCACGCGTCACGCTGATCGACTTGATGATGGCGTGCTCAATGTAATCGTCCCAGGTTTTCTGGGCCAGCTCTTCGTTGGGGTTGCGCCAGCTCACCACGAACGTGTGGTGGCCCTGCTCCACCGCGTAGCGGATGAAGGAGTTTTCAGGCTGCAAGTCCAGGATGTAGAACTTGTTGATGCAAGGCGGCACCAGCAGGAACGGACGTTCGTACACCTTGGCAGTGAGGGGCTTGTATTCGATGAGCTGGAACAGGTCGTTCTCGAAGACCACAGCGCCTTCGGTGGTGGCCACGTTCTTGCCCACCTCGAACACGCTTTCGTCGGTCATGGACACGTGGCCCTGCTTCATGTCAGCCAGCAGGTTCTTCACGCCCTTGGCGATGCTCTCACCCTTGGTGTCGATGGCTTTTTTCTGAGCTTCGGCATTGAAGGCGAGGAAGTTGCTGGGTGAGCTGGCATCAATCCACTGCTGCACGGCGAAACGCACGCGGGCACGGCTCTTGGCATCGCCCTCGACAGCCTCGGCCAGTGCCATCAGCGTTTTGGCATTGACCAGGTACAACGCGGCCGAGAAGGCTGACACGGGGTTGCCTGCCCACGCTTCGTTGGCAAAGCGGCGGTCGGCCAATGGCTTGGCCTGCAGCCCCTGGTTCCACACCTGTGCAACGTCCTGCAGGTATTGCTTTTGAATTTCGAGCGCGCGGGTGGGGTCGATCTTCACAGCCGGGCCACCCGGAACCGTCAGCAGGTCGGTCAATTTGCCGAAGCCGGGCGACACGCTGGTGAAGTCCGGCATTTGCGGCATGCCACCGGCGGGCATGCCAAATGCCCCAAACGGGTTGCTCGCTGCGCCATCTTTGCCAGCAGTGCCCATGGCACCCAACGCCTGGGTCCAGCTGTCCATCATGTTTTTCTGGAACTGCTGCGCGGCGTCGAGCCACTTGGGGTCAAAATTCATGCCTGTCTCCTGAAAATAAGCCGCACCCACTGTGGGTTGCGGCACGTCACACGTCAACACTGCAGTCTGGTTGAATGACCTTCCAGCATGCTGACACACCCTACCATTGTGAATTGAAATTGTTATGTATCTGGTGGCAATTGGCTGGTTGTATGTGGCCTTGATGATGGCAGTGGCCGAGGCCAATCACCCCAGTGGAACCGTGCTGGGAGGTATCGTAACTTTTTTGTTCTACGGGTTGCTACCTACCGCGCTGGTGATGTACCTGATGGGCACCCCTTTGCGTCGCAAAGCCAGCCGCGAACGCGAGGCAAAAGAGGATGCCGAACGCTTCGCAGCGTCAGCAGCTGGTGACAGCGCAGCCGAACCTGTGGCGCAGCAACCAGCAGGCACCGCACCCGACGCCCCCGAAGGCCGCACACAACCGTAGCGTGCCCGTGGCGTTGTCAGGTGCGGGCATCGGCGCCGTGTGCAGATGTGAGCCACACACACGCAGCCATGCGCCCGGTGCTGCCCAACGGACCGGCATCGCGGCGGTGCGAAAACCACGTGTCGGGCTGGCTGACCGTGCACCAGCGGGCCGATCCGTCATTGCCGTACACCCGTGTCACACCCAGTGCCCCCAACTGCAAGCGGGCCAGCCGAGCCAGGTCGCACAGGTATTTGCCGGGTCTGCCTGGCACAGGTTTGAAGCAGTCTGCCGCACCAGCCGGTTCGGCGGTGTGCGCGGTGAACGCCGAACGCACGTCTTCACCCACCTCGAATGCGCTGGGCCCGATGCACGGGCCCAGCCAGGCCACCAGATCGGGCACCGACAGCGTGCCTGCCGCAGGCACCATGCCCGCCGATGCCTCGGCCACAGAACCAGCATCATCAATAGCACACTTATCAATACCAACAATCGATAGATCACAAAAAAGCTTGACAACCCGAGCCAACACGCCGCCATCACCGTGCGCCCCGGCCAAGCCACGCCAGCCTGCGTGTGCGGCGGCCACCGCGCGGCCTGATGCGTCGGCCAGCAACACGGGCAAGCAGTCGGCCACCATCACGGTGCAGGCCACGCCTGGGGTCTGCGTGAAGCAGGCATCGGCCACCGTCGCGTCGGGTACGGACGGGTCAAGCGGCACGCAATCGACTCCGTGCACCTGGTTCAGGAACACCGGCCGCGCCTGCAGGCGCTGCGCCAGCAACTGCCGGTTGCGCGCAACGGCTGCAGCGTCATCGCGCACATGCGACCCCAGGTTGAAGCTGTCAAACGGTGGCAACGACACGCCACCGCTGCGTGTGGTCATGAACGCATGCACGTGGGCAGGCACGGGCCACTCGGGCACCCAGCCGCCAAGCCCGGAGGGGTCGCTGCCTGCGCAGCCGGCGTCAGCCCTCTGCATCCGGACAGGCTGAGGGTTGCGTCAGCCGGAACGCGTCCAGCGCCATGCAGGCATCGGCCACGCGCTGAACACGGGGCAGGCCGTCCAGCGGCACGTTGAAGCGCTGGGCATTGAAAATTTGTGGAATCAGCACGCAGTCAGCCATGCCCGGCTGATCGCCGTGGCAAAACGCACCGTCAGGGCTGTGGGCCAGTTGCTGGTCAAACGCTTCCAAGCCGTTGCGCACCCAGTGGGCATACCACTGGTCTTTGTGCGACTCGGACACGCCCATTTCTTTCACCAGGTACTTCAGCACGCGCAGGTTGTTCAGCGGGTGGATTTCGCACGCCACCGACAAGGTCAGCGCGCGCACGCGGGCACGGCCCAGGGCGTCAGGTGGCAGCAAAGCGGGTGTGGGTTGCAGCTCGTCCAGGTACTCCATGATGGCCAGCGACTGCGTCAACCGCTCGCCCTCGTCAAGCTCCAGCACGGGCACCAACGGGTCGGCCACCAACTGGGAGAAAGCAGGCAATTTGTGGTCACCCTTGGCCAGGTGAACGCCCACGTAGTCGTAGGGCAAGCCTTTGAGCGCCAGCGCAATGCGCACCCGGTACGATGCAGAAGAGCGGAAGTAGTTGTACAGCTTCATGGTCTGATGTGTGAGGGATGTTGTCGGGCACAGCATAGCCGCTCCAACACCCGCCCCGCGCGCGCCTGGACCATGCCGAGACTGGCTGCACAATGGCGTTTGCAATGGCACACTGGCACTTTGCCGGGAATGCCCAGCCACCTGCCCACTTCAACCACCCCATGAAAGTGCACGCCCATGACCACAACTGACCGTTTTGTCGTCCCTGCCCCTGCTGTCGTATCGGTACCTGTGGCCGGCTCGGTCGAGCGCTTTCCGGTGCGCCGCGTGTACTGCGTGGGCCGCAACTACGAAGAGCATGCGAAGGAAATGGGCTTCACCGGTCGTGAGCCGCCGTTTTTCTTTTTGAAACCCGCCGATGCGGTGGTGCCAGTGAATGCGGGCGAAACCGGGCGCATTGCCTACCCGACGCTCACGCAAAACCTGCACCATGAAATCGAGCTGGTGGTGGCCATTGGGAAAGGCGGTGCCCACATCAAAGCAGCCGATGCACTGGCCCGCGTGTTCGGTTATGCCGTGGGCCTGGACATGACCCGGCGCGACCTGCAAAACGACATGAAAAAGCAGGGCCGCCCGTGGTGCATTGGCAAAGGGTTCGACCAATCGGCCCCCATCGGCCCCATCACACCTGCAGCCGATGTGCCCGGCGTGATGCAAGCGGCCATCAGCCTGACGGTCAACGGCGCGCCGCGCCAGGCCAGCTTGGTCAGCAAGCTGATCTGGAACGTCGCCGAAACCATCGAACACCTGTCTGCCGCCTGGACGCTGGCACCCGGCGACCTGATTTACACCGGCACCCCCGAAGGCGTGGCAGCTGTGGTGCGCGGCGACACCCTGCACGGCCACGTTGACGGGCTTTGTGACCTGACCGTGACCGTGGTCTGAGCCCCAGAGCCCAAGCCCCCCACCCCAA